>CAKUEH010000029.1 GCA_934646185.1 uncultured Oscillospiraceae bacterium | reverse complement strand
AGGCCTTCGACCACCGCGTCGGCCCCGCCGTCGCCAAGGCCGTCGCCGAAGCCGCGAGAAGAAGCGGCGCGGCGCAGATCTGAATTTCAAAAACAGGAGCCTGCCGCGCATGCGGTCAGGCTCCTTGTTTGATCGGGAAAGAAAAAGCAGGCTGCCGGTTTGACCGGCGGCCTGCTTTTGTTGGAACGAATTACTCGGCGTCCTCTTCGTCCTCTGCGGCGGGAGCCAGCAGGGCGCGGATGGACAGGGAGATGCGCTTGTGCTCCTGATCGATGTCGATGATCTTCGCGTCGACTTCCTGACCCTCGGACAGAACGTCCTCCGGCTTGCCGATGCGGCGATCCGCGATCTGGGAGATGTGGATGAGGCCGTCAACGCCCGGGATGATCTCGGCGAATGCACCGAAGGTCATGAGCTTGACGATCTTGACCTTGGCGACGTCGCCGACCTGGAACTGGTTGGTGAACAGCGTCCAGGGGTTGGTGGCTTCGGTCTTGTAGCCGAGGGAGATCTTGCGCTTTTCGGGATCGAGCGCGATGACGAAGACGTCGATCTCGTCGCCGACCTTGACGACCTCGGACGGGTTCTTGATGCGGTTCCAGCTCAGCTCGGAGACATGGACCATGCCGTCGACGCCGCCGATATCGACGAACGCGCCGTAGCTGGTGAGGGACTTGACAGTGCCGTGGTACTGCTTGCCGACCTCGATCTCGCTCCAGATCTTCTCCTGCGCGGCCTTGCGCTGCTCAGCGGCGACAGAACGGATGGAGCCGACGACGCGGCGGCGGGCACGGTTGACCTCGGTGATGCGCAGCTGGACGGTCTTGCCGACCATCTCGCTCAGATCGCCGCCCTTGGGAACGCCGGACTGGGACGCCGGAACGAACACGCGGATGCCCTTGACATTGACGACGATGCCGCCCTTGTTCTCTTCGGTGACGTTGCCTTCGACAACGGTCTTGTCCTCAACGGCCGCTTCGATCTCTTCCCAGGCCTTTCCGGCCTCGAGACGCTTGCGGGACAGGCGGACGACACCCTCGCCGTCGTTGACATGGACGACGACCGCTTCGATCTGGTCGCCGACGTGGACGACGTCCTCGGGCTTGACGGACGGATCGCCGGAGAAGTCTTCCAGCGGGATGTAGGCGGTGTGCTTCGTGCCAAGGTCGACTTCGATCTCGGTGGAACCGATAGCCATGACGGTGCCAGTTACCTTATCTCCATTATTCAAAGTCTTGAGGGACTGCTCGAGAAGCTCGGCAAAATTCTCCTCCTGTGCAGTTTCAACTTTCAGTTCTTCGCTCATTTTGTTGTTTACCTCCTTAATTATCCACGGCGGCGTCGATGCGCCGGCCGTTATACCCACAGTAGCTGCGCCATGAAAAAAAGACATGTCCAGTTCATCGGCATGATCGACGAGTACCACCTTCGGGCAATTCTCCTTGCAGATCATGGCCAGACGCCCCGTATTGGAGCTTCTCGCGTCCCCGACAACGACCATCGCATCACAGCTCTTTGAAAGAGAAGCTGCCTCTTCCTGCCGCATTTCCGTAGCTCTGCATATTGTATCAAATATTTCGCAATTTGTACACACTTTTTTTGCAATTTCCCGGCATGATTCCCACAATTTTTGCGTCCCTGTCGTCTGCGAAACCAGACAAAACGGCAAATCGCGCCGTTCAGGGTCTTCCGTGAGCCAGATTTCGAGCGCTTCGGCGGTCTGAAAGACGTGCGCGTCGGAGGAAAAGCTCGCGATGGCGATGATCTCCGGGTGCGTGGGCGTGCCGATGATGAGAAGGCTCCGGCCCTCCCGCTCCGCCTTCTGCGCGATCACGTGGATCTTTTTGACGAACGGGCAGGTCGCGTCGACCATCGCCGCGCCGCGCGCGGCAAGCGCTTTCTGCTCTCCGGCGGGGATGCCGTGCGCGCGGATGACGACGGTCTGGCCGGACTGCGCCTCGCCGGCTGAGGAAATCTCGCGCAGGCCGAGCGCTTCAAAGCGTTCGACCACATGGCGGTTGTGGATGATGGGGCCGAGCGTGACCGCGTTTTTGCATGTGCGCGCCGTCTGCCCGGCGAGCGCGACCGCGCGCTCGACTCCAAAGCAGAAGCCCGCCGTTTCAGCCAATCTGATCCGCATAGCTGTCACCGCCCAACTGATAAATGGTTTTCAGGAGCCGGTCGGACGCCTGCTGGCAGGCGTCGTGATCGCCGGGATCCAGCTTGCCGACCTGATACGGCTCGCCGAATATGACGCTCACCGGACAGAACGGCGTCTTGTTGCGCGTCACGAATACCGGCACGACCGGGACGCCGGACTCCGCCGCCATGCGCACGGCGCCCGTTTTCGCGCGCACGTGCTTGTTTTTGTTGCAGCGCGTCCCCTCGATGAAGACGAGCAGCTTGTCCTGCTCCCGCTCCAGCGCGTCGACGCACCGGCTGAACGCCTCCGTGTCGTGCGCGCCGCGATTGACAAAGATGACGCGGAATTTTTCCATGACCCAGCCGATGAACGGCACGCGGCGCAGCTCCTGCTTGGCCATGATGCGGATCATTTTCTTTTCGGGCAGGGCCAGCAAAATCCAGATGGGATCGGCCATACCGGAGTGATTGGCGCAGAGAATGCAGCTGCCCGCCGGGATGCGTTCCCGGCCCGTCACATGAAAGACCGGGTGCCAGAAAAACAGCCCGATGCGGCACAGCCACCAGCACAGATGGTACCAGAAGTTCACCCGAGCTTCCTCCTGACAAGATCTAAAATCGCGTCTACAGACTGTTCGACCGTATACGCGGAGGTATCGAGCAATACGGCGTCCGCCGCCTGCTTCAACGGCGCGATGGCGCGCTCGGAATCCTGTTTGTCGCGCTGCTTCGTCTCGGCGAGGATCTGCGCGTAGGGCGTCTTATCGCCCTTCTGCTGCAGCTCGTCGAAGCGGCGCTTCGCGCGGACCTCGGCGCTGGCCGTCAGGAAGATCTTCACGTCGGCCTTCGGCAGCACGACCGTGCCGATGTCGCGGCCGTCCATGACGACGTTGTGCGTCCGGGCAAGCTGCCGCTGCATCTCGAGCAGGAACGCGCGCACGCACGGCTGCGCGGACACGCCGGAGGCGTACATGGACATTTCGGGCGTGCGGATCTCCCCGGTCACGTCCGCGCCGTTGAGGATCATGTGCTGTACGCCGTCTTCATAGCGGATGTCGATGTTGACCTCGTCGATGAGGCGGGCGATGCCGTCGCGATCCTTCGGGCCGACGCCCATGAGGCGCATGTAATAGCCGACGGTGCGGTAGATCGCGCCGGTGTCGACATACAGATAGCCCAGCTCCCTGGCGCAGGCTCTGGCCATGGTGCTTTTCCCGGCGCCCGCAGGGCCGTCGATGGCGATGGAAACGAATTTGCTCATGTCGCGTCCTCCGGTGATTGAAATTCTTTTGCCGCGGCGGACAGGCCCGCCAGACGGCCCGTCGCCCAGGCGATCTGGAGGTTGAAGCCGCCGGTATAGGCGTCGACGTCCAGAAGCTCACCCGCGAAAAACAGGCCCGCGATCTTTTTGGACTCCATCGTTTTCGCGTTCACCTCGGAGACCTTTACGCCGCCGGAGGTGACGATGGCGTCCTCGACGGGCGCCTTGCAGGCGATGGGGACGGAAAAGCATTTGATCGTCTCGAGCAGCGCTCTTCGCTGCTGCTTCGTGATGGAGTTGACCTTCTGCGCGGGGTCGATGCCGCTGCGCGCGATCACGACGGGGATCATCGATCTCGGCAGCAGGGCCGAGAGGCTGTTTTCAAAATCGCGGTTCTGCGCGGCGGAAAAGTCGCGCAGGATGCGCGCGTCAAGCGTTTTTTCGTCCAGCGCGGGCTTGAGGTCGATCTTGACCGTATAGCCGTCCTCCCCGCGCGCCATGTGGGAGCTGGCCGAAAGAATGACCGGCCCGGAGAGGCCGAAATGGGTAAACAGCAGCTCCCCAAAGTCCTCGTAGACAGTCTTGCCTTTGGCGTTTACAAGTTTAACTGCAATGTTTTTCAGGGCAAGACCCTGCATTTTTGCACAGTCGTGCCCCTTTTCGACCAGCGGGACGAGCGAGCCCACCGGCTCTATGATCGTATGCCCGAGGGCCCGCGCCATGGCGTAGCCGCTGCCGGTCGAGCCGGTGGCGGGATAGGACAGGCCGCCGGTCGCGAGAATGACGCAGTCGGCGGGCACGGGGCCCTCCGCCGTTTTGACGCCGGTCACGCGGCCGTCGGATACGGCGATCTCCGCCGCCCTGCGCGTCAGAATGCGCACATGGGTCTCACGCAGAAAGCGCTCGAGCGCGTCGAGAACTGACTGCGACCGGTCGGAGACCGGGAAAACGCGGCTGCCGCGCTCGGTCTTGAGCGCACAGCCGTGATCTTCAAAGAATTTCTTCGCGTCCGCGGGAGAAAAGCCCGCAAGGGCGCTGTAGAGAAAGCGCGGATTCGTGGGGACGCTTTGCAGCACGTCCTGCCACGCACAGTCGTTCGTGACGTTGCAGCGGCCCTTGCCGGTGATGAGGAGCTTTTTGCCGAGCCGTCCGTTCTGCTCCAAAAGCGTCACCTGCGCGCCTGCCCGCGCCGCCATACCGGCGGCCATCATGCCCGCCGCGCCGCCACCGACGACGACAACTCTATTCGACCCGTTCAAAGGCGTCATATTCATCCCAAAGCCGCTCCAGGTCCTCATAGGTTTTTGCCACGCTGTCCTCCTGCTCCAGACCGACGGAGACGATCAGCGCGTTGATGACGCTCATCGGCGCGACGAGCGAGTCGACGAACGAGACCATATTGCTCTTGGCGCACAGGACATAGTCGGCGACCTTTCCGGCGGGCGCCTCGGGCTTGTCCGTGATGGTGACGACGGTCGCGCCGGAGTCGTGCGCGTATTGCAGCAGCTTCACCGTCCGGCTGGAATAGCGCGGCAGGCTGATGCCGATGACGACGTCCTCCCGCCCCACGCGCAGCAGCTGCTCGAACATTTCGCTGGTGGCGGTGGAGGAAACGAGGCGGACATTGTCAAAAATATTGCGGAAATAGAAGTTCAGGTAATTCGCCAGCGCGGCGGAGGAGCGGACGCCCACGATATAGATGCACCTCGCGTGCAGAATCGCGTCGACCGCGCGGGTCATCTGGCCGCGGTCGAGCGCCTCGCCCGTCATGCGGATGGCATTGGCGTCGCGCTGCAGGACGCTGGACACGACGTCCTGATTGCCGAACTGGTCGCTGGCGACCTCGATGCGCTGGACGCTGGTGAGCTTATTGCGGACAAGCTCCTGCAGCGTCTTCTGCATCTCCGGGTAGCCCTCGAAGCCGAGCTCCACGGCAAAGCGCACGACGGTCGACTCCGAGACCCCGACGGTCTTGCCGAGGCGGCTGGCCGTCATGAACGCAGCCTTGTCATAGTTGGTCAGGATATAGGACGCGATCTTCTTCTGCCCTTTGGAAAAGGCATGGATCCCGTTTTGAATGTGAGTCAGAATATCTGCCGGCATAAGAAAAACCCTCCGCCGCACGCGCTCAGCGCGAAATTTTCATATCCTTTTTATTTTACCGGCTTTCACCGCGTTTTGCAAGCGGGAATCGGGAAAATGGCAATATTTTCTCAGAGATGTGTCCCAAAAGCCTCCCCTGAAAGGGGAGGTGGCTCGGCGAAGCCGAGTCGGAGAGGTCATGCAGGAGGGAGTTGCAGATTTTGTGCGGATTTTCGGCGAATTCGTGGGCACCCGCGTATTCGGTCGTAGGGGCGGACAGAGTTGTCCGCCCCTACAAATCGCCGCGCCAACACGTCACAGCGACGCAAGGAGGGGCGGGAGGTCGAGGAGGTCGGAAACGGCGTAGTCGCACAGGGGCGCTATCGGCTCCGGCTGTCCATAGAGACAGGTCGGGATCCCGGCATTTCGGCCGCCCTGCATGTCGCTCGAAAGGCTGTCGCCGATCATGACGGAGCAGGCGCGGTATTCCTCGCCGATCTCGGCGAAGACCTTGTCATAAAACAGCTTGTCCGGCTTCTTGCAGCCCATCTGCTCGGAGATGAACACGCGGTCAAAATACTGCGCCATGCCGCTGGCGGCGATGCGGCGCTTCTGGATGTCCGTGTTGCCGTTGGTCACGATAAATATTTTATATTGCGCGTGCAGCTGCCGCAGCGCCTGTTCGCAGTGCGGCATGAAATTGCGCTGCGCGCCCAGCTCGCGGAAGTACGCGGCGTTGAACGACGCCGGGTCGGCCGTCATGCCGTATTCCGCGAAGAAGACGCGGAAGCGTTCGACGTAGAGCGCCTCCTTTGTGATTTCTCCCCGCTCGAAGCGCTGCCAGAAATCCATATCGAGCGCGCGGTAGCGCGCCCACATCTCCTGCGTGAACGGCAGGCCGAACGCGCGGAACGCGATGGAAAGCGCGTTCCGGGAGCTGGTCTGAAAATCAAACAGCGTATCGTCAATGTCCATAAGCAGCGCACGGATCGGCATATCGGGAGCCCCCCACAGTTTTTTGTTTGATTGTAGCATGATTTGTGATACAATACAAAAAGATTTTTACAAAGGAGCATCCCATGCAGACGATTTCTCAAATTCTGGCGCAGGAGCTGAACTGCCGACAGGACTATATTGAAAATGTCATTGCCCTGCTGGACGAGGGCAACACCATTCCGTTCATCGCCCGCTACCGCAAGGAGCAGCACGGCGCGATGGACGATACGGCGCTCCGGACGCTGGAGACGCGGCTTCAGTATCTGCGCAATCTCGCGCAGCGGCGCGAGGAGGTCAAGTCCTCCATCGCCGCGCAGGAGAAGCTGACGGACGAGCTGGCACGCGCCATCGACGAGGCCGCGACGCTGGCCGAGGTCGAGGATCTTTACCGGCCCTATAAGCCCAAGCGCCGCACCCGCGCGACGATCGCGAAGGAAAAGGGCCTCGAGCCGCTGGCGGACGCGATCTTTGCGCAGGCCATGAAGATGGCCGCGCCGGAAGTGCTGGCGCAGGCATACATTGACCCTGAAAAGGGCGTGGAGACGATCGAAGACGCGCTGGCAGGCGCGGCGGACATTCTCGCCGAGCGCGTTTCGGACGACGCGGACGTGCGCAAGAGCCTGCGCGCGCTTATGAACCGGCGCGGCACGGCGCAGTCGGCGGCGGCGAAGGACGAGGAGGACGATAAGACGGCGGTCTACCGGCAGTACTTTGCGTTCTCTCAGCCCATCTCCCGCCTGCAGAGCCATCAGGTGCTGGCGCTCAACCGGGGCGAACGGGAGGGCGCGCTGAAGGTCAGCCTGTCCGTCGACCGGGACGAGGCGCTGCAGTGCATCCGCCGCGGCGTTGTAAGGCCCGGCAGCCCGGCGATGGACTTCATGAAGTCCGTCTGTGACGACAGCTATGACCGGCTTCTGGAGCCCAGCATGGAGCGCGAGCTGCGCACGGCGCTGACCGACATGGCCAACGAACAGGCCATCCATAATTTCGCCCTCAATCTGCGTCCGCTCCTTATGCAGCCGCCGGTAAAGGGCGCGGTCACGATGGGCCTTGACCCCGGCTACGTCCACGGCTGCAAGGTCGCTGTCGTCGACGAGACGGGCAAGGTGCTCGACACCACGGTCGTCTATCCGACGTTCGGCGAAAAGCAGAAGCAGGACGCGATCGCAAAACTGTCGCAGCTCATCCGGAAGGACAACGTGCGCCATCTTGCCATCGGCAACGGCACAGCCTCGCGCGAGACGGAGGCCATGGCCGTCGAGATGATCCATAAGCTCGGCGGAGGCGTCTCCTATATGATCGTCAACGAGGCGGGCGCGTCCGTCTATTCCGCGTCGAAGCTGGCAGCGGAGGAATTCCCGCAGTACGATGTGAATCTGCGCTCGGCGGTGTCCATCGCGCGCAGATTGCAGGATCCGCTGGCAGAGCTCGTGAAGATCGACCCGAAGGCCATCGGCGTCGGGCAGTATCAGCACGATATGCCGGAAAAAGAGCTGGACGCCGCGCTGGGCGGCGTCGTCGAGGCCTGCGTCAACGCCGTCGGCGTCGATCTGAACACGGCCTCCGCTCCCCTTTTGAAGCAGGTCGCGGGACTCAACGCGACGACGGCCAAAAACATCGTCGCGTACCGCGAGGAAAACGGCGCGTTCACCTCGCGCGCGCAGATCAAAAAGGTGCCGAAGCTGGGGCCGAAGGCGTTTGAGCAGTGCGCGGGCTTTTTGCGCGTGCCGGAAAGCCGTCAGGTGCTCGACCGCACGGGCGTACACCCGGAGAGCTACGACGCGGCGAAGAAGCTGGCGGAGCTGCTGGAGATCGATCTCAAAAACGCCGGAAAGCCGGAAATGGCCGCGCTTCCCGACAAGCTCCGCGCCTACGGCGCGGAAAGGGCCGCGGCGGAATGCGGCGTCGGCGTGCCGACGCTGCAGGATATCGTCAAGGAGCTCATAAAGCCCGGCCGCGACCCGCGCGACGAGCTGCCCGCGCCGATTCTGCGCACAGATGTTCTGGAGCTGAAGGATCTGAAGCCCGGCATGGTGCTCAGCGGGACGGTGCGCAACGTCATCGATTTCGGCGTATTCGTCGACATCGGCGTGCATCAGGACGGACTGGTGCATATCTCGCAGGTCAGCAAAAAATTCATCAGGCATCCGTCCGAGGTCGTCTCGGTCGGCGATGTGGTCAAGGTCGCCGTGCTGGACGTCGACCAGAAGCGCGGCAGGATCAGCCTGACGATGAAGGATGTCAAATAATTTGTTCAATTTCCAAAAACAGCCTCTGCCGCCCGGACGGGCGGCAGGGGCTGTCTGCATCATTGGATCATTGGAAATGCTCGGCAAAGGAATCCCACTGCTCGCGCAGGTGCTCGCGGCTGCGCCTGAGCATGTCGGCGCACAGGCCGAGCGACTGATAATACTCGTCAGAGAAGCGCCGGTGGGCGGAACCGCCGCCGGAGCGGTACTGCTCGATGACGATCTCATAGCGCTGCTGCGCGCGGTGAACGGCATCGTCCCAGGAAAGATAGATTTCCTCCTGCGCCTGCCGGCCCACACGCTTCAAAGCCTCCGGCTCATGACAGAGCCTTGCGAGCAGCGCCGCCATGGAGTCCGCGTTCTCTTCGATGAGGAAGCCGTTTTGGCCGTCTGTGATGTCCTCGGCGGCGCAGCTGCCGCGCACGAGGACGCTTGCCAGCTCGCAGGCCGCCGCCTCACGCACAACGAGGCCGTTCGTATCGAACGTCGACGGGAACAGGAACAGATCGGCCCGGCAGTACCAGGCGCGGATGACGTTGCGGTCATATTTGGGCGAGGTAAAGAACACACAGTCCGAAAGCCCAAGCTCGTTTGCGTAGGCCACGACCTCGTCCTTATCCCCGCCGCTGCCGACGAAGACCATGCGGAACGGATGGCCCGCGTCCTTGAGCTTTTTGAGCGCGTCCAGCGTGATGCGCAGGCCCTTGTACCACATCATGCGGCCCACGAACAGGAAAACGGGGACGCCCTCCGGCAGATCAAAGTCCCGGCAGACCGCGCGGACATCTTCTTCCGGCACGCGGCCGCGTGCGAAGTCGACGCCGTTCGGCATCACACGCCAGTCGCCCTGATAGCCGAGCGAGCGCAGGTTCTCCCCTGCTCCGCGGCTGACCGTCCAGACCTCGTCGAAGGCGCTGATGTTGTCGACGAGCAGCTTTTTCGCGCCCTCCTGCAGGAGCTTCGCGTGGATGGCGTTGGCAATGTCGATATCGAATTTGGTGTGATACGTAAAGACCGCCGGAACGTGGATACGGGCGCGCAGCTCGCGCGCGAGCACGGCAGAGGTGATGGGGCAGTGGCAGTGGATGAGATCGAACGGATATTCCATGAGCGTCTGCATGGTCTTCTCCGAGAACGGGAAACCCGCGTGATAGCCGACGAGCTTCGTCATGTCGATGCTCGGATAGCGCACGACCGGGAATGGGAAGCCGCTGTCATCCGCGCCGGGATAGGCCGGCGTCACAACGACGGCTTTGCCGCCGCTTTCGGTGATCGCGCGGCCATAGTTGACAACCGCGTTCGCGACGCCGTCCGTCACAGGCGGAAACGAATCGTTGATGAGGCAGATGGTTCTGTTGGACATGGGAGTCTCCTTTATGTAGTAGAACATGGCGATGGTGTTTTGACCGCGCTAAAGCCTCCTCTTGCCATGCCCTGCATGGTAAGGGGAGGTGGCATTTTCGTAGAAAATGACGGAGGGGATTTGTTTCAGGTTTCAAGGTGCTCCGAAATTTGCAATGTTCGAATCCCCTCAGTCAGCTTCGCTGCCAGCTCCCCTTGAGCCCAAGGGGAGCCTTTCATTTGATTATACCCGATTTTTCGCGTGAAGGGAAGTCTAACCGCCGAAAATCACGAGGATGACGCCGTACAGGACGCTGGCGATGGTGCCGTAGACGATGACGGGGCCGGCTATAATAAACATTTTGGCCGCCATGCCGGTGACGAAGCCCTCGGCCTTGAATTCGATCGCGGGCGAGACGACCGCGTTGGCAAAGCCCGTGATCGGCACGAGCGTTCCGGCGCCCGCGATCTTTGCCAGATCGTCATAGACGCTGAGCGCCGTCAGCACGGCGCTTAAAAACACGAGGCTGACCGAGGTCGCCGCGGCCGCGTCCTGCTCGGACAGGTCCAGCGCGGTATAGCCGTTCAAAATCAGCTGCCCGATCACGCAGATCAGGCCGCCGATGAGAAAGCTGTTCAGAAGATCCTTGCCCAGCGGCGATTTTTTTGCCAGCCGCGCCACATAGCGGTTATATTCCTTTGGGGACATATTCATGCTGCTCCGCTCCCTTGCTGTTTTGCATCTAGTATCCGCAGGCTGTCTCCGGTTCATGCACAAATTTCGTTTTTGCCGCATATGCTAACGGCTGAAAGCAAAAAGGAGGCGGTATGATGCAGGAATACGGAACCGTGACCGCGCAGATCGTGACGTCCGCCGCGCAGATCCCCATTCCGGGCGCGACGCTCACCATCACGCGCGAGCTGCCGGACGGCAGGCAGGAGCTGCTGGCCGTGCGCATGGCGAATTACGACGGCTTTACCGAGCCCTTTGACGTCCCGACGCCTCCGGCGTCCGACAGTCAGACGCGGCAGACCGCCGAGACGCCCTACGCGCTTGTCGATCTGCGCGGGGAACGCGCGGGCTATGACCGCGTGTTCATCCACAATGCGCAGGTCTTCCCCGGCGTGCAGACGCTGCAGCAGATCGTGCTCATCCCGACGCCGACGCTGCCGGACAGCTACGCGCAGACGCAGAAATTCGACATCCCATCGCAGGCGCAGGATCTGTAAAGGAGGGAGCTTTTTGGCGACGATCGCCCCGTACATCCCCGAAAGCATCACCGTCCATCTCGGTTCGCCGGATTCGAACGCGGAAAACGTCACGGTGTCGTTTTCCGACTATGTGAAAAACGTCCTGTCCAGCGAGGTCTACCCGACATGGGAGCCCGCCGCGCTGCGGGCAAACGCGCTGGCGATCATCTCGTTCGCGCTCAACCGGGTCTACACCGAGTATTACCGCAGCCGCGGCTATCCGTTCGATATCACGTCTTCGACGGCCATCGACCAGAAATTCATCAACGGCCGCAACATCTATGACAATATCTCCGAGCTGGTCGACGAGCTGTTCACGGATTATCTCAGGAAGCAGGGCTTCGTCGAGCCGCTGGCGGCAAAATTCTGCAACGGCGTGACGGTCACGTGTCAGGGCCTGAGCCAGTGGGGCTCGCAGTATCTGGCGCAGGACGGGGCGAATTCCGTGGAGATCCTGCGCACCTATTACGGGGAGGACGTGGAGCTCGTGGCGAACGCGCCCGTGCAGAATTTACAGGAATCCTACCCCGGCAGTCCCGTGCGGCGGGGCGACATCGGCGTCAACGTGTCGTTTCTGCAGGTCGCGCTCAACCGCATCTCGCAGAATTATCCCGCCATCCCCAAGGTTCCCGTCGACGCCATTTTCGGCGAGGCGACGGAAAACGCCGTGCGCGCGTTCCAATCCATTTTCTCTCTGACCGTCGACGGCATTGTGGGCCGCGCGACGTGGTACACCATTGTGATGCTCTATACCGCCGTTTTGAAGCTCGGTGAGCTGCAGTCGCTGGGGCAGACGTTTTACGGCTATTCCTGGGAATATCCCGAGCAGATCCTGCCCGGCGAGCAGGGCGCGAAGGTGACGCATCTGCAGTATATGCTGTCCGTTGTTTCGCAGTTCAATTCCGCCGTGCAGGAGCCGCCGGTCAGCGGCGTTTTCGGCGAAACGACCACGCAGGCCGTCACGACGTTCCAGCGCGCCTATGGCCTGCCCGAGACCGGCACAGTCGACCGCGCGACGTGGGACAGCATCTATTCGCAGTTTGCCGGCATCGAGACGACTGTGTTCGGAAACGAAGCGCTCTTCCCCTTCACGCGCCCGCCGATGGCCGTGACGGAGGCCGATCTGCAGGAGCAGCTGATCGCCGCGGCGGCGGCCTTTCCGGAGCTGGACGCGCCGAAAAAGACGGGAAAGCTCGACGCGCAGACGAAGCGGAGCCTCGCGGTCTTCCAGCGCATGACCGGCAGCGCCCCGACCGGCGCACCGGACGCGCAGACCGCGTCCGATCTGGCAGGGATGCAGTTTTTGCTGCAGCATGAGCAGTCCACGCGCTTCGTGCAGTTTCCGGGGATGACGCTGAGATCCGGCATGCAGGACAGGGAGGTGCGCAGCGTATGAACACACCGGCCAACTACGTCGGCCAGCCCATCCGGAGCCTTCAGACGATGCTCCGCACCATCGCGCACGCGGACGAGACGCTTTTAAAGCTCGTACCGGACGGCATTTACGGGCCGAACACCGTGCAGGCCGTCCGGGAATTCCAGCGGCAGAACGCTCTGCCCGTCACCGGTGAAACGGACAACGCGACGTGGAACAAACTCGTCGCGGTCTATACCGTCCAAAGCCCGTCCGTCCTGCCCGCCGCGCCGGTCACGGTCCGCTGGACGCCGAACCGCACGCTTGCCGCAGGCAGCCGGAACTCGCACCTGTTTCTCATCCAGTCGATGCTCCAGTCGCTTGCGCGCTTTTATGCAAACGCGCCCGCGCTCACCGTGACCGGCGTTCACGACGCGCCGTCCGTCGCGGCGGTCAAATGGCTGCAGAAGCTGGCCGCGCTCCCGCCGACCGGCGAGATCGACCAGACGACGTGGGCGTATCTCAGCGGGCTGTATACCCTCGCGTCCGGAGACGGGGAAGCTGCGGATCTGCAGAGCAGTTTGTAGGCCGCACTGGCGCGGGAGCACCCTAAAAAAGGCTCCCCTTGCAAGGGGAGCTGGCGCGAAGCGCCTGAGAGGTCGCAGCAGGCAGCAGCAAAAGGCAGAAGACTATCGGCGAATTCGCAGCTTCCCAGCGGGCCGATGTGAGCATTGGCCCCTACAACCAAATATGCAGGCGCCTGCGAATTCGCCGAAAATCAACACAAAATCTGCGACTTCCTGCTGCGCGACCTCTCCGACTCGGCTTCACCGAGCCACCTCCCCTTTGCGAAGGGGAGGCTTGGGTACGTCCGGATTCGCTGAGAATTTCTGTAGAACAGCTGCCTTCTGCCGGGATTGTGCATATATTGTACTGCCGCATGGAATTCAGGTTTCCCAGGTGTATTGATAATTCCCGTTCCATCTGCTACAGTATAGAAAAAAACAAGGAGCGGGCTATGAATATTCTGATCTGCAATGTCGGCAGTACGTCTCTGAAATACCAGCTGTTCCGCATGCCGGAGGAGGTCGTACTGGCCTCCGGCGGGGCGGAGCGCGTCGGCGCGGGAGAGGGCCGGTTTTACGCTAAAACGCATGAAACCGGCGCGCTTGCCGAGGAAACGGCTTCTTTCCCCACGCACCGCGAGGCCATCGCGCGCATGCTGCGGCAGCTGACCGACACCGTTCTTCCCGATCTGTCTGCGCTGGACTGCGTGGGCTTCAAGGTCGTGCTGGCAAAGGGCGTGAGCGGGGTGCAGGTCCTGACGGACGACGTGCTTTCGCACATGGAGGCGTTCAGCTCCATTGCGCCTGCGCATAACCCGCCGTATCTCGCCGCCATCCGGCAGTTCCGCGCGCTTTTGCCCGGCACACCGCTCATCGGCGCGTTTGAAACGGCATTCCACCGCACCATGCCGCCGGAGGCGTACTATTATTCCATCCCGATCGAAATTTCGCGCAAATACGACATCCGCCGCAACGGCTTCCACGGCGCGTCCATCGAATACCTGACCGAATGGACGCAGGAGCGGATGGAACGGGAGGACTTAAAGCTCGTCGTGTGCCATTTAGGCGGCAGCGGGAGCATCTGCGCGGTCAAAAACGGAAAATCCGTCGATACCTCGCTCGGCCTGACACTGCAGTGCGGCACGATGCACAACAACCGCTGCGGCGACATTGACCCCTATATCATCTTCTATCTGGTCGAATCCTGCGGCATGACGCTGGAGGAGGTCAAGCAGATGCTGCAGACGCGAAGCGGCCTGTACGGCATGTCCGGCGGAGCCGGGCGCGATCTGCGCGACGTGCAGGCGGCGGCTGAGGCCGGAAACGAGGACGCGGAGCTGGCCATCCGCGCGTACTGCTATTCCATCAAAAAATACATCGGCGCATACGCCGCCGTCATGGGCGGACTGGACGCCATTGTCTTCGGCGGCGGCATCGGCCTGAACAGCCCGCTCGTGCGGGCGCTGAGTCTGGAAGGACTGGAATTTCTGGGTGTCCGCCTTGACGGCTTCAAAAACCGCATGGCGATCGCCGGGATGGATATCTCCATGGAAGACGCTCCCGTCCGCGTCTTCACCGTCCACACCGACGAGGAGATCATCGTCGCACGTAAGGCGGCGGCGCTGCTGGCAAAACGTTGATCCGCCGCATGCCCGCGGGCGGTTTGCAGGAGCCGACGCATCGGCCCATGCAGCGAAGCGTGGCGGTGCATACGTATTCGCCGTGAATTTCCGTAAAATCAGCACATCCCTCCGGGCGGACAAGCGTCATCCGCCCCTACGATCAAGCGGGTAGGTACATGCACATCCGCCGGAAAACATCTCATGATTGGAGTCGATTTTATGATCCTGAAGCAATGGCGTTCGTTCTGCCTCTGCGCGGAGGACGAGGCGCGCTTCCCGCCGGACGCGCAGCCGTGTGAGACGGTGTTTGCGCCGCTGGTGTTTCTCGTGCGGCGCGAGGCGCTGCGATCGCGCGGACTGTTCCACATCCATGATCTGGCCGAGCTTTCAGAGCCGGAGACCGTCCGCTGCCTGACGCCGGCCGAGCCGGCCTCCGGCGAGCTGGCCGGGTTTGTGCGCGCGCACGGCGCGGGCGTCCTGAACGTCCGCTTTCAGAATGCGTTTTCCGTGCTGGAGGCGTGGCAGAGGCCGAAAAAAACCGGTCTTGTCCTCACGCTCGTCGGTCTCGGCGACGTGGGCGGCACGGCGCTGCTGGCGCTGAAGCTGCTGGGACGCGAGTTTTCGAAAATCCAGATCTTTGACCCGAATCAGTCCCAGTGCGCCCGGTATGAGCTGGAGCTGAACCAGGTGCTTTCACCGGACGGCGATGCGCTGCCGGAGGTCGTGATCTGTGCGGAAAAAGGCCTGTTTCAGTGCGACCTGTTCGCGTTTACGGCCTCGCGCGGCGTGCCGGGACTGGATACGACCGTGCAGGACGTGCGCATGGCGCAGTACGAGGCCAACCGGGCCATGGTGGGCGCGTATGCCCGCATGGCGCGCAGCGCGGGCTTCACCGGCCTGTTCTGCCAGATCTCCGACCCGGTCGACCATCTGTCGCGCTCCGCCTTTTTGCAAAGCAATCAGAATGCGGCGGGAGAATTTGACTTTGCCGGTCTGCTTCCCGAGCAGATACAGGGCTTCGGCCTCGGCGTGATGGCCGCGCGCTGCGCGTATTATGCACGGCAGCTGGGACTGGATGAAAAGAAGCTGCGCGTCTACGGCCCGCATGGACAGGGCCTTGTCTGCACGAACAGCTGCAGCGCGGATTATGACGCGGCCCTCTCCGCAGACTTGACCGAAAAGACCCGCACGGCGAATCTGCGCGTGCGTGAGCTCGGCTTCAAGCCGTATCTGGCCCCCGCGCTGTCCTCCGCCGCGGTGAGCATTCTCCGGCTCATGCGCGGACAGGAGCACTTTGGCGCGGTGCCGCTGGGCGGCGCCTATTTCGGCTGCCGCAGCCGCATGACGCCGTTCGGCACCGAGCTGGTGCGCGAACCGATCGAGCCCGCGCTGCTGGAAGAATTACAAAGGACGCATGCCGCATTGGAGGCGTTTGAATACTGACATGGAACAGGAACTGGCGTTGGTGTGCATCGGCCGCGGCGCGCGGCTGGAGCGTCTGCTGCCGCAGGCGCTTAAGGGACTTCCCGTGCGGGAGCTTCCGCCGGAGCAGATCGCTTCGGCGGCGGGCCGCCGTCTGCTTTTCGCCGCCGCGATCGACGAATATGGCCCGGACGAGACGTTTTACGGGCTGCTGCGGACGCTCCGGAGGCAGCCGAACTGCCTGTCCGGCTGCCTTGGCGGCGTGATCATCGACGGCGCGGGGGAGCTCTATACGAAGCAGGCCGCGCGCGAGCTGATCTTTGCGGCAAATCTTGCCGGCTGCGCCTTTCCCGGAAAGCCCCTCGTCGAGGGGACCGGCTCTTTGTATAACCAGCACATTCAGGCGGGCCTCCTGCATCTGAGCTGGGAGCAGACCTACGCGCACCAGATGGAGCAGCTGGCCGGACGGCTCGCGCGCTTTGCGCTGCCGCGCTTTGCCCGGCCGAAGCTGCTCATGCTCCATGCGTCGGACAACAAGCGCTCGAATACCGTCTGGCTCGGCGAGCAGGTGCTCGCCCGCCTGCCGGACGCGTTTGAGACGAAGACCATCTCCCTGCAGAACGGCTCCATCCATGACTGCCGCGGCTGCTCGTATGAGGCCTGCCTGCACTTTGCCGCGCAGAGCCGCTGCTTCTACGGCGGAAGCATCTCCGACGAGATCCTGCCCGCCATCAGCGCCTGCGACGCGATGCTGTTCCTGTGCCCGAACTATAACGACGCCGTGAGCGCCAATATCATGGCGCTGTTCAACCGCCTGACGAATCTGCTCGTCAAACAGGATCTGTATCGGAAATATCTGTACGGCATCGTCGTCTCCGGCTATTCCGGCAGCGATATCGTCGCGCGGCAGCTGCTGGGCGCGATGTGCCTCAATAAAACGGCTGTCCTGCCGCCGAAATTCTGCCTCATGCAGACGGCCCACGACCCCGGCTCCGTCCGGACGGCGAAGGGGATCGACGCGCGCATCACGGAATTTGCCGCGCGCATCGCGGAAATTCAGAACAGACAAAAATAGATTTTTCCCGCGCGCGTATTTTGTAACATCTGCACGCTTGACGGATCGGCCCGGCGGGTGTAGAATCTTGTTATCATTTAAAGCTTCACCCAATAAAAGAATATCGCGAAATGCAGTGAGGAAGAAAAGTAACGCGGGACATGGCCGCAGAGAGCCGGGGATGCTGGGATCCCGACGCCGACGCCTTCGTGAACGAACACTTCTTAGCAGCGACCTGAACCGGGAGTCTCCGCAGTAGGGAAGACGCGCAGCGCGGCGTTAAAGCGCAGGGGCTTGTCAGAGCTCCGGAAAAGAGACTGGAAGAACCAGTAAGTTAGGTGGCACCGCGGATCGGCAGCAATTCGTCCTAAAATTTGATTTTAGGCAATGCTGCGCAAAACATCCGGAGGTGCTTTTTTATGTGTGCAATTCTTGGTTTTACGTCCCCCAGTCTCAAAAAGGAACAGGTTCTCCCGTATTTTGAAAAAACGAAGTCCCGCGGCCCGGACGATACCCGGCTCGAACCCGCCGGCAGCGGCATGCTGGGCTTCCACAGGCTTGCCATCATGGGCCTGCATCCGGAAGGCATGCAGCCGTTCCGCCGCGGCGGCGATCTGGCCGTGTGCAACGGCGAGCTTTATGGCTTCCGCCCGGTCAAAAAGGCGCTCGAGGCGAAGGGCTATGTCTTCGCGTCCGATTCCGACTGCGAGATCATCCTCCCGCTGTGGCAGGAATACGGCGTCGACATGTTCGCCGGGCTCGACGCGGAATTTGCCATGATCATCTATGATTCCGCGTCCGATTCTCTCGTCGCCGCGCGCGACCCCATCGGCATCCGGCCGCTGTTTTACGGCTATCTCGCCGACGGCTCCATCATCTTCGCCAGCGAAGCGAAAAACCTTGTGGGCCTCTGCGCGCACGTCTTCCCGTTCCCGCCGGGACACTATTATAAGGACGGAAAATTTGTCCGCTATGCCGATCTGACCACCGTCGCGAAGTATTCGGACGATGATCTCGATACCGTCACGAAAAAGATCCGCGAAAAGCTGATCTCCGCCGTGGAAAAGCGGCTCGACGCGGATGCGCCGCTTGGCTTCCTGCTCTCCGGCGGCCTCGATTCCAGCCTCGTATGCGCGATCTCGGCAAAGCTGCTCGGCAAGAAGATCCGCACGTTTGCCATCGGCATGGATCTGGATCCCATCGATCTCAAATACGCGAAGGAGACCGCCGATTTCATCGGCGCGGAGCACACCGAGGTCACCATGACGCGCCAGCAGGTGCTCGATTCTCTCGAAGAGGTCATCGCGCTGCTTGGTACGTATGACATCACGACCATCCGCGCCAGCATGGGCATGTACCTGTGCTGCAAGGCCATCCACGAGCAGACGGACGTGCGCGTCCTCATGACCGGTGAAATTTCCGACGAGCTGTTCGGCTATAAATACACCGACTTCGCCCCCAGCGCCGAGGCGTTCCAGCAGGAGGCAAAAAAGCGCGTGGACGAGCTTTACATGTACGACGTGCTGCGCGCTGACCGCTGCATTTCCGTCAACTCGCTCGAAGCCAGAGTTCCGTTCGGCGATCTGGACTTTGTAAAGTACGTCATGTCCATCCGTCCGGAGCTGAAGCTGAACACCTACGACATGGGCAAGTATCTGCTGCGCAAGGCGTTCGCGGACGATCACATCCTGCCCGACGATATCCTGTGGCGGCAGAAGGCGGCCTTCTCCGACGCCGTCGGCCACTCCATGGTCGACGATCTGAAGGAATACGCCGAAAGCCTCTATTCCGACGAGGCGTTTGCCAGGGGCTGCAAAAAGTACGGATTCGCGAAGCCGTTTACCAAGGAAAGCCTCCTGTACCGCGAGATCTTCGAGAAATACTATCCCGGTCAGGCGGACATGGTCAAGGATTTCTGGATGCCGAACAAGACCTGGAAGGGCTGCGACGTCAAAGACCCCTCCGCCCGCGTCCTGTCCAACTACGGCGCCAGCGGCGTATAAACGCACCTGAGAGGACGCAGCATGCAGCTGCAAAAATGGAAAGGCTCTCGGCGAATCCGCATACGCTTCCACATTGCATTGTAGGGGCCGATGCCGGTCACAGCCGTTCGCGACGAAGGAGCGTTACGGATGTGGGTCTGCCGCTTGCCGGTACACATCGGCCCGCGCAGATTGCACCGTTTTTACGGAAATCTACGGCGGATTCGTAACATTTATCGGGCCGACAGAGTCGTCGGCCCCTACAAAAAAGATTTCGATGCACTGCGCTCTGTAGGGGCGGACGACTCTGTCCGCCCGCAGACTACATCGGTTTTTATGGGAATCTTCGGCGAATTCGTACTGCCCGCAGAACCTCTCCGACTCGGCGTTCCGCCGAGCCGCCTCCCCTTACCACGCAGGGCGTGGCAAGGGGAGGCTTTTTAGGGGAGCGGAACAACAAACGCGGCCGCCCGATTTGGGCGGCCGCGCTGATTTTTATTTTGCGCCTGGATACAGGCACTCGACGTTGTGCTCGGCAAAGCAGTCGAGCCAGAACCGGCTGGGGGCGGCGTTGGTCACGACGGTGTCGAATGCGTCCAGCGGGGCGATGTCGATGAACGAGACCTTATCAAACTTGCTGCTGTCGAGGATCAGGATCCGCTTTTTCGCGCAGTGCAGCATGGACTGCTTCGTCTGCGAATGGAACTCGGACGAGTCTGTGACCCCGGCCTCCAGATCGAGACCCTTGCAGCTCATCACGGCCTTATCGACGTGGTAATGCCGGAGCATCTGCTGTGTCTGGTCGCCCACGAGCGCCAGCGATTCCGGCTTGAGCCGCCCGCCGGTCAGAATGATCGTCCAGCCTTCCACGCCGTTCAGCTCCACGACCAGCTCGACCGAGTTTGTAATGACGGTCAGGTTTTTCTTTTCCTTGAGCTTTTTCGCCAGATATAAGGATGTTGAGCTGTCGTCAAGCATCAGATGGTCGCCGTCCTCGATGAGGCGGCTGGCAATGGCGGCGATCTGGTTTTTCGCCTCGACGTTCGTCTTGTTCCGGATGGTATAGGACAGGTCTGTCTTGGTGCTGTTGCCGAGGATCGCGCCGCCGTAAGTCTTGGTGGCGTAGCCCTCCTTTTCCAGCTTGTCCAGATCGCGGCGGATCGTTTCCTCCGTGACGTGATAATACGCGGCAAGGTCGCTGACGAGCACACGCTGCTCGGCGCGGAGCTTGTCGAGGATCTCATTTTTTCTCTCGATGGCAAGCATTCCCTGAATCCCTCTTCTTTCCTGTGGTAATCCCACATAAAACAACATCAGTATAACACGGAAAATGTGGGAAAGCAAGCGGAGCTTTTCGTGAGCTGGAAGAAAAAGTTCCGCAAAGCGGTCGATTCCACTTGAAAATTGCGGCGCTATCTGATAAATTAAAGAAGTCGAATTATGTAAATCAATGTCGAAGCTGGAGCGTTTGTGCCATGGTCTTTTCCAACCTCATCTTTCTGTATCTGTTCCTGCCGGTCTGCCTCGTTTTTTATTTCCTCTGCCAGAGCATCCGGGCGAAAAACGTTGTGCTGGTTTTGTTCAGCCTGCTCTTCTATGCCTGGGGCGAGCCGGTCTATCTGTTTCTGATGCTTGCCTCCGTCGCGGTCAACTGGGGCTTCGGCCTGCTGATCGAGCGCAGGCGGAGGAAGCTGTTCCTGATCCTCGCGCTCGTGCTGGATCTCGGCTGTCTGGCGGTATTCAAATACGCGGGCTTTTTTGTGGAAAACCTGAACGCGCTCTTCCGGCTCTCGCTGCCCGTCCCGCAGATCGCACTGCCCATCGGCATTTCCTTCTATACCTTCCAGGCGCTTTCCTATACGGTCGACGTCTGGCGCGGGGACGTTCCGGCGCAGCGCTCGTTTGGAAAGCTCCTGCTCTATATTTCGCTCTTCCCGCAGCTGATTGCCGGGCCCATCGTCCGCTATTCGGACGTCGCCGCGCAGATTGACGACCGGCACTTCGACGCCTCCGAAGCCTTCTACGGCGCGACGCGCTTCTGCGTGGGCCTTGCAAAAAAGGTGCTGCTGGCCGACGCGGCGGGCAAGGTCGCCTCGCAGATCCTGGACGGCAGCCTGGCTTCCAATACGACCGTCGCCGCCTGGCTCGGGATCCTGCTGTACACGTTTGAAATTTACTTCGATTTCTCCGGCTATTCCGATATGGCCATCGGCATGGGCCGCATCTTCGGCTTCAAATACATGGAAAACTTCCGCCTGCCGTATACCGCGAGATCCATCACCGATTTCTGGCGGCGCTGGCACATTTCGCTTTCCTCCTTCTTCCGCGATTATGTCTATATCCCGCTGGGAGGCAAGAAAAAGCACCGGCTGCTCAACATGGCGATCGTCTGGGCGCTGACCGGCATGTGGCACGGCGCAAGCTGGAATTTTGTTCTCTGGGGCCTGTATTTCTTCGTGATCCTCGCGATTGAAAAGCAGGTGGGAGAAAAATCGATGCGGCGCGTGCCGTGGTTCCTGCGCAGGCTGGGGACGATGCTGCTGATCATTTTCGGCTGGAATATCTTCTATTACACCGATCTGACGCGGCTCGTGCAGAACTTCGGCGTGATGTTCGGGCTGTACGGCGCGGGCTTTTCCAACGCGCAGGCCGGCATTCAGCTGACAAACAATCTGCCGCTGCTGATCCTGTGCGCCATCGGCGCAACGTCCATCCCGCGCAACCTCGGCAATCTCTTCGGCGGCGTGTGCGCGCAGGGCGGGAAGAGGAGCGGACAGATCGCCTATGCCGCCGTCACGTTCGTGTTCGACGCGGCGCTGCTCGTGCTGTCCACAATCGCGCTGGTCGGCTCGACCTATAACGCGTTCCTGTATTTCCGGTTCTAAGGAGGCGGGCTCATGAAAAAACTCTATACCGCAATGCTGCTGGTTCTGCTGGCCGCCATGCTGTCTGTCGGTGTGTATTCACTGGCCGATTATGACGCGACGGGCTCCGTGTCCGAAAAGCGCGAGTTCGTCAAGCCGGAATTTTCCGTAAAGGCCCTGCTGGACGGGACGTATATCCCCGCGCTGGAGCAGTATTATTCCGATACCTTCCCGGGCCGCGAATCGCTTTTGAAAGCGAACCGGACGCTCAATAAATTCTATTACTATTCCGGCAGCGGCGAGGACAGCGTCCTGATCCTGAACCAGAAGGATTCCGCCGCGCAGGGCGGCGAATCGCTCGACGCCGTGCAGAAGGCCAACGGCCAGACGCCGCAGGAGCCGCAGACGCCTGCGCAGCCCGAAACAACACCGGATCCGCAGCCGGATACAGCGCCGGAACCTGCAGAGCAGACAGACTCGACGCAGACGCCGGAACCGGCGGAGGAACAGCCGGAGCAGCCCGAGGCCGACCCCGAGCTCGACACGCCGGAGGAATCCGACGCCAGCTACGCGGGCTCTGTGGTCGTCGTGGGCGACCGCGCGATGGAGATCCCCACGCGGCTGGACGATCTTATTACCGCCTATGCGGGCGCGGTCGGCAATCTGGCCAGCGCAATGGATCCCGACGTGCGCACGATCTCGCTCATCACGCCGAACGGCGGCGAATTTTACTCGCCCGAGAGCCTGCACACCGGCGAGCACAGCCAGAAGGACATGATCGACTTCTGCTACAGCCAGATGAACGACAAAATCGTCACTGTCGACGCCTATTCCAAGCTCCGCAGCCACACGGACGAGTATATTTACTTCCGCACCGACCACCACTGGACGCAGCTCGGCGCGTATTACGCCTACACCGCCTTCTGCGAGGCCGCGGGCTTTGAGGCCGTTCCGCTGGACAGCTTCCAGACGGGCCGCTACGACACCTTCCTCGGCTCCATGTACGGATTTACGCAGGGCTATCCGCAGAGCGAGGTTTTGAAGCAGCACCCGGACTATCTGGAATATTATCTGCCCATCGCCGACACCCACGCGCGCTATTACGCGAACGGCGATCTTGAAAACGGCACGCCCGTGAGCGTCGTGTATACGGAGCTGGACGCTTCGGTTTCGAACAAATATCTCTGCTTCATCGGTGGCGATACGCCCATCTGCATCGTCGAAAGCGATGTGCCGGGACCGACGTGCATCGTGCTGAAGGAGTCCTACGGCAATGCGTTCGTGCCGTTCCTCACGAGCCATTACGGACGCATCATCGTCATCGACCCGCGCGAATTTAACCGCGACGGCAAGCCGAGCCTGAATCTGGCCGAATTCGCCGCCGATCAGGGCGTCGACGATCTGATCGTCATCAACTATCCCTATATGATCAACAGCAAGGCGTTTATCCGCTATCTGAACGCGCTGGCGGGCGTACAATAAACTATTATGAGGTGAATAGAATGGAATACCGGAAGCTGCCCCATGGAGCCGAGCAGATCAGCGTCATCGGTCTCGGGACCTCCGTCGTCGGAGAACATTCCGTTCAAAACGTCGTGGAAACGGTGACATTTGCGCTGGACAGCGGCGTCAACTATATCGATCTTGCGGGCGGCCACGCCGCCATCTTCCCCGGCATCGGCGAAGCCCTTGCCGGACGCCGGAAGGATGCGTATCTGCAGCTGCATTTCGGCGCGGACTATACCTCCGGCGAATACGGCTGGAACCCGACGCTGGACGGCGTCAAAAGATCCGTCGCGTGGCAGCTGGAGCAGCTGAAGACCGATTATATCGACTTCGGCTTCATGCACTGTCTCGATGAGATCGGCGATCTGGAGGATTACGAGCGAAACGGCATTCTGCGCTATCTGCTGGATCTGAAGGCGCAGGGCGTTGTGAAGCACATCGGCCTGTCCACCCATGTACCGAAGCTCGCCAGCCGCGTGCTGGACATGGGGATCCTCGACATGATGATGTTCTCCATCAACCCGATGTACGACTATGGCCACGGAGATTTCTCCATCGGCAGCGCCTCCGAACGCTACAGCCTCTATACCCGCTGCGAAAAGGAGGGCGTCGGCATCTCTGTCATGAAGCCGTTCAATGCGGGCCAGCTGCTCGACGCGAAGAAATCCCCAATTCGGCCAGGCGCTCACGCCCGCGCAGTGCATCCAGTACGCGCTCGACCGCCCCGCCGTCCTGACCGTCATGCAGGGCGCGGCCAATGTGGAGGAGCTGAAGCGCAATCTGTCCTATCTCGACGCGAGCGCGCAGGAGCGGGATTATTCCGTCATTGCCTCCCTCACGCCGAAGGACACGAAGGGTACGTGCGTGTACTGCAAGCACTGCCATCCCTGCCCGGCGGGACTGGATATCGGCCTCATCAACAAGTATTACGATCTGTCCCGTCTGGGAGACGTACTCGCGAATGAGCACTATCTGACACTCGAAAAGACTGCCTCCGACCGCCTGCAATGCGGCCACTGCAACAGCCGCTGTCCCTTCTCCGTCGACCAGATGGCGCGGATGGAACAGATCCAGTCATATTTCGGCAGATAACCGTCCCAAAGGCTCCCCTTTCAAGGGGAGCTGGCGCGAAGCGCCTGAGAGGTCGCGGGAGGCAACCGCAAAAAGCGTAAGTCTTTCGGCAAATCCGTATGCACTGCCAAATCTCATTGTAGGGGCCGATGCCCATCTTCGGCGCTAAGAGCCGCGCAAAGCGCGGTTGCGCCTCGAAACTAGCCTGCGGGCGTCGCATCGGCCCGGCAGGGCGCACCGTTTTTTACAAGAATCTACGGCAAATTCGTACTGTTTTTTCTGTCAGTCAATGATACATTCTGCAATGTAAAAACTCATATTTAAAATTTGCAACTGCTGTCCAGCATTTTCTTTTGCTTCTCCAAAAGAAAACGCTGGCAAAAGAAAACGAGCCCGGGGGGATTTCGATTTCCCCCCGGAGCCCCCTTGAACCGACCAAGAAAACCCCTTCGGTTTTCTTGGATCTTTCCCGCGAAACCTGAAATAGCTCAAAATTACGCACACCCCAAGGCTCCCCTTGGGCGCAAGGGGCCGATTCCCCCTGTCAGGAGGAAATGGCCCGTAGGGCCAATAGGGGTAGGGACGCTGGCCCGAAGGGCCTGAGGGGATTCGAACGCCGCATATTTCGGAGCACTCTGATATCTGTACCAAATCCCCTCCGTCATTTTCTTCGAAAATGCCACCTCCCCTTACCGCGCGGAGCGCAGCAAGGGGAGGCTTTGAAAACACGAACAAAGAAAGGAGCCGCCATGCGTTCCATGCTGCCTGACCGGGAGATCTGTGTCCGGACGCTCCGCATCCCCACGGCGCACGGGAGCATCCCGGCGCTGCTGCTCTCGCCACGCACCGCGCCGGTTAATGCCGCCGGCGTTTTGTGGCTGCACGGCGGCGGCTACGCGGTAGGGATGAAGGAAATGGTGCATATGTCCCGCGCTGTGGGACTGGTGAAGCGCTTCGGCGCGGTCGTGCTCGCACCGGGGTACCGGTTGTCGCTGCAGGCGCCGTATCCTGCCGCGCTGGACGACTGCTATGCGGCGCTTTTGTATCTGAAAAAGCACGCTGCCGCGCTGGGCGTGCGGCCCGACCAGCTCATGGTGGGCGGGGAGAGCGCAGGCGGCGGGCTGTGCGCCGCTGTGTGCATCCGGGCGCGGGACACGGGAGAGGTCAATGTGGCGTATCAGATGCCGCTCTATCCGATGCTCGACGACCGCGACACCGAGACCTCCCGCGACAACCATGGCCGCGTCTGGAACACGCGCCGCAACCATCTGGCGTGGCGGCTGTACCTGCGCGGGACTGACCGGGCGCAGCTTTCGCCCTGCGCCGCCCCGGCGCGGCTGACAGACTTTGCGGGGCTTCCGCCCGCGTATTCCTTTGTGGCGGACGGCGAACCGTTTTACGCGGAGACCGTCTGCTATTTTGACAGGCTCCGCGCTGCGGGCGTTCCGGCGGAGCTGGACGTTTATCACACGGACATGCACGCATTCGACATGATGCGGCCGCATGACGCGCAGAGCATCGCGGCAGCGGAAGCCTTCGAGCGCCGGTTTGCCAACGCGCGGGCGCATTATTTCGCGCCGCAGGAAGACAATGGGAGAAAACACGATGAGGGTTGAACAATTTGTAATGGCCTACGGTGTGGAGCAGGACCGGCTCCGGGCGCTCCTGCCGGACAGGTTTTCCTCGCTCCGGCCCGTACTGCGCATCAACGCGGAGCTCCGGGACGGAAAAACGGGCTATGTGGAGCTCAATACCGCTGTAGAAAAGGACAGCGTCCGCGGCTGGCTCAATATCGCATTCTGGAACGGCGTGTTCTTTGAACAGGCCGGAAAAACGACCCGGTTTATCACAGACTTTCTCGACATCAGCTTTACCGGCGTCGGGATCGAGGGCGGCTGCCCGGCGGAAAAGGACAACGCGGGCTGCTTTTTCCTGCGCCCCGCGGAAGCGCTGCGTCCGCCCGAGCCGGTCACGGTGAAAAAGGAATTCTGCGACTGCGCGTTCCGTTGGCGCTTCACCCCCGGCGACGCGCACGGCGTGAGCCTCGGCAAAACGCTGCCCGCATACCCGTCCCCGCAGCAGACGATCTACCCCAAAGCGCCTTTCACCGCGCAGAGCGCCGCCCAAATCCCATGCCAGCAGGTGCTGGGAAGCTACGCCGTGCGGTTTGAACGGTAAATATCAGCGGCCCGGAGAGAAGCCTTCCTTCTCTCCGGGCCGCTGGTTGTTGTACGGATATCCCAAGGCTCCCACGCCGGCTGCAGGGGCCGACGCAAACGCGATATTCGGAAGCATTCCAGAATTTATGACGTTCGAATCCCTTCAGTCAGCTTCCCTTGTGCCCAGGGGAAGCCTTTTTACCGGCAGATGCGGTCGAGGCGGGCGAGGTCTTCTTCGAGGTAGCTTGAGGCCGGAAGGGAAAAGTCAAAGGTCATGCAGTCGCCCTTGTCGGGAAGACGCGGCTGCGTGAGGGCCTCGCCGAGACGGCGGATGGTCAGGGCCGCTGAGAAGACCCGCTGGTGCTCGCGTTCGAGCGCGCGGAGGATCTGCATGGCGTTTTCCAGCGCCGTTTTCGAAAGGCCCCGGATGCTTTCCTCCGTCACGTCGAAGAAGTAGCCGGGATAGACATATGGCAGGATCATATTGACGGACGGGAGCATGCGCTCTTTCTGCCTGCGGCCCGCGACGCTGTCGCCGCCGATGAAGGGATAGAGCAGGCTCTCCGTGACCCAGTAATGCAGGTTTGGGATAAAATACTCGCATTCTGCCCGCCGGCCCTGCACGCGCATCAGATCGCGGCCATAGCCGGACATGACGGCCACGACGATGCGGTCGACGGCAAGCTGCTCCTGCCGGAAGACGCGGTCGAGCTTTTCGATGCGGTAGCCCTTGTGCAGCAGATCGTCGACCAGAATGATCGGCCGGTGGAACGAGCGCAGCGCGCGCACCTGCCCCGGCAGCGGAGAATAATCCGGGTATTCCTCGATCGTGAAGCTGCGCACGTCCGGCGCGTAGCATTTTTCCACGTGGAGCGTCTTTGTGACCGTATTGGGCACGATGGCGTCCGCGAAGATCTTTCCGTAGGGCACGCACATATACGGCCCCAGCTGCCGGACGCCCTCTGGCACATCCTGTACGCCGTTCATGCGCTCGATGCGCTGGGCGATAGCCTGGTTGAGCAGCTCCGTATCGAAGCACAGAAGGAGCTTGCCAGGGAACATGGCGCTCAGCGCCATGCGCAGGCGGGGGCGGGTCTGCAAAACGGCCTCGCGCACGGCGGGCGCGTCGCGGTGCGGCGGCTTGATGCAGAGCATGGCGTCCTGCAGGAGCATGACGGGGTTGCGCATGTCGACATAGTAGATGCCGTCCACGGCCTGCGCGAAGCCGAGCTGGCGCAGAGCGCTCTGCAGCGCCGTCTGCTCTTCTTCGCAGCGGCAGAGCGCGTAGGTGTTCCCCTGTTCGAGACTTCTTGCCAGCAGCTCGTTGAGAAGCATGCGCAGCGCGTCCTCCCCTTCGGCCTGCGCCGCGTCGATGAACAGGATCTGGCCGGAGGCATGCTGGCGCACATAGCTGCACGCCTCCAGAGAGCCGAGCGCGTCATACAGATCGTCGAGCAGGATCGTATGTCCCGCCGCCCAGCCGAGCAGACGCGCGGGTCTTGCCAGAAGCAGCGCCGCGCGGGGGGCTTTTTTGCCGCGCATGCGCGCCCGGACGGCCTGCGGGAGCGTGTCCTCGTCCTGCGTAACATTCTTAAAATACAGCTCTTCGCGCCGCAGCACGTCCTTCTGCTCCGGCGAGCGGACATACAGGCCGCATTCGTAAATATACGTCTGCACGACCGGCGCGACGAGCATGGAGATATCGAGATTCTGGTCGACCGAGGCGCGGATGCGCGTGGAGCTGACCGTCTCGTAAAACGGCGGCAGGGACAGAAGCAGCAGCTTTCCCCGGATGATCGAGGCCAGCGCCGCGCGGTCGGCGCTGCCGTCACGGCAGAAGATGATGTGGTCGTAATCTGCGGCCGTGCCGGGCTCCGTGCGCTTGTAGGCCGAGGCGTTGGCAATCACGTCGCTGCCCGCGACAAGGTAGACCTCCCGGCCCGGAAACAGCTGCCGCAGCCGCGCAAGATCCTCCGGCATGGCGATATTGACGGGGATCTCGTCGGGGAACAGATACGTGTCCCACTGGTCGGCGGTCGAAATGGAGACGATGCGGCGGCGCAGGAGCTTCGGAAGCGTCTTCTTGCTCCACGAGAACTCGTCGACGGCAAGATAGACCTCAAAGCCGCGCGCGCGGATCTCCTGCACGATCTGCTTGTGGCCGACGGAAAAGGGGTCGAACGTGCCGGGGAAAAACGCGGCGGGCTTTTCCGCCGGGAAGCGGAACGGGCCCTCCAGCAGCTCCTGCCGGACGGTATAGCGGTAGAGATGGTTGAGCATGGCCGCGCAGTTGAAGAATGTCAGCTGGCCCGTGCGCGGTTCGGATAAAAGCGTCAGGAGCTTTTTGTGCAGACGGACGAAAATCTCATGCTTTCTGGCAAGAGAGAGCTGGTCGCGGCCGAAAATATCGCGGCAGAGGACGGCCAGCGCCGTCTGGTGGATGGTTTCGTCGTAGTGGGAAATGCCGGTGAGGATCAGACCGAGGATATGGTCGGCGACCTGCGTCTGCTGCTCCGGCAAAACGTTCAGCGCCTCGCCGAGCGTGAACAGCGCCACGCGCGCGGGCCGGATGGACGCGCCGCAGGCAAGCTGCCCGATCGATTCGACCGACTCGCCCAGCTCCTTTTCCGGAAGCAGGCACAAAAGCCGCCCCAGATACGGCGGAATGAAGCGCGAGATCTGCTCCTGTCCGGATTCGAGCTCGCGCGTCAGGTCGATGACGATCTCGTTGATCTGGTCGACAAGCAGGCCGGACGCGATGGAAAGCAGGGCGTTGCCCGCCGCCTCACGCACGGGAAGATGCTCGCTGACGCAGAGCAGATTGGAAAAATGCAGGGCCGTGTGGAACGCCGCCTCCGGGTGCGGCTGCACGTATTCGCGCAGCATGTTGATCTGCGTGAGCTTGACGGTCCAGTGAACGGCGTTTTTCAGATTGCTGAGGTGGATCTGTGAGACGGTCCGCGCGTCCAGCGCCGCGAACGGCTCTGCCAGCAATCTTGCCCTGAGCCAGTCGTGAGCCAGATGATCCTCCCAGCGGGGCTCATACTGCCGCACGGCGGCGCAGACGGCAGGCCGCAGGCCGGGCTGCGCGTGTGTCAGCCGCAGGAGCAGATGCAGCGCGATGATATCGAGCTCCGGGTTCCCCGTGCCGAGCATGGCGGCAAGCCGGGCAGACAGCTCCGGCAGGTACGCCTGCGGCAGATAGCGGCACGGCACATGGCACAGCGCGTCGACCAGCACGAACCTGTCCTCCGGCCTCGCGTCCTCGAGCGCGTCCAGCAGCGGCTGCACGAGCGGCGGCGCCTCCTTTTCCTCACAGGAGGCAAACAGACTCTGGCAGATGGTTTTGAGCGAGTTGGAGATGCGCAGGGCGTGCTTGCTGGAAATGCGGTAATCCGGGTGCAGGCAGAGGCCAATATAGTGCGTCCACAGCTCGGCGGACTCGGCCAGAAGGGCCATCACGGCGGGCGGCATCTGGCCGTCTCTGGCGGAGAGCGGCCGTTCCTTGCGGTAGCGCGGGCCGGCGTTCGCGAGGATCTTTCCCATGATGCGCCCCGCGATGCGGCGCACGTCGCCGTCCGGATGCATGAGCAGCTCATATAAAAGCACCAGCGTCTTGCGCTTGTTGGCGCCGGTCATATAGGTGCTGTATTCCTCCAGCAGACGCAGATACATGCGGATGCGCTGGAGATTTTTTTCGCCCTTGGCCTG
>CAKUEH010000028.1 GCA_934646185.1 uncultured Oscillospiraceae bacterium | reverse complement strand
CGGCTGCGCGACCAGTCGCAGCTGACGCCGAGCTTGCGCTGCTGCTCGACGATGCGGCTGCCGTACTTTTCCTTCCATGCCCAGACGCGCTCGAGGAATTTTTCGCGGCCAAGGTCATAGCGGGTCTTGCCCTCCTTGACGCGAAGCTCTTCTTCGACCTTGATCTGGGTCGCGATGCCGGCGTGATCGGTGCCGGGCAGCCAGAGGGCGCTGTAGCCCTCCATGCGCTTATAGCGGGTCAGGATATCCTGCAGCGTGGAGTCCAGCGCGTGGCCCATGTGGAGCTGGCCGGTGACGTTGGGGGGCGGCATGACGATGGAATACGGCTTCTTGTCGGGATCAGGCTCGGCCTTGAAGCAGTCGGCGTCCATCCACATCTGGTAGATCTGACTCTCGACCTGCGTCGGATCGTATTGCTTGGGCAGTTCTTTTTTCATGTTGATTCTCCTATTTGAAACTTATTGTTTATTCTTCTGTCAATTCTGCGCAGGGGCAGCTGGCGTGGGCACGGAAAAAATCCAGAAATTCCTCCGGCGTGCCCAGGATCAGGTCTTTCTTCTGCAGGACGGTCGCCGAGCCGGAGTGTGTCAGCAAATAGAGCCGCGGCGTTTCCACCAGCGTTTCCATCTTCTCATATGGGAAATCGGCGGATTTCTGGTTTGTCTTGATCTGCATGGCCTCGTCTGTGAAGCGGATCTTCGGCTTTGCGGACAGATCCAGCCCGCCGAGGCTCTTCAGCAGCAGCGACGCGGATCTCTGGAACTGCCGCGTCATGTTCGCGTCCGGCCTTGGAAGGAATCGGGCGGCAGCGATGACCAGCGCGATCACGCCGGCTGCAAGCAGCGTCGTGTCCCTCGGCTCCGTCAGGCCGGTCACGAGCAGGAAAACACCCATGACTGCCAATATCACGGATAAAACGGTCTGCACGATCTTCCGGCGCTTGAGCACCGGATCCTCCGCTCTGTGTTCCTCCGCAAAGCGGTTCACACCGTCGGTCATGCGCCAGAGCTTCGGATTTTTCTTTCGGGAAATGATCTCCGTGCGCGCCCGCAGCGCTTTCGCGAGCTCGTCCTGCAGCTCGCTGCTGTAGGGCGTGGGGACAAATACAAATTCGCTCGGCATATGGCGGTTCCTCTCTTTCTCAATGTCATCGGCGGCGGATTTACACGGGGCGCAGCAAAACCCGGTTGCCGTTTGTAGGGGCCGATGCCCACATCGGCCCGGCAGGGTACACTGTTTTTTCGGAAATCTTCGGCGAATTCGCGACATTTTGGGCCGACAGAGTCGTCGGCCCCTACGGCAAGCCTTCAATACCCCCGTATTCCGTAGGGGCGGACGACTCTGTCCGCCCAGCAGGATGCGTCGTTTTTATGGAAATCTTCGGCGAATTCGCAGCTTCCCAGCGGGCCAATGCGATGCCCGCAGGCTGGTTTGGAGGCGCAACCGCGCTTTACGCGGCTCTTAGCGCCGAAGATGGGCATCGGCCCTTACAACCAAGCGGGTAAGTGCATACAACTTCGCCGCAAATTTTTACGCAAACGCAGCGTTTTCTGCCGGGCGGAGCAGAGCCCCGCCCCTACCAAAACTTTGCGTATGCAAGAAAAAACGCCCTGAGTTTCAAAACTCAGGGCGAAGAAGGTCTCCGTGGTACCACCTGCGTTCCCGCTTGCGCGGGCACTCGTGCCTCTGTAACGGGAGGGCCCGGCGGGGCTTACTGCGATTTCGGCCCGGCGGCTCGGAGGCGACAAAGATCCGCACGCGCAAAGGCTTGCACCGACCGCCTTTTCTCTGGGGCTGCGTTTTCGGATCTTACTCCTCTTCTCAGCTTGTGACGATATGGGGAACCGGACGCTTACACGTCCTCGATGATGGGCGAGGGCTTGGCCTGCTGCGGATTGACGAGCGCGCGGAATTTGCCGCGGGACTCGCGTATCTCGCTCAGGGCCTGCGCGATGGCGTCCTCTGTGCGCTTCATGGAGTCGTCGACATAGTCGTTCGTGACCTGACGCAGCTCTTTGATCTTGGCCTGCGCGTTTTTCATCAGGTCGTCGGCCTCTTTCTGGGCCTGCAGATAGACCTCTTCGTGCGAGATCATCTGGCGGGCGCGCTGCTCGGCCTGCTTGAGAATGTTTTCGGCCTCACGCTTGGCGTTGGTAATGACCTCGTTGCGGGACTCGACGATCGTCTTGGCCTGCTTGAGCTCACCGGGAAGCTGGTTGCTGATCTCATCGAGAAGATCGAGGACCTTGTCGCGTTCGAGCACGCACTTGTCCGCGCCGAGCGGGAGGCTCCACGCATCCTGTACCATCTCGTATAACGTCGTCAGGATCTCTTCAATACCGCTTGCCATAAATATACCTCCTTAGATTTGCTCCATCATGCGAGCTTTGAAGTCCGGGATGATCGCAGCCGGGAGAAAATCGCTCACGTCGGCGTCATACCGTGCCAGTTCCTTGACGGCGCTGGAGCTCAGGTACATGAACTGATGCTCGGCAGTCAGGAACATGGTATCAAGTCCGGGATTGAGTTTATGATTCATGAGCGCCATCTGGAATTCGCGCTCGAAATCAGAAACGGCCCGCAGGCCCTTGATGATAATGGAGCTGCCCTGTTCGCGCGCAAAGTCGGCCAGCAGCTTGTCCGAGTGCATGACCTCGACATTCGGGATATCGGCGGTCACGCGGCGAATGAGCTCGGCGCGCTCTTCCGGCGTGAACATGGGACTTTTTTCACAGTTATACATCACACAGACGATCAGCCGGTCAAAGCTGCGTGCCGCGCGGGTGATGATGTTGAGATGGCCGTTTGTGACAGGGTCGAAGCTGCCGGGGTAGATTGCTGTTCTCATAGCTCCTCCTGACGGCTATCCTCTGCGGAAGATGGTCACCGCGGCCTTGCCGTAACGGTAATCGCGGTAACGCGCAAGACCCGGAATTTCGTCCGGAAGGGACTTCTCATAGGGTCTTTCACAGACTATTATACCACTGTTCGTCAAAATGTCAATTTCTGATATGATTTTTAGCGCAGTTTCAAGGAAAATTTCCGCATAAGGCGGGTCTAAAAGGATCAAATCGAACTGTGTGCGGCAGGTTTTCAGGTAAGAACTGTAATCCGCCTGCACAACTTCGGCACGATCTTCCAGCCTTGTCTTTTTCAGGTTCTCACGGATGATCGCGATCGGCTCTCTGCCCTTGTCGACAAACGTGCAGTGCGCGGCCCCGCGGCTGAGCGCCTCGATGCCGAGCTGGCCGGAGCCCGCGAACAGATCGAGCGCGCGGCGTCCTTCGACCTCAAACTGGATGGCGGAGAAAATGCCCTCCTTGACCTGATCCATGGTCGGACGGGTGTCCATGCCTTTTGGGGCCTTCAGCGGGACGCCTCTGGCGGTTCCTGTGATGACGCGCATGACGCCTGCCCTCCTTCCTTCGGGTGAAAATGCTGATAGACGGCCAGCGCGGCAGAGGCCGGGAGCACCTGCTCGAGCTGGCTGCGTTCCGCCTGCGAAATGGCCTTGACAGAGCGGAATTTCTTTAACAGCGCCTGCCGCCGCTTTTCGCCGATGCCGGGGATATCCTCCAGACCGGATTTTTTCATGCGGCGCGAGCGGAGGGCGCGTTGGTATGTGATGGCGAAGCGGTGCGTCTCCTCCTGGATCGTGCCGATGAGGGCAAAGACAGACGGGACGGCGCTGATGGCGATCTCGTCGCCTGCGGCGGTCATGAGCGCTCTTGTGCGGTGCTTGTCGTCCTTGACCATGCCGTAGGTCGGGATATCCAGTCCGAGCGTCCGCAGGACGTCCTCGGCGATCTTCGCATGCTCGACGCCGCCGTCGATCAGCAGCACGTCCGGACGCTCAGAAAAGCCCGCGTCCTGCTGGACATAATGCGTGAGCCTGCGCAGGAGCACCTGATGCATGGAGGCGTAATCATCCTGGTCGCTCAGGCCCTCGACGCGGAAGCGCTTATAGGCAGACTTGAGTGGCCTGCCGTCCTGAAAAACGACCATGGACGCGACGATATCCGTTCCGGCCAGATTGGAGATATCATAGGATTCCATCCGGTGCGGGATGTCCGGCAGATGGAGCATATCGGCCAGCGCGCCGAGGGTCCCGGTGCGCCGCTCGGCCTTGGTCGTGATGCGCTCGGCTTCCTCGCGCGCGTTTTTGTGCGCAAGCTCGACCAGCCGCACATTATCGCCGCGCTGCGGCATGCGGATGAGCACCTTTTTATTCAGCTCCTGCTGCAAAAGCGCGGAGAACAGCTCCGCGTCTTCCAGCTCGAAGGGCGTGAGAATGATCTTGGGCGCCGCGCCGCGCGAGAGATAAAACTGCTTGACGAGAGCGGAGACAGCCTCCTGCGGGTCGTCTGCCGGGGAAAGGATCTCGTATTCCTTATCGAGCAGGCTTCCGTTTACATAATGCAGGACAGCAAAGCAGGCCCGCGCCTCATTCTGGTAATAGCCGATCACGTCTGTATTGGCCATCGTCCCGGCCGTCACGAGCTGCTTTTCGCCGAGGGATTCAACCGCGCGCAGCCGGTCGCGCAATGACGCGGCAAGCTCAAACTGCAGCTTATCAGCCGCGGCCTCCATCTGCGCGCGCAGCTCGTCCGCGACCTTTTTATAATTGCCCTGCAGGATCAGCACAGCCTGCTCCATGCGGGCGTGATAATCCTTCTGGCTGCGCGAGAGCTGGCACCAGCCGTCGCAGTTGTTCATGTGGAAGTTGAGGCACGGACGATCCTTGCCAAGGTCGCGCGGGAACTGCTTGGAGCAGCCGGGCAGCTTCAGCGTCAGGCGGAGCGTGTCGATCACGTGCTGCGTGACGGAGCGGCCGCCGAAGGGGCCGAAGTAGCTGGCCTTATCCCCCGCCGTTTTGCTGACCATCTGCATGACCGGATAGTCCTGCGTCAGATCGACACGCAGATAGGGGTAGCCCTTGTCGTCCTTCAGGAGAATATTGTACTTCGGCATGTGCCGCTTGATGAGCGAGCATTCGAGCACCAGCGCTTCAAATTCCGAGCGCGCGACGATGGTATCAAAATGATCGATCTGCGACACCATTTTGCGCGTCTTCGGCGTGTGCGCCGCCGTATCCTGAAAATACTGGCTGACGCGGTTTTTGAGCTTTTTGGCCTTGCCGACATAGATGACCGTGCCGGTCTTATCCTGCATGATGTAGACGCCGGGCTCGTATGGGAGCGAGAGCGCTTTGTCCTTTAATTCTTCAAACGTCATACCGTATCATGAAAAAAGCGCTGCGGACGCAGCGCCAGCAAGTGTGTGGATCAGGCGGCAGAATCAGGAGGGGGCAAGCCCCTCCTGTCAGTGCCGGTTGTAAAAAATGCCTCAGAAGACCTCTTTTACGAGCATGTCGGTCAGTGCTTTTACTGCTTCTTCCTCATCGGGGCCTTCCGCAATGATGCTGACACGCGTGCCCTTGGTGATGCCCATGGACAGAACGCCGAGTAGGCTCTTGGCGTTGATCTTGCGGTCCTCGACCTCGACCCAGATGCTGGACTTGAATTCGTTGGCCTTCTGGATGAAGTAGGTGGCCTGCCGGTTGTAAAGGCCGGATTCGCACTTCACGATGGATTGCTGCATGTACATAGACGACACTCCTTATACATCTTGCCGGGGTTTTTTATTGCTATCGACCTTTTAATTTTAGCAAATTTCATTGAAAAGTCAATCACTATTTCATTGCGCTCCCATTTCCGGACAGGAAACGACGGAAGTTATTTGAATTCGACGATCGTCACGCCGGATTCGCCCTCACCGTAGACGCCGAGGCGGAAGGACTTGACGTATTTGCAGCGGCGCAGCTCCTCCTGCACGGCAGAGCGCAGGACGCCCGTTCCCTTGCCGTGGATGATGCGCGCGTTCGGGAGATTGCCCATATAGGCCGCGTCCAGGAAATTGTCGAGCACCGGCAGCGCCTCGTCGACGGCCATGCCGCGGATATCGAGCTCGGGCTGCGCCGCGGCCTTGAGCTCGCGCACCTTGCCCGCGATGACCTTTTTCGCCGCGTTCTGCGTCTCGTTTTCGAGAAGATACACCTCATCCGGCTTTGCCATGATCTGCATGATGCCGGCGCGCAGCTGATAGCTTCCGTCCTTGTTGATGGCGAGGACACTCGCCTTTGTGCCGAGCTTCAGCAGCTCGACCGTATCGCCCACGCGGATGGCGCGGGTCGGCTCCGGGCGCTGCTTTTCCTCGCGCTGGGGCTGCATTCTGCTCTCGGCCTCGTTGAGACTGCGGCGCAGCTGCGCCTGCTTTTCGTTGGAGCCGGGGACGAACGCGCCGTTTTTCGCCTGCTTCCGCAGCTGCTTGAGCTCCTCATAGACCGCGTCGGCGGCACGGCGGGCGTCGTCGATGATATACTGGGCCTCCTTGCGCGCCTGCTGGGCGGCCTTTTCCTTTTCCTGCTTGATCTGCGCGTAGTATTCGTCGGATTTTTCCTTCTGCTTTTCCGTCTCGCGGCGCAGGCGCTCGGCTTCCTCCTTCGCTTTCTCCATCTCCTGCCGCTGCTGGTCGAGCTGGGTCAGGACGTCTTCAAAATTCACGTCGTTCTGGCTGACAAGGCTGCGGGCCTGCTCCAGAATGGCATCGTCCAGCCCCAGGCGCTTGGAGATGGCAAACGCGTTGGACTTGCCGGGCACGCCGATGAGCAGCCGGTAGGTCGGCTGCAGGGTCTCGACATTGAACTCGCACGAGGCGTTCATGACGCCGGCCGTTCGCATGGCGTAGAGCTTGAGCTCGGCGTAGTGCGTCGTCGCGGCGACGCCCGCGCCACATTTGCGGCAGAATTCAATGATGGAAATGGCCAGCGCCGCGCCCTCGGCGGGGTCGGTTCCCGCGCAGAGCTCGTCAAACAGGACGAGACTGTCCTTGTCGCAGACCTTGAGGATCTCCACAATATTCTTTGTATGCGACGAGAACGTGGAAAGCGACTGCTCGATGGACTGTTCGTCGCCGATGTCGGCGAAAACCTGTTCGTAGACATTGACCGCGCTGCCGTCGTCGGCGGGGATATGCAGGCCGCACTCGGCCATGAGCGTGAGAAGACCGATGGTCTTGAGCGTGACGGTCTTGCCGCCGGTGTTGGGGCCGGTGATGATGAGCGTGTCAAAATCGCTGCCGAGGCGCACGGAGATGGGCACGACGGTCTTGCCAGTGATGAGCGGATGACGGGCGCGGATGAGATCCAGCCGGCCGGCCGTGCGCACCTCCGGGCAGATGGCGCGCATGGCAAAGGACAGACGCGCCCGCGCGAAAATGCATTCCAGATCCAGCAGCACATCATAGTCCAGCTTGATCTGCTCCCGGTGGCCCGCAGCCTCGGCGGAGAGCTCGGCGAGAATGCGCTCGATCTCCTTGCGCTCGGCCATGAACAGCTCGCGCAGCTCGTTGTTGCCGTTGACGGCGGACATGGGCTCGATGAAATACGTGCTGCCGGAGGAAGACACGTCATGTACGAGGCCCGGAAGCTGACTTTTGCACTCGGCCTTGACCGGAACGACGAAACGGTCGGAGCGAATAGTCACGATCGGCTCCTGCAGGATCTTCGCGTAGGACGGCGAGGTGATGATCTTTTGCAGCGATTCGCGGATCTTCGCGCTCTGCTGGCGGATCTTCCGGCGGATGGAGGCAAGCTCGCTGCTGGCCGCATCCGCGATCTCGTCCTTGGAGAGGATGGAGGTAAAGATGCGCTCCTCCAGATATTTATTCGTGGTGATCTGCTGGAAGTACACATCCAGCACGGTCGGCTCCTGCGCGCTTCTCCCCTCGCCCTCGGAATACGCCTTGGTCTGGCGGGCGGACTTTAAAACAGCCGCGATGCGCAGCAGCTCTTCGGGGCTGAGGCAGCCGCCGCGGTCGGCGCGGTCGAGCGAAGCGCCGACATCATACAGACCGCCGAAGGACGGCGAACCCTTGACCGTGATGCAGGCGCAGGCTGCGCTGGTCTCGGCCAGAAGATGCCGGATCTCATCCGCATCCGTACTCGGGCGGACGGCGAGGCAGCGATCCTTTGCCGCCTGCGACGCGGCGTGATCCGCGAGCAGGGACAAAACCTTGTCCAGCTCCAGCTTTGTCAGTGATTTTTCATATTGTTCATTCATAAGTACGATCCTATTCTGTCAAAAGAGACTTATAAAAATCGAGTGTGTAGAAGCTGCGCTCAAGCTGCGTGAGCAGATAGCTCTCCACCGCGTCGCACAGCTCCTTTTCCGCCGTGCCGGTCAGCGCGAAGGAAAACAGCTTTTTATCCGGGCAGGAGACGATATACCGCATCGCGGCCAGAGACGCGGGAGACAGCGGCATGCGCACGCCGTCGGACGCGCGGCAGGACGAGCACTCGAGCGTCCCGTCGGCGATGGAAAACCGGTCCGGGCTCTCGTTCCCGCACACGCAGCAGCCGGAAAGCTCCGGCTGATAGCCCGCGAGGGCGGCAAGGCGCAGCTCTGTCGCCGCTTTGACGAGCTTCGGCGGCTTTTTGAGCTTTGCGAGCGCATACAGCGCGTTCAGGATCAGCGGCAGCAGCGCGGGGCTCGCCGCGTCCTCCTGCGATAAGACCTCCGCCAACTGGGCAAAATAGCTGGCAAGCGCCAGCAGCTCAATGTCCATCCGCAGCTCCGGGAACATCTCAATCACGGTTGCCTCGGTGATGGACGAAAAGCCGTGCGCCTCGCCGACGGTAAATTCCGCGTAGGTCAGCAGCTGGCACGCGCCCTTGAGCTTGCTGCGGTTGGAGCGGACGCCGCGGGCCTTCATCGTAAGCAGCCCGCGGTCGGCGCTCAGAACCGTCAGGATGCGGTCCGTTTCCTTATATTCGGTTGTCCGGAGGACAAGCCCCCGTGTCGTCAGGTAGTCCATGCTCCGCTTTCCTTACGCTCTGCTGCGCGCGGCCCGCATCCTTGAATAACAGATACGCCTCCGGCGCGCCGGTATCGGTAAAAACTTCCCACAAAAACTCTGCTCGCATCGGCCCGGCCTCCTTTTTCTGTTAGGATAAGCCGAACCGGCGGGCGCTATGCCGGGGATTTCTGGCAGCGCATCGCTCAGCCCTTTTCCAGCAGCTTTGCGATCGCGCTGCGGCCCACCCGCATCGCGCCCTTCGGGCAGAATTCCTGACAGCAGAAGCAGTGGATGCAGGCTTTTCGGTCTATGCGCGGCTTGCCGCGTTTCATCGTGATGGCCTTTGCCGGGCAGATATTCGCGCATTTTTTGCAGCCGACGCAGTCCTTCGCGCGCAGCTTCGGGAAGGGCGTGAACATATGGAGCTTCACGCTGTCGGCAAGTCTGGAAAGCGGCCCCTTTCCGCCGCTGCGGAAAAAGACGCTCGCCTGTGAGGGAACGGTCTTATAATCCGGGACTGCGAACGACGCGGGGTCTCCGAAAACCGTCAGCTTTTCCGCGCTGTCCGGGCACAGGCCGCGCCGGATGGCGGCGGCAAGCGTCGGCACCTCGCCGGGCGTCAGGCCGATGAGGCCGCAGGCGGCCAGGTCGAGCTTATGGGCGCTCTGCGCCGCGATCAGACAGCCGATAGGGCGCGCGGAGCCCTGCGTCGGGCCGTTGCCCTCCATGCCGACGACGGCGTCGCAGATGCAAAGGCGGGGCTTACAGTATTCGCAGAGGTCGACGAGCATATCGGCAAAATCGGCGACCTTCGGATATTTGTAGTGATATTCCGGCTTCATTGTGCCGGGGATGATGCCGAAAAAATTCTTGACGGCGTTCGTCATGCCCATCATGCCGTGCGTTTTGAGCTTGCAGACATCGATGATCGCGTCGGCCTGCTTCAGATAGGCGGTCATGGTGAACGAGCGCGCCTGAATGGCCTCCGGGCAGGAAACGGAGCAGACGGAAAAATCCGCGTTGAGCTCCGCGCCGAGTGCTTCGGCGGCGCGCAGGCCCGTCGTGTCGTAGACGCGCTGCAGATGCGCGCTCGTATACAGCCCGCCGGGGCTGTCGCCGAGGATCACGTGCGCGCCGCGCGCCGTCAGCAGCTTTACAAGCGCGCAGACGACGGCCGGATGGACTGTGGCGGCCTGCTCCGGCTTCATGGCGGAGACAAGATTGAGCTTCAGCGCCACACGCATGCCGGGCGTGACCCAGTCCAGACCGCCCGCCGCTTCGACGGCGGTCTGCAGCGCGGCGGAGACTTCCGCATCCTCATAGCTTTTGCACGCGGCAAACGCAGCATCCCAGTTCAAATTCATACACCCTCCCTCAGCCAGTTGAAAACAGTTTACCACGGAACGAACGCGATTGCAATGCGGGAAGTACGCACAGTATTTACTTTTTGGTGAATTTATGTTACAATGATGCAACATTTATGGGACTTTCTTTCCACCAGCCGCCCCGGCTGCGCGGAAAATGGAAGGAGAACATAGTATGGAAGACAAGTATTCAATGCAGCCCGGACAGGAAGCTGAGCCCAAAAAGCCGGACGCGGAAGACGTCGACGCGCTTTTGCAGGACGTAAAATCCCTGCTCGGCGAAACGGACGACAGCGCCGCGGAGCAGTCCCCTCCCGCAGAAGAGCCGGAGGCGGACGGCGCGGAGCCGCTGAACGCGGAGGATGTGCACATCGACTACGGCAAATTCTACGGTCCGGAGGAGCAGAAGGAGCCGGAGGCTCCGCTGACGTATTACGAGCAGTCCAAGCCCGCGTACCAGCGCGCGCGGCGCGCGGAATACGAGCGTGCCCGGGAACAGGAGCGGCTCGCGAGAGCCGAGCGTCAGCAGGCATTTGAACAGGAGCGTGCCGCGCACATGAAGCAGAGAAAAGCGGAACGAAAGCACGCGAGCGCACACAGGAGCACGGCGGAATATGCCGAGTGGCTCTATACGCAGGGTCTGAGCGACGACGAGCGCAGCGCGCGCGCCGAGCAGGAGGAAAAGCTCGGGCAGCCGAAGGACCGCCGGCGCGGGAAGCCCGAAAAGCCGAAGCGCCGCCGCGGGCTGCGCGTCGTGCTGGTCCTGGTCTTGCTGCTGGCGATCGGCGCAGCGGCGTTCCACTTTCTGATCGCCCGCGCGCCGCAGAGCGAGGCCGCGCTCTCAGCCCGCAAAAAAGGCTGCGCGACCATTCTCGTCGCGGGCACGGACGAGGGCGGCTACCGCACGGACTCCATGATGCTCTTAAACGTGAACCGCACGGAAAAGACCATTCATCTGGTCTCCATCCCGCGTGACACGCTGATCTTCTGCGAATATTCCGTCCCGAAGATCAACTCCGCCTACGGCTGGGCCGGAGGCGGCGAGGACGGCATGCAGGAGCTGCTGCTGCGCGTATCGGAGATCATCGGCTTTGAGCCGGACGGCTACGCCGTGGTCGATCTGAGCGTGTTTGAGCAGCTGGTCGATCTGATGGGCGGCATTACGTTCGACGTGCCGGTCGACATGCATTATTCCGACCCCACGCAGGGACTGAATATCGATCTGCAGGCCGGGACGCAGCGTTTGAACGGCGAGCAGGCCATGCAGGTCGCGCGCTTCCGCTCCGGCTACGCGACGGCGGATCTTGGGCGCATCGAGGTCCAGCGTTCGCTCGTCTCGGCCGCGCTCCGGCAGTGGGTGTCGCCGAAGGGCGCGCTGCACCTGTCAAAGGCCGTGAAGCTGGTGCTGGAGCACACGAACACGAATCTGACGAAGGCCAATCTTCTGTGGCTGGCGGAGAGCTTTCTGCTCTGCGGCCGCAGTGAGATCGCTTCGGCGACGCTGCCCGGCTATGCCGCGAATTTCGCAAGCGGTTCCTATTATGTTCTTGACGCGGGAGGCGTCGCGGACGTGGTGAACCGGTACTTAAATCCCTATGAGAAGGAGGTGCAGGCCGCGGAGCTCTACATCCGCAACGGCTGAAACATATGTATATCGACCCTGTACGGTATGAGGGCCGCCCGGACAATGCAGCAGAGCGGCTGGAAAAGGAGCAGCGCTGCTATGCGCTGCTGGACGAGCTGCAGATCCCCTACGCCCGTGTCGACCACGAGCACGCGGATACGATCGAGGCCTGCGAGGCCGTCGAGCAGGTGCTCGGCGAGAAGATCTGTAAAAATCTATTCCTCTGCAACCGGCAGAAGACGCAGTTTTATCTGCTGATGCTGGAGGGGGAAAAGGTTTTCAAGACGAAGGATCTTTCCAAGCAGCTGGGCGTGGCGCGGCTGTCGTTCGCGGATCCTGCGGATATGGAGAAATATCTGGATATCACGCCCGGCTCCGTCAGCGTGCTCGGCCTGATGAACGACACGGAAAACTCCGTTCAGCTCGTGCTCGACAAGCCCATCGCCGAGGCCGCCCGCATCGGCTGCCATCCGTGCATCAACACCTCGACGCTGGCCGTCTCCATGCAGGACATCCTGACAAAATTCCTGCCCGCCGTGCATCATGAGCCGGTCACCGTCGATCTGCCGGATCCGGAATAAGCTGCGCAACACCGCTGACACAGTATCATGCGCAACAGCAGGTTTTGACTCTCTCCCGGCGGCATCTGCCGCCGGGTTTTCTGTACTTTCTCCGAAAAAGCTGTTGCCAAACGGCGTTTGTTGTGCTAAAATGCAGCTGATATCTGGAAAAAGCGAGGATCGAGCTGTCCTGCCCGATAGGGCCGGGTGCAGAGAGGGCGGGTTTGCTGGAAGCCGCCTCCCGGTTGGGCTACAGGGCTTTCTCTCGTGAGCTGCCGTCTGAACGGGTCATTCCCCTGCTAGGACGCGCCGGTCATTGCCGCCGTTACCGGGCAAAAAGCAGCGCAGGTTTTTCTGCGAACAGCGGGTGGTACCGCGGAAGCATGGTCTTTCGTCCCGATTCCGGGCGGAGGGCTTATTTTTTTGTATTATCACGAAAAGGAGCATTCGTTTATGAAGGAACAACTCGAAAAGATCCGGCAGGAAGCGCTCGGCGCGCTGGAAAGCGTCAAGGACGCCGGGGAGCTGGACGCGCTGCGCGTGCGCTTTCTCGGCAAGAAGGGCGAGCTGACCGGCGTTCTGAAGACGATGGGCAAGCTGTCCGCGGAGGAGCGCCCCGTCATGGGTCAGGCCGCGAACAACGTCCGCGCCGCCATCGAAGAGAAAATCGAAGCTGTCCGCGCCGAGCTCAAGGAAAAGGCCATGGAGGCCCGGCTGGAGGCCGAGGCCATCGACGTGACCATCCCCGGCAGCCCTGTCCAGCTCGGCCACCGGCACCCGATGAACAAGGCGCTCGACGAGGCCAAGGATATTTTCATCTCCATGGGCTTCAAAATTCTCGACGGTCCCGAGGTCGAGCTTGCCGACTATAACTTCACCAAGCTGAATATCGCGGAAAACCACCCCTCCCGCGACCGCAGCGACACGTTCTATGTGACGGACGACGAAGAAGTCCTCCTGCGCACGCAGACCAGCCCCATGCAGATCCGCGCCATGGAAGCCATCGGCCAGCCGCCCATCCGCATTCTGGCGCCGGGCCGCGTGTACCGCAAGGACGAGGTCGACGCGACGCACTCGCCCATGTTCCACCAGATCGAGGGTCTTGTCATCGACAAGGGCATCACGATGGCGGATCTCAAGGGCACGCTTGAGACGCTCATCAAGGCCATGTACGGTCAGGATTCCGTCGTCCGCTTCCGCCCGCACCACTTCCCGTTCACCGAGCCGAGCTGCGAGGTCGACGTGCAGTGCTTCAACTGCCGCGGCAAGGGCTGCCCGACCTGCAAGGGCGAGGGCTGGATCGAGCTGCTGGGCGCAGGCATGGTACACCCGAAGGTGCTCGCGGGCTGCGATATCGATCCGGAGATTTACTCCGGCTTCGCCTTCGGCATCGGCCTTGAGCGCATGGCCATGCGCCGATTCAAGATCAGCGATATGCGTATGATCTTCGAAAACGACATTCGCTTCCTGTCTCAGTTCTAAGGAGGGTACGACATGAATATTTCGAGAAAATGGCTCCGTGAATTTGTTGACATCACGGCTACGGACAAAGAATACGACTCTGTCATGACCCTCGCTGGTCAGAAGGTCGAGACGACAGAGCGGATGGACGCGGAGATCAAAAACGTCGTCGTCGGCAAGGTCTTGTCGATGAAGAAGCACGAAAACTCCGATCATATGTGGGTCTGCATGGTCGACTGCGGCTCCGGCGAGCCGGTGCAGATCGTCACGGGCGCGCAGAATGTCCACGAGGGCGATCTGGTTCCGGTCGCGCAGCATAACTCGTATCTGCCCGGCGGCATCCACATCACAAAGGGCAAGCTGCGCGGCGTCGAGTCCTGCGGCATGCTGTGCTCGTATAAGGAGCTCGGTCTGACCGAGCACGATTGCCCGGAGGCGTATGCCGACGGCATCTGGATCCTGAATGACGAAGGCTGCGAGGTCGGCGAGGACATGAACGTCGTCATCGGCAATGACGACTCCATCGTCGAATTCGAGATCACGAACAACCGCCCGGACTGCTACTCCCTCATCGGTCTTGCCCGTGAGACGGCAGCCGCGTTCAACGTGCCGATGAAGCACCATGAGCCGGTCGTCAAGGGCGGCGCGGAGGGCGATCTCTGCGAGCTGCTCGACGTCGACGTGCAGGCGGAGGATCTGTGCCTGCGCTACACGGCCCGTATGGTGCGCAATGTCAAGATCGCGCCCAGCCCCAAGTGGATGCGCCAGCGCCTGCGCTCAGCCGGCATCCGCCCGATCAACAATATCGTCGATATCACAAACTATGTCATGGTCGAATACGGCCAGCCGATGCACGCGTTCGACTACCGCTATGTCAAGGGCGGCAAGATCATCGTCCGCCGCGCGGGCGAGGACAAGACGCTCACGACGCTGGACGGCAATGTGCGGAGTCTCCAGCCGGATATGCTCGTCATTGCCGACGAGACGAAGCCGGTCGGCCTGGCGGGCGTCATGGGCGGCGAAAACAGCGAGATCGTCGCCGATACGGTCGACGTGGTCTTCGAATCCGCGAATTTCCTCGGTTCCTCCATCCGCAAGACGGCGCTGGCGCTCGGCATGCGCACAGACGCTTCGGCGAAGTTTGAAAAGGACATTGACCCGATGCTGACCGTCCCCGCCGTCAACCGCGCGTGCGAGCTCGTTGAGCTGCTCGGCGCGGGCGAGGTCATGGACGGCATGATCGACGTGCTGAACTATGTCCCGCAGCCCGTCACCGTCAAGCTCGAGCCGGAGCGCATCAACGCCCTGCTCGGCACGGATATCTCCGAGGCGGATATGATCGAGTATCTGCGCCGCGAGGAGGTCCCCGTTGTGGACGGCATGATCCAGGTCCCGTCCTGGCGTCCGGATCTGCGCGTGATGGCTGATATCGCGGAGGAAGTAGCCCGTTATTACGGCTACAACAACATTGAAACGACGCTCATGCGCGGCGCGACCACCATGGGCGGCTATTCCGACGAGCAGAAGCTGGAAAACGCCGCGGGCGCGGCCGCAAGAGCGCTGGGCTACAGCGAGATCATCACGTATTCCTTCGTCTCCCCTTCCTCGTTCGACGCCATCCGCATCCCGGCGGACAGCCCGCTTCGCAAGACCGTCAAGCTCGTCAATCCGCTCGGCGAGGATACGTCCATCATGCGCACAGTGATCCTGCCCAGCATGCTGGATATCCTCTCCCGCAACTTTGCCTTCAAAAACAAGGGCGTCAAGCTCTACGAGATCGGCAAGATCTATCTGCCGGTCGAGGGTCAGAAGCTGCCGGACGAGCCGAAGCGCATGATCTTCGGTACCTACGGCGAGCACGAGAATTTCTTCACGCTCAAGGGCGAGATCGACGCGCTGCTCGACCAGCTGAACGTGCATCCGGCCTCGTATGTCGCGGACACGAAGAATCCGAGCTATCATCCGGGCCGCTGCGCCGATATCATCATCGACGGCAAGAAGCTCGGCGTCATCGGTCAGATCCATCCGCTGGTCGCGGAGGGCTACGGTATCAGCGGCGAGGTCTACGTCGCGGAGCTGGACTTCACCGGCCTGCAGGCGGCTCTCGCGCCGGAGCGCGTGTTCCACAGCCTGCCCAAGTTCCCGACCGTCAGCCGCGATCTTGCGCTGGTCTGCGACGAGGCCATGACCGTCGGCATGCTGGAAGCCTGCATCAGAAAGGCGGGCGGCAAGCTGCTGCGCTCTATTCAGCTGTTTGATATCTACCGCGGCCCCGGCATTGCCCCGGGCAAGAAGAGCGTCGCGTTCAGCCTCGAGCTGCGCGCGGACGACCGCACGCTCACTGACGAGGACACCACCGGCGTCACGAACGCCGTTCTGGAAAAGCTCAAGAACGATCTCGGCGTTACCCTGCGATAACAGGAAAAGGACGTGCCGCGCGGCACGTCCTTTTTGCAAAGCAAACCCCGGCAGCATTGGTCTGCCGGGGTATCGTTTTTCATTATGAAAACAGATAATGCTTGACCAGCTCCTGAAGCAGCTCGTCACGGTCGAGCTTGCAGATCAGGCTGCGGGCATTGTTGTAGTTGGTGATGTAGGTGGGGTCTTCGGACAGGAGATAACCGACTATCTGATTGATGGGGTTATAGCCTTTTTCGCTGAGGGCGCCATATACGGCGGTCAGAATGGTCTTCATTTCCTCACTGCTGTCTTCCGGTACCACAAACTTGATGGTATTGTCATTCACGACGGTCAGCCTCCTTCTCTTGAGCTTGTGCCACTATCATAATATATTGTGCCCGGTTTGTAAATGCGTCCAACATTTCATTTGTGTTACATTTTGCCCGAAAGCACAAGATTTAGACAAAAAGCGACAAAAAGCGCATGCGGAGACGGGCGGCGCTTATTCGTAGATCGGATGCTTTCTGACAAGCTCCGCGACGGCGGCGAGCACAGACTCGCGGTTGGCCTCGTAATCCGTTGCGATCTTGTCGATGCAGTCGGCCACGACCGGCATGTCCTCCGGCGTAAAGCCGCGCGTGGTGCAGGCGGGCGTACCGATGCGCACGCCGCTGGTAACGCCGGGCTTCTGCGGGTCGTTTGGAATGGCATTTTTGTTGACGGTGATGTGTACCTCGTCGAGCTTCGTCTGCAGATCCTTGCCGGTGATGTTCTTTTTCCGCAGGTCGGCAAGCATCAGGTGATTATCCGTGCCGCCGGTCACGAGATCAAAGCCGTGCGCCAGCAGTGCGTCTGCCAGTGCTTTCGCGTTTTTTACGACCATTTCCGCATAGGTTTTGAATTCCGGCTGCGCCGCCTCGCGCAGGCAGACGGCCTTGCCCGCGATCACATGCATGAGCGGGCCGCCCTGCGTGCCGGGGAAGACGGCGCTGTTGAGCTTTTTCGCAAATTCCTCGTCCCGCGAGAGGATCATGCCGCCGCGCGGGCCGCGCAGCGTCTTGTGCGTGGTGGTGGTGACGACGTCGGCATAGGGAACGGGGCTCATGTGCTGGCCGCCCGCGACAAGGCCCGCGATATGCGCCATATCGACCATGAGAAGCGCGCCGTTTTTGTGCGCGATCTCGGCAAAGGCCTTGAAATCAATGGCTCTGGGGTAGGCGGACGCGCCTGCGACCAGCAGCTTCGGACGGTAGCGGCGGACCATGTCCTCAATTTGATCGTAGTCGATGCGGCCCGTCACGGGATCCACGCCGTAGCTGATGCTGTTATAGTATTTGCCGGAGAGATTCACGCGGGCGCCGTGCGTCAGATGGCCGCCGCTGGCAAGATCCATGCCCATGAGCGTATCGCCCAGCTGCAGAAGCGCGGCGTAGACCTCCAGATTGGCCTGCGCGCCGGAGTGCGGCTGCACGTTTGCATAGGCCGCGCCGAACAGCTTTTTCGCGCGCTCCATGGCGAGCGTCTCCAGCACGTCCACATAGTCGCAGCCGCCGTAATAGCGCTTGCCGGGGTAGCCCTCGGCATATTTGTTCGTCAGAACAGAGCCCATCGCCGCGATGACGGCGGGAGAGGCAATGTTCTCCGACGCGATCAGCTCGATGTTCTGCTTCTGACGGCGAAATTCGTTTTCAATGCACGCCGCGACCTCGGGATCCTGCGTCTGCAGGTAGTTCATGCCGGTTTCAAGTACGTTTGCCATGGTGACAGATCTCCTTATAAAACGATAAAAATGAGCAGGCCGTCTCCGGTCTGCTCATTGTGGTGCCGTATTACAAAAGCTGTAGCTGCGGCTCTGTCCTTTTGCCTGAGAGATTCGGCTTGCGCCTTGCACCTTCGGCACTCAATTCAATGAGTTCTCCAGAGATTCCTTCTGTTCTCAGTCCGCAAGCGCGTTCTGAGGACGATCAACGGATGTCCTGTATTTGATTGACTGCGTTATTATACACACCTCGCGCACAAATGTCAACAGGATGTACGCAGAAAATTCAATCTGCCACCTTCGGCAGCTTTGCGATGCTCGCGGCAAGCTGCTCGTCGGTCGGGATGGTATCGGTCATCTCATGATCATTGAAGCGCTGATACGCGACAAGATCAAAGTAGCCGGTGCCGGTCAGGCCGAAGACGATGGTCTTCTCCTCCCCTGTTTCCTTGCATTTGAGCGCTTCGTCGATGGCGGCGCGGATGGCGTGGCTGGATTCCGGCGCGGGCAGGATGCCCTCGGTGCGGGCGAAATACTCCGCCGCCTCAAATACGCTCGTCTGCTCGACGCTGCGGGCCTCCATCAGGCCGTCGTGGTACAGCTGCGAGAGGATGGGGCTCATGCCGTGGTAGCGCAGGCCGCCCGCGTGGTTGGCCGAAGGAATGAAGCCGCTGCCGAGCGTATACATTTTTGCCAGCGGGCAGACCATGCCGGTGTCGCAGAAGTCGTAGGCAAATACGCCGCGCGTGAAACTGGGGCAGGACGCGGGTTCGACGGCGATAAAGCGGTAATCCTTTTCGCCGCGCAGCTTTTCGCCCATGAACGGAGCGATCAGGCCGCCGAGGTTCGAGCCGCCGCCGGCGCAGCCGATGATGATATCCGGCGTGACGCCGTATTTGTCGAGCGCGATCTTCGTTTCCAGGCCGATGACCGACTGATGGAGCAGCACCTGATTGAGGACGCTGCCGAGCACGTAGCGGTAGCCGGGCGTGGTCGTGGCGACCTCGACGGCTTCGCTGATGGCGCAGCCGAGGGAGCCGGTCGTGTCGGGATCCTTTGCGAGAATGGCGCGGCCGACGTTCGTGGTGTTCGACGGGCTCGGTGTGACGCTCGCGCCATAGGTGCGCATGACCTCGCGGCGGAAGGGCTTCTGCTCATACGAGCACTTGACCATGAAGACCTTCAGGTCAAGGCCCAGATACGCGCAGGCCATGGACAGTGCCGTGCCCCACTGGCCGGCGCCCGTCTCGGTCGTGACGCCCTTGAGGCCCTGCTTCTTGGCGTAATACGCCTGGGCGATGGCGGAGTTCAGCTTGTGGCTGCCGGAGGTGTTGTTGCCTTCGAATTTGTAATAAATCTTCGCCGGAGTGCCGAGCTTTTCCTCGAGGCAGTAGGCGCGCACGAGCGGCGACGGACGGTACATCTTGTAGAAATCGCGGATCTCCTGCGGGATGGGGATATACGGCGTATCGTTGTCCAGCTCCTGCTCGATGAGCTCGTCGCAGAAGACGGGACGCAGATCGTCAAAGCCCATAGGCTTGCCCGTGCCGGGATTCACGAGCGGGGCGGGCTTGTTTTTCATGTCCGCGCGGACATTGTACCAATTCTGGGGCATCTCAGACTCAGACAGATAGATCTTGTAAGGAATGTTTTCGGTTTTCATGGTTGTTTCTCCTTTCGCGTGTTGGCTTTCTCCGGGAAAAGGGAAACAAAAAAGACCTTCGTCCACAGAGAAAACCGGTTATCGGTTTGATCTCTTGGGACAAAAGTCTGAAAAACTTCTGCGGTGCCACCCAAATTGACAATTCCTTGTCCGCTCATGACGCGCCTGCACGCATCCTCCCCTGTAACGGTGGGATTCCGTCAGCGCCTACTTGCTCTCGCGTTCAGCCTGCCCTCCGCAGTCCATTCGGCAAACGTCTTTCTGCTGCGCTCGCACCATTCGGCAGCTCTCTGGGAGAAATCCTGTCTGCTTACTCGTCTGCATCAACGGTTTCATCTTGTCACGGAGTATACTCCCGTGAAGCGCGTTTGTCAAGTGTTTTTCGCGGTAAAGCGAAAAATTATTTTGTCCGCGCTGCCGCTTGCAAAGTCTGCGCGGATATGATATAAAGGCGGTAATATACAGAATTCGAGGTATTTTCCATGCAAAACTCCTGCCGCCGGACGATCCTGGGCTGCTATGTCGGGTATATCGTACAGGCGATCGTCAACAATTTCGTGCCGCTGCTGTTCGTCATGTTCGAGCGGACGTATCAGATCCCGCTTTCGAAGATCACGCTGCTCATTACGCTCAATTTCTGCATTCAGCTCGGCATTGATCTGCTCTCGGCGTGGTTTCTGGATCGCATCGGCTACCGCGCAGCCATTTTGCTGTCGCATATTGCCTCGGCTGCCGGTCTCGTGCTGCTGACCATTCTTCCGGATGCGCTGCCGGATGCGTTTACGGGGCTTCTGATCGCCGTCGTGATCTACGCCGTCGGCGGCGGGCTGCTGGAGGTCATTGTCAGCCCGGTGATGGAGTCCTGCCCCACACAGAATAAGGAACAGCACATGAGCCTGCTCCATTCGTTCTATTGCTGGGGTCATATGGGCGTCGTGCTGCTGTCGACGGCATTTTTCGCGCTGTTCGGAATTGGAAACTGGAAGCTCCTTGCGCTTTTATGGGCGCTCGTTCCGGTCGGAAACGCGGTCTTCTTCGGGGGCGCGCCGCTCTATCCGATGCAGGCCGAGGGCGAACAGGCGTTTTCGCTGCGCGCGCTCGTCAAAAGCCGCGTGTTCTGGCTCTTCATGCTGATGATGCTCTGCGCGGGCGCGTCGGAACAGGCCGTAAGCCAGTGGTCGTCCGCCTTTGCCGAGCAGGGACTGGGCGTATCGAAGACCGTGGGCGATCTGGCAGGGCCGATGGCGTTCGCGGCCATGATGGGCGTTTCCCGGCTGATTTTCGGGAAATACGGCGAAAAACTGAACTTAAACCGCTATATGGCTGTCTGCGCGGCGCTGTGCATCGGGGCGTATCTGTGCATCGTGTTCGTGCCGTCTCCGGTTCTGAGCCTGCTTGGCTGCGCCGTGTGCGGCTTCTCGGTCGGCATTTTCTGGCCCGGAACGTTCAGCCGCGCATCCGCCTCCATCCGGGGAGGCGGAACGCAGATGTTCGCGCTGCTGGCGCTGGCGGGTGATCTTGGCTGCGCGGGAGGCCCGACGCTTGCGGGCCTCGTCTCGGACGCCTGCGGCGGAGCGCTCCGCGCAGGCATCCTCGCCGCCATCATTTTCCCGCTTCTGATGCTGCTCTGTATGCTTCTGGTGCGGAAGCAGCGCGGCGCTTAAATCAGATCCAGAAAATCCTCCAGCATCCGGGTCAGCTCCTTCCGGGTCAACTCGTCGGCAACATGGAGCTTCCCGTCCTTTTCCATGAGCAGATCGGCGGCATAGGCCCAGCGGACGGCGTCCGCCGCATCCTCGCCGATCTCGTCCGCGTCTTCAAACTGCGTCAGATCGACGTCCTGCCCGGCTTCCGTGTCCAGACCGAGCTGGCGGGCCATCTGATAAAGCGTCTTCGCCGCCTCCTGCTTTGTGATGGGCGCGTCGGGATCGTAGGTCAGGAGCGCGGCTTCGCCGCTCTGCGCCTCGTCCTGCGTCCAGCGCGCGGAAAGGGTCGTATCGCCGGTCAGGTGCAGCGGCGCTTCCGCGTCGACCTGCCCGCCGTCTTCGGTATACCAGCCGTCAAACTGCATATTCTCGCGCTCCGGGGCCTCCACGTTCAATTCGCGGAGGCTCTTGCCCTGCTCCGCCTCAAGCGTGACGGGCTCGCTGTCCTCGCCCAGATCCAGCGTCAGGGTATAGACGGCCTCCTGAAGCGTCAGGTCGGTAAAGCCGTTTTCACGAACGGCGCTGACGGTCAGCGTGAGATCGTCGCTTGTGAAGTTGTCCGAGAAATCGTCCGCGTAGCCGGTGAGGACGGTCTGCTCCGCCGCGCCGCTGACGCCGATCTTCGCCTGCTTGTCAAGGCCGAGATTGCCGATTTTGATCTCCGCGTTCTCGTCCAGCCAGAGGTTGTTCTGCGCGTCCTGCGCGCGGTTGCCGGTGATGCTGGTCGTGCCGCTCAGCTCGAGCGTACCGGCGCAGTACACACCGCCGCCGAGGATCTGCTTTTCAGAGGTCTTCATTTCGCCCGTCAGGCGGTTGCCCGCGATAACGCAGCTGTCCAGCACGGCGGAGGCATGCTCCGCAACGACGACGCCCGCGCCATAGCGGCCCGCGTTGTCGATGATGTTCACGTTTGTCAGGTAAAGCTCGTTATAATCGCCCACGCTGATCGCGCCTGCTGTTGCGCCGGTGATCCGGCCTCCGGCAAGCGCGTTCTTTTCGCTCGCCGCGATATAGGCCTCCTGCCAGGCGTAGCTGCCGTCGTCAAAGACGAGCGCGCCGGTCTCGTCGACGTAATAATTGCTGGAGCTGTCCGCGCCGTTGCAGTCGGTGATGGTGAGAACAGACGGCTCCGCGTCTTCATCGCTCACGGCAAGGAAGACAATGCAGCCCTCAACTCCGTCGGCCAGGCTGAGCGTGTGGCCGTTCAGGCAGAGCGTGACCTGCGCACCGTTTTTGGGCACGCAGAGCGGCTCTTCCAGCGCAAGATCGTCCGTCAGGTAATAGCAGCCGGATTCCAGCTTGCCGCCGGTCACGGTCAGAGGCGCGAAGGAAGGCTCTTCGCAGCCGTCCTCGCGGTTTACAGCGTGGATATGGTTCTGTTCGCTGTCCTCTGCGGGCGCTTCCGCGTCCGCCGCTTCTGTTTCTTCTGCCGCAGCAACTGCTTCCTCCGCCGGAGCTTCCTCTGCCGGTACTTCCTCCGCGGCGGGTTCTTCTGCGGCAGGCTCGGCTGCCGTTGTTTCCTCGGCGGTCTCGTCCGCCTTCTGCGCGTCCGCCGCGACGGCGCACACGCTCCAAACAGCCAGCACCAGCGCAAGCACCAGCAGCAGGCTGATCCATCTCTTCTTCATTCCGATTCCTCCTCATGCTATGGAGTAGTTATGTATACCAAGAGAGTAGCATATTTTTCTTGCATTTTCAACGTTTTTCTCATGTTTTAAGCAAATATTAACCTTTTTCCGTGTAAATCACAACATATTGTGTCATTCTTATGTTCTTGCACACCATCTGGGCCGGCGGCAATCTTCACAATTCTTCAGGAATCGATGTCTTGCAAAGCTGGAAGCTGTCTGGTAAACTACAGGCAGAACAAGAACGGAGGACCTGCGTATGCGTCCGGGAACGAAAAAGTGTATTTTTCTGCTGCTTGCGATCCTGCTGCTCTGTCTGCTTGCCTGGCGGCTGACGCCGCACACATTCGAGCAGATGACGGCTTCTGATCAGAATGCGATCACCAGCCTCGCCGGAGCCGCGACATTCCTCGGGGTTCGGGATGGCACAACTTATGCGGAAAGCTACACGCTCCAGAACGTATCGCCGGAGGACACGGCGTTTGAACCCATTTTGATCCTCCTGAACTCGACCCGCTACCGGGCGGACTTCCGCAATCTTCTGCCGTGGGGCATCGACTCGGTCAGCGCCGGCAGAGCCTTTGACGGGCGAAGCGTTTCGCTCATGCTGGTCTGGGGGCCGTCTGCGGACGAGTGCTGCAGCCTGATCCTTTCCGGCAGGCAGATCGCCGTCAGCCGGCCGCACCACGACGGGTTTCTGATCTACCATCCGAAGGATCCCGAGCTTCTGAACTGGCTCTCCATATACATCGCAAACAACGGCGAAAAGGGCTGAACACAGCCTCCCGGCGCATCGTGCCGGGAGGCTGTTACACTTTTGATCTGCTTTGCGACTATATAGGCGTCGGCTGACAATACGAAACATGGAGGAACCTGTATGGACGAACAACAGCTGCTTTCCCGCCTGCGGCGCGGGGACGAGCAGGCGCTTGCGGCAGTGATCGCACGGTTCAGCGCCTATGTCGTGACAGTCATTCACAACCGGAACCGCGGGCTTCTGTCCCCGGAGGACGAAGACGAGCTTGCTTCGAGCACGTTTTTCGCACTCTGGCAGTCCTGCCGGACGGTCAGGGCCGGGAGCATCCGCGCATGGCTCGGAAGCGTGGCGCGGAACAAGACCGTCGACCGGCTGCGGAAGGCGCGCATGGACATGCCGCTGGACGAGGAACTGGCCGGGACGGACGATTTTCTTCTCGAGGAGACCGTCAAAAAGGAGCAGGCGCGGCAGCTGCGTGAGGCGGTCGCGCTGCTGCAGGAACCGGACCGCGAGATCATCCGGCGGTTTTACGATCTGTGCCAGACCGCACCGGAAATCGCTGCCGCGCTGGGGCTGACGCCCGCGGCGGTGCGCATGCGGCTGGTACGCAGCCGGGAAGCCATCAGAAACGAGTTATGCCGGGGAGGGTTTGCATATGAATAACATTGATACGATCCTGCAATCTGCCGAGCTGCCGGAGCTGCCGGTCGAAGCGATCTCGGACGAACGACAGGCCAAAATTTTAAGCGGCGCATTGCAGCTTGTGCATCAGGACGTGAAAAACCGCAGCCGCAGGCGCGTTGTCCGCACTGTGGCAGCGGCAGCGGCGGCGATCGCGGTGCTGTGCGGCGCAGCGGCAATCTGGCATTACGCGTTTGTTTCCAATGAAGAAAGCACTTATCACGCCGAGGGCGTGGTCATCCGTTCAGATGGCACGCCAAATCCGTATTCCTATGATTTTTCTCATGACGCAATCATCCGCGTCGACACGGAAGGCAGAACAACAGGCACCTACTGCGGTATGAAGTTTGATTGGCTGCCGGTCCTGCCGCCTTCGGACAATACCTCGACGCTTTATGGCTCTGTCTCCTACCGGAATCCGGAGCAGCTGGAGGGAATCTCCGACAGCCAGAAGCAGCAGATGGAAGACTGCATCTATTATACATGGAGCAAAAGCACCGGCACATCATTTTCAGCTACGTGCCTGTCCGCAAATGAGATCGCAGGCTGTGATCTGCTGGTTCTCGGAAACGATCCGCAAATCACGAAGGAGGGAATGCTCAACGGGCTGTACGCAAGTTGGATCGAGGCCTCGCACGAAACCAACGCCGATGTTACGTATCACTATCTCCTGCTCTATGACCCCGAAAAGCTGTGTGTGGTATTTCTGAATGGCGCTTGGGAACTCACGGAAAAAATTGCGGAGAACATGACCATCGTGCAGACGGACATCCCCACACCGGAGCCGAACCAGAATTACACATACGTCGGCGCTCTCGGTTGACATAAGCGTGCCCCCAAGGCTCCCCTGAAAGGGGAGCTGGCGCGCAGCGCCTGAGAGGTTGCGGCAGGCAGCGGTGAAAAGCATAAACCCGATGCAAATCCGTATGCACCATCAAATTTCATTGTAGGGGCCGATGCCCATCTTCGGCGCTAAGAGCCGCGCAAAGCGCGGCTGCGCCTCGAAACTAGCCTGCGGGCATCGCATCGGCCCCTGAGGAGGCTGCGAATTTGCCGCAGATTCCTGAAAAAGGCGTATCCTGCGGGCGGACAGAGTCGTCCGCCCCTACAGGGTACCGGGGATCAGAGCCTCGTTGTAGGGGCCGACGACTCTGTCGGCCCGTTTGGAAGCTGCGAATTTGCCGCAGATTTCCGTTAAAGCACTGCATTCTGCCGGGCCGATGTGGGCATCGGCCCCTACAAAAGCGCCTCCACCTGCCGCACGGCAGGTGGAGGCTTTTGCTTGATATGGACAGGTCTTCTCTCAGGCTTCCTTTTCCAGCTTTTCCTTGGCCTTTTTCAGCGCGTTCGCGAGCTGGTCGGGACAGGAGGTTTCCTTCATGCCGCAGTGGATGCCGTCGAGGCGTTCGATCACGGTGTCGATGTCCATGCCCTCGACGAGCTTGGAAATGCCCTGCAGGTTGCCGTTGCAGCCGCCGATGAACTCGATGTTTTTGACGGTCTTGCCGTCTACGTCAAATAAGATCTCCTGCGAGCAGGTACCTTTGGTTCTGTAAGTAAAGTGCATGCTTGTTTCTCCTTTTGTTCAATCAAATCGCAAAGCGATGAGTTTACATAACGATTTCTCCGTCCCGGATACGGAGCACCTTGGTAAAGCTGTCTAAAAACTCCGGGGAATAATTGTGCATGGCGACGATCAGGATATCGCAGGGCAGCTGCGCGATCTGCTTTTCCAGCTCGACGCACGTTTTTTCGTCAAGGCCCGCCGCCGGTTCGTCCAGCATGACGAGACTCCCCTTCTGCCAGAGCGTCCGGGCAAGATCGAGCCTGCGCTCTTCGCCGCCGGAAAGAGCGTGTTCCTCACCGCCGATCTGCGTATCCATGGACGCGCCGCGCTCGGCGTACCATTTGGACAGTCCGGCGTCGGCAAGCGTCTTGATCAGCGCTTTGTCCTGCTGCGCCGTGCCGGAGAACATGGTGAGGTTGTCGCGGATGGAGGCGCTGTAGACGAAGGTTTTCTGCGATAACAGCGTGACCTGTTTTCGGAAATCCTCATAGCGGTAATCGCGGCACGGGCGGCCATTGATCGCGTACGCCCCTTCCGCGGCATACATGGAGGCCAGCACCTTCAAAAGCGTCGACTTCCCCGCCCCGCTCTCGCCGAGCAGCGCAACGCGGTCTCCCTTCCGGAGCGTCAGATCGACATGCTTTAAAATCTCGCGGTCGTCCCTGCGGCAGGAAATATCGTTCAATGTAACTGTCTCGATCTGTGTCAGCGGTTCGCGGCCCCAGCTGTCCGCCTCGTCCGTCGGCGCGTCCAGAAACGCGAGGACACGCTTGCAGACCGCCGAGGCGGCGATGGTCGATGAATAGCGTTCGCTGATGATCTGCACCGGCCCGGCGACGAAGTTCATGAGGCCCGCGAAAGTAATGAGTGCCGGAAGCGTAATGACGCCGCGCGCGACGAAAAACAGACCGAGCACCCATGTGCCGAGCACGACGAGATTGCCGCAGCCGTAGGCTCCCGCGTATAAGATCCTGCGGATGCGGCGGGAACGGAGTTTTTTCCGGTAAAGAGTTTCGTTGGCCTCGTCATGGGCGCGGTTGATGCCGGAAAAGGCGTTGAAAATTTTCAGCTGGAAGAAGCCGGAGAAGATCTGTGTGATCGCCGTCAGATAGCGGGCCTTTGCCTGCTGCTCGTTCTCCTGATGTGTTTGCAGGCGCTTTTCCGTCAGCTTTGGAAACGCTGCGGTCAGCACGCTGACGGCGATCATGATCAGGGTCATGACCGGCTGGATCGCGATAGCCGAGGCGACGGCCAGAAGGAAGCAGCAGATCTGAAAATAAATTTCGCCCAGCGCCGCGACATAATCCTGCTGGATGGTGTCGACGTCGTTCTGAATGAGAGAAAGGTACGCGCCGTCATCCTTTTCTGTTTTTTCCGGATAGCTGAGCGCTTCTATTTTCCGCACAGCATCGGCGCGGAGGCCGCGGCCGACGCGCTGGACGACGATATCGCGCGAATAGTCCAGCAGGAAAGCGAAAAATGTCTCAATGCAGAGGTAAAACAGCGTCACAATCGCGATCTTCCACACACGCGAGAGGTCGCCCTCCATGGCGCTGTCGGCAAACGTGCCGAGCAGGAAAGACATGAACACGGATGAACCGGCCGCCAGAAGGTTGGACACAAGAAACAGCGCGACGGAAGAGCGGTTTTTGCGGTAATAGCGGTTCACGGCGGCCTCCTTTCGTTATTCAGTCAGGTCGCAGAGGGTGGCGTTTACATAATCTGTGAGGCGCATGGGGTCGAGCAGCACTTGGCAGCCGCGGCAGCCGGCGGAGACGCCGATCTCGTCATAGAGCTGGGCTGTCTCATCGATGTAGGTCGGGAAGGGCTTTTTCATGCCGATGGGGCTGCAGCCGCCGCGGATATAGCCGGTCGCGGCCAGCAGATCCTTGACGTGGATGAGCTCGATTTTTTTGTCGTGGGCCGCCTTTGCCGCTTTTTTCAGATTCAGCTCGCAGCAGACCGGGATGCAGAACACGGCGTAGCCGCCGCGCTCGCCCTTCGCGACGAGCGTTTTGAAGATCTGCTCCGGCGGCATGCCGATACCCTCGGCGGCGTGCATGCCGTTCAGGTCGTTTTCGTCGACCTCGTATTCCGCCGCGCGGTATGGGATCTTTGCCGCGTCGAGCAGGCGCATCACGTTGGTTTTTGTCATTTGGAAGCACCTCTTTCACGGCCATTATACCTGATTTCCATGCGTCTGGCAAGGTGCAAAACGTGTGCGCATGATTTGTGAAAATGCGTTTAAACTATTCATGTGATGACAGCAGCTTGATATTCGTCACAGTCCCGGTAGGAATGGACGCGCCCAAGGCTCCCCTTGGGCACAAGGGGAGCTGGCCCGAAGGGCCTGAGGGGATTCGAATGCTGCATAATTTGGAGTACTCTGAACCTTGCAACATATCCCCTCCGTCATTTTCTTCGAAAATGCCACCTCCCCTTATCGTGCGGGGCACGACAAGGGCAGGCTTTGGTGCGCGCGGTTCCTACTCGCTTTTGTTACAGCGTACTATGGGCTATCTAATCTTACACAGACAGGAGCATACAAATATGGGTGAAGCTAAGAAGGAAGAACAGGCGCGGCAGGAGCTGATCGATCTTGGTGCGTCGACGACGAAGACGGCGCGCGGGACGATCTACACGCTGACGATCATCGGGCAGATCGAGGGCCATCAGGCGCTGCCGGAGAACATCAAGACGACAAAATACGAGCATGTCATTCCCCTGCTCGCCGCTGTGGAGGAAAGCGAGGAAATTGACGGGCTGCTGCTTCTTCTCAACACGGTCGGCGGGGATATCGAGGCGGGGCTTGCCATCGCGGAGCTGATCGCGGGAATGAAAAAGCCGACGGTCTCTCTGGTGCTGGGCGGCGGGCACTCCATCGGCATTCCGCTGGCGGTGTCGGCCAAGAAAAGCCTCATCGTCCCGACGGCCAGCATGACCGTGCATCCGGTGCGCATGACGGGGCTTGTGGTCGGCGCGCCGCAGACGTATCAGTATTTCAATCAGATTCAGGAGCAGATCGTAAATTTCGTGACAAAGAATTCGCATATCTCCCGGGAGGATTTTCTGCACTATATGATGGCGACGGACGAGATCGCGACGGACGTCGGTACGGTTTTATACGGCGAAGAGGCCGTTTCCTCGGGACTGATGGACGCCATCGGGTCGCTTTCCGACGCGCTGAGTCTGCTGCACCGTCAAATTGACCGGCACAGGAAGCGCGGCAAATCCCAAAATCAGTAATTCTTGCGGATTGACAGCGGCGATGTGCTGTGCTAAAATGCGGTCGGTGCGAGCGGTGGAGTCTGTCATAGGCGCCGGACGGCGTCCTATTCGCATCGGAGCGTGTATAGCTTTGGGCAGAACCATGACCATGGTTCTGCCGTTTTGTTTTACAGGGGGAATTTTACATGAGAAAAACGAAGATCGTCTGTACCATCGGCCCGGCCAGCAGCTCGGAGGACGTGTTTGCGGCGATGTGCCGGGTGGGACTCAACGTCGCGCGGCTGAATTTTTCGCACGGGACGCATGCGGAGCACCAGCAGAAATTTGACATGATCCATAAGGTGCGGCGCGAGCTGGATCTGCCGATTGCCATCATGCTCGACACCAAGGGGCCGGAATACCGCATCCGCACGTTCAAGAACAAGAAGATCACGCTGAAGGACGGCGATCCGTTCACCTTTACGACACGGCAGATCGATGGCGACGAGACGATCGTTTCCGTCAGCTACGCGGGGCTGGCCAACGATCTTTCCGTGGGCGATACGGTGCTGGTCAACAACGGACTGGTCATTTTTGAGGTAGAGCGCATCGAAGGGACGGAGATCCACTGCCGCGTCGTAACGGGCGGCGAGCTTTCGGACTGCAAGAGCATGTCGTTCCCGCACAAGGTGCTCGATCAGGTGTATCTGAGCGAGCAGGACAAGGACGATCTGCTGTTCGGCATTCAGAACGGCATTGATTTTGTCGCGGCGTCATTTGTCTCGCGGCGGCAGGATGTGCTGGATGTGCGGCGCTTTCTGGACAAGCACGGCGGCCAGGACGTAGAGATCATCGCCAAGATCGAAAACCAGACCGGCATTGACAACGTGGAGGAGATCTGTCAGGAGTGCTCCGGCATTATGATCGGCCGGGGCGATCTGGGCGTGGAAGTCCCGTTTGCGGAGCTGCCCGCGATCCAGAAGTATCTCATCACCAAGTGCCGTCTGCTTGGCAAGCGCGTCATTACGGCCACAGAAATGCTTGAATCCATGATCCACAATCCGCGTCCGACGCGGGCGGAGATCTCCGACGTTGCAAACGCGGTTTATGACGGCACGAGCGCCGTCATGCTCTCCGGTGAATCGGCGGCGGGCAAATACCCGGTCAAGACCGTGCAGACCATGGCCGAGATCGTAGAGGAAACGGAAACGCACATCGACTATGAGCCGCTGTTCCGCAGCGAGGCGTTCCAGATCAAGAACATGGTCGACGCGATCTCCCACGCGACATGCTGCATGGCCTGCGATATTCACGCGAAGGCCATCGTCGTCAGCTCGCTTTCCGGCGCGACGGTGCGGATGGTCTCGCGCTTCCGCGTGCCGGTCGATATCATCGGTATGGCGACGAACCGGCGCGTATGGTACCGTCTGGCGCTCTCATGGGGCGTGCAGCCGGTCTTGTGCGAGGAAACGTTCACGTCGACGGACGTGCTGTTCTACAACGCGCTGCGCGCGGCAAAAAAGGTCATGCATCTGCAGCCGGGCGACAACGTCGTCATGACCGGCGGCAACACCACCGGCGCGTCTGGCAACACGAATCTCATCAAGGTCGAGACGATCTGACAGCAAAAAAGCAAGACCCGCGGGCAGCACCTCATAATACGATTTGAGAGAATCGCAAGCAAATCCGGTGAGTACCCACACCGGAAAAACAGAGCGTTCCGGCTGACCGCCGAAACGCCCTGTTTTCATTT
>CAKUEH010000027.1 GCA_934646185.1 uncultured Oscillospiraceae bacterium | reverse complement strand
GACATAAGAATGCTCCCCATCTGAAGTAGTTGCAGATTTTTACTCTCTGCTTGTCTACTCTATGGGGAGCATATCAGGCGCTGGTCATTGGTTTCGTGAAAACCAACAATCTAGCGCCCATAACTTTGTGAAAGATTTTTCTTCGATTTTCCTGAAATCTCGCCACGGCAGCCCTCTGAAAAAGGGCGCTGACAGCAAAAATTCCTTGAATATGGAAAAACAGAGGTTCAAAACCCCTGCCATCCGTGATTTCATCCATGCTGCGTTCTAAGAATTTTGAGAATAAAAAATTGCCGAACACGTTGAGATGACTGGCTTTTTTGCCATTTCATCTATAGTGTTCGGCAATCATGGTGCGAGAGATGAGACTTGAACTCACACGACTGTTGCCACACGCCCCTCAAACGTGCCTGTCTACCTATTCCAGCACTCTCGCATACAATTTTCGATTGCTCAGTTATTATACTCATGCGATCTGTGTTTGTCAAGTGTTTTATTTCTTTTTGGCCGGATGTTCCATTACTTTTTTACTTGCGCTTCGTCCCGATATCTGGTATAATACCAGCTGTATGTACACAAGGAAGGCGGGAGAGGGGATTGCCGAAGTTTTTTGTTTCGCCGGACACCGTGCGCGGGAGCTTCCTGACGCTTGACGGCGAAAACGCGGCGCACGCAAAGGTCCTCCGCCTCCGGCGCGGCGACAGCGTGGTCGTCTGCGACGGCTGCGGCAACGATTACCGCTGCACCGTCTCCGACAGTTCCCCGCAGCAGGTCTGCCTGGTCGTAGATAGCACAGAACCCTCCGGCGCGGAGCCGCCGGTCGCCTGCAGCGTCTATATGGCCTACGCAAAGGCCGATAAGCTCGAGCATGTGATCCAGAAAGCGACGGAGCTCGGCGCGTATGAGATCGCGGCCTTTCCGTCCTCCCGCTGCGTGCTGCGACTCGACGCGGCTTCGGCGGAGAAAAAGCGCGAGCGCTGGCAGAAGATCGCCGCGTCCGCGGCCGCGCAGTCCGGCCGGGGCCGGATCCCGCAGGTGCTCGTGATGCCGTCGTTTGAGGACGCCGTGCGTCGCGCAGCCGGGTGCGAGCTGGCGCTGTTTCCGTACGAAAACGAGCATGCGCTTTCCCTGCGCCGCGCCATCGGCGGCGCGCAGGCGAAGACCGTCTCCATCATGACCGGGCCGGAGGGCGGCTTTTCCGACGAAGAGGTCGAGCTCGCGCAGCGCGCGGGGCTTCAGGTCTGCACGCTCGGCCCGCGCATTCTCCGCTGCGAGACCGCGCCGCTGTGCGCGCTCAGCGCCGTCCTGTTTGCCGCAGGCGCGCTGGACTGACGCGGCGCTTTCAAAATGGAATTTTAATCAAAGGACAGAACAGAATGATGACGAAGAACAAAACTGCTGCAAAAAAGACGGAGGATCAGTCCGTTGTCTATAAAGTCCCCGCTGCGTTCGCGCTGATGATCGTGGTGGTCTATGCGTTCTGGAAGCTCGGCGGGTACTACAGTACCGTGGAGGGCTTTACGGCGCTCTATCCGCTGTTCTGCACGCTGCGATATGTGTTTGCCGCGCTGAGCGTCGCGCTGGCGGCGCTGTGCATCGTCCTCAGGGCCCGGCTGGCCCGGACGCTCTGCGCCTACGGTCTGACGGCCTGCGCGCTCCTGTTTGTCTCGAGCCTGATCTTGTCCATCTTCTGGACGGGCAACATGATCGCGATCTATCTGCTGCACGCGCTGGTCTACTGCCTGTACATGGTCTGGCAGCTCTACCGCTCCGAATTCTTTACCTTCTCGCTGGTCACGGCCTCCGCGGGCGTCGTATTCTATCTCATCGCCCGCACCTCCTACATGGCCAACCGCATCGCGGGCAGCATCCTGCTGGCGCTCATCCTGATCGGCACGGCGCTCACCGCGTTCCTGTGCGCGAAAAACCGCGGCAGGCTCCGTCTCGGCGGCAGGACGCTGCGGCTGTTTCCGGACGGGTTCAATCCGCTGCTGTTCTACTTCATCTGCGTGCTCTGGGCCGTCGTGCTGATCGCCTGCCTGCTCTTCGGCTCCGGCTTCGCGTTCTATGCCATGTTCGCGGCGATCGCCGTTGAGCTGATCGGCGCCGTCTACTATACCTTCCAGCTGAAATAATATGCCTGTCATAGATGCGCCCTCCGCTCCGTAAAAATGGAGCGGAGGGTGATTTTTTGTTTTCTGGCCGTCAGATCCTTAAAAATACGCTGCTGCTGACCGCCGCGGCGCTGCTGCTGCGGTTTGCGTCCATGCTGTTTCAGGCGCATCTGGCCGGGCGCATCGGCGCGGACGGGCTCGGCTCGGTGCAGCTTCTTCTGTCCGTGTCCGCGTTTGCCACAACGCTGGGGCTGGCGGGGATGCGCGTGGCGGCCTCGTGTCTGTGCGCGCAGGCGCACGGCAGGCGGGAGCCTGCGCAGGTGCAGCTCGCCGCCGCGCACTGCCTCGGCTTCGTGCTCGTGACCAGCGCGCTTGCCGCGGCGGGGCTTTATCTGGCCGCGCCGTTTCTGGCGGAGCGGGTCCTGCACGAGCGGGGGGCAGTGGGGAGCCTCCGGCTGCTTGCCGGGCTGCTCCCGGCCGGATGCGCGGGACTGGTGCTGGGCGGCTACCTGACCGCCGTGGGGAAGGTCTGGCAGCTGACCGCCATCGACGCGGGCGAGCGCGTGCTGGGACTGGGCGCAAGCCTGCTTCTGCTGCGATACGCGCCGCAGACCGTTTCCGGGGCCTGCTTTGCGCTGCTGGGCGGGGAGCTGCTGTCGTCCTGCGCGGCAGTCGCGGCACTCTATGGCCTTTACCGGCACGACTGGCGCGGCGTCCGGCAGACCCGCGCGCCCGGTATGGCCCGGCGCGTGGGCGCGCTTGCGGCCCCGCTGGCGCTGAACGATCTGCTGCGCGCGGCGCTGCGTGCGCTGGAACAGTTTCTGATTCCCTGGGGCCTTGCACAGGCGGGCGCGACGCGGCAGGGCGCGATGGCGGCGTATGGCACCGTCACGGGCATGGTGTTTCCTGCGCTGATGCTGCCGTCGGCGTTTTTATACGCGCTGGTCGATCTGCTGATCCCGGAGCTTGCTGCCTGCCGCGCGCAGGGACGCCGGGAGCGGCTCGCCTCCGTGACCGGACAGTGTCTGCGGGCGGGACTGCTGTTCGCGGGCTTTACGGCGGGGCTGCTGTTCGCGCTGGCCGGGCCGCTCACCGAGATCCTGTATCGGAGCGGGCAGGCAGGGCGGCTTCTGCGCGTGTTCGCGCCGCTGGCGCTGATGTTGTACATGGACGCGCTGACGGACGGCATGCTCAAGGGCCTTTCCGAGCAGGTCGCGAATGTGCGCTACAACACGCTCACCTCCGCGCTGGACGCGGCGCTGCTCGTGCTGCTCCTGTCGCGCTGGGGGCTGGGCGGGTATATCTTCGCGTTCGCCGCGACGCATCTTCTGAACTTTGCGCTGAGCCTGCGGCGGCTGCTGCTCGTCACCGGCTGCCCGTTCCGGCTGGGCGCGGCGCTCGGCATTTCCGGGTGCGCGGCTGCGGGCGCGCTTGCGGCGCAGCTGCTGCCGGGGGCAGGGGAGGCGTGGGTCTCGCTGGGGCTCCGCGCGGCGGTCTTTTCCGGCGTGTTCGTGCTGGCCGCGTGTCTGAGTGGAACGGCGGAGCGCTGCCTGCCGCCAAGCCTGCGGGAGCTGCTGCGCCTGCCGGAGCGCGGCGAAAAAACACAGGCGCTTCGTTGACTTTTTCGGGGAAAAGTCCTACAATCAGAGCAGAAACTGAAAAAGGACGGGCTTTTCTGATGATCTCTTTCCGCAACGATTATTCCGAGGGCGCGCACCCGCAGGTGCTCGCCGCGCTTGAACAGAACAACCTCATCACGACCTGCGGCTACAGCATGGATGATTTCTGTGCCGAGGCGCGGGACATTGTCCGCGCGCGCTTCTCCTGCCCGCAGGCGGACGTGCATTTTATGGTCGGCGGCACGATCGCGAACACGACCGTTATCGCCGCGGCGCTTCGCCCGTGGGAGGGCGTCATCGCCGCGGGCACCGGCCATATCAACGTCCATGAGACCGGCGCGATCGAATCCTCCGGCCACAAGGTCTGCGCCATCGAGGCCCCCGGCGGCAAGCTGACGCCCGCGCTCGTGCGCGAGGTCATGCGCTGCCACTGCGACGGGCAGGATGAGCATATGGTCCTGCCGCGCATGGTCTATATCTCCGACGCGACGGAGCTCGGCACGATCTACACGAAGGCGGAGCTTTCCGCGCTCCATGATGTCTGCCGGGAATATGGGCTGTACCTGTTTCTGGACGGCGCGCGCCTGCCCGCCGCGCTGGTCGCGGAGGGGAACGACCTGGCTCCGGCGGATTTTGCAAAATACTGCGACGTCTTCTACATCGGCGGCACGAAAAACGGTCTGCTGTTCGGCGAGGCGCTCGTCATCGCGAACGACAGTCTCAAGCCGCATTTCCGCAATATGATCAAGCAGCGCGGCGGCATGTTCGCCAAGGGCTTCCTGTTCGGTACGCAGTTCAAGGCGTATTTTGAAGACGATCTCTGGCTGACCATGGCGTGCCACGCCGTTACGCAGGCGCAGCGGATCCAGACGGCGGCGGCAGAGAAGGGCTACACGCTCTACGCAGCTTCGCCCACGAATCAGGTCTTCCTTGTCCTTTCCCACGCGCAGATCGACCGCCTGAAGCAGAGCTTTGCGTTCGAGCTGAACGGGCGCGTGGATGAAGAGCACGAGGCCGCGCGCTTCGTCTGCTCCTGGGCGACGCGGCCCGAGGCGGTCGACGCGCTGATCGCGGCGCTGTAATGGACAGGCTCTCCCATCCGTTTCCGCCGCTGTACGACGCGGAGTCCCGGATCCTGATTCTGGGCTCGTTCCCCTCGGTCAAATCGCGCGAGGCCATGTTCTTCTACGGCCATCCGCAGAACCGCTTCTGGCGCGTCGTCTCGGCTGTGCTGGGCTGCGAGTGCCCGCGCACGATCGAGGAAAAACAGCGGATGCTGCATGCGCACCACATTGCGCTCTGGGATACGATCGCGAGCTGCGAGATATCCGGCTCGAGCGACAGCTCCATCCGCGAGGCCGTCCCGACCGACCTCACGCCGATCCTGCAGAACGCGCCCATCCGGCAGATCTTCTGCAACGGCACGGCGTCCTATCAGCTCTACTGCCGCCATCAGCAGAAGCGCACGGGCAGGGAAGCCGCCAAGCTCCCCTCCACCAGTCCGGCCAACGCTGCTTGGAGCGCCGAACGGCTCACGCAGGCATGGATGGTGCTCCGGGAGGCGCTGAGGTGAACGCATAAAAGCCGGCTTCTACAAACGAATGCACAGGTGCATCCGAATTCGCCGAAGATCTCTGTATAACGGCTTCCTTTTGCGGGCGGACAGAGTCGTCCGCCCCTACACAGACCCTTGAAAATCCTACACAAAAAGTGAGGGAACAACTGCTTTTTGACAGTCTCAAAGCCGCCCTTCTCCGTGTGGAGAAGGGCGGCTTTGTCTGAGTTTACACGCTTTGCACGAACCGGACGAAGGCCTGACGGCCTTCCGGGGTGCATTTGTAGACGCCTGCGTCCTCCAGCACCTGCATGAAGACCGCGCCGACCTCCTGCCGCAGAATTTCCTCCGCGTTTTCCGGCGTGAACGTATGCCGTGCCTTTAATGCCTCTGCCCAGTCCGCGTGCTTCTGCAGCGTCTCGTCGGCGCGCAGATCGCGGTTCTGCAGGATCGCGTCCTTCAGAAGCGACAGCTCCTTGTCCAGCCGCGACGGCAGGACGGCGAGACCCATGACCTCAATCAGGCCGATGTTCTCCTTCTTGATGTGGTGCAGCGCCTCGTGCGGGTGGTACAGGCCCAGCGGATGCTCGGGCGTGGTGAGATTGTTGCGCAGAACAAGATCGAGCTCAAACTCGTCTCCCCGGCGGCGGGCGATGGGCGTGATGGTGTTGTGCGGGACGCCGTCCGTTTCGGCGAGCACCATGGCCGCTTCGTCCGTATAGCCGCGCCACGCGGCGAGGATCCTGTCCGCCAGCTGGCACAGCCGCCCGGTGTCGGAGCCGGTCAGGCGCAGCACGGACATGGGCCATTTGACGATCCCGGCGCGGATATCGTCAAAGCCCGCGAACGCGACCGGCAGCTCGACCGGCGCGTTTTCCATGGCGAAGGTATAGTGTCCGCCCTGAAAATGGTCGTGGCTCAAAATCGAGCCGCCGACGATGGGCAGATCCGCGTTGGAGCCGAGGAAGTAGTGCGGGAACTGCTTCGTGAAGTCCAGCAGCCGCCGGAACGTCGCGTCGGAGATGCGCATGGGCGTGTGCGCCGCGTTCAGGACGATGCAGTGCTCATTATAATAGACATACGGGGAATATTGCAGATACCAGTCGCCGCCGTCCAGCTGCAGCGGGATGATGCGGTGGTTCTGCCGGGCCGGATGGTTCATGCGGCCCGCGTAGCCCTCGTTTTCCGCGCAAAGGGCGCATTTCGGATAACCGGACTGCGGCGCGTTTTTCGCCGCCGCGATGGCGCGCGGATCCTTTTCAGGCTTGGACAGGTTGATGGTGATGTCGAGCGTGCCGTATTCGCAGGCATACGTCCATTTTTTATCCTTCGCGATGCGGTCGCGGCGAATATAGTTGGTGTCCTGACTGAAGCGGTAGAACCAGTCGGTCGCCTCGCGCGGGGAGGTCTCGTAGAGCGTGCGGAAGCAGGTGCGGACCTCGTGCGGCCGGGGCGTGAGAACGCCCATGAGCTTCGTGTCGAACAGATCGCGCGCGACCTGATTGTCCGGGCATACGCCGCGCGAAACGGCATCGTCCGTCAGCGCCTGCAAGATCACGTCAAGCGGCGCATCCGCCGGCGCCGCGGCTTCGTCATATGAATCGAGCTGCATGGCCTCGAGCAGCGCGTTGCGGCAGCAGACGACATCGTCCGGCTGAATAAGCCCCGTGCGCACGGCGTACCGGCAGAGGGCGGAAAGATAGGAATCGAGCATGATAGTACCTCTTTTTCTGGTTTGCTCCATTATACAAAGAAACGCGCCCCGGCGCAAGAGGGTTGCATCCGGCACAGGATGTGGTAAGATAGAAAAACAGAAAAAGAACGAAGGAAGTCTGCTGCATGGAACATTCAAAGCTGCCGGAGGGCACGGAGCTCTCCTATACCGAAAAGGCCGTCCATCTGACGACAAACGACGCGCTGATGCGCTATCTGCGGCAGAAGGGCAACGGCTCTCTGCCGCTCAGCCGCGCGATCCTGGACGGCTACGCGGCCGAGCGCGGCGCGCCGCTGCATATCACGGAGCGCTCCATGGCGACAGAGCTGCTGATCCACGCCTATCTCGACGGAATCTTCGAGCGCTGGGTGCGCGCCGGGGAAGCGCATGGGCATCAGGACAGGAAATTTTACAAAACGGCGAAGCGGCTGAAAAACGCGACCGCCGTCATCGACATGGGCGAGCGCAGCGTCGACACGAACCGGTGGGTCTTCGACCTGCTCGCGCCCGGCTACGGGATCCTCTGTGTGATCCTGGGCAGCAGAGCGTAAGGAGTCTTTATGAACGCATTGACGGAAAAACGATATCTGACGCTGCCGGAGCCGTCCGACGGCGATGCGCTTGCCGCGCGCGAGCGGCTGCTGGCCGCGCTGCCGTCCGGCTGCCGGCTGACGCTCGGGTGCATGCAGCGGCTGTACCCGGTGCTGCACGAGGCGGACTACCGCGTCACCGTGACGCTCTGCCCGGGTACGGGCGGGACGGATGTGGTGCGCGTCGAGCCGGGGGACACGACGCGGCAGAATTACGGTCTGTGCCTCGACATCGGCAGCACGACCATGCAGATGGAGCTTGTCGACCTGCTCACCGGAAAAACGCTTGCAGAGGCGGCCTGCACCAACAGCCAGACGCAGTTCGGCGCGAATATCCTCGACCGTATTCTGGCCGTGAAGGAAAACCGCGAAAATCTGCATACGCTCCAATCGCTGACGCTCGAAGACGTGCGGCGGATGATACAGGACTGCTGCGCGCAGGCCGGTATCCCGCCGGAGGCCGTCTCGGCCATGACGGTCGGCGGCAACACGACGATGCTGCATTTTTTCCTCGGCTGCGACCCGTGGCAGGTGTTCCAGAGCCCATATACGCCGGTGTTCTTTGATCCCGGCGTCCTGCGTGTGTCGGAGCTGGGGCTTCCCATCGCGGGCAATATTTTCTGCATGCCCGCCGTCGCCAACTATCTGGGCGGCGATATCACGAGCGGGCTTCTAATGACGGATCTCGACACGCGGGAGGATCTGGCGCTGTTTCTCGACATCGGCACGAACGGCGAGCTGGTGCTCGGCTGCCGGGAATTTCTCCTGATGGGCGCGGGCGCCGCAGGCCCCGCGCTTGAGGGCGCGGTCAGTAAGTCCGGCATGCGTGCTGAGCCGGGCGCGATCTGCCGCGTCAAGATCGGGCCCGACAACCGCCTGCGGTATGAGACGGTCGGCGGTCTTCCGCCGAGGGGCATCTGCGGCTCCGGCATTCTCGATCTGATCGCGGAGGGGTTTCTGTCCGGCTGGATCGACTCGGCGGGGAATCTCCGGAAGGACGCTTCGCCGAACATCCGCGACGTCTGGGACGATACCAGACAGCGCAACGTTCCGGCTATCATCTACGCCTACGACGGCAATGTGCCGCTCTATTTCACGCAGGACGATATCGGAGAATTTCTGACCTGCAAGGCCGCCGCCCATACGATGGTCGCGACGCTTCTGGAAAGCGTGAACGTCAGCCCGGCAGAGATCGGCGCGTTCTATCTCGCGGGCGGCTTCGGGACGCATTATGATCTGGAATCCGCGGTCACGGTCGGCCTGTATCCCGACCTGCCGCGCGAGAAATTCAAAATTCTCGGCAATTCGTCCCTCGCGGGCGCAAAGCGCCTGCTGCTGGACAAAAGCTGCCGGGCCCGGCTGGACAGGATCCGCGCGCTCGCGACCTACGTGCAGTTCGGCGAGATGGAGAAATTCGTGGAGAACATGCAGGCCGCCCGCTTCCTGCCGCACACCGACGCATCGCGCTACCCGAGCGTGATGCGGAGAATGCGGGAACGCAGGCAGGCAGAGCCGTCCGTCCCTGCAGCGAAATAGGCGATGCTTGTGGATTTGCCGCAGCTTTTTGTTGTTTTTTGTGGATATCTGTGATAAAATGAGAAAACAAATCAGAAACGGAAGGATTTCCGCATGATCCAAATCGAAACAACATCACACGACCCGTTTTTCAATCAGGCGTTTGAGGACTATGTGTTCCGGAATTACCGTGAGGACGACGTGCTGCTGCTGTGGCGCAACCAGCCCGCGGTCGTCGTCGGGTGCTATCAGAATATCTGCCGCGAGGTGCATATGCGCGCGCTTCTGGAGCGGGAGATCCCCGTTGTGCGCCGCATGTCCGGCGGTGGGACGGTCTACCATGACCTGGGAAATCTCAACTATACGCTCATATCCGACCAGCAGGGCCCGCTTGACTACGACCGCTGTCTGGAGCCGGTTATACGGGCGCTGAACGCGCTCGGCATCCCGGCGCGCAAAAACCGCACCTGCGATATCGCGGTGGACGGGAAAAAGATCTCCGGCAGCGCGCAGAAGATCGCGGGCGGCCGCGTCCTGCACCACGGAACGCTGCTGTTTGATTCCAATCTGTCTCTGCTCGACGAGATCACGACCGGCAGGAAAAACGACGCCTTCTGCTCCAGGGGCACGGAGTCGGCCATCTGCACGGTCACAAATCTGCGGCCCTATCTGAAGGATGACTGTGAGATCGTCACGTTCACGAAGCGGCTGGCGGCGCAGCTGCTGCCGCCCGGCTCGGAGTATGTCCGGCTGACGGAGCGGCAGCTGGCCGGGGTGCGGCAGCTGGCGGACGAAACCTACCATTCGTGGGACTGGACGTGGGGCAAGACCCCGGCCTTTACCTATGAAAAGCACGCTGAATTTGCCGGAAAACCGATTTTTGTGCGCTATGAGGCAAAGCGCGGCATGCTGCTGGGCGCTGAGGTCCGCTCTGACGCGCTCGACGCGCAGGCGGCGGGTGCCATGCTGAACGGCGCGCGGCTCGACCCCGCGCTGTTTCTGGAGCTCTGCCGGACGCTTGCGGGCGAACGGGCCGGGGAATTATTGGATTGTCTGATGTAACGAAAAGGAGCGTTTGAATATGGAAAAGCAGCTTGTTATGCCGAAATTGCAGCCCGAGATGAAGCACGGCGTTCTGTGCGCCTGGCTCAAGGACGAGGGAGACGAGATCCACAAGGGCGACGCCCTGTATGAGATCGAGACGGACAAGGTCGTCAATCAGATCGAGGCCACGGAGGACGGCATTCTGCGCCGTCAGCTGTGCGAGGAGGGCGATACCGTCGACGCGCTGGCCCCGGTCGCGATCGTCGAAACAAAGTAAAGGCGGGAGAAACAATGGAACGGAAACCCGAATGGCTGCGCGTCCGCTATAACCAGCAGGCGGTGAGCGAGGTCGCGGAGCTGATGCGCGATCTGAAGCTCAACACGGTCTGCAAGGCGGCAAACTGTCCGAATCTCGGAGAATGCTATCAGAAGCACACCGCCACGTTTATGATCCTGGGGGATATCTGCACCCGCAACTGCCGCTTCTGCAACGTCACCTGCGGCAGACCGCTGCCTCCCGACCCGGACGAGCCGGAAAACGTCGCGCAGGCGGCGAAAAAGCTGGGGCTCCGGCATGTTGTTCTGACCTGCTCGACGCGCGACGATCTGCCGGACGGCGGCGCGGAGCAGTTTGCGAAGACCGTCCGCGCCATCCGCGCGCTGTGCCCCGGCGCAACGGTCGAGACGCTGACGAGCGACATGAAGGGCAGCCGGGAGGCCGTCGATACCGTGCTCGCGGCGCGGCCGGATGTATTCAATCTGAATATCGAGACGGTCAAGGAGCTTCAGAAGGCTGTCCGCCCGCAGGCGGACTATGCGCGGACGCTGGGCGTCCTGCGCTATGTCAAGGAACAGGATCCGACGATCCTGACGAAGACCGGCTTCATGGTCGGCCTCGGCGAGACGGACGAGCAGATCTCGGTTCTTATGGACGATATTCTTGCCGCGGGCTGCGACATTCTAACCATCGGACAGTATCTGCAGCCGTCGGAAAAGCACTGGAAGCTCGACCGGTACGCGACGCCGGAGGACTTTGCACGCTACAAGCAGCTGGCGCTGGACAAGGGGTTCCGGCATGTGGCCTCCGCACCGCTGGCCCGCAGCTCCTACCGGGCGTGGGAAGCGCTGGAGGACGTGCATGATCTATATTGAGACGGTCTCGACCGACGTCTATTACAACTTCGGACTGGAATACTATTTTGCCGCGGAAAAGCGCCTACCGGACACGGTCTTTCTTTTCTGGCGCACGACGCCGACGCTGATGGTCGGCAAGTACCAGAATATTCTCGAGGAGATCAACAAGCCGTATGCCGATGCGCACGGGATTCATCTCGTGCGCCGCATGTCCGGCGGCGGGACGATCTACACCGACCTTGGCGGCTGGCAGTTCACGTTCATCGAGCATTCGCCCGACCGGCCGATCGAGTTTGCGCAGTATATCGGCCCCGTCGTGGACGCTGTGCGCGAGCTTGGCGCGGACGCGGGCTTCAACGGCCGCAACGATCTTCTGATCGACGGTAAAAAATTCTCCGGCAACGCGCAGTACCGGTTGGGGGACTGCATCGTGCATCACGGCTCGCTGCTTTATGACACGGACATTGAGCAGATGGTCGCGTCCACCACGGTCGACCCCTATAAGATCCTCTCCAAGAGCATCAAATCCGTGCGCGACCGCGTGACGAATATCTCCGAGCATCTGCCGCGCAGGCTTTCCGTCGAAGAATTCAAATCCTGCATGGTGCGCCATCTGATGCGCGGCGGCACGGACACTTATTCCGTCACGTCGGAGGACGACGCGCGCATCAAACAGCTGGCGCAGGAGAAATTTTCCGCGTGGGACGTGATCTACGGCAGAAACCCGCGCTTCAATCTTGAACGCACGGGCCGCTTCCCCGGCGGGAAGCTCACGTTCCGGCTGGACGTGCAGAAGGGCCTCATCCGCAGCGCGTCCGTCTGGGGAGACTTTTTCTCCACGCTCTCCGCCGAAGCGCTTGCAGACGCGCTCACCGGCTGCCGGTACGACCGGGCCGCCGTACTGGACGCCCTGCGGAAAAACGGGATCGACGGCGCGGTCTATCAGATCAGCGCCGCAGATATGGCCGCGCTGATCGCGGATTGACTGACCAGAATGCAGCCCTTTCGAGGGCTGCGTTTTTCGCACAATTCATAGTTTTTTTACGGATATGGGCTTGCATTTTCAGGGGATGTGTGGTATTATCTCGGCGAAAATTAAATGTGTCTAATTTTTGTTAGCCGTATCTAACATTGAGTGCGGCAGCAATCCAGAACAGGAGGTACATTTTATGAAACATCTTGGTTTGTTCGCGGCAGGCGTTCTGTTCGGGACCGCCGGCCTGAAGATCCTCAGCAGCAAGGAAGCGAAGAGCGTTTACGCGCACACCACCGCAGCCGTCCTGCGCGCCAAGGACTGCGTCATGCAGGCCGTAACGACCGTCCGCGAGGGTGCGGACGACATCTACGCCGACGCTAAGGCCATCAACGACCGCCGCGCTGCTGAGGCAGAGCCCGAGACGATCGAGGATACCGCTTCGGACGCGGAGTAAACCCGTAAGTTTGCAGAGGAAGAGCCGTTTTTGCGGCTCTTCTGTTTTTCGGAGGTACAAACCAGCATATGAAGTGTAACATTCTGCATGAGACGCCCGGGCGCATGCGCGTGCATCTCGCGCTTCGCCGCATGTCGCTGCGCGAAGCGGATCTGTTGGAATATGATCTGAAGGGCGTCTGCGGCGTCACATCCGTCAAGGTCTTCGACCGGACGCAGGACGCCGTCATCACCTATACCTGCCCGCGCGCGGACATCGTGCGGGCGCTCGCGTCGTTCTCCTTCACATCGGAGCGGGCGCTTTCCCGCCTGCCGGAGCATACGTCCCGCGCGCTCAACCGCGAGTATGAGGACAAGCTCGTCTTTACCGTCTGCCGCCGCGCGTTCTCGCGGCTGTTCCTGCCAATCCCCGTGCGGACGGCGATCGCCCTGTTCCGCTCGGTCAAATACATCCGCGCTGGACTGAGCGCTCTGCTGCACGGCAGACTCTCCGTCGCCGTGCTCGACGCGACGGCTGTGACCGTCTCGATGGTGCGCGGCGATTTCGACACCGCGGGCTCCGTCATGTTCATGCTGCGGCTGGGCGAGATTCTGGAGGAGTGGACGCACAAGAAGTCCGTCGCGGATCTCGCGGGCGCGATGGCGCTGAACGTCGACAAGGTGTGGCTGCAGTCCGGCGAGACGGAGCTGCTCGTCCCCATCGGCGACGTGAAGCCCGGCGACCGGATGATCGTGCGCACCGGCAACCTCATTCCGCTCGACGGCAAGGTCGTCTCCGGCGAGGCGACGGTCAATCAGGCGTCTATCACCGGCGAATCCATGCCCGCCCCGAAGCGGGACGGCAGCTATGTCTACGCCGGGACGGTCGTGGAAGAGGGCGAGTGCGTCGTGTGCGTGGAAAAGGCGCTCGGCGGCGGCCGGTACGACCGCATCGTACACATGATCGAGGAATCCGAAAAGCTCAAATCCACCGCCGAGGACAAGGCCGCGCGTCTGGCGGACCGTCTGGTCCCGTATACGCTGGGCGGCACGGCGCTGACATATCTCATCACGCGCAACGTGACGAAGATGCTGGCCGTGCTGATGGTCGACTTCTCGTGTGCGCTGAAGCTGGCTATGCCCATCGCGGTGCTCTCGGCCATGCGCGAGAGCAGCAGCTATCACATTTCCGTCAAGGGCGGCCGCTTCCTGGAGGCCGTGGCGAAGGCCGATACGGTCGTGTTCGACAAGACCGGCACGCTGACCTACGCCGAGCCGAAGGTCGCGCAGATCGTGCCCTTCGGCGGCCACGAGGAGGCTGAGATGCTGCGCCTGGCCGCGTGTCTGGAGGAGCATTATCCGCACTCCATGGCCAACGCCGTCGTGGAGGAGGCCAAAAAGCAGGGGCTCAAGCACGAGGAATACCATTCGCAGGTGCAGTATGTCGTCGCGCACGGCATTTCCAGCATGGTCGAGGGCAAAAAGGTGCTCATCGGCAGCGCGCACTTCGTCTTTGAGGACGAGGGCTGCGTGATCCCGGCCGGCGAGCGGGAGAAATTCGACGCCCTGCCCGCGCAGTATTCGCATCTGTATCTGTGTATCGCGGGCGAGCTTGCCGCCGTTATCTGCATCTTCGACCCGCTGCGCGCCGAGACGCAGGACGCCATCCGCGCCCTGCACACCTGCGGCATCGGGAAGGTCGTCATGATGACCGGCGATAACCGCCGGACTGCGGCCTCCGTCGCCGCCGAGGTCGGCGTCGACGAATTTTACGCCGAGGTTCTGCCGGAGGACAAGGCCGCGTTCATCCGCCGGGAAAAGGCCGCGGGCCGCACCGTTATCATGATCGGCGACGGCGTGAACGACTCTCCGGCCCTGTCTGAGGCCGACGCGGGCGTCGCCATTTCGACCGGCGCGGCCATCGCGCGCGAAATTGCCGACATCACCATCGCCTCGGAGGATCTGTTCGAGCTCGTTACGCTGCGCAGGATCAGCGAGGCCCTCATGGGCCGCATCCACCGCAATTACCGCTTCATCGTCGGCTTCAACCTCGGCCTCATCGTCTTCGGCGTGGCCGGACTCCTGCCGCCGACGACCTCGGCTCTCCTGCACAACGCGTCCACGCTCGCCATCAGCTTAAAGAGCATGACGAATCTGCTGCCGGATAAAAAGAAAACCTGAAAATCAGGCAGCAGCCTGACCTCAAAGGCTCCCCTTGCGTCAGAGGGGAGCCTTTGGCATGTGCGCAGCAAAAAGCCTCCCCTGAAAGGGGAGGTGGCTCGGCGGAGCCGAGTCGGAGAGGTCGTGCGGCAGAGGTTCCGGATTTTACATGGTTTTCGGCGGATCCGTAACTGCCCAATGGGCCGATGTGGGCATCGGCCCCTACAGACAAGTAGGGAAATGCGGCGCGAGGTCGCAGAAGGGCTTCCGCTTTTCGCCGCTGCCTGCCGCGACCTCTCAGGCACTTCGCGCCAGCTCCCCTTGAAAGGGGAGCCTTTGGGGGCGGATCTTTATTGTTTTTCGTTCCGGCGGTTGCAATTTGGGGGCAAAACGGATAGAATAGAAAGAACGTCCTGCGTGCAGGGCGCAGCAAAGAGAAAAGGTCAGATCATGTATGGAACAGGTCTTACAGCAGTTTTGTCTGGACGGAACGCCCGTCTCGTGTGAGCCGCTCGGAAACGGCCATATCAACCGCACCTTCCGCGTCATGTGCAGCAGTGGAAAAGCCTATACGCTCCAGCGCATCAACCGCGTTGCGTTTCATCATCCGGAGGAGCTGATCGAGAACATCGACGCCGTCTCGCGCTTCATCGCACGCAGGAACATCGGGCTGGAGACCATCCGCCTCTGCCCGGCCAGAGACGGCAGAAAATTCGCCGTCGACGCGCAGGGCGAGTACTGGCGGGCCTACGATTTCATCTCCGGCGGCCTCAGTCTCGAGGCTCCGCGCGACTGCAACGATTTTTACCAGGCGGCGGTCGCCTTCGGCAAGTTCCAGCAGGCGCTGGCCGATTTCCCCGCCGCGACGCTCCATGAGACGATCCCGCATTTCCACGATACCGAAGACCGGCTTCGCCAGCTGCGCGCGTCGGCGGAAGCCGACGCCTGCGGCCGCGTCCGGGAGGCCGGGCCGGAGCTCGACTTTATTTTCTCCCGCGAACAGGAGCTCGGCACCCTCTGCCGCATGCTGCGCAGCGGCGCGCTGCCGCTGCGGGTGACGCACAACGATACGAAGCTCAATAACGTCCTGCTCGACGAGCAGACGGGCCGGGCCAGATGCGTCCTCGATCTCGATACCGTCATGCCGGGCCTCTCGGCCCATGACTTCGGCGACGCCGTGCGCTTCGGCGCGTCCTCGGCGGCGGAGGACGAGACGGATCTGACGAAGGTCTTCCTGCGGCTCGACATGTACCGGGCCTATCTCGAGGGCTATCTTGACGCCTGCGGGCATGCGCTGACAAAAAACGAGATCGGCGCTCTGCCGCTCGGCGCGAAGATCATCACGATCGAGCTCGGCGCGCGTTTCCTGAAGGACTATCTGGACGGCGACGTCTATTTCAAGATCGACCGGCCGGAACAGAACCTCGACCGCTGCCGCGCGCAGCTGCGCCTCGCGGCGGACATGGAGGAAAAATGGCCGGAGCTGCAGCGGATCCTGCAAGAAACCGCGGCCTCCCGCTGCCGGACAGAATAAAGAAAACCCCCTTCGGCGGTTCCCGACGCCGGAGGGGGTTTCTGCTTGACAGCATACCGCGGAGGGGGATCCGCGAAAGCTGCCCGGAAAGCACATGGGTTGTGCAGCTTTCCGGACGGCGCCTTCCGGGGGAGGAGAAGCGCCAGACAAAAAGTCCGCACAGCCACCAGCCGTGCGGACAAACTTGATCGTCCATAGACTCCCGGTGACGGCAGGAGCACAGGTTCGGTTCTGGCGTATCTGACTGAGCGCGGCATGCGCGCATCACAGTGACCCACTCGCGGGGATTTTCACCCCATTCCGCTTCCGGCATCCGTTCCATGCCGGGCGAACCGACCCGCCTTGTTTACTTTCCTGCCTATATTATAGCATGTTTTTCCCGCTTTGCAAGCCCCTCTTTTCCTGCAATTCTTTTACGCCAAATTAACAGCAGACTGCGCTATAATGAACCCTGAAAAACCGGGGCGCGCTGAAAAGCTCCCCAGTGAGGAGGAAGAAACATGTTTCTGATCAACCCTGCGATGGAATCGATCTCCATCGGGACTGCCGCCCTGATCGTTGTGCTCGGCATGGCCGTCGTCTTTTTCGGCCTTATCCTTCTGATGTACGTCACGAAGATCGCCGGCGCCATCATCAGCCGGAAAAAGGCCGCTGAGCCTGCCGCCGCTCCCGCAGCCGCAGCGCCTGCCGCGCCCGCCGCGAAGAACGCTCCCGCGCCCGGCTCCGCCGGCAGGATCGCCCTGCACGATGTTCCCGACAAGACGGCCGCCATGCTCATGGCCATCGTTGCAGACAGGACCGGCAAGCCCCTCAACCAGCTTCGCTTTATCTCCATCCGCGAAGTCAAGGATTGACCGCTGTTTTCAGCATGTTACATAACCGAAAGCGCGCAGACTGCGCGCTTTCGGTTTTTTATACAAAATTTGTGCATTGTGCTGGATTTGAACCGTTAAAGTCTCGTTAAGATTGGGCGAAGTGCCTTTACCGACCATCCGTTTTATGGTATATTGAACGCAATCTGAGGAATATCCTCAAAAAAGAAAGGGAGATCTGTATGAAAGAAAAGAAGAAGCTCAGTCTGCCGGCATGGATCTTTATCGGCATGCTTGCCGGTATCGTCGCCGGTCTCATCTTCGCGTTTGCCGGACTCGGCGATTTTACCACGGAGTGGATCAAGCCCATCGGCACGATCTACGTCAACCTCCTGAAATTCCTGGTTGTCCCGGTCGTCCTGTTCTCGATCGCTGACGGCGTTATCAGCCTGAAGGATCTCAAGCGCGTCGGCTCCGTCGGCCTGAAGACCTTCGTGTATTACATGATCACGACCGCGCTGGCCGTCGTCATCGGCCTGATCCTGGTCAACATCTTCAAGGGTAACTTCACTCCGCTGCCCTCTGCTGAGATCGAAGGTCTTGCGTACGAGGCGAAGGAAGCTCCGTCCGTCATGCAGGTCATCGTGAACATCTTCCCCGACAACTTCTTCAAGCCCATGGTCAACTCCGACATGCTGCCGGTCATCGTCATCGCCATTTTCCTCGGCGCGGGCGTCCTGGCTGCGGGTGAAAAGGGCCAGAAGATCGGCGAGCTCATCAACTGTTGTGAAGAAGTTATCATGCAGATCATGATGATGATCATCAAGTTCACCCCGATCGGCGTGTTCTGCCTCATGACCAACGTTGTCGCCGTCAACGGCGCCGACATCATCGGCAAGCTGGCCCTCATCATCGGTGTTGCGTACCTCGGCTATATCGTTCATGTCGTGGTCGTCTATGGCCTGTCCGTCAAGTTCCTGTCCAAGATGAGCCCCATCAAGTTCTTCAAGGGGCTGGCCCCGGCCATGATCACCGCATTCACCACCACGTCTTCCAACGCGACGCTCCCCGTCAACATCGAGTGCTGCAACAACATGGGCGCAGAGCCCGAGATCAGCTCCTTCGTTCTGCCGCTCGGCGCAACGATCAACATGGACGGCACCGCGATCTATCAGGCCGTCTGCGCGGTCTTCATCGCATGCTGCTACGGCATTGAGCTGACGCTCGGCGATATGGCCATGATCGTTCTGACTGCGACCCTTGCCTCTGTCGGTACTGCCGGTGTTTCCGGTGCTGGCATGATCATGCTGGCGATGGTCCTGACCCAGGTCGGCCTGCCGGTCGAGGGCATCGCGATCATCGCGGGCGTCGACAAGATCTTCGACATGGGCCGCACGACCCTGAACATCACCGGCGACGCGACCTGTGCCCTGTTCATCTCCCGCCTCGAGCGCGAGAAGGCCGCCAAGAAGGCTGCCAAGGCCGCAAAATAACCTCGTTTTTCTTCAAAACGCTCCCCCGGTTTATCCGGGGGAGCGTTTGCGCATACAGGCGGGCCTCTTAAAAATAATCCTCGATCAGAAGCGGCTTGCGGAAAAAGATCCGGTCAAGCGGCGCGGTCTCGCGGAGGACGGTAAGGCCGGGGAAATACTGCCGCGCTTCCGCGAACCCGCAGACCCCGCACAGCAGAGCGGAGAACGTGCCGATCTCCAGCTCCGCGTCCGGCTGCACATCCGTGCGGCAGACGGAGACAGCCCGCCCGTCCTCGAACCGGACGGCGAAGCAGGCGTCGTTTTCTTCGATCTGCGCGTCGCGCAGCCGGAGCGCAGCGCTGCCGCTGCCGCAATACCGCGCGGCGCGGAGCGCCGCCTCCGCGTTGACCACGCGCACCATGCCAGCGCTTTGCAGCTCCCACCGCGCTGCGCCGAGCGACCATTCCGGCAGCAGATACTGCATGGCCGTGCAGCAGGGGAGCCGGAATTTAACAAAGCGGTGGTCGGAGGCAAAGCGCGAGAACAGATGCAGCAGCGCTTCGAAGCCGTCCTTCCCCGAAAAGCGGAAGCGCGAGCAGACAAGATTCCGTCCGTCCGGCTCGTCCTGCTTTTTGAACGCCGCGTAGCCGAGCGGCTCGCCGGCTTCCGAAAACGCGGCATACACAAATTCCTGCTTCACCGCGGGATCGGCTTCGAGCAGCCAGCGGTAATCCGCCTCCGTGTGCCGCACCATCATGTTATACTGCGCTTCCCAGTCTTCGTCGAGCTGCCGGACGGCAGGCAGCAGCGCATCGCCGCCGCAGGCCAGCCGGAACGCGCCGGAAAACGCCGCCGGGCGCAGCTGCCGCAGATCGAGAACGGCCAGATACCGCTGCACGCAGCTCTCATAGCCGAATTTCCGGTAATACGCCGTGGAAAACGGGTAGAGATAGGAAAACACATAGCCGTCCCGGTGCATGGCGGGCAGCGCCTTCTGGAAGCAGGCGCGGATGCCGCCGGCGCGGCGGTACTGCGGCAAAGACGCAACGCCCCCGACGCCGCCCATTTTGCAGACCCCGCCGTCGAACCGTACCCGATAGTCCGTCACATAGAGCGTGCTCGCCATCTCGCCGCTCTGCTCGTCAAACGCGGCCCAGATCACGGGATCGCGCGCAAACGGCGTCAGGTCATTCGGATCGAACGGCGTTTCAAAGACAATGGAAAACAGCTGCGCAGACTGCAGCTGTTCTTCTTTTGTGATGGGACGTATCAGCATATGAAAATCCTCCTGGACGTAATTTTAGAAAAGATAGTTGTAGGGGCCGATGCCAACATCGGCCCGGCAGATTGCACCGTTTTTACGGAAATCTGCGGAAAATTCGCAACTTCCCAGCGGGCCGATGTGGGCATCGGCCCCTACAATCAAGCAGGAAAATGCCTGCGAATTCGCCGAAGGACTTTTGCTTGTCGCAGCTGCCTGCTGCAACCTCTCAGGCGCTGCGCGCTACTGACAGTATAGCACACCTTTCCCGATTTACGCAGAGCGGCCCTGCGGATATCCTTGCTTTTTTTTGCCCGTTGTTGTCGATGTCGTCCGGAGGCGTTGCATGGGGGATCGGGCGCGTCTATAATCAGAGCAAAAGGGGAGGCGAAGACGATGCGGCAGGCTGTTTTATACTTTGCAAACTGGAATCTGAACCGAAGACCGGCGCGGAAGGGCGAGGTCTGCGCGTTGCCGTGGGACTGTGCGACGTATCTCAATCATGCGTTCTGGGCGCTCGAACCGGCGGAGGGAAAGCAGGAGCCGTCCTTTGCCCGACGCGCCGGGAAAAAGCCCGCGCGGACGAGGTGGCGCATCGTGTCTCTGCACCCGGAATGCGACACGGACGACGACGCACCCAGCGCGCTCGAGCCGGGGCTGCCGCGCAATCACTTCGCGCAGTACGCGGCGATGCACGAACGGTATCCGTCGGTGAAAATTCTTCTGTCCATCGGCGGCTGGACGCGCTGCGGATATTTTTCCGAGATGGCGTACACGAAGGAGGGCCGTGCGGACTTTATCGCATGCTGCCTCGCGCTGCTGCGCCGGTACGAGTGGCTGACCGGGTTTGACATCGACTGGGAATACCCCGCCTGCGAGCGGCAGGGCAACCCCGCCGATCCCGACGGCGACGAGGGCTGCTGCGTCTTCGGGACGGAAACGGAGGATCGCGAAAACTTCATTCTGCTGCTCGCGGAGCTCCGCGTCGCCATGGACGAGGCGTTCGGCGCGGGGGAAAAAGCGCTGACCGCCTGCGCATCCGGCGCGCCGGATACGCTTGCGCGGCAGGACTGGGCGGCGGCCGCGCAGTATCTTGACCTCATCAATCTCATGACCTACGATCTTTGCGGCTGCTGGGCCGGCGTCAGCGGCCACGCCTCGAGCGCGGCACAGGCGAAAACCGCCGTGCAGTGCATGCTGGCGCAGGGCACCGCGCCCGGGAAGATCTGCATCGGTTCGCCGTTTTACTGCACGGCCATGCGTCTGCGGGAAAAGCCGGGATCGGTACAGGCCGCGCTCGGCGCGCCGGTCGAGCCGGAGCGGCCCACCTGGGACACGCTCGCGCAGGAGGATCTATTGGAGCTTTTGCAGACGCCCGGCTGGCACAGCGCCTATGACGCGCGGGCAGGCGGCGCATATCTCGTCTACGACGGGCCGGACAAAACGTTCGACCGCTGGTTCCTGTCGGTAGAGACGGCACGCTCGCTCGGGCAGAAGCTCGACCTCATCCGCCATGCGGAGCTGGCCGGCATCATCGTCTGGGAAGCGAGCCTCGACACGAAAAATCATTCCTTCGCCGCGCAGCTGCGCGATACATTATTAAAATAGGGAGGGAGAAGCTATGCAGTACGGCCATTTTGACAACCAAAGCCGCGAATACGTGATCGACCGCGTTGATCTGCCGGTTTCCTGGACAAATTACATCGGCGTCGGCGATCTGTACGGCGTGTTCAATCACACGGCGGGCGGGTACGTCCTGTACCGGTCGCCGGAATACCACCGCATCACGCGCTTCCGGCCGAACGGCGTCCCGATGGACGGCCCCGGCCACTATGTCTACATCCGCGACAACGACACCGGCGATTACTGGACGGTCTCCTGGCAGCCGGTGGGCAAGGACAGAAAATTCTATTCCTGCCGCCACGGGCTGAGCTATGTGAAATATCTCTGCGACTACAGCGCGATCCACGCCGAGCAGAAGCTGTTCGCCGCCATGGATGAGCCGGTCGAGCTCTGGGACGTGCTGTTCCGCAACGACTCCGGCAGGCCCCGGAATTTGTCCGTCTTCTCCTATCTGGAATTCAGCTTCCATCAGATCCAGATGGATAACCAGAATTTCCAGATGAGCCTCTATGCCTCCGGCAGCCGGTATGAAGACGGCGTGATCGAAAACGACCTGTATTACGAGGAAACAGGTTTCCAGTTCTTCACGTCCAATTTCATCCCCGACGGCTACGCCTGCCTGCGCGACCGTTTCCTCGGCCCGTACCGCACGGAGCGGAACCCCCTCGCGGTCGAGACGGGCGTCTGCGAGATCCCGGGCCAGAAGGGCGGCAACCACTGCGGCGTGCTCCAGAAGAACGTGACGCTCGCCCCCGGCGAGGAGGCGCGGCTGCTGTTCCTGCTCGGCGAGGGCGGTCTGGAGGCCGGAAAGGCCGCCAGGGCCCGCTGGACGCCGGAAAAGGCCGACGAAGATTGCGCGCGCCTCGCGGAATTCTGGGATAAGAAGCTCTCCTGCCTGCAGGTCAGCACGCCGAACGAGGGCATGAACACCGAGCTCAACATCTGGAACCTCTACCAGAGCGAGATCAACGTCATGTTTTCCCGCTTTACCTCGTTCATCGAGGTCGGCGGGCGCGTCGGCCTCGGCTACCGCGACACGGCGCAGGACGCGATGATGGTCCCGCATTCGAACCCCGAAAAATGCCGCGGCCGCCTCGTCGAGCTCCTGCGGGCGCTGACGAAGGAGGGCTACGGTCTGCACCTGTTCGAGCCGCGCTGGTTTGAGAAGGACGCGCCGCAGCAGTCGTTCAAATCCCCCACGGTCATCCCGACCCCGGATAAAAGCCAGATTGTCCACGGGTTGAAGGACGCCTGCGCGGACGACGCGCTCTGGCTCGTCCCGGCGGTCGTGCAGTACGTCAAGGAGACGGGCAAGCTGTCCTTCCTCGACGAGCCCGTGACCTACGCCGACGGCGGCGAAGAAACCGTTTATCAGCACCTGACGCGCATTCTCGATTTCTCCGCCCGTCAGGTGGGCGCGCACGGCATCTGCAAGGGCCTGCGCGCCGACTGGAACGACTGCCTGAATCTCGGCGGCGGCGAGAGTGCCATGGTGAGCTTCCTGCACGTCTGGGCGCTGGACAATTTTGTGCAGCTGGCAAACAGACTCGGCCGCACGGTCGACGCCGCGCGCTATGAAAAGCTGCGCCAGTCCGTCGCGAAGACCTGTGAAAGCGTCCTCTGGGACGGCAAATGGTACATCCGCGGCATCACCGCCGACGGCCGGAAGATCGGCACGCAGCGCGATATCGAGGGCCGCGTCCACATGGAGAGCAACACCTGGGCCGTCCTGTCCGGCGCAGCCAGCCGCGAGCGCGGCCTTGCCGCCATGGACGCCGTGGACGAATACCTCTATACGCCTTGGGGCCTGATGCTGAACGCGCCGTGCTTCACAAAGCCCGACGACGCCATCGGCTTCGTCACCCGCGTCTATCCAGGCCTCAAGGAAAACGGCTCCGTCTTCAGCCACCCGAACCCCTGGGCCTGGTGCGCCGAGGCGAAACTCGGCAGGGGAGACCGGGCCATGAAATTCTACAACGCCCTCTGCCCAGCCCTGCAGAACGACAAGATCGAAACGCGCAGGGCCGAGCCCTACACCTACTGCCAGTTCATTTCCGGCAAAGACCACGCGACCTACGGCGAGGCGCACCACCCGTTCATGACCGGCTCGTCCGGCTGGGCGTATTACGCCGCGACGCAGTATCTGCTCGGCGTACAGCCGGATTTCGACTGCCTGCGCGTCGATCCGTGCGTCCCGGCAGACTGGAAGGAATTCACCGTCGTACGAAAATGGCGCGGCGCGGAGTATCACATTCACGTCACGAACCCGGACGGCGTGCAGAAGGGCGTCCGGGAAATCCGGATAAGCGGCAAGCCGGTTGACGCGCTGCCGCCGCTGCCCGCGGGCAGCGTGTGCCATGCGGAAGTTATCATGGGAGGGGAAACAGCATGATCCATTTTGGAACCGGCGGCTGGAGAGCCGTCATTGCAGACGAATTCACCAAGGCGAACATCCGTCTGCTCATCGCGGGCCTGTGCAGCCTCATGCACAAGGAGGGGCACGACGGCGCGGAGATCTGCGTCGGCTACGACCGCCGCTTCCTGTCCAAGGAATCCGCCCACTGGGCGGCGGAGGTCATGGCTGGCTATGGCTTCCGGCCCTACGTCATCAACCGCTCGTCCCCCACGCCCCTTATGATGTTCATGGTCAAGACCCGCGCCATGCCCTACGGCATCGCCGTCACGGCCAGCCATAACCCGGCCATCTATAACGGCATCAAGGTCTTCACCGCCGGAGGCCGCGACGCCGACCGCACCGTCACGGACAAAATCGAAGCCGAGATCGCGCAGATCGACCCGGACAGGATCCAGTCCATGGACTACGACGCCGCCCTTGCCGCGGGCCTTATCACCGAGCACAACCCGACGAACGAGTATATCGACAGCATCCTGTCTGCCATCGATGTCGAGGCCATCAAAAACGCGCAGCTGCGCATCGCGCTCGACCCCATGTACGGCGTCAGCCAGACGAGCCTGAGCATGATCCTCATGACCTGCCGCTGCGATCTCGAGATTATCCACGACCGCCACGACACGCTCTTCGGCGGCAAGCTCCCCGCGCCGAACGAGGACACGCTCGGCCCCCTCGCGGCGGTGGTCATGGACCGCTGGCGCTGCGATCTCGGCATCGCGACCGACGGCGACGCGGACAGACTCGGCGTCATCGACGATCAGGGCCAGTTCGTCCACCCGAATAAGCTCCTCGTCCTGCTCTACTATTACCTCGTCAAATACCGCGGCTGGCAGGGCCCCTGCGTCCGCAACAACTCCACCACCGTCCTGCTCGACCGCGTCGCGGCGGGCCTCGGCCAGAAGTGCTACGAGGTTCCCGTCGGCTTCAAGTGGGTCTCGGCCAAAATGACCGAGACGGACGCCATCATCGGCGGCGAATCCTCCGGCGGTCTCGCCGTCCGGGGCCATATCTCCGGCAAGGACGGCATCTACGCCGCCGCCCTGCTCGTCGAAATGCTGGCCGTGACCGGCAAAAAGCTCTCCGCGCTCTACCGCGAGATCGAAGCGCAGTACGGCGCTCTGAGCTACGCCGAAGCGTCCTTCACCATGACCCCCGTCCGCAAATCCGAGCTCCAGCAGTACCTGTTCGAGCAGAACGCCTGCCCGGACTTCGCGCGCGTCGGCCACATCAGCCGCGAAGACGGCTGCAAGGTCTATTTCACCGACGGCAGCTGGGTCATCTGCCGCTTCTCCGGCACCGAACCCCTCCTCCGCATGGCCGCCGAAGCCGACACCGACGCAAAAGCCCAGTCCTACATCCAGACCTGGAAAACCTTCCTGTCGCTGTAAAAGGCTCCCCTTGGGCACAAGGGGAGCTGGCGCGCAGCGCCTGAGGGGATCCGAACGTAGCAAATTTCGAAACACTCTGAATCCTGCGCCAGATCCCCTCCGTCATTTGCTGCCGCAAATGCCACCTCCCCTTACCGTGCGGGGCACGGCAAGGGGAGGCTTTTTTGCCCCCCTCCGGGGCGGTGTCATTTTCCCGCTAAAAAACGCCGGCGAGGCTTGAAAATACGTGTAGTATATGCTATCATTGGTACACATGCCAGAGAGCGGAACCCCCCTTTTCCGCTGCCATGGCACTGGAAACGGTTTAATCCTATCCCCTTCAAGCACACCCGGGCTTCCCCGCCCCCTCGGGGAAGCCCCACTCCCCCGCAAATTGAAGCAGCCAGCATAACAAATCAAGCTGGCAGTGTGATACAATACCCCCAAAGGCTCCCCTTGGGCACAAGGGGAGCTGGCGCGAAGCGCCTGAGGGGATTCGAACGCCGCAAATTTCAGAGCATTCTGTCACGGGAGGAAACCCATGCAGAAAAAACGCAACGAACAGCTTGTGCCCCTCGCGAAGCAGCTTCGCCGCGACATGACAAAAGAAGAGCGGCGTTTGTGGTATGATTTCCTGCGTACCCACCCGACCCGCTTCACCAGACAGAAGGTTCTGGGAAGCTACATCGCAGATTTTTACAGTGCGAAAGCCGCTTTGGTGATCGAACTGGACGGCTCGCAGCATTATGAAGAAAAGAATATGCGATCAGATGCCGTGCGAACTGCCTTTCTGGAAGAATACGGCCTGAAGGTACTCCGGATCCCCAATAACGAGATCAACCAAAACTTCCCCGGCGTATGCGAATACATAGATTTAGAAGTAAAGCGCCGCCTAAATGAGCCCAAAGAGCGGCCCAAAGGCTCCCCTTAGGCCCAAGGGGAGCCCAGGGAGCGTCAAAGGCTCCCCTTGCGCCCAAGGGGAGCCCAGGGAGCGTCAAAGGCTCCCCTTAGGCCTAAGGGGAGCTGTCAGCGAAGCTGACTGAGGGGATTCGAACGTAACAAATCACGGAGCACCCCCGAAACCTGTAACATTCGAATCCCCTCAGTCCCTCCGGGCCAGCTCCCCTTGCGCCCAAGGGGAGCCAGAGGACGGGAGTGCCCCAAATTTCCCCACCCCCCGCGCACAAAACCCCTTGCGTGCGGAGGGGAAATGTGGTATGATACAGAAAACTGAGCACGTATGCCATCCGCCGGACGAAGGAGCCTCCGCCCGGCGCGCAGCATCGAAAAAATCCAATGGCGCAGCCATTTTCAACATAGATCCGTTTCCACAACACGAAACAAACAATATAAAGGAGGAGATCCGAAAGAATGAAAAAGAGATTCATTGCTTTTTTGTTGGTTCTGATTATGGTGCTCGGCATGCTGCCGGTGTCAGCGATTGCGGCGAGTAATAGCACGGTCGTGCTGCATCCGTCTGTGAACAGCACTGTCACCGGCGTGAAGGTCAGGGTCGGCGACAAGATCGATGGCCATCCGGTTACAAGCATCAGCGGCTACGACATCACGGTTGACCTTGGCAAGTACGCTGTCAACAATGATACGTTCAGACTTCCCTATGCCAAGGACATCTGGGATGGCGTCGACAACAATAAGGTCGACTACATTTCCTGGGCTGGCAGCGGCAGCAACAGAAGAAGCGAAGGCGCCAGCGCACTTCTTGCAAACGGCAAGAACACTGCGTACTACTACTTCAAGGGCGAACCCGTCCTGCCGATTTTTACGCTGAACTATAACGCCAACGACGGCACCGGCGCACCGGCCAGCCAGACGTATAAGGCGACTTCCCAGTACGAGAAGTCTCACACCTTTACGATCTCCACGCAGGTTCCGACCCGTGAGGGCTTCACGTTCCTCGGTTGGAGCACCAATCGGAACGCGACGACCGCAGAGCGTCAGCCCGGCGGTTCCATCGTTGTGACCGGCACCACCACGCTGTACGCGGTCTGGAAAGAGAACACCCCACCCACGCCGGACAAGCCCCTCCCCCCGACGGAGGATGACATCAGGGCTAACCTTTGGGTGACTGTCGTATGCAAGACGAACAGGCCTCCGCACGAGAAGCTTGCCATTGCGCTGTTTGCAGGCGACTACACGATCGCTGATACAGTTAACGGCGACGCGGCAAGCGGCTATACCTGCGAGGTCACAGTTCAGGCGGACAAGTATATTGTTCAGTATGGCAAGGGCAGATATGTTGAGAATGGCACAGACCTGTATTATGGCAGACATCGGCTTGTCGCCGGTGAACCGTCCTCAAAGGTTCTCACTCTGATCTATGCGAATGGCACATGGACGATTCCGGCTAACGGCGAAGTGAATTTCAATGTCGAGTGCGACAACACTCTACCCACCGATAAGCCCGGCAAGCCCGGTGAAGGCGACTTCGAGAAAGCCGGTCTGGTTTCTGTCGAGTGCAGCACAAAACCTGCCGATCACGCGAAGGAAACCTATGATCTTAAGAATGACACCTTCACGATCGGCGAGGTAGAAGGCAACGCGACCGACGGCTATACCTGCGAGATCACCGTTACTGCGGACTCGTATGTTAGCAGCTACGTTGCCACGCACGGCGCACACACGCTCACTGGCGACAACACGAAAAAATTCACCCTGACTTGGGGGAGCGGCAAGTGGGATGCCAAGGAAGGCGGCGTGACGTTCCCTGTCCAATGTGAGCAGACCCCGCCCGAAATCCCCGGCGACCAGAAGCCGAAATTCGAGGAAGCGAACGCTAAGATTCGTGTGCAGTGCACCGCGTACCCGTCCAACCATGAGCCGCATGCGTATCAGTATGCCATCACGGATGGTACATACACGGACAACGGCTCCGCCACGGACGCGAACGGCACGATCACCTATTCCATCAGCCTCGACAGAGCCAGCTTCATCACGAAGTTCGACGCTGATACCAAGCATACCCACACCGATGAGGAGCCCAACGCGGACACCCGCATCGAGTGGCGCTGGGACACCAGCGACAAGGCGTGGCAGCTGATCTCCGGCCCCGACGGCGTCACGGCTGACATTAAAGTCAAATGCGGCGAGACGCCTGTGGCGCCCGAGAAGCCCACGGAGCTGGTCGGCAGCTTTGCTATCGTCTGCAAGAACAATGAAGCAACACATGGTTCCAAGACGGATTATATTGCCACCCCGTCTCAGTATGCGATCAGCGATGTGCAGAAGGACGAGCAGGGCTACTACGTCACCGCGACGGTCACGGTAGCGCCGAATCTGGAGACATATAACACCTACACCGGCGCCGAGCACCGGCTCGTTAACGAGCAGGACGCAACGCTGACCATCACCTTCCGCTATGACACCGAAGCAACTGGGAAATGGACGCAGCAGGGTAAGCAGCAGGGTGAACTACCGGTCGTTGCAGTCACCTGCAAGGGGATTGAAGAGCCGACCCGCGACGACATCTTCAATGCGCTGACCGGCCTTGTCACCGTTACCTGCGTCAACCGCGTCTGGTATAATGACGACGGCAAACTCATGGATTGCGGCGAGGGCAAGTATGGCGCGAGAGCGGGCATCGTCGGACAGAACTATACGCTTAAACAGGGCGAGAATGCTACCACATGGGTCGTGACCTTCCCGGTTACAAACTTTGTGAAGTCGTTCAAGCAGGATCCGGCGCACAACCTGTACAGCAAAGACACGCTGAGCTGGTACATCCGCTGGGAAGACAATATGTGGAAGTCCGAGCCTGTAGAGTCCGGCGTTGACAATGTGGTCAAGCTGACCCATGCCCCGACCAACTGGCGCGAGGTCGCCAAGATCGCGACCGGCGGCAAGGATGACTGCATCCATGTCTCCTGCGTGAACGGAGAAACAGGTGTCTGCGACTATGGCATCACCGTACCGTTCGTCTATTCCGCGACGGACGTTGTGTCTGTTGAGCCGGACGAAGACGTTCCCGGCTGCTACATTGCAACGTTTAAAGTCAACAGATACATTGACACCTGCGCAAAGGCATGCAACGACAAGAACTTCCCGGACGCACCGCGCACACACAAGCTGCTGACGCCGGAAACGGTTCAGTGGAAACTGTACGCGACGCCCGAGGCCGATGAGAAGATCGGCAATGAGGTTCTGAACCACATCTGGGCGGCCGACCCCGTCAAGCTGGGTACAGACGATGTCTGCACGATCGCGCACAACTGGGTCGTGACCTTTGACCCGAACAACGACGGGGACACCTTCACGCAGAACGTGGAATACGAAGGCAAGGCGACCGCGCCGGATCCCGCTCCCACGAAGACCGGCTATACCTTCGACGGCTGGTATCTGGGCGAGGCAGAAGAACCGTTCGACTTCGACAACACCACCATCACCTCCGATATCACCCTGAAGGCAAAGTGGAGCGTCGCCCCGCACAACATCTACGCATACGCGAGAGTGAACACCGCGTTCGGCCCGCTGACAAAGCCTGAGTTCTACGAAGACGAGAACTTCAAGCTGAGCGCAGCTGATCGGTCCCGTCTCGGCCTCGGCGCATACAACACCATGGGCTATTTCTCCGTCGCAGCGTTCAACTTTGACGAGATGGCGCTGACGGAAGACGAGTACTTCGGTGATGATGCAGAACTGGCTGCGGTTGTTGCTGCTCTGAAGGCCGAGAAGAACAACGACGCACTTGAAGTCGCGAAGGCAACGGCGGACAAGATCGACTGGAAGGGCCTGTACAAAGCGGACGACAGCAAAGACAGCGACTATGGGTACAAGAGCGGCTATCCGACAAATGACGAAGACGGTTACCAGCTGTCCGGCAATCTGTACCTCATGGCCGTGATGTATGACACCAACGCTGGCGGCGATGAAGTCAAGGATATGCCCGCTGTCAAATACATCTACGACAATGTCGCTGAAATCTACGACTTCGAATTCCCCGGCACGACAATCCAGCTGCCGACGCCCACGCGCCTCGGCTACACCTTCAAGGGCTGGAGCGTCGAGGTCATTGAGGGCGACAATGAAATAGACGCTGACCGCTACAACATGACCGGCGCTGACGACGGCGATGCCGAAGAAACCCTGTACAATGGCAGCTACGACAGCAGCGAAACCGCCGACGTCCTGAAGTTCACCGCACAGTGGGAAAAGGAAGAGTACACCCTTGTCTACCACGCCAACGGCGGTTATCTGACCAGAGACCCGAAGAAGGATAAGACTAGCAGCACCTTCCAGGTCGGCAAGGAAGCTACGCTCAAGAACGCCGAAACCTTCACCCGTGTGGGTTACACCTTCGTCGGCTGGGCAACTGATGAAAACGCTGCGACCAAGGAATACGATGGTTCCCAGAAGTTCGCAACTGGCTACCCCGGCGCAGTGAAGGACGGCAAGTACGACCTGTACGCTGTGTGGACTCCGAAGCATGATGTCAAATACACGGTCAAGTATGTGCTCGCTTCCGACCACGACGTAGAGCTCAAGGCTGCGAAGGTCGTCACCGACGGCGAGTTCGACAGCACGGTTACGGAGAACGCTGAGGCCATCACCGGCTACTCTCCGGATGCAGAGTCCAAGAACCTGACGCTGAACTCCTATGATGAGGCCGCCAACGTTATCACGTTCTACTACACGCCGAAGAATGATGTTACGTACAAGGTCAAGTATGTGCTCGCTTCCGACCACGACGTAGAACTCAAGGAAACGAAGGTCGTTACCGATCAGGTGTTCGACAGCACGGTTACGGAGAACGCTGAGGCCATCACCGGCTACTCTCCGGATGCAGAGTCCAAGAACCTGACGC
>CAKUEH010000026.1 GCA_934646185.1 uncultured Oscillospiraceae bacterium | reverse complement strand
ATACAAACTTGACGAACAGGGAGATTTCCGATTTAAGCTATCCGAGTTAAGAGTGTTACCCTTGATTGACGATTTTGCATTGCCGCTTTGCGAGAGAAGCGGCGACGTAGCGAACAGGAACATTGTGGTTATTTTATCGGGGTCAACATACGGGTATATCCGCAGATACAACGTCCCTGCTTTCTCGGAAGCAGGGATAGAATCGATTCGATTCAGAAGCGGCATCAGCAAGAAAAAAATTCTGCTAAGAGTCATTGACAAACGTTTGTTCTGGCGTTATCATGGAATCATAGCAGGTAATCCTGCCGACAACAGAATATTCCGAAGCGCACCATGAAAAGTAGTGAAGGAGCGCTGCGGCCGAGCATGGCCGCAGCGCTCCTTTTGGTGCTCCTGGAGAAAGACGGCGGGAGAGTAAGGCGTAAATACAGCGCAAACATGATTCGCACGATCCCAGCTTCATCTTCACGAAGAGCAAGATCGTTGACTTCCTGCTTGCGTTTGTTGGTGCGCCCGGTCCGGATGTACTTATAGCCATAAATCAATTCCGCTTTCACAACTTCCTCTGCCTGTGCCTTGCAAGCGTTCATCTGACGTACCCATTCCATTTGGTTTTCGGCTTTCAGTTGCTCGGTCACGCCGTTTTGCTCTGCCAGTGACCGCACGATCAGCTCCATGCGGTTTCGTGCCGCTTCGTCAATCTCGGCGCAATGCTCAAAGAGCTTGTCGGATAGCACCAGCTCATTGAACAGTATCGGGCGGTGCATTTCCAGATACGCTTTGCGGAGTCTGCCGTAGTGTCCGAGGGGCTTGGTCTTGCGGATAATGATGTTCGGGATAAATCCATCGCGTTTTAATACGCTTTCGCGCACACCTGGGTCAGAATCTGGGTCAGGGGAGTTGGGGGGATTTGGAGAATACCTGAAGGAGTGATATGGGATTATGGCTTGCGTGTTGCCGATAGGCAAGCTGTATCGGGGCGTATCATTTTCCAAAGACAAAAGGTCTTTCGGTTTTCCGGAAGGCCTTCATATTTTATTATGCAGGGTCAGGTCAGAAGCAAGCGTCAGCCATTATTCTGATGGAACCGCTTGCGGAACTCGGTGGGTGGGATGCCGATGATCTGCGTGAAGACGCGGGAAAAGTAATTCGGGTCTCCGAAGCCGACGGAGGCGGCGATCTCCGCAATGCTCTCATCGGAGAGACAGAGCGGACTTTTGGCGAACTCCATGCGTACCTTGTTGACGTAGACGTTGATATTAACGCCGGTGCGCCGCTTGAAGATGCGGCTGAGGTAGGAATCGCTGCAATGGCAGAACTCGGCCAGCGCGGTGACGGTGATGCGGCTTTTATAGTTGATGCGGATGTATTCCAGTGCGTGGGCGAGGATAGTATCCTCGCTCGAATCATGATAGCGGCCCGCGGCGTCGGAATGCGGCTGCGCGCTGTGGAGCAGGTGATAGGTCTGACCGAGATATTCGGTCAGCAGCTCCAGACCGGCGAGCATCTGCTCCACATTTGCGGTGGGCGTGCGGATGGCGCTGCGGTAGAGACGCTGCGCCGTGTCCGGATCAAGCGGCGGCTCCTGCCGGCAGGCGCGGCAGATGCGGCGTGTGGTCTTGCCCTCATTGGTCTGGAAAAATCCGGCGTTGATGGAGCCGAGCAGCACGTCGCCGTCGAAGATCGGGACGACGTATTCACCAAGTCCTGCGTGGCACATGCCAAAGTAGGTGCGGCCAAGCCGCTCACATTTGTGGTACATCCTGCGGATCATGGTGAGGCAGGTGTGATAGTGCTCCTGATCGGACTTCATGTACATACAGAATGGATTTGTGTGCGCGAGAAAGGGGCGGAGCGTCTCGTCGAGCTGCTTGTTGATGGCGACGAAGCCGCAGAAATCCTTGATGCAGAACTGGACGCCGTGTACCTCGGACAGATAGTGCAGATATTGCCCGATTTTTTCGAACGAGATCGGCATATAACCACCCCATTTTATCATCTTTCTGAAGTGCAGCATAGAACGGAAGTATGGTCAAGTTACAGTGCGGATTTGACCAGAAATCATGCAGAAAATTCAATGCAGAAGGCAGAAAAACTTGCTATGATAGGCACAACGATAAGAAATATCGCAGGAAAAAAGATATTTGATAGTAAAACGCACAATTTTTGATATCATGATTTGTGTACATCTTACAAAAGCTGAACTGCAAAAAGTATGTGCAATCGAGGTACAGGTGGTATCATGCAGATGATGAGAACACAGTTGGCAGTGATCGGCGGCGGCCCGGCGGGCGTCTGCGCGGCGACGGCACGGTCAGCGCAAAGGCAGGCGTTCCGTTTTCGGTCGGAAACGGAAACCATGAAACGCTCGGCAATTCCATTCTCTATTACACGCGCAGGGAAGATCATCCCGTCTCCTTCATTGCACCGGATTACGCCTACGATATGTCACATATTGAGAAGATCCTCGGCTGCGGCGGGCGCATCATCAACGAACGGATGAGCGGCAGCGATTGCTGGTGGTTTGAATACGGCGGACTGCGCGATACGATCTCGAACGCGCAGGATATTGTGCTGGAGCTGCGGCGGCTGGTGCTCGGCGTCTGGAACTATGTGAAAAACAGCGGAAAGTTCCACGCGGACTGCTATACGCTCGACTGGATCGGTGGGATCCCCGGCAAGCGGGAGAGCCGCCGGATGCAGACGGAATACTGTCTGACGGAGGAGGACATTCTGGCACAGCGGACGTTCCCGGACGGCGCGTTTTACGGCGGTTGGTATGTCGACACGCATCCGTCGGGCGGAATGTATGATTCTGGAGAAGAAAACTGTGTGCAGACGCCTGTGAACGTTTACCAGATCCCGCTGCGCTGCCTATACAATCGGCAGGTTCCCAATCTGCTGTTCGCCGGGCGCATCATCGGTGTGGAACGAAGCGTATTCTTTTCCAGCCGCGTGATGAATACCTGTGCTCTGTCCGGGCAGGCAGCGGGAACGCTGGCCGCCGCGTGTCTGCAAGCCGGAAAGGCCCCGGCGGAGCTGGATGCGCGGGAGATCGAGGCGATCCGCCGGACGCTGGCGCGGGACGATATGCTCCTCCCCGGCGCGGCCATCGACGACCCGGATGATCTTGCAAAGCGGGCTTCCGTCTCGGCAAGCAGCGTCCATCCCGGCCATCCCGGCCATCCCGGCGGGGCGACCGGAGAGATTTCTTTGAAAGACGGCGGCTTTATCACGTTCCCGGCGGTGCGCGGCAAGCGCATCAAGATCGAGGTATGTGCCGAACAGGCGACGACGCTCCGCGCGCGCTGCGCGCTGGCAAAGCTGCCGAACCGGCTGAACATCGGTGCGGAGACGACGGAGCGGCGCTGGGCGCTGCAGCCGGGCCTCCAGATGATCGAGGCGGAGATCACAGACGAAAATCGGTTCTGTCTCTGGTCGTTTGAGGCAAACCCGCTGGTCAGCCTCGCGGTCTGTGAGCGCGCCCGCATCGGCTTCCTCTGCGGACAAACAGGGGAGCCGGAGGTGTATGAGCCGCGCGCGTGGTATCCGGATGCGGCGCTTTACGGCGCGGAGCAGCTCGTCTCCGGGGAAAGCCGCCCGTGGGGCGGTGTGAACGCATGGATCGCCGCGCCGGAGGACGCGGAACCGTGGGCAGAGCTGCGGTGGGCCGCTCCGGCCTGCGAAATTTGGTAAATCCCGAAAATGCGCCCTAATATCTGGACATATTTTCGGCAAAACGGAGAAAAAGGAAAACCGGAACAAAATTTCTTTTCATCCACCCAGGCACGTGATATACTCGGAATATCAAGAGAAAAAAGGAGGAAGCCGGGATTGAGTGAATTGCTGCGCATGGAGCACATCAGCAAACGGTTCGGCAACTTTTACGCCAATCAGGACATCAATTTCTCCGTCGCCAAGGGCGAGGTACATACGCTCCTCGGAGAGAACGGCGCGGGGAAATCGACGCTCATGAATATCCTCATCGGCCTCTACCAGCCCACTGAGGGCAAAATCTTTCTGAACGGGCAGGAGGTCCGCATCGAATCGCCGAGCCAGGCGGTCAAGCTTGGCATCGGCATGGTGCATCAGCACTTCATGCTCGTCGAGGCGATGACCGTCTTTGACAACATCATCCTCGGCGACAAACACGCCAAGGGCCTATTTATCGACCGCGCGGCCCGCAGAAAGGAGATCGAGGCGCTTTCGGAAAAATACGGCCTCGACGTCCAGCTCGACAAGCTCATCACGGAGATCTCCGTCGGCGAACAGCAGCGCACCGAGATCCTCAAGGCCCTCTACCACGGGGCCGAGTTGCTGATCCTTGACGAGCCCTCCGCCGCCCTGACCGACATCGAGGTCGAGGGACTGTTCGCCATCATGCAGAAGCTTGTCGGCGAGGGCAAATCCATCATCTTCATCAGTCATAAAATGCGCGAGGTGCTCCGCATCTCCGACCGCATCACCATTCTCCGCCTCGGCAAGGTCGCCGGCACGGTCGACCGCGCCGAGACCGACGGCCAGAAGCTCGCCGGCATGATGATTGGCAAAGAGCTGACCGAGTCACACTATGAAAAGGTCGACGCCTCCGGCCATGAGATCGTCGCGGAGCTCGACCATGTGGACTATAACAAGGAGAGCAAGCACAGCGGCCTCGCCGATCTGTCGCTCCGCATCCACGCCGGAGAGATCGTCGGCGTCGCGGGTGTCGACGGCAACGGCCAGACCCAGCTGGCCCAGCTCATCACCGGCGTCATCGCCCCGGAGAGCGGCACGGTCCAGCTCAAGGGTGACCGCGTCGCCGTCTTCGACCCGAACGGCTTCATCGAGCACGGCGTCAGCCACGTCCCCGAGGACCGCAACCTGCAGGGCCTGATCGGCGATATGTCGATCGCGGAAAATCTTGTCCTCAAGGACACCGACGATCCGCGCTTCAGCCACGGTCATGGTTTGCGCCTGAACAAGCGCGCCATCCACGCCTACGCGCAGTCCATGATGGAAAAATATGATGTCCGCGCCACCTCTGACAGCCAGAGCGTGCGCGAGCTGTCCGGCGGCAACCAGCAGAAGGTCATCATCGCCCGCGAGCTCGAGAGCGGCCCGTCCGTCCTCGTCATGGCGCATCCTACGCGCGGCCTCGACATCGGCGCGACCAGCTTTGTCCACGACCAGATGATCGCCGCCCGCGCCCGCGGCGTCGGCATTCTGCTCATCAGCGCCGACTTTGACGAGATCCTCGAGATGTCCGACCGGATCGTCGTCTGCTTCGAAGGCCGCATCGTGGGCGAATTCTCCGGCAGCAAGCCGCCGATCAACGAGATCAGCCTGGCCATGACCGGTAAGTGAGGGGGAGAGGTATGGGAAAAGTGAAAAAAGCGTTCGGCGCGTTCCTTGTGCCGCTGCTGTCCGTTCTGCTCGCGTTCCTGATCGGTGGCATCATCATGGCTGCCCTCGGCGCGAACCCGTTCCTTGCCGTGAAGTTCCTGTTCCAGGGCGCGTTCGGCTCCAAGGCCGGCATCGGTACCACGCTCACCAAGGCCACGCCCCTGATCTTCACGGCCCTCTGCGCCTGCTTCGCGTATAAGTGCGGCGTGTTCAACCTCGGCGGCGAGGGGCAGTTCCTGATGGGCTCCATCGCCGCGTTCCTGACCTGCTATTTCACCGGCCTGACCGGCTTTGCCGGCGTGCTGCTCGCGCTGCTGGCCGGCGCGGTGGCCGGCGGCTTCTGGGGCATGATTCCCGGCGTGCTGAAAATCGGCCGCGGGCAGAACGAGATGATCATCTCCATCATGCTCAACTATGTCGCCACGCTCTTCATGGGCGTCATCTACACCAGCTGGATCCGCGATGCCTCCGTCCCGCAGACACCCGCCATCGCCGATGAGGTGCATCTTCCGCGCATCATCACCGGGATGCGCTTCACTTGGGGCTTTGTGATCGCGGTCGCGGTCGGCCTGATCCTCTATTACGTCCTGTTCTGGACGAGCGCGGGCTTCCGCCTGCGCGCCGTGGGCTGCAACCTCACGGCCAGCCGCTTCAACGGCATTCCCGTCAAGCGCTTTATGCTCGCCAGCTTCATTGTCTCCGGCGCGATTGCCGGTCTCGGCGGCGGCGCGGAGCTGCTCGGTACGCAGTTCCGCCTCATCAACGGCTACGGCGTGGGCTACGGCTTCGACGGCGTGGCGATGGCCCTCATCGGCCAGCTGCACCCGATCGCGACGATGGTCGTCGCGCTGTTTTTCGCGGTGCTCCGCGTCGGCTCCACCACCATGCAGGCCGCTACCGGCGTGCCCACCAGCGTGTCCGATATCATTCAGGCGCTTGTCATCGTCTTCTCCGTCGCTGGCATGGCGCTGACCAAGCTCCCGGAATTCCAGGCGTGGCGCAGCCGCGTCTTCCACGGCAGAAAGGCGGGTGAAGCGTAATGGATTGGATCTCGAGCCTCCTTCTTGCAACGGTCCGTCTCGCCATCCCCGTGCTGCTCATCTCCCTGGCTGAGCTCTACGGCCAGCGCGCGGGCATGGTCAACATCGGCCTCGAGGGCCTCGCCTCCATCGGCGCGCTCGTCGGCTTCCTCGTCTGCTATGTCACGGGATCGAACTGGCTGGGCCTGCTCTGCGGCGCGCTTGCGGGCGTGATCGTCAACATGATCTACGCGTTCTCCACGGTCACGCTCTGCGCCGACCATACCGTCTACGGCATGGCCGTCAACATCTTCGCCCCGGCGCTCGCGTCCTTCATCTACCGCGTCTACTTCGGCACCGGGTCCGACCTCAAGCAGATCACCACCATGTCCTCTGTCGCCATCCCCGGCCTGAAGGATATCCCGGTGCTCGGGCCGCTGCTCTTCGACCAGAGCCCGATGGTCTATCTCACATTCCTGCTCGTCCTCTTCACGGCCATCTTCTTCGGCAAGACCCGCGCGGGCCTGAGCTATAAGGCCGTCGGCGAGCATCCGCAGGCCGCCGCCACGCTCGGCATCCCGGTCGTCGGCGTGAAGTACCTCGCCTGCGTGATCTGCGGCGCCCTGTCCGGCATCGGCGGCGCGTACCTCACCACCTGCTATTCCAGCACCTATACCGATGGTATCGTCGCCGGGCGCGGCTTCATTGCGCTGGCCGCCGTCATCTTCGGCCGCTGGAACGCGGGCGGCATCCTGCTGGCCTGCCTGTTCTTCGGCTTCTGCGACGCGCTCCAGATCCGCCTCCAGGTCTCCGGCATCGCCATCCCGTATCAGTTCTTCCAGATGATCCCCTACGTGGCGACGGTCGTCGTCCTCACGCTCATCGGCGCCCGCCAGGCCGGACCCAAGGCCAACGGCAAGCCCTACCGCCGTGAACAGCGGTAAACCGGTAATAACGCTTCGGCGCTGTTATAAACTTATGGCAGCACCGCATTGTGCGCTGCTGCCGAATCCTAATATTCTATGGAGGACAAAAAATGAAAAAGATCATTGCAATGCTTCTGGCGCTTGTCATGCTCCTGTCGCTGGCGGCGTGTGCCGGTACTGCGAAGACCGACACCGCGGCTCCTGCGGACGACACCAGCAAGACCGACACGACCGACACCGCCGCCGAACCGGCTGACACCACCGAGCCCGCCGACACGACCGCTGAACCCGTTGTCACGGAAGAGCCAACCGCTGCCACCAAGGCTGACGGCTCTGCCTATAAGGTCGCCATGATCTGCGACTCCAGCATCAACGACGGCGGCTGGGGCGCGGCCTGCTACAACGCCATGATCGCCGCGGCCGAAAAGATGGGCTGGGAGACCGAGGTCACCGACTCCATCTCGCAGGACGCCTACTATGATTCCATCGTCGCCTACTGCACCCTCGGCTACGACATGATCTACGCCCCCGGCAACCAGTACACCGACGCCGTCCTGCAGGCGGCTGAGGAATATCCCGACGTGGCCTTCGCCCTGCTGAACGGTGCGGAAGATACCCCCGCCAAGGCCGTCAACGGCAACGTCTCCTCCCTGCTCCCGAACGCGCAGCAGATCGGCTGGATCGCGGGCGCCCTCGCCGGCCTCATGACCGAGAGCGGCAAGCTCGGCTTCATCGGCGGCATGGAGCTCGACACCACCAAGGGCAAGATCGCGGGCTTTGAAGAGGCGGCCAAGTACGTCGCCGAGCAGGAAGGCAAGACCGCCGAGCTGCTCAACGTCCCCTATGCCAACTCCTTCTCCGACGCCCCGAAGGGCAAAGAATTTGCCACTGAGCTGATCGCCCAGGGCGCTGACGTCTTCTTCGGCGACGCTTCCGCCGTCGACTCCGGCGCGCGCGAGGCCATCGACGCGGCCAACGCCGCCGCGGGCGAAGTCAAGATCTACGACATCGGCCAGCCTGCCGACATCCTCGGCCAGAACGAGTGCATCATCTGCTCTCAGGTCACCGACAACTCCGCTATGATCGTCGCCTCCATGCAGGCTGTCATCGACGGCACCTTCGGCGGCGCGACGCTCTACGGCACGCTGCAGAACAACACCCTCTCCGCCGGCGCGCTGAGCGATCTTGTTCCCGCCGACGTGCAGGAGAAGTACCTCGCCTACATCGACCAGATGATCGCGGGCACGTTTATGCAGTAATCTCTTGCGGAACGCCCAAAGTGCCCGGCGGACCCTGTGTCCGCCGGGCACTTTCCCGTTTTCGGGCATTCTCGCCGGGAAATGCGGCTGCCGACCGGGGAAAACTGTCGATTTCTCCGGTTGACTCTTTTCCGATGCGTGTTATAATGTGGACTGTCTGAAACAATATAAAATTGTAGCGCCAAGGTGTCCACCGCAAGGCGGGTGAAAAGGGAATCCGGTGAGAATCCGGAGCGATGCAGTCACTGTGTACGGGAGCGGACCTGCAAAGGAAGCGCCGGACCGGCCAGATGGCCGGTGTGTGCGTCCTTACCACTGGGAAACCGGGAAGGGCAGAGCCGCGAAGAACGAAGTCAGGAGACCTGCCTTGGCGTGGAATCTCAGATCCGCTGTCTACGGGTCGGCCTTCCTGCAAGTTTGTATGGTCTTCCGCTTTGGAAGACGACATTCGATACGGCTAGGGAGAACGGCTGCGCCAGCGCAGCCGTTTTTATATTTTTCAGAACATTTTAGAAAAGAGGTAGACCTCACATGAAAAAGACCCTCGCGCTCGTGCTCGCAGCCGTGATGCTGCTGAGCCTCCTCTCCGCCTGCAAGAGCAGCGCGGACGAGGCCCCCACCGTAGACCCCGCAGAAACCGAACAGACCACTACCCCCGAAGAGACCACGCCCGCCGAGGAGCAGACCCCGGAAGAGCCGCAGCCCTCTCAGGAAGAGCTGGATCAGGCAGCCGCCAACAATGTCGCCGCCCTGATCGACGCGATCTATGTCCAGTCCCGCACCGATGAGACCGACGCCCAGTGCGAAGCGGCCAAGGCCGCCTGGGACGCCCTGACCGATGCGCAGAAGGAGCTCGTCGAAGGCGACGAGGCCAGCCCCGATTACTTCGGCCTCGATACCGGCGACGCTTCGCTCGACGATGCGCGCAATCAGGATGAGATCGGCGAGAACGAGCTGCTCGTTGTCTCCTTCGGCACGTCCTACAATGACAGCCGTGTTGCCGACATCAAGGGCATCGAAGACGCCCTGCAGGCCGCGTATCCCGACTGGTCCGTCCGCCGCGCCTTCACCGCGCAGATCATCATCAACCACGTGCAGGCCCGCGATGGCGAGAAGATCGACAACATGGATCAGGCGCTCGAGCGTGCCGTCGCCAACGGCGTCAAGAACCTCGTTGTCCAGCCGACGCACCTGATGCATGGCGCAGAGTATGACGAGATGTGCGAAGCCATCGACGTTTACCGCGATCAGTTCGAGTCCGTCGCCATCGCGGAGCCGATGCTCGGCGAGGTCGGCTCCGACGCCGCCATTATCAACGCCGACAAGGAAGCCGTTGCCAAGGCGATCACCGCTGCGGCCGTTGCCGATGCGGGCTTTGAGAGCCTCGACGCCGCGAAGGACGCGGGCACCGCGTTCGTCTTCATGGGCCACGGCACCGCGCACGTCGCCAAGGTCACCTACAGCCAGATGAACACCCAGATGCAGCAGCTCGGTTATGAGAACGTCTTCATCGGCACCGTCGAGGGTGAGCCGGAAGAGACCGCCTGCGAGGCTGTCATCGAGGCCGTCAAGGCTGCGGGCTATACCAATGTCGTGCTGCGCCCGCTGATGGTCGTCGCCGGCGACCACGCCAACAACGATATGGCTGGTTCCGAGGAAGATTCCTGGAAGACCATGTTCGAAGCCGCTGGCTTCACCGTCGACTGCCAGATCCACGGCCTCGGCGAGATCGCCGATGTGCAGGCGCTCTATGTCGCCCACACCAAGGCTGCGATCGACTCGCTGAACGCCTAATTTGACTTAAACTGAGCTCCGGGGTGGGGAAAACCTGCCCCGGAGCCAAGCGCCATTCAGGAGGAACCATCATGAAAAAGACCATCGCCCTTGCGCTCGCTGCGCTGATGCTGCTCGCGCTGCTGACCGCCTGCGCGGCCAAGCCCGCAGAGACCGAACCTGCAGAGCTGGAACAGACCGTGCAGACCGAACAGCCCGCCGAACCCAAAACCGACGAGACTGCGGAGGATGCGGATGCGTCCGCCGAAGAAGAGACGCCCGCGGAACCGGAGCAGCCCGTCGAACCGGCCCTGCCCGACGGCGTCTATACTGCCGACTTCAACACCGACAGCTCCATGTTCCATGCCAATGAGGCCTGCGACGGCAAGGGCACGCTCACCGTCGAAAACGGCGAGATGACTATCCACGTCAGCCTTGCGGGCACCAGCATCCTCAATCTCTTCCCCGGCGTCAAGGAAGACGCGGAAAAGGAAGGGGCCGAGCTGCTCCAGCCCACCACCGACACCGTTACCTATTCCGACGGCCTCTCTGACGAGGTCTTCGGCTTCGACATCCCCGTTCCTACGCTGGACGAGGAATTTGACCTCGCGCTCATCGGCAAGAAGGGCACGTGGTACGACCACAAGGTCTCCGTCTCCAACCCCGTTCCCGTCGAGGAATCCGGCAAGACCGTCGACGATCTCGCCCTGGCCGACGGCACCTACACCGCCGAGCTGATCTTCGCAGGCGGCTCCGGCAAGGCTTATATCCAGTCTCCCTGCACGCTGACCGTCGCGGACGGCAAGGCTGTGGCTACCGTCGTCTGGAGCAGCAGCAAATATGACTACATGCTCGTGGACGGTGAACGCTATGACGTCCTCACGACCGAGCCCGGCTCCACATTTGAGATCCCCGTCGCGGCCTTTGACACCGAGCTCACGGTCATCGGCGATACCACCGCGATGAGCACCCCGCATGAGATCGAGTACACGCTGAACTTCGATTCTGCGACGCTGACCGCTGCCGAATGAAGAAGCTCTTTATAGCGCTCCTCGCCGCGCTGCTGCTGGCCTTCGCGGCCTGCGCCGCGCCGCAGCAGGAGACCGCCGCGCCGGAACCGGTGCAGAGCGAGCCGGCAAGCGCGGTTTCGTGGTACGACCTGACGTTTGACCGGACGCTCCCGCTTCAATACGCCACGCAGTTTTCTGTTTCCTACGCGGGCGAGGACTATACGCGCCTCACGATCGGCGACGATCAAACATTCCTCGTCGTCGCCGGGGACGCGCCCGTGCCGGACGGCGTCCCCGCGGATGTGACCGTCCTGACCCGGCCCCTTTCGCACATCTATCTGGTCGCGACCGCTGCGATGGACTATTTCCGGCAGCTGGACGCCATTGACGCCATCGCCCTCAGCGGCCAGAAGGAGGCGGATTGGTATATCGACGAGGCCAAGGCCGCGATGCAGGCCGGGACGATGGTCTACGCGGGCAAATATTCCGCCCCGGACTATGAGACGATCCTCGCTGCGGGCTGCGACCTTGCCATCGAGAACACGATGATCTACCATACGCCCGAGGTCATCGAGCAGCTCGAGCGCATCGGCGTCCCCGTGCTCATCGAGCGCTCAAGCTACGAGCCGGAGCCGCTGGGCCGCATGGAGTGGCTGAAGCTCTATGCCGCCCTGCTCGGCAGAGAGGACGCGGCCTGCGCATATTATGATGACCTCATCGCCGCGCTCGCGCCCGTGCTCGACCAGGAGCCGACGGGCCAGACCGTCGCGTTCTTCTACATCACGACGTCCGGCGCAGTCAATGTCCGCAAATCCGGCGACTATATCGCCAAGGCCATCCGTATGGCGGGCGGCGAGTATGTCTCGTTCGACGAGAGCGGCGAGGAAAACGCCCTGTCCACAATGACCATCCAGATGGAGTCCTTTTACGACACCGCCCTGGACGCCGACGTCCTCATCTACAACAGCACCATCGACGGCGGGATTACCTCCATCGATGAGCTGCTCGCCAAAAGTCCGCTGTTTGCGGATTTTAAAGCCGTCCAGACCGGCAATGTCTGGTGTATCACGAAAAACTTCTATCAGGAATCGCTCGCCCTCGGCGACATGATCCTCGACGTCCACGCCGTTTTGAACAACCCGGACGCCGCCGATCTCCGGTTCCTAAAAAAATTATTATAACAGGAGGAGCAGCATGGAACATACCCGCAAACTTCACACATGGGGCGGTTTCCTGCTGCTCCTCGTCCTGCTTGTTACCTTTTTGATCTGGAATCTTCTCGCGGGCAGCGTCCGGCTCCCCGCGTCTGAAATATGGGCGATTCTCCACGGCGGCGGCGACCTCACGCAGCGCCGCATCCTGCTGAATATCCGCCTGCCCCGCTTGCTTGCGGCGATGATTCTCGGCGGCGCCCTCTCCGTCTCGGGCTTCCTGCTGCAGACGTTTTTCCACAATCCAATCGCCGGGCCCTTCGTCCTCGGCATCTCGTCCGGGGCCAAGTTCACGGTCGCGGTCACGATGATCCTGCTGCTCAGCCGGGGCGTCACGTCGTCCTCCGCCGCGCTGATCGCAGCGGCCTTTGTCGGCGCGATGCTCTCAATGGGCTTTGTCCTGCTCATCTCGCGGCGCGTCCGCCGGATGAGTCTGCTCGTCGTCTGCGGCGTAATGATCGGCTATATCTGCTCCGCGCTGACGGACTTTCTCGTCACGTTTGCCGACGACAGCAACATTGTCAACCTGCACAACTGGTCCCTCGGCTCCTTCTCCGGTATGAGCTGGGACAATGTCCGCACGATGGCCGTGGTCTGCGGCAGGGCCCTGATCCTGACGTTCCTGCTCTCCAAGCCCCTCCGGGCCTATCAGCTGGGCGAGGTCTACGCGCAGAATCTCGGCGTGCCGCTGCGCGCGTTCCGTGCGGCGCTGATCTTACTTTCCAGTGTGCTCTCCGCCTGCGTCACGGCCTTTGCCGGCCCGATCTCCTTCGTCGGCATCGCCGTGCCGCACCTGATGAAGTCCCTTTTTAAGTCCGCAGAGCCGCTTTTGATGATCCCGGCCTGTTTCCTCGGCGGCGGCGCGTTCTGCCTGTTCTGCGACCTCATCGCGCGCACGGCCTTCGCGCCCACCGAGGTCAGCATCAGCTCCGTCACAGCGGTCTTCGGCGCGCCGGTCGTCATCTATATGATGCTCCACAGAAAGGGGGCGCAGTGATGGATTATCTGCAAACCGATGCCCTGTCCGTCGGCTACAACGGCAAGACGCTCATCTCCAAGGTCGCCCTCTCGGTACAGCGCGGCAGGATCGTCACGCTCATCGGCCCGAACGGCTCCGGCAAGTCGACCATCCTCAAGACCATCATCGGCCAGCTCCCGTCCATTTCCGGCTCAGTCTTCCTCGACGGCGCGGACATGCGCAGCTACAGCCGGGGCGACGTCGCTCGCCGCATGGCCATCCTGATGACGGCCCGCATGAACCCCGAGCTCATGACCTGCCGCGACGTCGTCAGCACCGGCCGCTATCCCTACACCGGCCATCTCGGCGTCCTCCGCCCGGAGGACAAGGCCATCGTCGAGCAGAGCCTCCGCGAGACCGACGCGCTCGACTTTGCCGACCGGCCCTTCCAGTCCATCAGCGACGGCCAGCGGCAGCGCGTCCTGCTTGCCCGGGCCCTCTGCCAGCAGCCGGAGCTCATCGTCCTCGACGAGCCGACGAGTTTTCTCGACATCCGCTATAAGCTGGAGCTGCTGACCATCCTCAAGCGCATGGTGCGCGAGGAGCACCTCGCCGTCCTCATGTCCCTGCACGAGCTGGATCTTGCCGCCCGCGTCTCCGATACCGTCGTCTGCGTCGCGGGCGACCGGATCGACCGCGTCGGCCCGCCCTCGGAAATTTTCACGCCCGACTATATCGCGGAGCTCTATCGCATGGAGCCGGGAAAATACGATCCCTGCTTCGATTCCTTGGAATTTGTCCCCGGAGGTGCCAGATGAGCGAACAAACCGGAACCTTCTATGCCGTCTCCGTCGGGCCCGGCGACCCGGAGCTGCTGACGCTCCAGGCCGTCCGCGTTCTGGAGAACACGCCCGTCATCGCCGCGCCGCAGACGGCGTCCGGCCAGATGCTCGCGCTCGACATCGCGCGCGGCGCGGTCGATTTGACCGGAAAATCCGTTCTGCCGCTCCGATTCACGATGTCGCATGACGCTGCCGTCCGGGCGGAAAGCTATCGCGCGGCGGCGTCCGCCGTCGAGGCCGAGCTGCGGCAGGGAAGAGACGTTGCGATGGTCAACCTCGGTGACGTCGCCCTCTTCGCTACGGCGTATTACATCTTCGCGGAGATCGAGCGGGACGGGTTTCCGGCCAGAATGCTCCCAGGCGTGACGAGCGTCGCCGCCGTGGCGGCCCGCCTCGGGCAGAGCCTGACCGAGATGGAGCAGCCGCTCCACATCCTTCCGGCGAGCTGCGATCTGGATGCGGCGCTGGCCCTCCCGGGCACGAAGGTGCTGATGAAATCCGGCTCCGCCATCCACGAGACCGTTGCAGCGCTGGGGCGCGCGGGTCTGTTGAAGCGGGCCTCGATGGTCGCCGACTGCGGCCTGCCCAGCGAGCGGGTCTTCCGCGATCTGCGGGAGATCCCGGAAAATGTCAGCTATTTTGCCACCATTCTTGTCCGATCGGAGTGAGCCTATGCAGCAAAATCTTCCGCGTCTGATCCTCGCCGGGACGAACAGCGGCTGCGGCAAGACGACCGTGTCCTGTGCCGTTTTGCAGGCGCTCGTGAACCGCGGCCTTTCAGTCGCCGCCGCGAAATGCGGCCCCGATTATATTGACCCGATGTTCCATAGCCGCATCATCGGGGCCAAAAGTTCGAATCTCGATCCGTTTTTCTTCGACGAGAATACGCTTCGCTTCCTCCTCGCGCAGAATGCCTCCGGCTGTGATGTCACGGTCATTGAGGGCGTTATGGGCTATTACGACGGCCTCGGCCTGACCAGTACGCGCGCCAGCACCTACGAACTCGCGCAGAAGACGGTCTCGCCCGTGGTCCTCGTTGTGAACGCGCGCGGCGCGGCACTCTCGGTGCTGGCGTCGGTACGCGGCTTTCTGGACTTTCTGCCGGACGACCGCATCTGCGGCGTCATCCTCAACGGCTGCACCGCGATGACCTACGCGCCGCTCGCGCGTGTGCTGGAAGACCGCCTTGGCGTCAAGGCGTGCGGCTTTCTGCCGAATCTGCCGGACTGCGCGCTGAAAAGCCGCCATCTCGGCCTTGTGACTGCGGCGGAGGTCGCAGATCTGCGCGAAAAAATGCAGCGCCTCGCCGCTGAGGCCGAGCAGACGATCGATCTGGACGCGCTGCTGACCATCGCGCGCGAAGCGCCAGCGCTGGACGTTGTGCCGCCGACGCTTCCGGCGCCCGGCGCACCGGTGCGCATCGGTGTTGCGCGGGACAATGCGTTCTGCTTTTACTATGAAGACAGCCTCGGCCTGCTCCGGACGGTCGGCGCGGAGCTCGTGCCGTTTTCTCCGCTCTCTGACGGCGCCTTGCCCGCCGGACTCGACGGCCTCTATCTCGGCGGCGGCTATCCGGAGCTCTATGCCGCGCAGCTGAGCGAAAATCGCTCCATGTGCAGCAGCGTCCGCGCCGCGCTGGAGGCGGGGCTGCCCTGCATTGCCGAATGCGGCGGCTTTATGTACCTGACAGAGGCTATCGGGGAGCATCCGATGGTGGGCTTTCTGCCGGGGCGCTGCTTCGACGCCGGGAAGCTCGCACGCTTTGGCTACGTCACGCTGACGGCCGAGCGGAACAACCTGCTCTGCCGCGCGGGCGGATCCATCCCTGCACACGAATTCCACCACTGGGATGCGGAGCAGACCGGAGACGCCTTCACGGCGGCGAAGCCCTTCGGCCGCAGCTGGCCGTGCGTCTTCGCCACGGACACCCTCTACGCGGGCTATCCGCATTTCCATTTTTACGCGAATCCATCCTTTGCCGTCCGCTTTCTGGACGCGTGCCGAAAGGGGAAACACCATGCTGGAACAGATCAGACCGATGGACATTGAGCGCCGCAGCTTCGAGATCATCACCGAGCTGCTGGGAGACCGTAAGCTCGACCCTGAAAACGAGCTCGTCATCAAGCGCGCCATCCACACGACTGCCGACTTTGACTATGCCGACAATCTCGTCTTCTCCGACCACGCGGTCACGAAGGGGATCGAGGCGCTGCGCGCCGGCTGCGACATCGTCACCGATACGCAGATGGCGAAGGCCGGCATCAACAAGACCATTCTGGCCTCCCTCGGCGGGGAAGTCCACTGCTTCATGTCCGATCCGGACGTTGCCGCGGAGGCAAAAGCGCGCGGCGTCACCCGCGCCATCGTCTCGATGGAGCGGGCCGCGCAGCTGCCGAAGCCCTGCATCTTTGCCATCGGCAACGCGCCGACGGCCCTTGTCTCGCTCGAGGCCCTGATGGAAGCGGACAAGCTGCACCCGGCGCTCATCATCGGTGTGCCGGTCGGCTTCGTCAACGTCATTGAGAGCAAGGAGCTCGTCATCGCGAACTGCCGCGCGCCCTATATCGTCGCGCGCGGGCGCAAGGGCGGCAGCAATGTCGCTGCCGCGATCTGCAACGCGATGCTCTACCAGATCCGGCGCTGAGATGGAAGAATACGTCATCAAGGACGGAAAAAAGCTCCGTCTCGGCTATACGACCGGCTCCTGCACGGCTGCTGCGGCAAAAGCTGCGGCGTGGATGTTGCTGACCGGCGGCAAAATTTCGGCTATCGATCTGCTCACGCCCAAGGGCGTCGCCCTGACGCTGGACGTGCTTGAGATCACGAGAACCCCCGATACCGTCTCCTGCGCCATCCGCAAGGACAGCGGCGACGATCCGGACGTCACGCACGATACCCTCGTGTTTGCAGCCGTCCAACGCACGGAAACACCCGGCGTCACGATCGACGGCGGCGCGGGCGTGGGCCGCGTGACGAAGCGCGGGCTCGACCAGCCGGTCGGCGCTGCGGCCATCAACTCCGTCCCGCGCCGCATGATCCGCGAAAACGTCGAAGAGGTCATGCGCCTCTGCGATTATCGCGGCGGGCTGGCCGTCATGATCTCCGTGCCGGAGGGCGAGGCGCTCGCAAAAAAGACCTTCAACCCCCGCCTCGGCATTGTCGGCGGCATTTCCATCCTCGGTACGACCGGCATCGTCGAGCCGATGAGCGAGCAGGCCCTCGTCGACACCATCCATGTCGAGCTGCGGCAGCGTCGGGCGAACGGCGCGGACTATGTCCTGCTCACGCCGGGCAACTATGGCGCGGATTTCATCCGCGCGTCCATCGGCCTCGACCCGCGCACCGCCGTTTTGACCAGCAATTTCATCGGCGACGCGCTGGAGCATTGCCGTGCGCTCGGCTTCCGCGGTGCGCTGCTCGTCGGGCACATCGGCAAGCTCGTGAAGCTCGCGGGCGGCATGTGGAACACACACTCGAAGTGCGGCGACTGCCGCATGGAGCTCATCGCGGCGCATGCCGCCGCCCTCGGCCTCCCGCCCGCGCGCGTGGAGGAGGTGCTGGACTGCGCGACGTGTGACGATGCGCTCCGCATCCTGAAAGAAGAACAGTTATATGACGCGGTGCTGGCCCGCCTCGCGGAGCGCATCGAGTTTCATCTTGCGCACAAGTGCGGCGAGATGGCCGCCGGCGCGATCGTATTTTCCAAAGAATATGGCCTCCTGTGCCGGACCAGCCGCGCGCAGGAGCTGCTGGGAACCATTATGGAGGGATAACTATGGTACATTTTGTCGGCGCCGGGAGCGGCGCACCGGACCTCATCACCGTGCGCGGCGCGCGGCTGCTCGGCGAGGCGGACATCGTCATCTATGCCGGGTCGCTCGTCAATCCAGCGCTGCTGGACGCTACGAAGCCGGGCTGTGAGAGCCACGACAGCGCGAAAATGACGCTGGAAGAGGTCATTGCCGTCATCCGTCAGGCCGAGGCCGAGGGCAAGACCACTGTCCGTCTCCATACCGGCGACTCGAGCATCTATGGCGCTGTGCGGGAGCAGTTTGACGCGCTGGAAAAGCTGGGCATCGACTATGATGTCTGCCCCGGCGTCAGCGCCTTCTGCGGGGCCGCCGCGGCGCTCCGCGCGGAATATACGCTCCCGAACGTCAGCCAAACGGTCATCATCACGCGCGCACCCGGCCGCACACCCGTTCCCACCCGCGAGTCCATCCGCGCCCTCGCGGCCCACCACGCCACCATGGTCCTCTTCCTCAGTACGTCGCTGACAAAGCAGCTTCAGGCCGACCTGCTCGCGGGCGGCTACGAGGCGGAAACGCCGGCCGCCGTCGTTTACAAGGCGACGTGGCCAGAGGAGAAGATCTTCCGCTGCACCGTCGGCACGCTGCACGATACTGTCACGGCCAACGGCCTGACGAAGACGTCGCTGATCGTGGTCGGCGGCTGCCTCGGGGGCGACTATCTCCGTTCGCTGCTCTACGACCCCTCGTTCACGACCGAATTCCGCGAGGCCACAAAATGAACATTGCGATTTTCGCTTACAGCCGTACTGGATGCAAAACGGCGCGGCGTATCTGTATGGCGCTGCCGGAGGCGGAAACGCTTTGTTATGCGGTGCCGCGGCTGGCGGAGCCGGGATTTCTGCCGCTTGAAAAAGCGGTCTATGGCGCGGCGTTTTCGGAAATGGACGCGCTGATCTTTGTCGGTGCGGCTGGGATCGCGGTGCGGGAGATCGCGCCGTATGTCCGCGACAAACGGACGGATCCGGCGGTGCTCGGCCTCGACGAGCGGGCGAATTTCGTCATTCCGCTGCTCTCCGGGCACATCGGCGGGGCCAATGCGCTCGCCCGCAGGCTTGCCGCAGCGCTCGGCGCGACCGCCGTCGTCACCACGGCGACGGACGTGAACGGCAAATTTTCTGTCGACACCTGGGCGGCGGAGCACGGCTGCGCAATCTCCGATATGGGGGGCGCCAAACAGATTTCAGTGGAAATTTTAGAGCATTCTGTTCCGGTTTGCAGCGATTTTCCAATTCAAGGTCCGCTGCCGGACGGGCTGGTTTTGGGCGAGTCCGGCGAGCTCGGCATCTATGTCGGTTATCGGTGTTCTGCACCGTTTATGCACACGCTGCGCCTTGTGCCGCGCGTGTTGCGCGTTGGAGTCGGCTGCCGGAAGGGCATCTCGAGGGAAGCCGTCGAGGCAGCTATTCAAACGGCGTTTGCGAGCCATGACTTAGATTTGAATGCGGTGAAGGGCGTCTATTCCATCGACTTAAAGCGGCAGGAGGCGGGGCTGCTCGCCGCCTGCGAAGAGCATGGCTGGTCCGCGACATTCTATACAGCGGAAGAATTGCGGGCTGTGACGGGGGAGTTCACCGAATCTCCCTTCGTGCAGGGGGTGACAGGCATCGGCAACGTCTGCGAACGGGCGGCGATGCTGGGCGCGGAGCGGCTTCTGGTTCGGAAGTGTGCGGGAAACGGCGTGACCATTGCGGTCTCGGCGGAAACATGGGAGGTAGACTTTGGGTAAGGTATTTATCGTGGGCATCGGCCCCGGAAATGAGGAAAACAGGACTATTCGTGCCGACCGGGCGCTGGAAGCGTGTGATGTGATCGCCGGTTACCCGGTCTATGTCGATCTGGTGAAGGACCGCTATCCCGGCAAGGAGCTGGTCTCCACGCCGATGACGCAGGAGGCCAGGCGCTGCCAGATGGTGCTCGACCTCGCGAAGAGCGGGAAAACCGTGGCGCTTGTCTGCTCCGGCGACAGCGGGATCTACGGCATGGCCGCGCTGGTCTATGAGCTGCGCGGCGAGAACAGCGAGCCGGAGGTCGAGGTCGTCCCCGGGCTGACCGCCGCGTGCAGCGGCGGCGCGGTGCTCGGCGCGCCGCTGACGCATGATTTCGCGGTCATCAGTCTGTCCGACCGGCTGACGCCCTGGGAGACCATTGAAAACCGGCTGCGCTGCGCGGCGGAGGGCAACTTTGCCATTGCGATCTACAACCCGGCGAGCCACGGCCGCCCTGACCACTTAAAGCGCGCGTGTGACATTTTACTGCGTGTCCTGCCGGAGGAGCGGCTCTGCGGCATTGTCCGCAACATCGGACGTGAGGGGCAGAGCAGCCGCATTCTGACGCTCGGCGAACTGCAAGCGGCGGATGTCGATATGTTCTGCACCGTGTTTGTTGGAAATTCGTCCACAAAGGTCGTAAACGGCGCGCTCATCACGCCGAGAGGATACCGGAATGTATAAAATTTGCGTGTTCGGCGGCACGACTGAGGGCCGCGAACTGGTGGAATTTCTGAATGCGCAGCCGTGCGAGGTCACGGCCTGTGTGGCCACGGAATATGGACAGGCGCTGCTGCCCGAGGCAGAGCGGCTGACCGTTTCGGCCCGCCGGCTGCCGGCCGATGAGATCAAGGCGCTCTTGACGGACAGACATTTTGACCTCGTGATCGACGCGACGCACCCCTACGCGGCGTCGATCACGAAGAGCATCGCCCGCGCGTGCGCCGAGACCGGTGTGGAGCGCTGGCGGCTGCTGCGCGGCGCGTCGGATGCGCCGGAGGATGCCGTTTTTGTCGAAAGCACCGAAAAAGCGATCGAATTTTTGGATCAAACAGAGGGGAACATCCTGCTCACCACCGGGAGCAAGGAATTGAAAGCATACAGTCAGATCAAGGACTTTGCGGAGCGCGTCTATGCGCGCGTGCTGCCGCTGGAGGACTCGCTCGTGCTTTGCCGTGAGGCGGGCGTCAAGACGGCGCATGTTCTGGCAATGCAGGGGCCATTCTCGGAGGAGATGAACACGGCGATGCTGCGCGCCATCGGCGCAAAATGGCTGGTGACGAAGGACGGCGGGGCCGCGGGCGGCTTCGCGGAAAAGGCGGCAGCCACCGCGAAGACCGGCGTGCGCCTTCTGGTCATCGGACGGCCCGCAGAGGCGGACGGGATCGGACTTTCAGAGACGGTCGCGAGACTCTGTGCGCGGTTTTCGTTTGGGCGCGTGCCGCATGTTTGCGTTGTGGGCATTGGGCCCGGCAGCGAGGCGGCGCAGACGGGCGAGGTCCGTGCAGCGATCGAGCATACGGACTGCCTGATCGGCGCGGCACGGATGCTGGAGGTAGCGGCCCGGCCCGGTCAGCTGCGCGTCGCGGCCATCGCGCCGGACGCGATCGCGGCGGCCATTGCGGCGCACCCGGAATGTTCGAATTTTACGGTCCTGATGTCCGGGGATACGGGATTTTTCAGCGGCACGAAGAAACTGCTCCCGCTGCTGCCGAATTGTCATGTCCGCGTGTTGCCGGGGTTGAGCTCGATGAGCTATCTCTGCGCGCGGCTCGGGAAGCGCTATGAGGAGGCCGTGCCGGTCAGCCTGCATGGGCGGGAACACGACATCGCGGCCGATGTGCGCGCACAGGAAACGGTCTTCGCGCTCGTCGGCGGCGAGGGTGGCATGGCGAAGCTCTGCGCGCGGCTCGTGGATGCGGGCCTTGGCGCGGTGCGCGTCAGCGTCGGCGAGCGGCTGAGCTACCCGGACGAGAAGATCACCTGCGGGACGGCGGCAGAGCTGGCATCGCGGGAATTTGACAAGCTCAGCGTGGCGCTGATCGAAAATCCGGCCCCGGATGCGGTCGTGACGCACGGGCTGCCCGACGAGGTATTTTTGCGGGAGATGGATCCGGCGCACGTTGTGCCGATGACAAAAAGCGAGGTGCGCGCCGTCTGCCTTTCCAAGCTGGCGCTGACGGAGCGCGCGGTCTGCTGGGATGTCGGCGCGGGAACCGGTTCGGTCTCCATTGAGATGGCTTTGCAGGCGAAGCGCGGACGCGTGTACGCTGTGGAACGACAGGAAGATGCGCTGGCGCTGCTGGCGCGCAACAAGGCGGCGTTTTCCGCCGGGAATCTGGAGATTGTCTCCGGGACGGCCCCGGCGGCGTGCGAGGCGCTCCCGGCGCCGACGCATGTGTTCCTCGGCGGGACCGCGGGAAATTTGAACGGGATATTGGACGCCGCGCTGCGGAAGAATCCGCACGTCCGCATCGTGGCGACGGCGGTGACGCTGGAGTCTGTGGGGGCGCTGGCGGCGCGCATGGCGGACTTTGAAAAGGCGGAATGCGTCAGCCTGCAGGCGGCCCGTGCGCGGACGGCCGGAAGCTATCACCTGATGCAGGGACAGAACCCTGTGTATATTTTCACGATGCAAAACAGGAGAGAACAGGCATGAAATGGTCCCTATTCGCACTTTGCATCGGATTTTGCATCGATCTGCTGATCGGTGATCCGCACGGCCTGCCGCATCCGGTGGCCGCGATCGGACATCTCATCTCACTGCTGGAACGGCTGTTCCGCCGCCTTTTTCCGAAGACGCCCGGCGGCGAGCGGGCCGCCGGAGCCTGTATCTGGATCCTGACGGCACTGATCGCTGCGGCCCTTCCGGCGCTGCTCCTCTGGGGCTGCGCGCGCGTGAGCGTCTGGCTGCGGCTGGCGGTGGAGAGCGTGATGTGCGGACAGATCCTCGCGGCGAAGTCGCTGCGGGACGAGAGCATGAAGGTCTATGCGGCGCTGAAGCATGGGAGTCTGGACGAGGCCAGACAGGCCGTGTCCATGATCGTCGGACGCGACGTGGCGCGGCTGGATGCGCGCGGCGTGATGCGCGCGGCGGTGGAGACCGTGGCGGAGAACACGTCGGACGGCGTGATCGCGCCAATGCTGTTTCTGGCGATCGGCGGCGCGCCGCTCGGCTTTTTCTACAAGGCCGTGAACACGATGGATTCGATGCTTGGCTATGTGGAGCCGCCGTACAAGGACATCGGACTTGTGCCCGCGCGGATGGACGATGTGTTCAATTTTATCCCCGCGCGGCTGTCGGCGCTGCTGATGCTGGCGGCGGGGGCGCTGCTGCAGCTGGATGTGAAAAACGGCTGGAAGATCTTCCGCCGGGATCGCTGCAAGCATGCGAGCCCGAACTCGGCGCAGACGGAATCGGTCTGCGCGGGACTGCTGGGGCTGCGGCTGGCGGGCGATGCGTGGTACCACGGGGTGCTGCACAAGAAGGACTATATCGGCGACGCGAAGCGGGAGATCGAAATGGAGGACATCCCGCGCGCGGGGCGGCTGATGTATCTGACGGCGGTTCTGGCGCTCGTGGTGTTCGGCGCGGGGAAAGCGCTGTTGATCGTTCTGTGAATTTTGAGGAAATGCGATGCTTTATGGAGTCAAAAACCCGCATGGCGGGGACCGATACGGCGATGGGATCGCGCTCGACTTTTCGGCGAACGTGAGTCCGCTCGGCACGCCGAAGTGTGTGACCGAGGCGATCGAACGGGGCCTGCCTGAGCTCTACCGCTATCCCGATCCCTACTGCCGGGCACTTGTGCAGGCGATCGCGCGCTATGAAGGGGTGCCGGGAGAATTCATTCTCTGCGGGAACGGCGCGTCTGAGCTCATCTACGCCTATTGCGAGGCCGTGCGGCCAGGGCGCGCGATGGAGCTCGCGCCGACATTTTCGGAGTATTCGCTGGCTTTGCAGCGAAGGGGCTGCGGGGTCGTGCGCTTTGCGCTCAGTCAGGAGGAAAAGTTTGACTTGCAGGAGCGCTTTCTGGCGCGTCTTGCGCGCGAAAAGATCGATGCGCTGTTCCTCTGCAATCCGAATAACCCGACGGGACGGCTGATCGCGGGCGGGCTGCTGGAAAAGATCCTGCGTGTCTGCCGAGAGAACAACATTGCACTGTTTGTCGACGAGTGCTTTTTGAGCCTGTCGGACGGCGGCACCGATCTGACGCCGTTTTTGCGGGAGTTTCCGCAGCTTTTTGTTCTCAAGGCCTTTACGAAGAGCTTTGGTATGGCGGGGCTGCGGCTGGGGTACGGCTTGAGCGCGGATGGGGCCTTGCTGCGGAAGATGTCGGCGGCGGTGCCGCCGTGGAATGTCTCGGCGCTTGCACAGGCGGCGGGCGTCGCCGCGCTGGGCGATGCGGAATTTTTGGAGAGGAACCGCGCGGTCATCCGCGCGGAGCGCCCGCGGCTCGAAGAACGGCTGCGGGAGCTTGGCTTCTGGGTGTGTCCGTCGCAGGCGAATTACATTCTGTTTCGCGGTGAGGCGGGCTTGGCGGATCGGCTGCGCGAGCGCGGCGCTGCGATCCGCGACTGTGCGAATTTTGAGGGCCTGGGGCCGGGATGGTATCGCGCGGCTGTGCGGCTGCGGGAAGAAAATGATGCGCTGCTGGATGCGATGCGGCGGGCGAGGGAGGATGGAAGATGGCGCTGAATCTGATGCTGCAGGGAACGATGTCGAACGCGGGGAAGAGCCTGCTCGCCGCGGCGCTCTGCCGCATTTTCCGGCAGGACGGTTATCGCGTGGCCCCGTTCAAGAGCCAGAACATGGCGCTGAACTCCTTCATCACGGCCGAAGGCGGCGAGATGGGCCGGGCCCAGGTGGTGCAGGCAGAGGCGGCGGGGATCGCGCCGGATGTGCGGATGAACCCGATTTTGCTGAAGCCGACGACGGACTCTGGCAGCCAGGTGATCGTGAACGGACAGGTCGTAGGCAACATGCGCGCGACGGAATATTACCGGCGGAAACGGGAATTTCTGCCTGCGGTGACGGCGGCATATGAGAGTCTTGCGGCGGAATATGACGTGATCGTCATCGAGGGCGCGGGCAGCCCGGCAGAGATCAACCTGAAACAGGACGATTTTGTGAACATGGGGCTGGCCAAGCTGGTCGATGCGCCGGTGCTGCTGATCGGGGACATCGACCGGGGCGGCGTGTTCGCGCAGCTCTATGGGACGATCGCGCTGCTGGAGCCGGACGAGCGTACGCGCGTCAAGGGGACAATCGTGAACAAGTTCCGCGGTGACCGGGCCATTCTGGAGCCGGGACTGCGGCAGCTCGAGGCGCTCTGCGGCGTGCCGGTGGCGGGTGTGGTGCCGTACACGACGGCGGACATCGACGATGAGGACAGCCTGACGGAGCGGTTTTCGCGCGACACGGCGCGGAAGCTGGTCGACATCGCGGTCATCCGGCTACCGAAGATCTCGAATTTCACCGATTTTTCGCCGTTTGAGCGATATGAAAATGTGTCGCTGCGGTATGTCGACCATGTGGGCGCGCTCGGCACGCCGGATATGATCCTCCTGCCGGGGACGAAGAGCACGATCGCCGATCTCCGCTGGCTGCGTGAGCGGGGACTGGAAGCAGCGATCCTGAAGGAGGCGGCAGGCGGGACGCTGGTATTCGGCGTGTGCGGCGGATACCAGATGCTGGGCCGGTCCGTTTCGGACCCGGAGGGTGTCGAGGCCGCGGGGCTGACGGAACTGCGGGGCATGGGACTGCTCGAGATGGAGACCGTGTTCCACGGGGAGAAGGTGCAGCGGCAGACGGCGGGGATGTTTTCCGGTGTGGAAGGGATGCTCGCGGGGCTGAACGAACTGCGCTATGAAGGGTATGAGATCCACATGGGCCGCAGCGAGGCACAGATGCCCGCGCTGGCCGGGAACGGGAACGTCTACGGCAGCTATGTGCATGGGATATTTGACGCGCCGGGCATCGCGGATGAGATCCTGAAGGCGATCTGCGCGCGGCGCGGCGTGGCGTTTTCGGCGCTCGGGACCTTCGACCGGGCGGCATATCGGGAGCGGCAGTATGATCTGCTGGCGGACGCGGTGCGCGCGGGATTGGATATGGAATTCGTTTATCGGGTGTTGAGAAAAGAGATTTAGTTTTTTCAAAAGCGGGCGACCAATGGTCGCCCCTACGAATTCTATTTCAGCGCGGTGGCAAATCGAAAAATAACAATCCCTCCGTCACGGCTTCGCCGTGCCACCTCCCTTTACACAAGGGAGGCTATCCGCTGCGGCGGGGACGGGCCGATGAGTACCCGCGAGGGGCAGGCCGCATCTGTAACGCTCCTTCGTCGCGAACAGCTGCGCTCGGCATCGGCCCCTACAGGGTGCGGTGCAAAACTGTCAAACGGGCGGACAGAGGCGTCCGCCCCTACAGACACGAGCGAAGTGCGGCGGAAGATCAGGCCCCTCTTGGGAGAGGGGCTTCTTTTTTGCGAAAAGTGGCTTGACAATCGTCTGAAATCGGACTATAATGCCTCTCGCTGGTCTGAAATCGGACGATCGGAGGGCGCGTATAGAACGGGATGCAAAGCGGATGCTGCTGGGATACAACAAGGAGACGAAGCGGCTCGACGACCTCTATCGGTGCGCGGCGAAGCAGTGCGGCATTTCGGAGTGCGCGTTCTGGATCCTATACACGCTGCGGGCAGAGGAACGGCAGTTCACGCAGGCGGAGATCTGCGAGTTTTTGATCGAGCCGAAGCAGACGGTCCACTCCGCGCTGAAAAAACTGGAGGCCGAGGGTTATCTCGCGCGGACGAGCAGCGCTGATCTGCGGAGCAAGCATGTGGCGCTGACCGAAAAGGGTGAACAGTTCGCCAGAACGTGGATCGATCGCGTGCCCGAGGCGGAGACCGCGGCGCTGGGTGCAATGCCGGAGGAATGTGCGGCGTTTGTCCGGGGGCTGCATTTGTTCTGCCGGCTGCTGGAGGAAGGGTTCCGCGAGAACGGCGCAATTTAAGGGGTAGGGCGTATCTGAAAAAGGAGGGAATGCCGCGGAACGCGGCCAAAGATAGAGATGAAAAAGACGCAAATTCAACTTTCTGACCATTTTACGTATCAAAAGCTGCTGCGCTTCGTGCTGCCGTCGATCGTGATGATGGTCTTCACGTCGATCTACGGCGTGGTAGACGGCCTGTTCGTGTCGAACTTCGCCGGGAAGACGCCATTCGCGGCCATCAACCTCGTGATGCCGTTTATCATGGTGCTGGGCGGCATCGGCTTCATGATCGGCACGGGCGGCACGGCCCTCGTGTCCAAAGTCCTCGGCGAGGGCGAGCCGGAGAAGGCAAAGCGGTATTTTATCACAATGCCATCGACCATCACATCATTCCGAAGCTTGGCAGCGTGAAGCTGGAAAAGCTGACGATGCTGCAAATTCAGCAGTTTTACAACGAATTGCTCAAGAGCGGTCGCGTGCAGAAGAAAAATCAGCCGGAGCTGAAAGAACATGGGCTGAGTCCTCGCATGGTGCAATGCGTCCATGTGGTGCTGAACAAGGCGTTGGAGTATGCAGTGGAGGAGAAGCTGATTTTAGCAAATCCGGCGAAGAAGTGCAAAATTCCAAAGAACGCGCGCAAAGAGATGAAAATTTTGCCCGAAGCATTGATCGGCCCATACCTGAGCGCGGCGAAAGAGCATGGGATTCTCGCACCGATGTATCTGGAACTGACCACAGGTTTACGACGCGGGGAACTGTTAGCCTCACGGTGGGAGGATTTGGATGTTCAAAACCGTATACTCTCAATCAACAAAAGCGTTGCGCGGCAGAACGGGAAACTGGTCATCAGCACACCAAAAACGCCGAATTCCATCCGAACAGTGTTGCTCCCAGCAGATACGGTAAAACTTCTCGTAGAGGAACACGAAAGACATCCTGCAAATCCGTATTTGTTCCCATCTCCGCGCACGGGTGAAACGTGGGATCCGGATGGATTTCGCAGGCTGCATGATCGGATCATCAAGGAGATTGGAGCAGAACACGTTCGTTTTCATGACATGCGACACACATTTGCAACCTTATCGCTGAAAAGCGGTGTGGACGTGCGAACATTGTCTGAAACGCTGGGCCACTTCAGCGCAGGATTCACGCTCAGCACCTACGTCCACTCGACGTCAGGCATGAAACAGAGCGCGGCAGACGCGATTGGAAACACCATCCGCAACGCGATCTGAGCTAAAATCAACGCGGCGGCTGCAACTTGCAGCCGCCGTTCAAACGTTCAAAATATTCTTGAAAACAAAGAAAATCGTGCTGTTCTGTCAAATAAATCTTAATAAATCCACCGCGTTTTCGCGCCCGTTTGGGTCAAATCTGGGTCAAGCCGCATGACTGCAAAAATGCGGTCGATTATTTGCGGGAGAAAGTAAAGAAAAAGTCTTGAAATCGTGCTGTTCCCTTTTATAGGGACACAACCTGTCACCCCCTGCGAGGGAGCGAAGCTATCCGCTCCCTCATTCTTTTTGCTGCCTTATGCCGGGAACGGAATGAGCTCACTGAGCGGCGGAAGCAGCTTCGGCTGTTTCTCGTCCGGCTGCATGGCGCTGTCCACTGTGCCGATGTCCCGGTAAATGATGCGGACAGACTGGCTGGAATTGCGGGAGTATTTTGTTTCCCGTTCACCGACCTCAATGCGCTGAATGAACAGCCGCAGCAGTTCCGGCGTCAGCACGTCAATCGTTGTGTACTGCTTTGCCTTTTCAATGAAAGCATCCACGTTCGCTTCGCGCGCCTGAAGCTGCGCTAGGCGCTGCTCTTTCTGCGGAATCTGTTCCTCCAGCATACGCTGTTCGTCCGTGTAATCGCCAGAGAGCATCCGGTACTGCTCGTCGGTCACGCGCCCGAGAACATTGTCCTCATAGAGCCGTTTGAACAGCTTGGACAGCTCTGCACTTCGTTTTTTCATCGCGTCCAATTCACGGAGGACACGGTTCATCTCCTGCCGCAGCTCCGCGCTGTTTTTCTGGTTGATGTGCGCCGCGAATTGCCGCTCCTTCATGCGGGCGAAATGTGTGACCCGGCAGAGATCATCCAGAACGATTTGCGTGAGTTCACACTCCCGGATGTGGTGCGCAGTGCAGGCAGTTTTGCCTTTTTTGCCGTAGGTGTAGCACTTGAAATTGTACTCCACTTTTTTCATGGTGCTGGCTCTGTGCAGCACCAGCGGCTTTCCGCAGTCTGCGCAGAACACCAGCCCGGAGAAAATATCAAGCTCTTCCATGTGCTTCGCCGTGCGCTTTTTGTGTCGTCGCACCTCCTGCACGATCTCCCACTGCTCCTGCGAGATGAGCGGCTGGTGCGTATTTTTTACCAGACACTGTTCGCTTTCCGGCCGGTCGATCCGCGTTTTGTTTTTATAGGAGATGGTCGTCCGCCGCAGTCCAACCGTATGGCCCAGATACATGACATTTTTGAGGATATCACTGACCGTCGTACCAGACCATGTGCATGGATGCATCGCATCGCGCCCCTTGTGCGTTTTTCCGGTCTTCTGAAAGTAGTAATTTGCAGGTGTCAGAATATTCTGTTCTGTCAGAATCCGCGCGATCTGACTCGGACCTTTCCCAGCAGCACAGAGGGTAAAAATCTGTCGCACAACCTCTGCCGCTTCCGGGTCGGGCTCGAGATGGTTTTCCGTAGTTTCGGATTTCCGGTAGCCGTAGGGCGGGCGACCACCGAGCCATTCGCCGCGTTCGGCCTGCAGCTTTTTCACGGCGCGGACCTTCCGGCTCGTGTCCTTTGCGTGGAGTTCGTTTGCCCAGTTGCGGATAGGGTTAAAATCGTTGCTGCTCTCGACCGCAGAATCCACGCCGTCGTTCACTGCGATGAACCGTACGTTCTTTTGCGGAAAATAAATCTCCATGTAGTAGCCGACCTGCAAGTACTCACGCCCCAGCCGGGAGGCATCCTTTACGATCAGGGTGGAGACCTCACCGGCTTCAATCATTTCCACGATCTTTTTCCAGCTCGGCCGCTCAAAATTTGTTCCGGAATACCCGTCGTCCGCAAGAAAAAGTGTGTTTTCAAAGCCTTTATCCCGTGCATATTTTTCCAACAAATTCCGCTGATGCTGGATGCTGTTTGACTCCCCAGCGCGCTCGTCCTCCTGACTGAGCCGCCCGTAGAGAATCGTATATTGTTGCTTCTGACTTGCCATCATAACCTCCTTTTCCGTGGGGCAAGCCGGTACGGTACGGCAAGTATACCGCAGCGGCTGCCACAAGTCTATCAGATTTTTATGCGCTGTGCGCTTCCTTTTCCAGTTCCGCGTCGATGCAGGCGATCAGCTTGTCCGTCGGCGTTGCGCAGGGCTCTGCCGGAAATACAGACGTGATACAGAACCGTCTGCCGCCGATCAGCATCTCGCGCTGTTTTGCGATGCAGTCTCCCTCTATACGTGTTGTTGTGTCCCGGAAAACAGTTGCGACTTCACCGTTCTCTGTTTGCCGAAGTTTTGCACACTCCGGCGTATATGCGCCCAGAATGCCGGTGTCCCGATAAATCTCCCAGTCCTTTTTCATAGGCTCCTTTCTGCCTCCCGCTGGAGGCTGTTTTTATAAGTGCTGTTCCATCGTCCAGTCCTCATGATCGTCCTCGGCATGACCGAGGGCGGTTTTCTTTTGCTTGAGCTTCTTCCGGCGCTTGCTGTCGATATGCGGTGGCGTGGTCGTTCCGCCGCGCATCGGTGCATCGTCCGTCATCTGCTCCACAGCACGGCCAAGGCGCACAGCGCCGCGCACAAGATCACTGCCGTAATCGAGACCCACGCGCACAGGTGAATTTTCTTCTTCGCTTCTTGCAGCACCGTAGAAATCGCCCGTTCGCCGTTCTCCGAAGTCAAAGTCACAGCTTTTTGTGTACTCTCGGTCAGTTCCTTGCAGGCGGAAGAATACCTCGCGCTCAGATTCCCAGCCTGTCTCTCGAACTCTGCTGCGCTCGCCTGCATCGCGGTCAGGGCTTCCTGTGCTTCCTGCTTCGTCAGGAGCGTTTTCAGGTCCGTGTCCAACTGCATCTGCTGCCGGAACAGCCTGTCCTGCATTTCGAGCATCGCGCTCCAATTTCTCTCTGTGACCATCACACTGGGTTCTAACTGCTTCGCTTCGTTCATCAACTGCCGATGCAGTTTTTGAAGTTCTTCCGGTGATTTCCTCTGTTCTGTATTCAAATTCCGCCTCCATATTTTCTTTCAGGTATTTTTCTATATGTAACTTGTTGTCACGGCATTTGCGTCCGTCCGGAGTGGTGTAGGTGATATTTTTGCGACTGTCTCTCCATGCCGCGTCGTAGCCCTCTGCGCGCAGCAGCGCCAGAAATTCCTCGCGGCTCCCAGCGCAGCGCATACAATCGTCGATGACTCGCATCAGTTCAAACTTCCAGCTCTCGCCCCTGTCAGCCGTGTAGTATTCCGCATTGGACATTCCGCGCGAATGCCGCTGCTCATCTTTCTGGAATTTCGGCAGCCCCAGTTCTTCGCAAATCTGGTCGTTGCGAACGCGCAGCTCCTGAATCTGCTCATCCGCCATATGTACTTTTTTACCGGTTTCAAAATTGACGCTGTTGATGATACAGTGCGAGTGAATGTGTTCGCGGTCAACGTGCGTGCAGACCAGAACTTCACAGCCCTCAAAATATCCAGCAAGTCTGCGTGCTGCTTCGTGTGCTGCGCACGGGTCGATGTCTGCACCTTTTGGAAAACTCTGTACCATGTGGTAAAACATCACGCCGCCATCCTTGCGGTGCAGCAGCTTCGTACTCAGGAATTCGTCGAACGCGGTTTCCGGCTGGCAGCCGATCCCGCTGACGAGCTGCTGACCATCCCAGATCGTCTTGCTCATCTGCGACACATACCGCATCACGCTTTTCATGCAGTT
>CAKUEH010000025.1 GCA_934646185.1 uncultured Oscillospiraceae bacterium | reverse complement strand
GACCGGCACGCGCGCCGTGACCTCGATCTTTCCCCTCCATTCGCCATGCAGGCGAAGAGATTCTGTTGCGTAATCCACAGTGATTCTCCTTAATAATTCCCCTTGAAGACGTCCTTCTTGACCGGCGGGCGATAGTCGCCGAAGTAGCTGCCGAAGTCGAGCCCAAGATAATTGCACAGATCGAGCACCTCGACCATGGTGTTATCATTGACGGGAATGCCGTTTTTCATGCGGTCGCCGACTGCCGCGATCTCCTTCTCGCCGTGCGTATAGATGCGTTCCTGACCGTCGGCCTTCGGGCTCTCGCGCAGCTCTTCCAGATACGTCGACAGATGGCGCTTGATGGCCTCCGCGTCGCCGAAGAAGGCGGGGTTGATGGCCATGAAGCCGTGGCAGATGTTGCCGCGTCCGCCCGTCATGCAGTAGTTCGACGTGCCGCCCAGCGAGAGGATCGACGAGAAGATCTCGCACAGCATGCCGTAGCCGTAGCCCTTGTGGCTGCCGAGCTTTTCCGTGCTGCCGCCCAGCGGCATGATGCCGCCGCCGTTCTTTGCGACGATGTTTGCCAGCACGTCCGGCGCGTTCGTCGACGGATGGCCGTCCTTATCCAGTGCCCAGCCCTCGGGCAGCGGCTTTTCGGCCTTGTTGTACATTTCCAGCTTGCCGCGCGTGACGACCGTCGTGGAGGCGTCGAAGAAGAAGTTATACGGCTCCGCCGGCATCGCGCAGGCGATGGGATTCGAGCCGATCATGGCCTTGCGGCCGAACGTCGGCACCATGATCGCTTCGCTGTTCGTGCAGCTGAGGCCGATCATGCCCTCCCGGCAGGCCATGTTGGCGTAGTAGCCCGCAATGCCGTAGTGGTTGGAGTTGCGCGCGGAGACAATGCCGATGCCGGATTTTTCCGCCTTCTCAATGGCAAGCTCCATCGCAAAGTGACCGATCAGCTGGCCCATGCCGTCATGGCCGTCGACGACGGCGGTGACGGGCGTTTCAAAAACGACCTCGGGCCTTGCGTCCACATGGATCATGCCCTTTTCAATGCACTTGTGATAGCGTACCATGCGCTGCATGCCGTGCGACTCGATGCCGTACAGGTCGGCGGTCAGCAGTACGTCCTGAATGATATCGGCCTCCGCTTCCGTGAAGCCGAACCGCTTAAAGGCATCCACGCAGAATGTGTGGAGCGTATCATAGTTCCAATGCTGATATCCCATGAGAAGTATCCTTTCTAAATCGTAGTTGCATGATCCGCGCTGCCAAGCAGGCGCAGCGCGTCGAGAATGCCGCACATCATATCCGCGCCGGAGCTGGCTCCGATCCGCAGGATCTGCTCGCCGGCGCCGGAATTCAGAAACGCCTGTCCGTCCAAAAACGATTCCAACAGGGAAAACCGTTCCCCGCAGGCCGTGGACAGGAGATAGCAGGCGCTGAAGGGGCTGGTCCGCCGGGACGCAAGCGCCTGCACAGCCCCGGTCAGTACCGGCGTGCCCGCCAGAGACAGCCCCCAGTTCCGCGCGGAAAACAGGAGCGTATACTGCAGGCCGCTGATAAAGTCGTCCAGCGACGGCGTAAGCCCGGGGCCGAGGCCGAGAAGGCCCAGCAGCGCCGCTTCCATATCGGCCCCGCTGCCGGAGACGAGTGCGCCGCGCAGCTGCGCCAGCGGCTTTTGCGCCGCGCGGGCGAACAGATTCTCTTCGCCCGGCCTGCCCAGCCCCAGAAGCGAGAGCACAGCGCCCTTTCCGCAGCCGGACAGACGCCGGCCCCATGCGGCGGCTCCGCTTTCCAGCGCGCCGCGCGCGGGCCGCACGGCGGATACGGGCGCGCAGGCGCGCGCTTCGAGCCGGATGGAAACGGGGCAGCCGTCGATCGTGAGCAGTCCGCCGTCCAGCCGGCCGGCTGCACCGGCCTGCACGGTCAGCTGCTTTGCGGCAAGCTCCGCGTATGTCCGCAGTCCGACCCCGAAGGGGATGAGGCCGAAGGTCTCGTCGTGAAGCATGATGAGCCGTCCGTCCGGCAGCTGCAGATATATGGCCTTGGAGAATACGCCCTGCACGCGAAGCTCCATCCGCCCGCCCGCATAGCGGGAGCGGAAGCCGTCTCCTGCCGTGCCGCAGATCATCATAGCGTCTGCTCCACCGTCATGTCCGCGCCGCTCAGGATCCGCCGATAGGTCTGCCGGGCCACGCCGAGCTCCTCGTTGGCCGGGATGACCTGCACGCGGACGGGCGAGTACGCTGCGGAAATATAGCCCTCGCCGCGCAGCGTGCGGTTCTTTTCCGGATCCAGCCGGATCCCGAGATGGGGCAGCGCGCCGCAGATCATTTCCCGGATGCGGGCGGAGTTTTCGCCGATGCCGCCGGTGAATACCAGCTTGTCCAACCCGCCGAGCTCCGCGTAGAACGCGCCGATATAGCGGACCACGCTCGTTACGAACACGTCGATGGCCAGCTTTGCCCGTGCGTTGCCCGCGTCCGCCGCCGCCTCGATCTCCCGCAGGTCGTTGCTGACGCCGGAAATGCCGAGCAGGCCGCCGCGCTTGCTCAAGCCCTCGATGATCTCGTCCCGCGACAGCCCCGCGTCCTGAAGGAAGGGGAAGAGATAGGCGTCCGTGTCGCCGCAGCGGTTTGCGTGCAGCAGACCGGTCTGCAGGGAAAAGCCGAAGCTGTCGTCAAAGCTCTTCCCGTCCTGAATGGCGCAGACGGAGCAGCTGCCGCCCAGATGGCAGCCGATGATATTGCGCCAGTCCCCGTCGGTGAGGGCCTGCTCCGCGAGGTAGGTAAACGAAGCGCCGTGATAGCCCTTGCGCGTGATCCCGTACTGTTCTACCCATTCATAGGGGATGCCGTACATACGGTTTTTCATGGGGATCGTCGCGTGATACGCGGTCTCAAACACGCCGATCTTCGGAACGTCCGGCAGAACGCGGTTAAATTCGCCGATCGCCGTGAGATACGGGCCGTTGTGCGCCGGAGCGATGAACAGATACTCCCGCATGGCGGACAGCACCTGGTCGGTGAGCTCGAATACGCCGTCGCAGTTTTTACCCAGAACCGTTTTGAAGCCCACGCCGCCGACCTCGCGGATATCTCCGCACGTGCCGTGTTCGGCGTCGGTCATGTCCCGGAGAAACAGCTCGATCCCCTCGGCGTAGGAGCGCACCGGGATAGCCGTCTCTTTTCGCGTCCAGCCGGTTTTTTCGTTGGTATACTGATAGATCGCAGTTTCGGAGCCTACCCGCTCCACCTTTGCCGTGCACAGCACTTCCTCCTGCGGCATGGCAAACAGCTTGAATTTCAGCGAGGTGCTGCCGACGTTGCTGACTAATATCTGCATGGTCTGGCCTCCTGACAGAAGAAATATCCCCGGAGCAGCAAGGGGGCGCCCCCACCGCTCCGGGGCTCGCCTGGGGCGTTTGATTCAGAGATTGCTCAGAGAATATTCTTGAATACGACGTTCTTGATCTGCGTCATATTCAGCAGAGAGACGATCTGACCCTCACGGCCCACGCCGCTGTCCTTATAGCCGCCGAACGCGGTCTGCAGATTGCGGTAGAAGGTCTGGCCGTTGACCACGACGTTGCCCGCCTGAAGCTCGATAGCGGCCTTCATGGCCTTGCGCATGTCGTTGGTGATGATGCCGGAGCCGAGGCCGTATTTGGTGTCGTTGGCGATCTCAATGGCCTCTTCCAGCGTATCGAAGGTGATGATGGGGAAGACCGGCCCGAAGATCTCCACGTCATGGGCGACATCCATGTCGCGCGTGACGCCGTCGACGACCGTGGGGCCGTAATACGCGCCGTCGCGCTTGCCGCCGAACACGATGCGGCCGCCCTGCTCGACGATGCGGTTCACCTGCTCCTCCACACGGCGCGCGGCCTTTTCACTGATGAGCGTGCCCATCTGCGTCTCGGGATCGAACGGATCGCCGAGGCGGATCTTGCTGACCCGCTCGACCAGCTTGGACACGAACGCATCGTGAACGGAGCGATGGATCAGGAAACGCTTGGCCACCGTGCAGATCTGGCCGGTGAGGAACGTGGCGCGGCCGGCGACAGCCTCGGCTACCGCGTAATCCACGTCGCAGTCCTCGCAGACGATGAGCGGGGCGTTTCCGCCGAGCTCGAGAACCTGGAATTTCAGATTGCGGCCCGCGTTTTCCGCGACCCGCGCGCCGGCCTCGGTGGAGCCGGTAAAGGAGACGCCCGCGATGCGCTTGTCGCCGGTGAGCCAGTCGCCGATCTGCTCGCCGCGTCCGGTGACGAGCTGGAAGACGTTGCCGGGAACGCCCGCCTCGAGGATGAGCTCGCCCAGGCGGATCATTGCCAGAGGATCGTCGCTCGCGGGCTTTACGATCACGGAGTTGCCGGTCAGAAGCGCGGGCGCGACCTTCTTCGCAAACAGGGTAAAGGGCGCGTTGAAGGGAATGATGCAGACGATCGGGCCGAGGGACTGGCGGATCGTGAAGTCAAAATCGCGCTCCTTGCCATTTTCCGCGCCCATGGGCAGCGTCGTTGCGGTCAGGTCGTTGCGGGCTGCGGAGATGAAGCCCTCAATGTGGTTTTTCAGAATGTTGAAATCGCCGTAGCACTCCTTATAGGGACGGCCCATTTCCTTCGTGTAGACGGTCGCGATCTCCCGGCGGGTATCCTCCGCCATGGCAAGATCCACGAATTTCTGCATGACCGCCATTCTTTTATGCAGCGGCGTTGCGTCCCACTCCTTGTGGCCTTCCACGGAAAGCGCGACGACACGGTCGATATCCTCCCGCGTGGCGACGGGAACGGTGTCGATGATCTCGCTGTTTACGGGGTTCGTGACGTTCATGACCTTGCCGTCTGCCGCGTCACAGTGTTTTCCGCCAATGAGCATTTTCATAATAGAATTCCTCCATCCTTTCTCGCGATACCGGCGTCCGGTTCTCTTATGGAGCGCGCCGGTTTTTGTATGGTTACATCGGCCCCATCATCAACGGGAAGGAATATTCCCGGTGGCCGTGTGCCTCTGCGACGCTTTTCTGTCCGCCGCAGACCTCGATCACCTTGTCAAACAGCCGCCATCCGCCGTCCGCGATCGAAACGCCGTCAAGCACCAGATCCGTCAGGATCACATCCATGTGCGAGGCAAAGCGCTCGGCCGCGGTGGGCGACGCCGTCAGTTTGATGACGGGCGCGATGGGCGTACCGACCGGCGAGCCCCGCCCGGTGCTGTAGAGGATCACGTTGCAGGAGGACATGGTCTGCGCAAACACGGAGGGCGCGTCCAGTCCGGGGTTGTCCGATACATAGAAGCCCCTGCCCGCAGGCTGCCCGCCCACGTCCAGCACGCCCTCGATGGGAGCCATGCCGCCCTTCATGGTGTTGCCCAGCGCCTTTTCCGTCAGCGTCGTGATGCCGCCGGCAATGTTGCCGGGCGCGGGATTGGCCTCGTCGATCCTCCGGCCGTAGAACAGGCAGCGGTCATAGATCTTTTCCAGCAGCGCGTCGATCTTCTCCGCCGTTTCCCGTGTCCGGGACTGCCGGATCAGGATCTCCTCGCCGCCGAACCAACCGCATGTCTCGCCCAGAATGGAGATGCCGCCGTTTTTCACAACCAGATTGCTGCAATAGCCGATGGCCGGGTTGGCAGCCGCCGCCGTCGTCCAGTCGGACGCGCCGCACTGAACGCCCAGACGGATATCCGCCACGGAGACTTTCTCGCGCCGGCATGTATGCAGCTGCCGGAGCAGCTCCTCTGCCTGCCGGGCGATGGCGGCCTCCGTTTCCTCGCAGGAGGCGTATTCCTGCGCGATGTAGCATGCGGCGGGCTTCTGTCCCTGCATCTGCGCGCAGAGCTTGTCGGCCAGGACGGCTTCGCAGCCGAGGCCCACGAAGATCACCGCGCCCACGTTCGGGTTTTTCGCCAGTCCGAGCAGCATGTGCTCCTGCATCTCGCGGTCGTCCTGGATCAGAATGCAGCCGGAAGGATTCGTGATGCACACCACGTCCGTTTCGTTGCGGAAGCGGACGCGGAGATTGTCCACCGGCTGGTTGCCGCATACGCAGGTGGAGACGATCAGCAGATAATTCCGGAAGCCGACGGAGCCGTCTGCGCGGCGGTAGCCGGTCAGCTCCGGCTCCGTTTCCAGACGGAAGGATTCCGGGATCTCCTGTACGGCGGCGGGATCGTAGACAGTGCGCCTGCGCTCTTTCCAGCTGCCGATCGGGTCGAGAACGTTGTGGATATGCACATAGCCGCCCGCCGGGATCGCTTCGGTGGCCACGCCGATCACATGGCCGTATTTGCAGATCTGTCCGCCCTGCGGGATCTGCCGCAGCGCGACCTTATGGCCCTGCGGGATCGCCTCCTGCGCCTGAAGCTCCAGACATCCGGAGCCCGCAGACAGCTCGTCGCCGGGCTGCAGGGCCTCCAGCGCGACGGCGACATTATCAGTTTCGTCAAATCGAAGTACCTTTTTCACGCTGCGTTCCTCTCTTTATCACTTGCAGTCACGGACGACAGGCACGGGGCGTCCGTTTTTCAGATGGAATACAATGTTCTTCTTCCAGGCGCTGTCGTCCCGGTTGGGATGATCCGTGCGGTTGAATACGCCGCGGCTCTCCGTCCGGAGGAACGACGCCATGACCTGCATCCGCCCGAGCAGAAGCATATTGGAAAATTCGTAAAGCGACCGCACGCCGCTGCCGCCGCCGGAGCAGGCGTCCGCAAAGGCGGACTCCAGCCGGTCGAGCCCAGAGAGCGCTGTCAGCAGCCCCGCTTCGTCCCGCAGGATCCCGACGTGCCGATCCATGAGCTTCATCAGCCGCGCGCGCAGCTCCGATACCGGCGTTCCGGACGTCCGGCTCAGATATCCGGCGTGGCGTGCCTCGAACGCGCGGACCGCGTCCTGAAACTGCGTGCCGGAGACGGTCTGCGTGTTCTGCGTCAGATATGCCGCCGCGCTCCGCCCGGCCTGTCCGCCGAATACGAGCACCTCGGCGCCCGCGTTGCCGCCGATCCGGTCCGCGCCGTGCAGACCGCCCATCGCCTCGCCGCAGACAAACAGACCCGCCACGCCGGTGGACGTGTCCGCCTCCGCCTCCACGCCGCCCATGAACGTATGGGAAGCGGGGGCCATCTCCGCGGGGACCTGCGTGATGTCCAATCCGGCGGCCTTCGCGGGAACATAGAAAATGGAGTGCCCCTGCACGATCATATCCCGCGGCAGCATGGTCATGTCGTAATACACGCCGCCGTGCGGCGTTCCGCGTCCGGCCGCGATCTCGCTGGTAATGGCGCGGGAAAGCGGGCCCTTTCTTGCGTTGCTGCTGGAAAGGCCGTAGCGGGGCATGAAGTCCTCGCCCGCGGCGTTATACAGCCGTGCGCCGGAGCGCAGCAGGGTGGTCGGGACGATCTTGCCACGCAGCGCCTCCGGATAGACGAACGAGCAGGGCTCGAACTGCTGGAATTCCATGTCCACCAGTGTCGCGCCCGCACGGGCGGCAATGGCGTAGCCGTCGCCCGTGCAGACGCCCGGATAGGTGCTGACGCCGTGTATGGCGCTGCCGCCGCCGGCGGCAAGGATCACCGCGTCGGCCTGAATGGAAAAAAACGAGCCGTCTTCGTTGCGGATGCACGCGGCGCCGCAGCCGCGGCCGTCGCACACGACCAGATCCGTGACGGTCACGCGCGGCATGAATTCCACATGGAGCTCCCGGGCGTACTGCTCCATCCGGCGCATTTCTTCCACGCCGGTCAGCGCCTGATGGTGTACAAGGCGGGGATAGCGGCAGCCGAGCGTGCTCAGCGTGTGATAGCTGCCATCCACCTTGCAGTCAAGCGTGACGCCCAGCGAGGTCAGGAATTCCGCCTCATGGATCGAACCCTCCGCCAGCTGTCGGGCCAGCGCGGTGTGGTTGATTTCCTGACCGGCCTGCATGATATCCTCGTAGAAGCACTGGACGCTGTCGCCCGGTTCCGTCACGCAGTTGAAGCCCATGATCTCCGGAGACGCGCAGCTTCCTTTTCCGACGACCAGTACCTCCGCGCCTGTCTCCGCCGCCGCGCAGGCGGCGCGCAGTCCGGCTGCGCCCTGGCCGATCACCAATATCTGTGTCCTGTTTTTCATAGCTCTCCTTATGTAACCGCAGGCGGCCTGAATCGCCGGTCCCTTATCCCCGCAGACGCGGCGTTTCGTTTACCAGACGGAAAGAACCTCGTCCATATCTCTCAGGCGCTCCTGCGCCGTGCCGATCTTGTCGGCCCAGGGGATGAAGCTGGGAGAGATCCCGGCGTCCGCCCAGTTTTCGGGCACGACATGGGTGTGCAGCGCCGGTTCGACCACGGGAGTCTCCTGAACGGCGGGAGCCTCCATATAGGCGAAGAGAATGTTCTCGTTGATGCCGATGATCTGGTACTTGTCGCCGCCGAAGGCGCGCTCTTCCTGCAGCGCGTAGTGGTAGAAGCAGTAATTCTGGATGCGGTCGGGCTTCAGAACGCCGATCTTGCCCAGATGGTGTTCAACCGGCGTCTTTCTGCTCCAATGCGCCAGCCCGGCAGGGGCGTTGAAGTGGAAAATATCGATCAGAGAGATCCATTTGCGCGGCGCGGCTTCGCCGGGCCAGGACTCCAGCGTTGCGGAGACGGCGGGCAGCAGCGCGTCAGGGGTCAGCTGGCAGTCGACGGTCTCAAAATAGACGAACACATGCTGCTTCCAGTTGAACAGGGAAAGGCCCAGCAGCCGGCCGGCGCTGATCTCCCGGCGGATACCGGCGGCGTCCTCTGCGGCGGCCGCTTTGCATGCGTCCAGATGCTCCGCAGTGATCGCGGCTCTGTAAAGGTTTCTGTAGATATGCTCCATGGGGGTCCTCCTTGTATGATCTGACTCTGTCTGATTTTTGGTGCAGCGCGGCTTTCGCCGCGCTGCGATAAATGGGGGAGCCCGCTTCGGATCGATCAATCGACCGTCAGCGGATGGTTGGAGAAGATATAGTCGGCGGCCTTTGCGCCGTCCTCCAGCTGCGCAATGCTCTTGAAGCCGGGGATGCAGGCGCCGACGGCGGGATGCGCGACGCTCCAGGCCATGGCCCAGTGAGACGGCGTCACATTCGCGGGGACGTTCTTTTCAATGAATTCCAGCGCGGCGGCAATGCGCTTCTGCGTGACGTCTTCGCTGTAATAGTAGCTGCGGACGTCGGACTTGTCGAACTTCGCGCCGGGCTTATATTTGCCGGACAGATAGCCCTGTGCCAGCGGGACTCTGGCCAGAACGCCGAGCTCCGCCTTCTGGCAGAAGTCCAGCGTGCCGTTTGTGCCGGGGGCGCTGTCCAGCGCGTTGTAGATCATCTCGACCACGGAGCAGCCGAACAGATCGGCCATCTCGCAGTGCAGCAGATTCTTCACGCCCTGAAGAGACAGACCGTAATTCTTGATCTTGCCGTCCTGCTTTGCCTTGTCCAGCATCGTCCACAGCTCGTCGTTGTCGATCTGGTCGGTGGGGGCGGAATGCATCAGATAGATGTCGATGCAGTCGGTCTGGAACGCGCGCAGGGAATCCTCCAGCTGGCCCTTGACAGCGTCGGCGGAGAAGTCGCAGACGACGGTGTCCTCGCCCTTGCCGGTGCGGTAGCGGCCAAACTTGGTGGACAGAACCCACTTGTCGCGGCTGCCCTTGATCGCTTCGCCGACCATCGTTTCGGAGAGATGGTTCGGGCCGTAGCCGGCGGCGCTGTCGATCAGATTGAAGCCCAGCTCCGAGGCGCGGTCAAGAATGCCCTTGACCTCTTCGTTCGTAAATTCCTTGCCCCAGTCGCCGCAGTACTGCCAGGTTCCGAGGCCGATCGCGGAGACACGCAGGCCGGTCTTACCAAGAACGCGATATTTCATAAAATGATTCCTTTCTTTGTTCAAAAAGTTTTTGGCACGGTCGGTGATGCCGGGGTGTTTCACCTTCCGGAAAATTCTTGCGTCGGGAGTCGCATAAAAGAGGGTGCTTGCCGCGCGCCGGACAGGCTTGAGGAGCTGCCCGGCGCGCCGGAGTACAACAGGCAGGGGGTTATTTGCTGAAATCGTCGATCAGCGCTTCGAGCGCCGCCATATAATGGTCGGAGGGGAACCGCGCCGCGCCGGCGCCGATCTGCCCGCCGTCCTTGGAGATGATGCCGCCGTGGCAGATGGGCGTGATGCCGGTCTCGATGACCTTGCGCACGTCGATGCCCATGCCGGGGCCGGTGAAGTCCAGAAGGGGAATGGGATAGTTGCTGTTGATGCCGTAGGTGATCTGCTGCATCTCCCGGCTCTGGGCGATGGCCTCGCGGTAGCCGCCGTCACGCAGACGCATGACGACCGGCGCTGCCGCCGCCGCGAACGCGCCCATGCCGACGACCTCGGTCACGGTGGAGTCGCCCATGTAGGGGACAGCGTCCTCCGGGCCCCACTCGCTGGAGAAATAGGAGCCGACGAAGCGCGGAGCGGGAGCGGTGAACCAGCGCTCGCCGAAATGGCTGACCTTGATGCCGGTCTTCACGCCGTTCTGCGCGATGGACGTGACCAGCGTGCAGTAGGGGATGCCCTTGATGCTGCGCGCGATGGACATGCCGCCGGACATGCCCAGCGGATGGAACCAGCGTTCGGTCGCGGTGAACTGGGCGATGCACTTGTTGATGAGCTTGTTGGGCAGACCCGTGTCGAGCAGCTTGGGTACGATCTCGGAGACGAGGATCAGACCGGCTGCGGTCTGGCGCGTGTGGATCTCGTCGCCCATCTGCATGCTGCGAGCGATGATGCTGCGGACGTCGATCGGGCCGAATTTTTCCAGAGCCATCGTGACGGCCGGGCCGAATTCGTCCTCGATCTCCCGCAGATTGCGCTCGACCTCTTCATTGTAAACGCCCCAGACGCCGAGGCCCACGCGGCCCTCAAAGGGGATGCAGTAGCCTTCCAGACCGGTACGCAGATCCTTGGAGACGTTCACCACCATGTTCGCCGTCACGATGCCGGCGCCCGCGCCCACACAGAAGTGGTCGTTGCAGGAACCGAGCTCGATCTCGCCGGCCTTGATCATGGCGATGGCCTCTTCCTTCGTCTTGGCGAGGCCCGCGTGCAGCGCGCCGCCCACGACGCCCTTTTTCTGCGTGGAGATCAGGTGATCCCAGTCATTGGGGGGGCCGGAGTGCAGGATCATATTGGGCTTCATGCCGGGAACGACGTCGATGGCCTTTTTGATGCCGATCCAGTGGGGCTCCGCCGCCAGCATGTTGGCGATGGCCTGCTTGTTGGCGGCCTCGATCTTCTCCACGATCGCCGGATCGAGCCGATCCAGCTTTTTCAGCAGCCCGACGTTGATGGGCGGCTTCCATTTGATCTGGTCTACGCTGACGCCCTGCCCGCGCAGGCCGTCGCCGAAGCCCTCAAGGCCCAGGTTGATGGCCTTGATCTTGCCGATAATCTCACTCATTTCTGAACCTCCTTCGCAATCAGTCCGGAAAGCAGCGCCGCTCTGCCGTTGCTCTCCAGCACGATCACACCAAGATCCTCCAGCGTCTTCTTCTGCTTCTGATAGTCCTGCGGATCGAGATCCGTGCCGCAGATCGACGCGATCATGCAGATATGGCGGCCCTCCGCCTCCGTTTTTTCGCGGATCTGCCGCAGGGAATCCGCGATCGTTCCGGCAGGATCCTCATGGACGCCGTAGCCCAGCAGGAGGTCGAACAGCAGAATGGCGGTGTCGGGATCGCTGCCCTCCTGCACGAGACGGTCGTTGAGAATGGACGGGTCCATGACAGGATGCGGCTTGCCGACGGTAAATTCCTCGTCGCCCATGTCGACCAGGCAGTTTTTCGTGCTCACATGGCGGTTTGCCATCATGGTCACATGGCCGAAGTTGATGTTGGAATACAGGTCGGAGATCATCTCCTGAAGGAGCATGACCGCCTCTTCGCTGTGCGTGCCGCCGCAGAACAGGCCGCGGAGGTACTTCTGGCCGCTGGTCAGCTTCGCAGCTTCCGCTTTGGCCAAGGGGAGCAGCTCCTCACAGACGGAGGCGACATAGTCGCCCTTTTCCGGGGTCTCGCCGCGCGCGAGCGCGACTGCCATGGAGGCGGCCTCCTCCAGCGTCTTTGCGCAGTATGCGCCGCTGGCTTCCACGTCCGAGGCCTTGCCGCCCAGGAAGAAGATCACGACCGGCTTGCCCATGGTCTTGACCGCGGCGAACATTTTCGCCATCGTATCGGGATGAGGCGGCTTGGAGATCAGAACGATCACATCGGTATCCGGGTCGTTTTTCAGGATGTCCATGCCCATGAGCATGGTGCTGCCGCCGACCTCCCTGGACAGGTCGCGGCCGCCGGTGCCGATGGCCTGCGAAATGCCTTCGCCCCAGTTATGGACCAGCATGGCCACTTCCTGAAGACCGCTGCCGCTGGCCGCCACGATGCCGATGTGCTTGCGGCGGACCTTGCTCATGAGGCCGATCGAAATGTTGTCGATGATCGCGGTGCCCGCGCCGGGGCCCATGACCAGCAGGCCCTTTTCCCGGCCGAGCCGCTTCATTTCGAGCTCGTCCTCGAGCGGAACGTTGTCGCTGAACATGAACACATGCATGCCGGCCTTCAGCGCCTTGATGCCCTCATAGGCGGCGAAGTCGCCGGGCAGGGAGATCACGGCCAGATTCAGCTCCGGGTCGGCCGCCGCTGCCTGCTCCACGGACACGTACTGCTGTACGGTGCTGCCGGAGGCGGGCTTCTTTGCATTCAGAAGCCCCGCGAGGCATTCCTCTACCGCGGCCATCACGTCCTCGTCCGCGTCTACCGCCACGATCAGATCGTTCGTGCCGGCGGCCTCCGTCTCGGCGTTCAGTGCGCCGAACTCCCGGAGGACGGTCTTGTTCAGCTCCGTACCCATTACGGCTACCGCTTTTTTTACGCCGTCCAGCGCGCCAACAGCCTTGCCGGTTTTCATCAGAAAGACGGAATCCATGTAGTTGTTGGACTTGATCATAGTCTGGATCACTGTAAAACCACTCCTTCCTGTTTGTATGTATCGATTCTCACATCCCGGACGCTCCGGGAATTATCGCAGACTTTCGAGCGTCTCGTTGTAGGCGTCGATGAAGCTCTTGCTGACCTTCTGAAGCGGGGGATAGTCGAGCAGAGTCTCGTCGCTCAGACCACGCAGCTCATAGGCCGCGCGGAACGTCTCGCTGCGCAGCAGCGTATGGAGGATGTTCTCGTCGATCGGCTGACGGATCACGTCGCGGTTTGCACGCGGCGCTTCGTCATAGAGCGCGACCATGTTGGCCATGCTGGTCAGCGCGACGGGATGCGCCGCATCCTCGCACAGAACAGCGGCGATGGACCATGCGCCGCGGGCCGAGCCGCCCATGATGATGGGGTCGATGCCCTTGGTGCGGTTGTTGGCATAGGAGCGGTTGAGGATGTAGGTCGCGGCGTTGTGGGAGATCTCGACCGCTTCCTTCTCGTCCACGCCCTGCGCGATCAGCTCGTTCTTGACATAGTCGTCGATGATGCCGCCCATGAGCACGAGGAAGTCGCCGTATTCGCCGTAGCTGATGATGTCGCCGAAGGTGTCATGCTGGAAGACGGAGAAATTCAGCGTGATGCACAGCCGCAGGCCGTCCTTCTTCAGCGTCCGGATCGCCTCACGCGCAGCGGGAACAGCGGGGATCTTGTAAACGATGTTGGGGTCGTCTGTGCCGAAGATGTCGCGGAACGCGGCCTCAAAGAAGCGGATCTCGTCGATCATGGCCTGCGTGTCGCCCGCGTGGATCTTCGTGGGGTTGGGCTGGATGCACACGAAGCCGTATTTGCCGTGGCTGGCCTCGTAGATGGGGCGGATCTCCTTCGCAACGTCGCGCACGGTGTAGATCCAGCACCAGAGGACCTTTTCCTCGGCGGTGATGCCGGGGTGCTTGCGCTCCGTCTCGGCTACGATCTCGGCCCAGCGCTCGGGGAAGTCCAGACGGAACAGGTTGATCTTTGCGGGGTTGCTGGTCACGAAGCGCGCGCCGCGCCGGAAGGACCACTCATAGCCCGTGCAGAGGTCGTGGCCCCAGATGAAGCCCATTTTGCCCTCGTCGTGCATGCGGCACAGATAGGAGCTGTTGGCGGTGCGGATGCTCTCGGCCTCGGCCTTGGCGGCAGCCAGCTCTTCCGCGGGGAGCAGCGTTTCCAGCCGGGTCTCCAGCGTACCTGCGGCAGCGCGGATCTCTTCGCGGCCGACTGCGCCCACCAGCGTCCATTCCACCAGACGGGACTGAAGGTCGATGAAGATCTCCTTCATCACAGCCGCGTCATTTTCGGCCAGCAGGCGCGTCAGCGCGTTGCGGAAGCCCTTGGGGGAGATTGCGAATACGATGTCTTTTCTTGCCTGAGAGTACGTCATAGCTCTGCCTCCTTAAAAAATGGGAACACGTTATTTCTTGTTTCTGAAATGGGGAACCTCTGCAAATTCAAACACGGTGCGCAGGATGGGGTCGTAGGCGTAGCCGCAGCGGCGGTAGCCCCGGATCTCGTCCTCCATCTCCGCCTCGAAGATCAGCTCGCAGCCTTTGTCGAGGAAGAACTGAAGATATTTCTCATAGTCCTTGACCGTGTGGCAGACGTGATTGATGCCGTTGGGGTCGCGGCGGAAGAAATCCATGTGCATGCCCTCGGACACCGGCTGGATGATCTCGATCCCGCAGCCGCCGACGGGCGGATGCACGGCGGCCTTCACGTAATAGCCGTCAAAGGGCTTGCCGTAGCAGGTGGCCTTGAGCGGCTTGTATGCCACCATGGTCCACTGATCCAGCCCGTAGATCTTCTCAAGCTGCCGGCACGCGGCCTCGCGGTCTGCGACCAGATAGCCGGCGTGCTGGAAGGGGATCTGTTCAAGAAGGCTCATAACCGCTCTCCTTTCTCGTTTCGGAAGTACGGGATCTCCGCGATCTCAATATAGCTGTTGAGCGCCCTGTCATAGACGTAGTGGCAGCGGCGGAAGCCGCGGATCTCGTCGGTGTATTCCGTTTCGAGAACCAGCTCGCAGCCTGCGTCCAGGAAACCCTGAAGCGCCTTGTCAAAGTCCCGGACGACGTGGCAGATGTGGTTGATGGTCTGCGTGCCGCCCTTCAGTACGTCCATCTGCAGACCGGGCGTCTGCGGCTCCAGAACCTCGATCCGGGTTCCGGTGTTGGGCAGGGAGATGGCGATCTTTACATAGGTGTCCTTGTATTCCTGTCCCCGGTAGACGTATTTGGAGGGACGCCATTCCACCATCTGCCATTCCTGAATGTCATACAGCTCGCTCAGGCGCGCCATGGCCTTTTCGCGATTTTCCACAACGAAGCCGATGTGGGCGATCTGATAATCCTTGAGGAGATTTTCCATGTTTTCGTTACCTCTGTTCAAAACAATCCTTGTCCATCTGCTGCAGATCGCGGAGCTGGCCGGTCAGGTATGCGACCCGCTCGGGCGTTTCGCCCTGCGCGAATCCGGTTTCCAGGAAGGTGTCTGCGATCATCTCACCCTGACCCTTGCCGACGACATAGCCGCCCATGGTCAGCACATTGGCCCCTAAAAACTGCCGGGCCAGCCGCGCGGTGTACGGGCTCTCGCAAGCTACGGCGAATACGCCCTCGTGCTTGTTGGCCAGCATGGCCATGCCCGCGCCGGAGCCGCAGATCAGGATAACGGCCTCCACCGCGCCGGATCTCAGCAGCGCAACGGCCGCGCGGCAGCCCTCGTGCCACCATACCGGCTTGTCCGCTTCCTTCATGCCGACATCCGTGATCTCGTGCCCTTTTGCCCGCAGGTGCAGCAGCAGATGCTCCTTGAGTTCAAAGCCGCCCTTATCAGCGGCGATCGCTAGCTTCATGTTCTGTCCCCGCTTATTTGTCGTGGTTGACTTCGCAGTCCAGCAGGACCTTGACCTGCTTGCCTTCGGGATCCATGGCCTTCATGAAGGCGTTGTAGGCATCCTCCAGCGGATAGACATGCGTGACGAATTTGGACAGATCCTCGTCCATCAGACCCTCGTTGACGATCTGCGTCGCACGGTAATAGTCGCGCGTCTCATACATGTTCACGCCGATGATCGTCATCTGGTATACCAGCACGTGACGGACGTACAGCTCGCGGTTCTGCGTGGTGACGCCGACGAACATGAACGTGCCGCCGCGGCGGGTCGCGTTCAGACACAGGTCATAGCTTGCCTGCGCGCCGCAGCACTCGAAGGTCACGTCGAACAGCTTGCCGCCGTTCCATTTCTTCGCTTCCTCGATCACGTTTTCCTTCATGGGGTTGAACGCCTGGATGCCGAGGCTCTTCAAGAACGCGATGCGGTTTTCGTTCGGCTCGCTGACGACGACCTTGGCGCCCAGGAATTTGCAGTAGCTGGCGATCATGCCGCCGATCACGCCGCCGCCGGAGATCAGCACGGACTGGCCGGGCTCCAGACCGCTTCTGCGCACGTCGTATACGGCGACGGCCAGCGGCTCGGTCAGCGCGGCGATCTTCAGATCGATGCCTTCACGCAGGGGGAAGACCACCTTGGCGGGGAGCTTGCAGTATTCGGCGTAGGCGCCGTTGCCCTCGTCGGCGAGGGTCATCAGCTTGATGCCGCCCTCGCAGATGCTTTCGTGGCCGGTCCGGCAGTTGTCGCAGATGCCGCAGCTGAAATAGGGGCGGCCCGTGACCCAGTCGCCGACCTTGTAGGGCAGCTCGCTGTCGCAGTTGATCTCGACGACCTGACCGACAAGCTCATGCCCGAGAATGTAGGGCTTGCCGCCGCTCTGCAGCTGAATGCCGGTGTGGTACTGATGGGTGTCGCTTCCGCAGATGCCGCAGTACTTGATCTTGATCAGCACTTCATTCATGTGCAGCTTGGGCATGGGAACATCATAGCGGAGGCCGACGTCTTCTTTTCCTCTGATTTCAAATCCGATCATTTGTTATGATCCTCCTTTTTTTCTGACCCCGTGGGTTTCATTTCTATAGTAAGAATAGTGCTATTTCGGCACGAAGTCCATTGATAATCATGGACTGTTTATGTACTATATTGTACAGATCTCGCCGCCGCGTCTACCGCTCCCTGCACCGGCGGCGAAAAAAATGCGACAGCCGTACCGACGCCATCGGAATGGCGCCGGTGCGGCTGTGCGCGAAAAAACGGGGGCTTCGGGCTTATTCGCCCGTGTCAAAGAACGGCTGCTGGTGGACCCTGCGGAAGTCTGTGGGCGTGACCCGCTGACTTTTTTTGAAAGTCCGGTAAAAGTAGGATTCGTTTTCGAAGCCGCAGGAGAGACAGACCTCCTTGATGGGCTTGTTCGTCTCGATCAGCAGCTTTTTGGCCTTCTGGATCCGCTGCCCCTGCAGATAGGAAAAGACTGTTTCGTTGTGCATCTGCTTGAACAGGCGGCACAAAAAGCTGGGGCTGACGCCGCACTCTCTGGACAGGCTGTCCAGCGTCAGATGCTGCTCAAGATGGTCGTTGATAAACTGCGTCAGATGGTTCAGGCGCTCTGCGTGGTATTGAACGGAGGCGCTCTGACGGCTGCGGATGGAGCAGTTCTGATTTTCCTTCAGATGATAGAGGATATTATAGATCGCGGCCTTCATTTTCAGATGCTCGTTCTCATTGCCGGAAAGATAGCTGGCGTAGATCTCCTGAAAGAAGTAGCTGATGGTGCTGGAGGTGCTGAACCGGCTGACCAGCGGCAGATCCTCCACCGGAATGGAGTCCAGCAGGATCCCATAGGAGGAATAGGGGAGGATGCCGTGGATCTTCATGTTCGGGCGGCGGAAAAACACCGTCCCCGCCACGGCGGGCAGACGCACGCCGTCCGTAATGATGTACCCCTCGCCCCACGGGATATATTCCAGCTCATAGCAGCGGGATACCCGCTCGATGTATTCCTTCGGCAGCGCGGTGCGCTTGGTATGAAAGCACCGGTTGACCACCGGGCCGGCGTCGAAGCCGGCTTCTTTGTATTCCATGTCTGACTGTTTCCCTTTCTCTTTCTCCGAGCCGTTTACTCGGACAGATACAGCTTTTCCAGCTCCCGCTTGGACACCAGCGCCTGCCCGGCCACCGACCGGCAGTAGCCGCAGCTTTCGCAGTTTCGCGAGCAGCTGCTCGTGCGCGCGAACCAGTCCTCCGGGAATTTTGTCGCGTCGAGCACATGGCGGCTGAAGCGCCGGGAATAGCTGGGCTCCGTCAGATCGAAGAGATTGCCGGAGAATTTTCCGCGGACGTACGCCGCGACCACGCGGCGGGGGCTGCCGTGCATTCTGGTCGCGAGCTTGATCTCCGTAAAATAGGGCTCGTACTGCGCGATGTCCTGCGGCCGGATCCAGCTCTCCTGCAGGAAGACCGCCGCGGCCTCCTCGTCGCTGAGACCGTACATCAAATCCCAGCAGGGGCTGGGCTGGCGGCTCATGACGTTGTCCAGCCGGCTGGCGCCCGCCTCGTGGGCGACCAGATTGTCGTGGAACGTGTGGAACGGGCAGGTATACAGGCAGCCGGAGTTGGCCAGCAGGCGCAGCTCCTTGCCGTTTTTCCGGCACCAGTCCGACAGCTGCCGGATCCGCCGGAAGTCGCGGTTGAGCTCGCGCTGGAGATAATAGCCGTCAAACTCCTCGCCCAGAAAGCGCATGGCCTGCTCGGTCCCGATCCACATGTTGACCGACGCGCAGATCTGGATCTCCGGAAACGCTTTTTTTACGACTCTTGCCACGAAGGGCGAGGTCGTCGTCAGATTGCCGATCCCGACCGCCGCTTCCATTTCCTCGACCGTCTTCAAAATCTCCTTCTGAAATCCGGAGGAAACGGCCCCGTCCGCGTAGCAGTTCGCGTTATACAGCAGCGTCAGCGGAATGCCGAGACTGCGGATATACCGCAGCTCCTCCAGCATCTCCTCCCGCGCCGACGCCTCTACCACCGAGCGGGCGCTGCTTTGACCGGGCGCGGAAAAATAGACGCTGGAAATGCTGTCTTTGTAGTCCTCGGCGATCTCCGCCGTGGAATCGTATGGATCCGGCAGCTGGTATCCGATCGAAAACCGCATAGGCCGTTACAGGAGCGTCTTGTCGTGGCTCTGCTTCTGGCCGACGACGACGTCCGGATACAGCGACCGGTCGATCTTCCAGTGCTTGAAGCCGGGCTTGCGGAAGGGCGTGGAGAATTTCTTCTTGAGCTTGCCCGTCTTTTCCAGATGGTTGTAGCACTCGCGCATGCAGCCGCGCGCGCCCTCAAGCGCGGAGCCGTGGCGCATGTAAAGCTCGATGCCGACGGCCTTTTCCAGAACGGGGCTGCCCATCCAGAGCTGGTTGTAATCCTCGGGCTTGACGCCTGTGGCGAGGAAGGGGTTGTAATCCGGGTCGCCGCCGCGGTAGGCGATGGAACAGGCCTTCAGATCCAGCTTTGCGTATTCGATGTCGTGGCCGGCGATGGTCATGTGATCCGCCTCCGTCATCGAGATGGCGTGGCCGGTGCAGCTGCGCGCGCAGAGCTTGCAGCGGTCGCAGATCTTTCCCTCGAAAATGGGATCCGGCTCGAATTCCGCGGTCGTCAGCAGACAGGCAAAGCGCTGCAGCGGGCCGAATTCCGGCGTCAGGAAGACCTTGCTCCAGCCGTATTCGCCCAGACCCGCGGCATAGGCCGCCACGCGCTGGTCGATCATTACGTCGGGGAAGGGCTTGTCCGGCGAGACGGGCACGCTGACGGACGGGTCGCCGGGCTCCTTGTCGAAATAGACGCTCGGGCGCAGATAGATGTTCGGCAGAGGCACGGACTCATAGCCCTCGTCCTCCAGATAGCAGCACAGCTCCCGCAGCACGATCGGCCCGAAGACCTCGTTGATGCCGGCATAGCCGAGCGCAGTATAGGTGGAGAAGAATGTGCCCTCTTCGATGCCGCGCAGATAGCCGCGCGGGATGCGGAACGCCAGAACGATGCAGCTCTTTGCGTCCGGCTGTATGTAGCGGGGATCCTGTTCCTTCGGCGCGCCCTCAAAGCGGTCCATGGAAGCAATGCCGCAGAGGTCTGCGCCGAGCTGCTTTGCCAGTCTCTTGATTCCTTCGGATGTTACCATTGTAAAAGCTCCTCCCAATTTAAGCGTTCTTCATGTTGTCTGTTCCAGCACGGTCTTCCGCGGAAGACCCGGAGAATACCCGGTTCAGCGCGGCGGCAGCTGCTGCTCGTGCAGCAGAACGCCGCGCCGGGCCAGCGCGTCCTGCAGCTCCGCAATGTGCAGAGCCGTCACATCGCCGCCCATTGCCGCGGCAAGCCCGGCGGCCTCGCCGGTCACGGCGCAGGCGGGGATGACGCGGGTGTTGTCCCACATGCGGTCCGTCACGCTGATGCAGCGGCCCGCCGCGAGCAGATTCCGGATCCGGCGCCCGTGCAGGCAGGAAAACGGCAGCTCGTAGACCGGGCCCCGCCGCTTCCAGTTGCCGATCATGCCGATGCTGTCCGGATACCGGACGCAGGCGTCCGGCTCGTCCGGCACGAGGCAGCCGTCCAGACGGCGCGTCATGCGGATCTGCGGGATGGACGCGATCATGGCCAGCTGATACCGGTCGGACGGCTCGCCCCGTTTCCGGTAATCCTCCATCAGGACCCGGTGCGCATCCTGTGTGAACCGCGACAGCTCCATAAAATCAAGGCCCGTATACCGGGTCTGGCCGGACTGCGCGGCCCCGGCCACCTGATAGGTATCCGGATCGTCGCACGCGCCGACCGGATGGAGCCGGTATTTCCCGTCCTCTGCGGTGTAGTACCAGGCGGCCAGAATATTTTTCTGCCGGAAAACGGCGGAAGCCTCTCCCGAAAGCCGGATCACGATCCCGTCGCCGCTGGCGTCGACGACGCTTTTGACGCTGACGGCGCTGCGGCCGGAGCGTGTCTCCAGAATCAGCGCGCGGATCGCGCCGTCCTGTACCTGCGTCTCGCAGACCTGCGCGCCGTAAAGAATCTCAACGCCCGCCTCCTGCAAAAGCCGCTCTGCCTTGAGCGCCATCAGGTTCGGATTGTAGGTGCATTCCAGCCGGGCCGCCGTGGCCGTCCGGCGGTCCTTCCAGTCTGCGACGGGATCCTTTCCCTCCGCGGCCGCTGCAAGCCGGAGCAGCTCCTCCGCGATGCCGAAGCTGACCTGCCGACCGGTTCCGTCGCACAGCGGCAGATAGATCGTGACGAGGCCGATGGTCGCGAGCCCGCCGAGCGCGTACTGCTGTTCCAGCAGGATGGTCTTCGCGCCTGCGCGCGCCGCGGACAGCGCGGCGGCGATCCCCGCGATGCCGCCGCCGACGACCGCCACGTCGCACGCGGCCAGCACCGGCGTGCTGCGGCACGCCTCCTGAATGTACATCATATACAAGGTGCTCCTTACCAGTATTTCTTGGTGGCCTTTCGCAGGGCGGAGGGGGACTGCTGGAACTGCTTTTTGAAAATATCCGAGAAATGCGCATAGCTGGCGTAGCCGACCATGGCGGCGATCTTCTCAAACGGCTCGTCCGTGTTGCAGACCATGGTGTGCGCGTAATTGAGCCGCAGCTCCGTGACGAACTCCTGCGGCGTCTGGTTGATCATACGCCGGAACACCCGGCACAGCTGCGCGCGGCTCAGGTTTGCGATGCGTTGCAGAGCGCTGATGCCCTTGGCCAGGTTTTCCGGGGTGTTCATCTCGTGGGTGATCCGGTTGATCCAGTCGATCTGCTCTCCGTTCTCGAGCCGCAGATAATATTGCAGGAGCGTACTGATGACGATCTTGCCCTGATCCACCTTCTGCTGGCCGGTGTAGCACTGCAGAAGCTCAAAATCCTGCCCGAGCTGCTGGAGCTGCGGCGTATGCGCGTGGAAGATGACGCCGTACTTGCTCGCGCTCAGCCGGGAGCGGATGTCGAACGCTGTCAGAAATGGATCCATGACAGCGGCGGAAATGGAGCAGACGCAGGCCTTGACCGTCTCCGTCTGGCGGGCCAGCAGATGGCAGTCTCCCGGCCGCAGGATGCAGATGTCGCCCGGGCGCTGATTATAGGTTTTTCCGTTGACACGCTGGAGCATGCCTCCGTGAAACAGGACCGAAATTTCATAGAAATCATGGCCGTGCTCCACATTGGAAAATTCACGGTTTTCAACGGTTACGAATCGGAATCCGAGATCGCCCTTTGCGATCCAATCTTCGGTTTTATATACAGGGTATGCTTTGGTCATCATTCTAAATATCCTCGTTTTTGCGGCGGCTGCTTTGAGCACGTTAACGGTTTACTTCTTGCGGACGGCCCCTAAAACAGGCAATATGCACAGTCCGGGAACCATATCATACCTACATTATGGCGAAGTTGCTTTTAAAAAACAACCTGATTTATTATCATATATATACGATTTCTTATCATCCTTACTTTTTTGCATTGATTTTTTCCGCAGGGTTCAATAGACTGTTATCAGAAAAGGAACAGCGCGTCAAATCGACAGCATTCGACTGACCGGAATGGTGGTCCGTCGGGAGCTCCGAACGCTGTCAGTGCATAGGCGCTGTTCCGCCTGACCGGCTGCCGATCTCTGCCGGACAGGCCGCCGGGACCGGCGCTTGATCCGTCTGTACGCGCGTCAGCGGATCCTGCGGCGTTTCCATTATAAAAATAAGAGGAGGACACAACGATGAAAAAACTGATTGCTCTGCTGCTGACTCTGCTTCTGCTCGCAGGTCTCGCTGCCTGCGCCAAGCCCGCCGCCGAACAACCCGCCCCCGCTGAACAGACCACCACGACTGAACAGACTACCACCACCGAACAGGCACCCGCCGACGAGACGCCCACCGAGGAAAAGAAGACCGTCAAGCTCGGTCTGGCAAACATCAACGAGAAGGCCACCTTCGGCAAGCTCGTCAAGATGGGCTTTGAAGACGCCTGCGCAGCCAGAGGCTGGGAGCTGGTCTACGTCGATAACAACTCCGACGGCGCACAGGCCGTCCAGAACGCAGAGATCCTGGTCCAGCAGGGCGTCGACTTCATCGTCGACCTGAACATTGACCAGTCCGTCGCCGGCACCATCGTCGATATCGTCTCCGCTGCCAACATTCCCATGGTCTGCGTGGATATCGCCATGGGCGACACGCCCTTCTTCGGCGTCGACTCCGACAAGGTCGGCAGAATGGCCGGCGAATACTCCGTGAACTGGGTCAACGAAAACTGGGGCGGCGAGGTCGACTACATCGTCTGCTTCACGGCCATCGCCTCCGGCGACGAGGTCCAGAAGCGTGCCCGCAGTGCCGTTGAGGTCATGCAGAACAGCGGCATCAAGATCGGCGACACCGTCGAGATCGAGTATCAGAATGATACCGCCGTCGCCCAGCAGCGCTTTGCCGACTTCCTGACCGCGCATCCTGATGCACACAAGATCGTCTGCTACGGCATCAATGAATTCGCGGGCACCGGAGCCATCGCCGCCGGCGAGACTGCCGGCCGTACCGACGACTTCGCCCTCTTCACCTGCGGTGTCGGCTCCCAGTTTGTTGAGCCGCTGTACGAGGCGCAGGGCAACAGCCCTTGGAAGACCGCCGTCGCGGCGTTCCCCGAGCTCTACGGCGATCAGCTCTGCGACATCATTGAGAATTACTTCAATGGCGTTCCGCTGGAGCCGCTCATGCCCTGTAAGCTCGTCTGCGTCGACTGGAGCAACATTACCGAGTACTATCCGCTGGATGATCTGCCCTGGAAGAAGCTCAGCTGATCATTCCGCTCCCGCGCCCTGTCGGGCGCGGGAGCATCCGTAAGAAAAGCGCTGATCTGACCGCCGTGCGCCCGCAGAACACGCGGCGGACGACCAGACCGGCAATTTGTAAAGCAGCGATACCATCACACCGGTGACGCCGCAGAGCAGGCCCTGCGCCGGCCAGCGTCATCAGCGGGTTCAAGAATACAGAGGTGAATCGATTGAGTTATATCTACAGCAGGCAGGACCGCCGCGTCTCCGACGAGATTGTGATGGAAGCTGCCGGTATCAACAAAGCGTTTCCGGGCGTAAAGGCGCTGACCGACGTCGACATCAGCATCCGCAAGGGTGAGGTCGTGGCGTTGCTGGGCGAAAACGGCGCAGGCAAATCTACCCTGATCAAGATCCTTTCCGGCGTTTATCAGCCTGACAGCGGCACGATGAAGCTGGAGGGCAGGGAAGTGCATTTCGATGTCCCCTTACAGGCGAAAGAAGCCGGTATCGGCGTCATCCATCAGGAGCTGAACTATGTCGCTTCTGTTTCCGTAGCAGAAAATATTTTCATGGGCAATATCCCGACCAGGCATGGGATCGTGGACTATAAGACCATGTACGAAGAGTCCCGGAAGATCATGGCCAAGGTCGGTCTGGAACTGGACCCCAAGATCTGCATCGGCACCTGTTCCGTTGCGCAGAAGCAGCTGATCGAGATCGCGAAGGTCATCTCCAACGATATCAAAGTCCTTATCATGGACGAGCCCACGTCCTCTTTGAATGATATTGAAACAAAAAATCTGTTTCAGTTTATCCATAAAGCCGCCTCCGAGGGCATTTCTATTTTCTACATCTCCCACAAGCTCGACGAGCTGTTCGAGGTCGCGGACCGCGTCGTGGTCATCCGCGACGGCTGCGTGACCGCCCAGATCGATATGAAGGAGGCCACCCGCCAGCTGCTGATCTCCCGCATGGTCGGCCGCGATCTGACCGCCATGTACCCCAAGGAGGGCGCGCCGATCGGCGAGACGATCCTGGAGGTGCAGGATCTGTCGACAGACTGGCTCAAGGGCATCAGCTTCCACGCGCGCCGAGGCGAGATCTTCGGGATCTACGGCCTGATGGGCTCCGGCCATCAGGAGATCGGCTCCGCGCTGTTCGGCAAGGATATCATCCACCACGGCAAGATCCTCGTAAACGGCAAGCCCGCGAAGATCAAAAGGCCCATGGACGCCATCCGCGCCGGCATTGCCTATGTTCCCGCAGAACGGAAAACGGAGGGCCTGGTCCTGAACCAGAGCGTCGCCGTCAACACCGTCGCTGCCTATTATTCCAAAACACATCCGCTGTTTGTAAACCGTAAACGGGATTCCCAGATCGCAAAGAAATGGATCGAGAGCCTCAGCACGAAGACGCCCTCTGAAAACACCATCGTGGAAAGCCTCTCCGGCGGCAACCAGCAGAAGGTCGTCCTGTCCAAGTGGCTGGAGCTGAAGCCGGACGTTCTGATCCTGAACGAGCCGACACGCGGCATCGACGTCGGCGCAAAGGCGGAGATCTATAAGATCCTCGACCGTCTGGTCAACGAGGGCAAGTGTGTGATCATCATCACCTCGGAAATGCCCGAGCTGCTTGCCATGTCTGACCGGATCATGGTCATGTTCGAGGGGAAGGTTTCCGGATTCCTGGACGGCAAGGACGCAACGCAGGAATCTGTTGTACAGTATGCGATTGGAGGATAAAGAGAAAACATGAAACAACAGACAAAAAAGAGGACGCTTTCCGATCTGATGGGCGACAGCTCCTCGCTGCTCACCGTTATCGGCGCTCTGCTCGTTGAGATCGTTGTATTCGCGATCCTGAGCCCGAATTTCCTGACGGTCATCAACTTTAAAAACATCGGCCTGTACGCCGCGATCGTCGGCTGCGTCTCCTGCTCCGTGACGCTGGTCAACATCTCCGGTATGATCGATATCTCCGTCGGCTCTCAGATCGCCGTCGTTGGCATGGTGGCCGCGCTCGTCTCCGGCGCAGGCGGAAACTGGGTCGGCACGACGGCAGCCTCGCTGGCCGTAGGCGTCACGCTGGGCGCGATCAACGGCTTCTTCATCACCGTCCTGAAGCTGAACGCATTCATCACCACCATCGCCACCATGCAGTCCTTCCGGGGCTTGGCCTTCCTGCTCTCCGACGGCATGTCGCTGACGATCTCGGATTCCGCGTTCAAATTCATCGGCCGCGGCTATATCCTCGGCATCCCGATGTCCCTCATCATCATGCTCGTCTGCTATCTGGTCTTCCACTTTATCTCCAAATACACCGTGCTTGGCCGGAATGTCTACATGATCGGCGGCAACCCGCAGGCAAGCTTCCTGGCCGGCATCAACGTCAACTCCCTGCGCTTCAAGCTGTATCTGATCAACGGTCTGCTGTGCGGCGTTTCCGGTGTTCTGCTGGCCTCCCAGACCGGCGCGGGCATCCCCAACGCGGCTGCGAACTACAACATGACCGCGCTGTCCGCCGTTATTTTGGGCGGCGCCGCGCTGACCGGCGGCAAGGGCACCATCCTCGGCACGTTCCTCGGCTCCATGGTTCTGGCCGTTTTGCAGAACGGCATGAACATGATGAGCGTCGGCGCGTACTGGCAGGATATCATTATCGGCGCTGTGCTGATCCTGTCCATCTCCATCGACGCAGTCAAGGGCGGCTCCCTGAAGCGGAAGCTGTAAGCAAGTACAGAATAAAAAAACGCGCCCTGGGGCTTCCAAGGCGCGTTTTTTCCTGTGAAACAGGAGGGGAGAATTTGGACAGAAAAGAGCCGATGTATTATCTGCGGCAGGACAGCGATCAGGCTGACCTGCCGAAAAAGGTCTATCTTGAGCCGACGTCCCTGTGCAACCTCCACTGCTCGATCTGCTTCCGGCACGGCTGGATCGGCGAGACGACCGGGCACATGGAGCTTTCGCGGTTCCATGCGCTCGCGGAGGAGCTTGCGTCGCTCGGGAGCGTGGAGGAGATCTTTTTCGGCGGAATGGGAGAGCCGCTGTTCCATCCAGACATCTGCCGCATGATCGCCGCGCTGCCAGAGGGGAAGAAGATCTCCCTCCTGACGAACGGAACGCTGCTCACGCCCGAGCGCAGCCGCGCGCTTCTGGACGCGGGACTTTCCGAGCTGTGGGTCTCCATGGACGGCTTTGAGAAGCCGGTCTATGAGTCCATCCAGTCCGGCAGCCGCTTCGACCGCATCCTCGCGAATCTGCAGGCGTTCAACGAAGCGCGGGCCGGAACAGATGTGCGTCTGTGCGTGACCTTTGTCGTCACGCCGGAGAATGTCGACCAGCTGGCGCAGATCAATGCGTTTGCCGACTGCTTTCAGGTCGACGAGCTGAATATCAGCCATATGATCCCCGGCGCGCCGGTATCCAGGGCGGATATGCTCTACGAGCGGGCGGATATCCCCGTCGGCAGAATGCGCCGCTTTTCCCCCTGCGCCGGGCCGGTAGAGGAGCATGTCTGCCCGTTTATCAGCCGGAACGCCGTCTTTGTCCGCTGGGACGGCAAAGTCGTGCCCTGCATGCAGCTGCTGCACAGCTGCGAAACGTACCTGTACGAGGAAAAGCGGCGGATCACCAGCTTTTCCTACGGAAGGATCGGCGAGCAGACGCTGATGGACTGCTGGCGCAGCCCCGCGTACGCGGAATTCCGGGAGCGCGTCCGCATTTTCTATTTCCCGTTCTGCACCATCTGCTGGGGCTGCGAGGATCGGAAGGAAAACCTGATGGACTGCGTCTACGGCGAAGCGCCGACCTGCGGCGCCTGCCTGTGGGCGACCGGTAAGGTCTTCTGCCCCTGAGCAATTATTCCGCGTCCCCGGCGGGCGCGTCGCCGGGAAGCAGGGAAAATTCCGCATTATAGACCAGTCCGCCGTCCGAATAGAACCAGAGCAGGCTGGCCGTGCTGCCGTCGGCAAAGGAAAAATCCGCGGTCAGGTCACTGGTTCCGTCGCCGTCAAGGTCGGTAAGATCGCAGCCCCTCAGCGCGTCCTTTGCGCCGGGGAGCGCGTAGGGGAAGCGGGCCACGGCGAGAAGCTGCCCGCCGGAGGCCGCGTCCCACAGACAGAGCTCTTCATCCGTGACGGCGGCAAAGGCCTCCTTTTCTTCGCCGCTCAGAAGCATCGTGCCCACGCAGGGCCGTGCTTCCGGCTGCGAAAGCTGCCGGACGGACTGATAGCGGTATCCGCCGTCATAGAACGTGACGGTGTAGACCTTGCGGACGCTTCCGTCCAGCAGGGCCGTCAGGGCGAGCGTATTGCCGTTGAACGCCTTGTTTTCCAGCTGCACGTCGAGCCATCCGCCGAAGCCGCCCGCCATGGGCGTGACGATCGCGTCCTTACCGGCGTCATACTGCAGGCAGTTGGAGGCGGCGAAGCGGTATCCCTCCAGATACCGGTCCAGCGTCCGGCAGATCATGGCGGCGTCAAAGACATAAGTACCGCCCGCTTCGTCATAGCAGGCGTCCAGCTCCTCCTGCGCCGACCATGCCAGAAACAGCAGATACAGCTGCTGAGACGTCAGCTCGGATGGGCTGTCAAAGGTGAAGCCCAGGCTGCTCAGCGCAAGCTCCGGCAGACAAACGACCGTCTCGGTCAGATACTCGTCTGTTACTTCAGCGGGATACAGTGTCCAGACGGCGTCCTCCTCTGCGGGCTCCGGCTCTGCGGCTTCCGGCTGTGCGGCGGGAGCCGGTTCCGTCTGCACGGGCGCGTCCGCCGGTCTGGCAGCGGGCATTCCGGCGCAGGCGGTCAGCGTGAAAAGCAGCGCCGCCAGCATGGCGGCAAGTATGGATCTGTATTTCATAGTCATGATTCTCCTTTACAACTCAGGGAAGACTGCACGGATGTGCAGTCTTCCGTTTTTGTCCCCTGCCGGGATCGTTTTGCACGTTATCCCGGCGCGGGTTCCCTTATCTTAGATCCCTGCGCCGGAAGAGGATAATCCCGAAGCCGGTCGCGATCAGCAGAATAAGTCCGTCGTACAGCGCGAGCATCGCCGGTTTTTCGACGCCCATCTCGCTGATCTGGATCACCTGTCCGCCCGGCGTAAAGTCGAGCAGAAATTCATAGACCTGCCGCTTCGTGCCGGTGATGTAATAGGGATTCTTCTGTTCCGGCTCCTCAACGGTCACGCCGTTTTCCGTGTAGGAATACGCGGACAGATACTCCGGCTCGTCCAGCGTCGAGGAAATGTAGACGCCCGCGAACAGCAGGCAGAAGGTCAGCAGAATGCAGCCCGCGGTCGAATGCGTCTTGTTCTGGCACAGCATGGCGAGCAGCGTGAATAGCGCCGTAAAGGCAAGCATCATTGCAAGGCTCAGCCCGCCGTAGAGCAGCAGCGCGGCCGGCGCGGTATTCAATTCGCCCTTCAGCAGCAGCCCGAGTCCCGTCTGCGGAAGCACAAAGGACAGACACAGGCAGAGCCCAGCGCAGCAGCAGACCAGCAGATTGGACAGATATACCCAGCCGCGCCGGTGTCCGGCAATGAGCTTGTTGCGCATGGTACCGCTGGAATAGTCGCTGCCGATGAACAGCGCGGCCAGAAGCGCGTTCAGGATAGGCGCGAGAATGACATGGATGAACAGCGTGTAATCCATCACCCAGATCTCGCCGTCCTGCCGGGCGTGGACCGCGTTGACGACCGCCATGGAAATGCCGAAGAATGCCATCAGCGCCGACAGCAGCCAGAAGGCCCGGTCGTGCCGCAGGCGGGAAAAGTTGGCCCGAAGCAGCTTACGCATGGCGCACACCTCCGATCAGGTTCATGTAGAAGCTCTCCAGACTTTCGTCCTGCTCCCGGATGCTGGTCACTGTACAGGCTTCCTCTGCCAGCGCCGTTACAAGCGCCGTGACCGGGAGCTCGGCGTAGATCTCCGCATGGGAATCGTCGGTAATGCGGTATTCGGCGTGCATCTTGTCCAGCACGCGGGCCAGCGCCCGCGTGTCGCTCACTTCGATGCGGACGCACTTGCGGCACCGCGCTTCCAGCTCCTCCGCGCTCATCTCCCGAACCATGCGTCCATCGTCAATAAAGCCGTAGTGGGTGGCAAGTCTGGAAAGCTCGTCAAGAATATGGCTGGAAATGAGCACGGTGATCCCGTGCTCCCGGTTGAGCGTTAAAATCAGCTCGCGCATTTCAATGATGCCCTGCGGGTCGAGCCCGTTGACCGGCTCGTCCAGCACCAGAAGATCCGGGCTTCCGGCCAGCGCCACGGCAATGCCCAGCCGCTGCCGCATGCCAAGGGAGAAATTCCGGGCCTTTTTCTTTCCGGTGTCGCCCAGCCCGACCAGCCGCAGCAGCGCCTGCACCCCGTCCATCGGGGTGATCCCCAGTACCAGATACTGCTGGCGGATGTTTTCCTCCGCGGTCATATCCGGATAGATCGCGGGGCTTTCCACCACCGCGCCCATTCTGCGGCGGCAGCGCCCGATCTTCGCGTCTGTGTTCTTCACGCCGTAAAGCGTGAAGCCGCCGCTCGTCGGCTCCTGCAGACCGCAGATGAGACGGATGAGCGTGGTCTTGCCCGCGCCGTTTCTTCCCACAAAGCCGTAGATCGACCCCTTCGGGATGCGCATATCCAGCCCGTTCAGCGCCGTGAAGTCACGGTAGCGCTTGCAGAGCGCGTTTGCTTCAAGCACATATTCCATTGTGCATACCTCCTTTGTCCGATTGCCTGCCCGTTCTTATTTTCGCAGCTGTCCGTCGCCGCCCATTAAGGCGGTCATTTCCTCAATGCGCTCGAGCGGGAAGGGCGGCTCGCACAGCGGCTTCAGGGCGATGGACATGAGCTTCATGGGGTTGTCGTCCGCCGCTGCGCGGTTGGAGCTGAGCGCGCCGCAGCGGCGGCACTTGTGGATGATGGCCCATTCTCCGCCCCTGCGCACCCAGACTGCGACCGGCTCCATGATGCCGCCGCAGTCGCTTTCCCGGTCGCCGGGTTCGATGTCTGCATGCAGGCTCGACAGGCAGTTTGGGCAGTGGTTGCGGTGATCGGAACCCACGTTTTCCGGGACGACAGTCCTGCCGCAGACCTTGCAGACGAATGTGTCGCTGCAGGCGTGGGTCTTGTAATATCCTTTTTCAAAGGATCTGCGTTTGTTTTCGCGGTTCATTTTGATCCTTCTGAAGATGTTGGGTCCGGTACTTCGGGAGGAATGGCATGTAAATGAATTTGCCAGACCTCCCGGTCAGGCCACACGCTCCGGTGATAAAGTGGTGAGCTTCAAAAAAATCTCCTTAAAAATGAAAGATAAAGTTTATTCTGATTTCAGATGAAGGATGCTTTCCTGCAAACGCTGCAAAAACCGTCCCGCGTGTGCGCCATCCATCTGGGTGTGGTGAAACTGGAACGACAGCTTCAGTGTCGTCTTGAAAAGGCCCTTGCGGTATTTGCCCCAGATGAGAAACGGATTGTTGAAAATGCCGCTGTTCATGCCGACGGCCCCGTCGATCTCGGTGTCCACAATGGCGGAGGTGCCGATGACCATGCTGTCTGTCAGATCGTGGTTTTCACAGCGCTCCGCGGTCTGGCGCGTCAGACGAAGATAATCGGCGTTAAACTGCGCGAGGCTGTCTGAAAACGGCACGTCGCACGAGCTGACCTCGCCGGTTTTGTTTTTCACAATGGTGTTTACCGCAAGATCGTCATATTGCAGCAGCTCGCGCCCCACGGGGAGCAGATAAAACTCCCTGATCCCGCTGGCCGCACGGCCGACGCACCAGCACAGCAGCATGTTGAATTTCAGCCCTCGTCTGCGGCTGAGCGTTACGAGCGGCGTGACGTCCAGCGTTTTGAAAAACGTCACCATCGGGTTCGGCGCATCCATCCAGAGAGCGTAGGCTTCCGCCCGGGTCGTGCTTTTCGGGTCGATCGCAACAGGCTTCATACGCTGCGCTCCAATGCCGCGATATTGCCCGCCTGCATGGCGGGGATGCGTTGATGGATTTTTGCTTCGTCCCATTTTAAGTAAACGATCCGCCTGGCTCCGGGCCGGGGCCAGATCTTATCCGTCATTTTGCAATGCCTCCTTTTGAGAAACAGGTTTATCGGTGTCTGTGCCGTACAGATGAATGCCAAGCGCCGCGTTGAATCCGGTCGCCGCAAACACGCTGAACCGCTCGACGACGCCGAAATATGCAGCCGGAACGAGCTTCATGCCGACCGCGCCGACAAGCATCATGCCGAGGGCAATGGCCGCGCATACGCCGCAGGAGCGGCAGCTCCGGTCCTTCACACCGGCGGCGATGATGATCGCCAGCGATACGATGGACAGCAGCACGACCGCCGCAGTGACGGCCATGTGCATGATATCCTGAAACGCGCCCGCATAGCCGCTGCTTGACAGCGGGAACATCCGGTAGCCGATGGCAGAGATCCACTCCATGACGGCAAACAGATAGACTCCGGTGCGCAGCAGCTTTGGGTTTCGTCCCTGCATGCCGATGCAGACGACCGTCGCGCACACGACCTCACAGGCGTTATAAACCGCGCTCAGCCGGTTCCACAGCGCAAGCGACGGCGCATCCGCCGCGCTCAGATCGCTGACGGCCTGTGCCATCCAGTCATATCCCGGATACTCCAGCGGCGCGAAAACCACTGCCGCCGCATACGAAAGAAAGCTGAGCACGCCCAGCAGTCCCAGCCTCTGTGTCAGACTCTTTTTCATGTGTCCCTCCCATGTGACCACTGATCAACGGATACCCGATCGGCCGGGTGGCCGGCCACGTATTTTTAACTAACTAATATTCGTTAGCAAGGATTATACGTCAAATCAAACGAGAAGTCAAGCACCAGATCTCATCTCCGGATGCAGAGGATCCTGCTTATAATATATCAAATAATATATAATGCGAATTATATTATAGAAAACCATCATTGTCAATGCCTGATCGAAAATGCCCGGATGACCCGGACCGGTATTTATGCATTGCGAAAAGACGGCAGATATGCTAGGATGGACAGCAGAGGCACATGATTTTGGTTTTCACACGCATCAGCGCGCATCGCACCGATGAAGCATTGTGCGCTGGAAAGACCGCACACGGAGGACGGCACATGAACTATGAAATTCTGCATCTGAAAGACTTTTTCCCGGCGCTTGGCGAAAACGGCTGCGACGCAGTGCTTACAGCCTATCGGCCGGATAATCTGACGGAGATGGGGCGCGATGACGAGATCAGACCGTGTTTGCTGATCTGCCCCGGCGGCGGCTATGAATTCTGCAGCCAGCGGGAGGCCGAACCGGTCGCATTGCAGTTTCTCCCGGACGGCTTTCATGTATTTGTGCTGAATTATTCCGTTGCGCCGCACCGATATCCGACGCAGCTCAGAGAGGTCGCGGCGGCGCTGGAGCTGATTTACCAGAACGCGGAGACGTGGCATTGCGATACGGAGCATATCGCGATCATGGGCTTTTCGGCGGGCGGCCATCTGGCGGCGCATTATGCAAATGCATACGATCATCCGGAAGTCCGGGCGGTCTTCCCCGACAGCAAGCCGGTGCAGGCGTCCGTTCTCTGCTACCCTGTGATCACCGCGGATCCCGCATGGGCGCATCTCGGCAGCTTCAACGCGCTGACCGGCAAAACGAGCCGCACGCCGGACGAGCTTCTGAAATTCTCCTGCGACAAGCTCGTAACGGCCCATACGCCGCCCGCGTTCGTCTGGCACACGGCGGCAGACGGCTGCGTGCCGGTCATGAACAGCCTCCTGTACGCGCAGGCATTGGCGGCAGCGCAGATCCCGTTCGAGCTGCATGTGTACCCCTTCGGCGACCACGGCCTTGCGACCAGCGACGATCAGACCATCGACGCCCCGACCGCCGTACACGCATACGACCACGCATGGCTGCCGTCCGCAAAAAAATGGCTGCGCGCCGCGCTTTCACAGACGCACGGCTGAAAAATGCGTGCCGCAAAGCGGCACGATCCCTTCTTACATGGCTCCGATTTGGCTGCCATGCGTTTTGACACACTGACATGCCCGCCGGCACAGCCGGCGGGCATGTTTTATCGCGGCTCGCGCTGCCGCAGGAGTCGGATGCTTCCCCGACAGAGTGCGATCCGGCCCTCGCGCTGCATAGAGCCGAGCAGGCGCGAAAGCGCGCTGCGGTTCATACCCAGATACCGGGCCATCTGCTCGCGCGTCATGCCGGCGCAGACGACCTCGCCTGTTTTTTTCGCCTCCTGCCGCAGATACGCTTCCAGCCTTGTCCGCCCGTCCGGGATGGACAGGAGGCGGATATGCCGCTGCAATGCCCAGTATTTCTCCGAGATTTCCTCCAGCAGATTGGACAGCAGCCGTGTGCAGTCCGCTCCGCCGTCCTCCGCGCAGCAGCGGAGCAGCGCGTCCAGCGATAGAAACAGAATCTTGGACGGCTTCGCCGTGCGCAGCTCCAC
>CAKUEH010000024.1 GCA_934646185.1 uncultured Oscillospiraceae bacterium | reverse complement strand
CCTGCGTGATCAATGCCGCGATGGAGCAGCTTGCCAAGCCGGAGCGCAGTGTGGAGCGAAAGGCGGTGAAAAAGGACGCGCCGGAGAGATAAAATCGTTTTTGAAATAAGGCAAAGGAACAAATGACTTTATTTCAAAAAGTGATTGTCTTTTTGAAATAAAGCAGGTATAGTAGAGAGTATATTTCAACTTCTTTCAAAAGGAGGCGCATGAACAGATGAACCGAGCAGGTAAATTTGTCAATAATATGCCGGGAGATACTTCATATCAGTCATTTTGTCCTAATCCACTTCCACCAGTTCCGGGACTTGAATTCGATGAGGATATGCTTCAAATTCTGGTCAAGGCAAGCCGCAGTTTGAAGCAGTTGGATGTTTCTGCCCAATTGATTCCAAACGCCGAGCTGTTTATATCTATGTATGTCCGCAAAGAGGCGCTCATGTCCTCGCAGATGGAAGGAACACAATGTACCTTGGACGACATCCTTGACCCTGAGCTTGATACCAACGCAAACTTGGATACAGCAGATGTCGTGAACTATGTAAAGGCAGCTCAATATGCCCTTACAAGGCTTCATGAACTTCCTATTTGTAACCGTCTTTTCCGTGAAGCTCATGCTATTTTGTTGGAAGGCGTCCGTGGGCAGGAAAAGAACCCCGGAGAATTTCGACGCTCACAGAACTGGATTGGCCCTGCCGGTTGCGGCTTGAAGGATGCGCGATATATTCCGCCAAATCCGGAAGATATGGTGACTGCTATGTCGGATCTGGAAAAGTATATCAACGAAAATCAGGACTATGATCCTCTGGTACGGGCTGCCTTGATCCACTATCAATTTGAAACGATTCACCCGTTTTTGGATGGCAATGGACGAATCGGCAGATTGCTGATTTTGCTTTATCTGATGGAACAGGGATTACTGAAGGAACCAGTTATCTATGTGTCCTACTTTCTGAAAAAGAATCAGGTGGAATACTATGACCGAATCAGCGAGGTACGCAGAAGCGGAAACTACGAGCAATGGGTAAAATTCTTCTTGGAGGCAGTAGATTCCGCAGCCTCAGATGCTGTGGAATCTATAGAAAAGCTCTCAAAACTACATGAAAAGAATATCGCTTTGTTGCCAAAGCCAAAGCGGAAAAAGGATAATCTGCGTATGCTGTTCGATTACCTTGAAAAGCATCCTATCATTGATATTAAGCACACATCAGAGGCTCTTAAAATCAGCTATAACACGACTTCTACCGCGGTAAAGACGCTTGTGGAGTTGGGTATCCTGCGTGAAACGACAAATGCAGCACGAAATCGTGTGTTTTCTTACGAAGCATATCTTGAAATACTCAGAAATGGAACTTAATAAGTCTAAAGCGCAGGCAGAAATGCTTGCGCTTTTTTCATGTCTCCAGGAGATGAACACTGTGCCCTATCTATCAAAAGACCAGATCGCCACCGCCCGCGAGATGGACCTGCTGACCTACCTGCGCCGCTTTGATCCGGAGGAGCTGGTCCATATCGGCGGGAACACCTACACTACCCGCACCCACGATTCCCTGAAAATCTCCAACGGGAAATGGTGCTGGTGGTCGCGGAACATCGGCGGCACGAATGCGCTGGACTATCTGACCCGCGTGGAGGGACTTTCCTTTCTGGATGCCGTTCAGCGCATCCTTGGAGAATTGCCTCGTGTGCCGCCCACGCCAATGCGTACTGCACCGCTTCTGAAAACTGAATTTATCCTGCCACCCAAACACGCCGACAATCGGCGTGTTTTTGCATATCTGCGGAGCCGGGGCATTGATGCGGAGATCATCAACCACTGCATCAAGCACGGGCAGCTTTACGAGGATGCCGAGCGTCATAACTGCGTATTCGTGGGTTATGAACATGGAAAGCCTGCCTATGGTGCGCTGCGCGGAACTCTTTCGGATACCACCTTTGCCGGTGAAGTCCCCGGCAGTGATAAGCGGTTTTCCTTTGCCGTTCCCCTCCGCGCCGGTGGCAAAACCCTCTGTGTATTTGAAGCTGCCATTGACGCCCTTTCTTACCTGACGCTGCTGAAGCTGCGGGGGCAGGATTGGCGCGCCGCCAATACGCTGTCCCTCTCCGGCATCTATCAGCCACGGAAGGATGGCTCCATCCGATTCCCCGCAGCGTTGGAGCAATACCTGAAGGATAACCCCGGCGTGAAACGGATCGTGCTGTGTCTGGACAACGATGAACCGGGACGGGCGGCATCGGCAGCCATACAAAAGAGACTTTCCGAGTATGAGGTCATTGACAACCCACCCCGCCGCGGAAAGGACTACAACGACCAGCTCCAGCTTGTGAAAGGGATCAGCGGCAGGGTAAGAACCCGTGGCGGTGACGCACGCTGATTTTCTTTTTCGGCTGGGTTAGGACTGCAAGCGGCCTGCGGCTGCTTTGCAGTCGCAAGCATAGCATTTGGCTATCCAAATGCGCTTGTTAGGGGAGTAAGTCCCCTAAGACCCCATCCTATTTCAAGGAGGAATCTATTATCAGAAAACGATCTATCTCTATTCTTCTCCGATTGAACGAAGCGGAACACCGGCACCTAAAGGAGCAGGTGGCAATTTCCGGTTTCCCTACGGAGGTCTATCTTCGGGCATTGATCGCCGGTGAAAAAATGCGGCCAAGGCCACCCAACGAATACGCCGAGATTCGCCGCCAACTTGCCGCCATCGGCAACAACATCAATCAGATTGCCCGCACAGTCAACGCCCGCGGCTTTGCCAGCGGTGAGGACATCGCCGCGATCACGGCGGCGCAGGAAACAATCTGGAACATCGCGGAGCGGCTGTGACATGGCATACACCAAGGTATTCGCCATCCGCGCAAGGCTGGACGACCGCGTGAAGTACGCCGTCAATGGGGAAAAGACCGAGCTGGACGAGCGGATCGTCTACACCGCTGACCCGGAGAAAACCGATACCGTGCGCTTTGTGACCACGCTGAACTGCCGGTCTGCCGAAACCGCCTTTGCTGCCATGCAGAAAACGAAAAAGAAATACAAAAAGACGGGCGGCGTTCTCGGCTACCACTTCATCCAATCCTTTGCTCCTGGCGAGGTGACGCCGGAGCAGGCCCATGAGATCGGGTGCGAGTTTGCGCGGCGATTATTCGGTGAGGATTTTGAAGCCGTCATCGGGACACATTTGGACAAGGCCCATCCCCATAATCACATCGTGGTCAATTCTGTCTCCCGCACGGACGGCCACAAGTATCATTCCAGCCCAGAGAGTTATTACAACGATGTGCGCGGTACTTCGGACGCGCTATGCCGGGAGAATGATTTATCCGTCATCACCCCGCAGGGCAAGGGCAAGCATTACGCTGAGTGGAAGGCGGAGCAGGGCGGCAAGCCTACCGTGCGCGGCATCATCCGCGCCGACATTGACGCCATCATCCACCAAGCCTACACCTACGATACCTTTCTCATGCTGCTGCGAAAAAACGGCTATGAGGTGCGCCGCGGCCCCAATCGAAAATACACCACCGTCAAACCACGCGGCACAAAACGGGCAATCCGGTTGGACAGTTTGGGCGAGGGTTATACCGAAGCAGATATTTTGCAGCGGCTTTCCCGACAGCGGCGCGGCGGTATGGCCGCGCCTGTTGTTATCCATACCGTCTGTACGGTCAAGCGCTATCGCGCGAAAGGTAAGCTGAATACCACCCGAAAAAAGAAAATTACAGGATTTTACGCACTATACCTCCGCTACCTCTATCTGCTGCGTGGGGGCAGGCGGAAAAAGCTGCCGCCCAAGCTGCCCTTTTCCGTCAAGCGGGAGGTCATTCATTTGGAGCGGTATGAGCAGCAATTCAAATACCTTTTATCAAGCGGAATCACTACCGAAACGGAGCTGGAGCAGCGCATCCGTTTGCTGGAGTGGGACATTCGCTTGTTAGAGGAGCAGAGAAAACCACTTTATCAGGAAAGGAGGAACACCAACGATGAAGAAGCACAAGCCAAGTACAGCGCGGAGATCCAACAGCAGACTGCCGCCCTGCGGGAAAAGCGCGGGGAGCTGCGTCTGTGCCGCAGGATACAATCGGACATTCCGAGGGTATCCCAGCAGTGCCAGCAGGCGCAGGCTGAACGGCAGAAAAATCTAAAGAACAAGGAGGAACACGAGCATGAGTACCAACGGTGAAACCGCTGACCTGATGGTGCGTGAGGGCATCCAGATCACCGAGAGTGCCCTTAAGCTGGCAGGGCTGGGGGCGAAAAATCTTGCCGCCCTGTTGATTGCCCTTGCCAACGACAATCAGAAGCTCGCCGGTAAAACCAACCTCAAGCGCCTGATCCATGACGGCGAGGAGTTGACGATCTTTTCCGTCAAGCAGGAGGACTTGAAGGGCTTTCAGATGGAAGCCAAACGCTACGGCGTCCTGTTTTACCCCATCGTCAATAAGGTGGAAAAGACCGGGACGGTAGAAATTATGGCAAAAGCCAAGGACGCCAAGCAGATCAACCGCATTTTTGAACGCATGGGCTATCCCGCCCCGGTGAAGGAGGATATTGCCGCAAAAAAAGAGAACGCCCGCGCTCCGTCCGAGAACAGCTTGACCGAGCGCGGGACTGGTGCGAGAGCGTCTACGGAACCGGCTGCGGAGAAGGCTGATGCCCGCCCCTCTGTCCGCAGCCGCCTGATGGCGCTGCAAGCCGCGGCAGAACGGGACGGCACAGCTCCCACTAAGGACACCGTGCGGGAGGCCATTCAAAAGGCTATACCTACGCGGGAATAAATTGATTTTGAGAAGGAGAAACGAACATGGCAAAGTTAGACGATTTGATCCAGCAGAAGCAGCAGAGGGACGAGGACTGGAAGGCAAAGAAAACAGCGGAGCGCGAGGAATTGGGGCAGCTTTCCGACGATGCGGTCATGCACGTCACCAGCGAACCCGGCGCATATCTGCATTATCTGGATACGCAGGCCATCAACCCGCGATACAGCGCATCCAATGTGATGCTGGCGATGGCACAGAACCCGGAGATCACCTACATCAACAGTCTGGAGGTGTGGAACCGGCTGGGGCGCAGCGTTAACCGCGATGAGAACGGCATGAAGGTCCGTGTGTCAGACACCTATGTGAAGGACGGAAGGGAGTATCACGGCTATAAGATCGGGCGCGTGTTCGACATTTCCCAGACCCACGGCAAGGCCGGTGTTCCGGCGCTGAGCCTGAAAGACAATACACCGGAAATGGACGCCGCCCTGCGCCGATTGCTGGACAGCTCCCCCGTTCCCGTGGTCACCAGCAGCACCATGTATCAGGACGCCGTTTATGATCCTAAGACGCAGAGCATTACGGTATCCAGCCGCCTGATCGACAGTAAGATCTTTGCGGCGCTCTCCCGCGAGATCGTCCACGCCGGTATCCATGACCACGGACGCTATCCCTACTATACCCGCGAGGACTGCGCCATGGACGCCGAGAGCGTCAGCTATATGCTCTGCCGCAATTTCGGCGTGGAGGCCCCGCAGCCCGATGTGTGCCGCGTGGGACAGGTCTTTGACGGCATGGAGGTGCAGGATCGCCGCGGCGTGGTGGACAGCCTGCAAAAATATTTCCGCAAGCTGCAAAACGACATTCAGCGTGAGATCTCTCCGCAGGAGCGCAAGCAGCCGGAACAGAATCGGCCCGTTCGCTGAAGAAGGAGGACGAAGCGTGAAAAAGAAAGTTGCGTTTGCACTCTGCGCGGCGCTGATGCTGTGCAGCATGAGCGTTGCGGCGCTGGCCGCAGAGCCCATGACAGAAGCCGATACGGTATCCACAATGATCTCTGCCGCAGATACGCTACCCGGCATTTCCGCCTATCCCGCCGAGGTCAGAGCCAGCGAGGAAAACGGTGTGTACCGATTAGAAAAGGTCTACTACCTGACCGCAAAGGACGATCCCGCCACGATCCCCACCGCTGACTTTGAGCGTGAGGGCCACACCTATACGCTCCTTGATTTGCTGAAAAACGACCAGACAGAAACGGACACGCGGGAGCATATCGAGGTGGTCACACTGGAGAGCAAGACCAAGGACATGGCGGAAATTCTGAAAATGCTGGAGCCGAAGCTGGAGGTCAAGACCGAGGACGGCTATGAGGGCGTCCTGTCCCTTGACCACACCACCATTCAGGTGGAGGCAGCGGGCTACGGGACCAGCAGCCGCACGGTGACAGCGGAGCGCACCTATCCCAACCTCTCAGACGCGGATGTGTCCCTTGTTCCCAAGTCTGTAAATGAAAATGGCCGCACCCTGACACTTGCCGATGTGAGCTGGCAGGAGGCGGCGGTCGATCCCACGGACGGCTATGACATTCCCATCCGCTACACCGCCGTGGCAAGCTACACCGGCACCGCCACCAGCAAATACGCCACCGGCTACACCGTCACGGCGGATTATAAGGGTGACGTCACCCGCACAAGCTGTGATACGGTGGTCTATACTGCCGTTTTTTCCAGCGTCGGTGCTGCGGCATCGGCAAAGAGCGGCGTTGATTTTAACTGGCTGTGGCTGCTGCTCCCCGTGGGCGCTGCGGCGCTGGGTGGATGCGGCTATGCTGGTTATAAGGGCTATCGCCACTACATCAATAAGAAAAGAGGGTACGCCGCATGAAAAAATATCTGACCACGCTGCTGGCCGCCTGCTGTATGCTGGCGGCTTTTTCCATGCCTGCATCGGCATTGGAGTATCACTTTGACGGCCCGGACGCAGGACTGTTCGGACGCCCCACTTCGGACGATACCATTTATGTCACGATGGATAAGCCTGCAAACACCGACCGGAGCAAAAACGCCGCCTACATCCCGCCTGCCTTCGGCTCTCCCACCTCCTACACCCTGAACGCCGGAGAACTGCTGACGCCAAACCTTGTGAGCGGTTCAGTCACGGGAACGACCAGCGGCACAGGCGGTGTGACCGTCCTGCCGCCCTCTACTTCCGGCAGCACCGGCGGGACCACCGGCTCCTACACGCAGACTAAGTACACGGCAGTCACAAAAGACCTCTATTACAGCGGCGGCTATCTTGCTACGCTGAAGATCCCTGCGCTTGATCTGTCCGTCAAGGTCTATCAAGGCACGGACAGCGACACGCTCCGCAGGGGCGCGGGGCATTTTGCCAACACCTCCATTTGGGACGGAAACGTGGCGATTGCCGGTCACAATCGCGGCGTCAATAACCACTTCGGAAAGATCCATACCCTTGACATTGGGGACACCATCATGCTAACGACCAAGCTCGGCACCCGCAGCTATGAGGTGTATGCCGCCTACAAGGTGAGTGTGGATGATATGAGCGTGCTGAACGACAGCGCGGAGAACATCGTCACCCTCGTCACCTGCGTCCGCGACCAGCCGAGCTGCCGCTGGATCGTGCAGGCTCGTGCGAAAATTTGACACGGTTTTCAGCCTCTTTTAGAATGGACATAGATCAAATTTTATAGGAGGCTGACACCATGAAACACGCAAATTTCATCACAGGCTTTGTCCTCGGCGCACTCGTTTTTAGCGGCACCACCGCCTATGCCGCGGGCATTATGGCGGAGCACAGCACCAACCGTATTTTTGTGGACGGCAAAGAGGTGCAGGTCGAAGCCTACGCCATCCACGACAACAATTTTATGCAGCTCCGCGATGTCGGAAAAGCGGTCGGCTTCAATGTCTACTGGAACGCCGCAGATGGGAGCGTCCAAATTGAGACAGGCAAGCCCTACACCGGCGAGGCACCGGCACGGACGAGCGCGGCTAAAACCGTCACGCTGCCGACGGACGGCTCGCAGTATGTGCCGCAGGCAGGCGATGTGATCCGCTGCGACGACGGTACGAACTACACCATTACCGATGTGAGCCGCTGGAACGCAAATCTGTTCTCGTCCGGTCCCGTGGGCGAGCTGCCTGCCGCCACCTGTGACTGGAGCAGGTTTCCCAAAGCGGAGCTGCCCGCGCCCGACGCGCGGCACTTCCGAAATGAGGACAGCGATACGCTCCTGCTCCGCAATCTCTACGAGACGCGCCGTATGCTCTACACGCTCTACAACCTCATCGGCAGCGACAGCGCCGCATGGAACGGCGGCAGTCCCTACGCCAGCGTGAAGCTGCGCATCGACAGCGATGTTGCAGTCGGCAATTTCTGGCCGTGGCGCGAGAGCGAGATCGAAAAGCTGTTCCGCTCCCGCCCCATCAGCCAATACGCGGTCGAGGCGTGGGATGTGTACGAAAACGGCGTCTTTCAACACACGCGCTATCTGATCCAATCCCTATAAGGGTCCATATTCAAACACCAAAAGCCGTCTCGAAAAGAGGCGGCTTTTCCATTGAAAAAAGGAGGAACATATTTTGAAGAAACGAATGATGACCATGCTCCTTGCCGTGCTGCTGTTGATCGGCCTGCTGCCGACAAGCGCGCTGGCTGCGCCCACGCTGGAGGAGGCCATGCGCGAGGTATCCGTCTATGCCAAAAATAAAGATTTGAACTGGCTGACGATGAACGGCACGGTCAGGACGCAGCACTACACCTACTACCGCTATACCTCCGTCCTTGACGGCAGCACCTCGGAGATCCCTGCCTACTGTGTCGATCCCAACCTCTACGGTGTGCCGGCTCTCGTGCCGGAGGGGACCGGCATCCGCTACAACTGCTCGGAGACGGTGAGCGATCCGAAGGTGTGCGGCATCGTGTCCAACGGCTACCCGCACGTGGAGGTACAAGCTCTCGGTCTCAAGAGCGTGGAGGAAGCCTACTACGCGACCAAGACCGCGCTTTGGTGCTACATCCTGCGCGGGAGCTGGTCGATCAACAAGCTCGGCATCAACCCCGCGCTGACCGGTGCGGACAAGGAAGCGGCACAGCGCGTGCTCAAGGCGACGCAGGACATCTACTACCGCGGGATGCTCTGGAATGTGATGATCTCGCCCAAGCTGACCGCGCAGCCCGACCGCGCGAGCGCATACCCCGTTACCATCAATGGCGAGAGATACTATCAGCAGATCTTCACCGTTACGACGGAGACATGGCCCGTCGGGCAGAAGGCCGCTGTGACGCTTGCGGGCAGCGTACCGGCAGGAGCCAAGATCGTTGACCTGCAAGACAGGGAGACCGCGACCGTCGCGCTCACGACTGCCGGTGAGATCGGCTTTCAGGGCAAGATCAAGGTTCTTTATCCGGCAGCGAGCGTCGAGGGTAAGACGGGCAGCGTCCAGCTCAATCTTTCGGCAACTGTTGTGCAGTATGCCATCTTCTACGCTGTCTGTGCAGAAAAGGACCGCTATGGCAATGTGCAGAACTATATGCTCGACACCGATCCCAATATCCCCATCGTTGGCTCGGCTATCAGCAATTTCAGCGCCGCCGCAGCGCCGGAGGTATCAAACGAGCAGACAGCCTTGAGGATCGTGAAGGTCGAGGAAGGCACAAACGCGCCGCTGGAGGGCGCGATCTTCAAGGTCACAAATCCCAACGGCACGGTGCTCGGCAGCTTTTCATCCGGCCCGGACGGCACCGTGACGATCCCCGTTGACATCGTGGGGCATTACACGGTCGAGGAAATCACCCCTCCGAAATGGCACACGCTCTCCGCGCAGCCGATGCAGCATGTCACCGTTCTGCATGGCAAGACCGCCGTTGTCACATACGAAAATGCCCCCTACGGCAATCTGCGCGTGGAGAAGAGCAGCGACACCGGCGAGGCACTTCCTGGCGTGACGGTGCAGGTCAAGGATATTGCGAGCGGCACGACCTACACCAAAAAGACCGGCGCGGGCGGCGCTGCGATCTTCAACGAGCTGCGCCCTGCGGCCTACGAGGTGCGCGAGATCGCGGGCATCGAGGGCTGGCAGTTCGACGGCGAGACAGTCAAGACCGTCAGCGTCACAGCGGGCGAAACGGCAAGCGTCAGCTTCATCAATAAGGAGCTGCCGGGGCTTCGCATCACAAAGTACGACCGCACGACGCACACCGTCCTCGACAGCGTCACCTTTGAGGTATGGCACGACGGCGTTTCCATCGGGCGCTATGTCACCGATATGCAGGGAGAGATCCTGCTCCCCAACGCTGCCACCGGCACCTACCTTGTCAAAGAGGTGCAGGGGCCGGATACACACATTGCTTGCACCACGCCGCAGCAAATCGAGTTGAAGGCGAGCGACGGCATCCGAACGCTGGTATTCTTCAATGACCTCAAGCCGGGTCTGACGCTGACAAAGGTGGATAGCGCCGACCTTTCCAAGCCGATTGCCAACGCGAAGTTCGAGCTGAAAAAGGTCGATGGCAGCTATGGTCCCACGGAGCTGCTGACGAATGAGCGCGGCGAGATCGACCTCTCCAAGCTGCCCACCGGCGCCTATGTGGTGACGGAAAAAGCCTGCGCGGGCTATGTTATTGATGACGCTCAGCGCATCATTGAGCTGAAGCCCAATGAGAACGCCGAATTTGTATTCACCAATTCGGTGCTGCCCTCGCTTTATCTGAAGAAGCTGAGCACGGACGGTACGCCGCTTGCGGGCGTGTCGTTCCGTCTATCAAAGATCGAGGACGGCGCACACTACCTCGACCGCACGACCAATGCGGCAGGAGAAATTCTGTGGGAGGGCCTGACACCCGGCGTTTGGTCGCTCAAGGAGATCTCCACCGTGAGCGACCATATCCTCGACCTGCGAGAATATCATGTTGCGCTGTTTGCAGGAAAAACGAGCACAAAAGTCCTGCAAAATCAACGCCGCCCCAACCTGACCGTCTACAAGCACGACGCCGACACCGGCGAGCCGATTGCGAACACCGTGTTTGAAGTCCGCGCCGCAGACGGCCACAGCGTCGATCAGATCAAGACAGACAGCGAGGGCAAGGCGGAGCTGAAGAACCTGCTCCCCGGCGTGTACGAAATCTCGGAAAAGTCCGTGCCGTCCCCGTATCTGTTAGATGCGCCTGCACAGTTGGCTACGCTTTATCCCAACCGCAACCACACCGTTTATTTTGAAAATCATCAGAAGCCCGCACTGACCGTCAAAAAGGTGGACAGCGTGACGGGAGACCCCTTGCAGGGCGCGAAATTCCATGTTACCTACGCCAGCAACCATACCGGCAGCGGCGAGATCAACGACCTCGGCATCTACTACACCGGCGAGAACGGTCAGTTCCAGCTCACCGGTTTGCGGGACGGCTGGTACAAGGTAACGGAGCAGGAGCCGCCCACAGGGTACGCCATCAAAGAGGCCACGCAGGAGGTCTACATCAAGTCCGGCACCGGTAAAGTGCTGACCTTTGAAAATATTCCGCTTTCTGCCCTCGTCGTGTGGAAGTACGACAGCGTGACGGGCGCAGCGGTGCAGGGAGCTGTGTTTCAGGTGAAGTACCTCAGCGGCACCTCCGGCACAGGCGGTACGGTCATCGGCACCTACAAGACTTCCGCCAATGGCAGCTTCACCGTGACGGGGCTGAAAGAAGGCACTTATATCGTCGAAGAACTCTCCAGTGACAGCGGCCATGTGATCGACACTGCGCCGCAGACAGCGTACATCAGCGGCAAGCAGCAGGATGTGGTCCAGCTCTACTTCGGGAACAATCCCAAAGGCAGCTTGTTGGTGAAAAAGATCGACAGCGCGACCCACAAGCCCCTTTCTGATGTGGAATTTATGGTGACGACCGCAGACGGAACGGTGGTGGGCGATGCCAACGGCAAATTCGTGACAGACAGCGCAGGCAGCTTTACGGTCAGCGGCATCACCCCCGGCACGACCCTCGTTGTGAAAGAGACCCGTGCCAAGGCAGGCTATGTTCTGGATGATACGCCACAGACGGCCACCATCAAGGCGGGCCAGACGGTTACGCTGGAGTTCCGCAACGCGCCGAAAGGCTCTCTCATCATTGTAAAAAAGGACGCTGTGACCGGCAAGGCGCTGAAAGGCGTGACTTTTACTGTCACTACATCCTCCGGCCAGTTTGTTGCGGACGCTGAGGGACAGATCAGCTCCAACGGACTCTATTACACCGATGAGAACGGAAAAATCATTCTCTCCGGGCTGGCTCCCGATACCTATGTGGTGACGGAAACCGCAACGATCCCCGGCTATGTGCTGGACAGCACCCCGCAGGCCGTGGTGGTCAATGCCAACGACACGCAGACGCTCACCTTTACCAATCGACCCATCGGTGGGCTTATCCTCATCAAGAGCGATGAGGACAGCGGCAAGCGCATCTCTGGCGTTCAGTTTGAAGTCCGCAAGATGAACGGCGAGATCATCGGCAGCTACACCACAGATCGTAACGGCGTCATTCAGCTTCCTGAACTGGAGCGCGGCTGGTACACCGTGACGGAGCTGAAGGCTGCGTCCGGCTACCTGCTGGATTCCACGCCCCACCGCATTGAGATCAAGGACGGCCAGACGGCCACGCTGGAGATCACCAACCACAAATCCTCCCGCATTTTGCTTCACAAGGTGGACAAGGCAACAGGCAAGGGCATTTACGGTGCGGTGTTCCTGCTGTACGACAGCAATCACAACCCCATCGGTGAATATGTCACCGATCAGGACGGCTATCTCTATGCCGATGAAGGGCTGGAGGATGGCCGCTACTATCTGCGTGAGATCAAGGCAGCAGACGGTTATGTGCTTGATCCTGAACTGAAAACAATCTATGTCCGCTACGGCTCCACCACAGAAATCGAGTGGAGCAATACTGCGGAGTGCGGCCAGATCCAGATCATCAAGAAATCCGCAGACGATAACGCCACCAACGGCCTGCCTGCCGGGACGCTGCTGGAGGGTGCGGTGTTTGAGATCTACGACAAGGCGGGTAATGTGGTGGACACCATCAAGTCCGACCGCAACGGACGCGCCGTATCCAAGACGCTGCCCCTGTCCCGCTATACCGTCCGTGAGATCAAAGCGCCTGCGAATTACTCCATCAACCCCACAGTGATGACCGCCTATCTGGAATTCAACGGACAGATCATCACCTTTGAAGTGCAGAATACCAGCGTTTCCACCGGCGTATCCATTAAGAAAACCGGCCCTGTGCAGGCTGTCCCCGGTCAGCCCATCCGCTATGTGTTTTCCGACATCAAGAACAGTTCCAACGTTGCCCTCGACTCCTTCTATTGGCGCGATCAGCTTCCCGCGCAGGTGGCGCTGAGCAAAATCGTCACCGGCAGCTACAATCAGCCGCTTTCCTACAAGGTGGTCTATAAGACCAACCTCTCCGGGGACTACCGCACTTTGGCGGACAACCTGAGTACAAGCAAGGTTTACGTATTGGACGCCCGCCCCGCTGTCCTCGGCCTTGCCGCCAATGAGCGTGTTACCGAAGTCATGTTCGTGTTCGGAAATGTAAAGGCGGGCTTTGCACAGGTAGAAACGCCTTATATCTACGCCACTGCCCGCAGCGGTCTTGCCAACAATGCCAGCGTTGTGAATGTGGCGGATGTGGGTGGCCTTTACAATGGGCAGTGGATTCAGGCGGTGTCCCGCTGGCTCACTACCGTCTACACCAAAACAACGGTGAAGCTGCCCAAGACGGGGTACTAAGCCTTGCGGCAGAATGACTTGCGCAGCGCCGCTCCTGTGTGGGCGGCGCTTTCCCCGTTGGTCCTCTGGCTGGCGGCAATCGCCGCCTATGCCTACGAGGACGGTATGAACCTCTTTCAATGGATGGGGCGTTTCAGCCAAGCGCTGGAGCGCCCCTTTTCCATAGGCTGGACGCCCTACACACTGAAATGTATGCTGGGGAGCCTGCTGCTCTATGGCTGTGGCATTGCGCTTTACTACTCCAGCCGGGAGAACCGACGACCGGGCGAGGAATACGGCAGCGCTAAATGGGGCAATCCCAAGGAACTGAACCGGAAGTATATGGATCACCGGCATAAGGACGCCAACATCATTTTGACCCAGCGCGTCCGGCTGGGCATGGACGGCTACATCACCCAGCGCAACATGAACATCCTGGTCATCGGCGGCTCCGGCAGCGGCAAGACCCGCTACTTTTGTAAACCGGGCCTATATTCGGCCAATTGCTCCTATTTGGTCACCGATCCCAAAGGGGAACTGCTGAAGGCTGCGGGGGGCCTTCTTCTGTCTCTCGGCTATGAAGTGCGGGTATTCAACCTCATCGACCCCGAACAGTCCGACTGCTACAATCCCTTCGTCTATGTGCGGGAGGAAAAGGATGTGCTGTCCCTCATCGACAATCTTATCAAAAACACTACGCCCCGTAACGCCTCCAGCAATGACCCCTTCTGGGAAAAGGCTGAGGTTGCGCTGGATTCCGCACTCATGCTCTACCTCATCCATGAAGCGCCACAGGATGAGCAGAACTTTGAGACCATGATCTACATGATGAATTTTGCCGATGTGCGGGAGGAGGACGAGCAGTACCGCAGTCCGCTGGATATGCTGTTCCGGGCATTGGAGGAGGAGCAGCCCGCCCATGTCGCCGTTAAGCAGTATAAGGTTTTCAAGCAAGCGGCCGGTAAGACCGCAAAATCCATTCTTGTGACGGCTGCCGTCCGGCTGGCGGCCTTCAATATTCCGCAGTACGCCGCCATGACCTCAATGGACGAGATGGACTTCGGCAGTCTCGGCGAGCGCAAACGCGCCATCTTCTGCGTCATCCCCGTCAACGACAGCAGCATGAACTACCTTGTTGGTATGCTCTATACCCAATGCTTTCAGGAGCTTTACCGCCGCGCGGATCTGAAATACAACGGGCGGCTGCCTGTTCCCGTGCGGGTGCTTCAGGACGAATGGGCCAATGTCGCGCAGCCGGAGAGCTACCCGAAAATTCTGGCTACCTGCCGCAGCTACAACATTGGCTTGAACATCATCGTGCAGAATGTGCAGCAGATCAAGGCGCTGTACGAAAAGGAACACGAGAGCATCATCGGCAACTGCGACACGCTTTTATTCCTTGGCGGCGGCAACGAGCCCGCTTCGCTGGAGTTTATCGTAAAGCTGCTGGGGCGGGAGACACTGGCTACCCGCACACGGGGACTGACCAAGGGGCGGAACGGCTCCAGCACCACGAACTACCAACAGACGGGCCGTGACCTGATGACCATTGATGAAGTGCAAAAATTGGACACCAATAAAGCAATTTTATTCATCCGCGGCGAGGCCCCGGTGATCGACCGAAAATATAACCTTAAGCGCCATCCCAACATCAAATTGACCTCGGACGGCAAGGCAAAGCCATACATCCACAAGCCGCAGGGCGCGCCGGATTATGCGCTGCCGGATCTGCCCTATGCGTTTAAGTCATTGGACGATTACGAATTTATTGACACGGAGGATACAGAACATGAATCTGAACAAGAAGAACCTTTGGAAACCGACGGAGCCGAATAAGGCGAAGCGGCTCTATTGGACGGCGGCTGGGGCTGCTGTTCTCTGTCTTTGCTGCGCTACGCCTGCGATGGCGGCGGGCGGCGATCCGCTGGACATTGTAAATAACCTTTCCGATTTTATCTTCAGCATCATCAAGGCGCTGGGCGTGATCATTCTCGGCTGGGGCATCGTGCAGATGGGTATGTCGATCCAGTCCCACGATGCCAGCCAGAGAACGCAGGGCTTCCTCTGCCTGTTTGGTGGTTTGATGATTGCCTTTGCCAAAGAAATCCTCACCGTGATTGGTGCAATTTAACCTTCTCGACCCGCAGAGAAGATTGAAATTATATAACCGGAGTGATATAGTCAGAGGGGGAGGGATTTCAATGAAATTGTACAGATATATTCCAGCGCTGGATCAAAAAGATGAAACGAAACTGTATTCTGGCATGTTGGAGAATCTTCAAAATGCAATTCTAAGATTCGTTCATCCCGCCAGCCTTAATGACCCGTTAGAAGCAATCATACCTTACCAATTTAAGGAAAATGGAGAGATAGTAAACCCTGATTTGGAAAAGATAAAAAACATTGTTCAAGAAGCATCTGGCATTAAGGATTGGAATAGCCCAAGGGGAAAGCGTATTTTAGAAACGATGTCTTTTGGTATTACCTTGGAATATTCACTGATGTTAAGTATGTCAAAAGCAAAAGATCATCAACTTATGTGGGCACACTATGCAAACCAACATAAGGGCATTTGTTTTGAGTTTAACTTTCCAGACAATTCAGATGATTTTCTGAAAGAAGTGAAATGGAGCGTGGACATACCAGACGATAAATTCGGTTTATATCCTGTTGCCGGAGAAGTAAATTACGAACACCAGCGTGCTCCAATTATCTTTGAAGATGGAAAAGCGACAAATGATTACAATATATGCGACGCACTCCTTTCAAAGCCCAAGTGTTGGGAATACGAGCAGGAATACCGCATTTTGTTATGTTATCCGTGGGACAGCGAGTGCAGATTTGGTGCTGGTATCAATACCAGAGGATACTTTTTTGAGTACCCGAAAGAATGGCTAACAGGAATTACATTTGGCATGAGACTGCAAGATTCCTTCCGTGAGGAAATTGCAGCTTGTGCCCGCGATGCGGGATATCAAAATGTGAAGTGGAGAGAAGAAAAATTGAAAAATGACAAATTTGAGATTACAAGCGAAGCAATTACAATTTAAAGAGAGCCGTGGATGTTTACCGTCCACGGCTCCCTTGTTTAATGGGGGATCTTCATTTGGATAATAACTGGATCGTAGAAAACCTGACCAACGCCTTTGGCGTCTGGAACAGTAAAATGACGGAAATGTGGTCACTGCTGACGGAATCGCCCCAGACCTTCAAAGACGGCACCATCTGGCAGACCATTGTGACCATCAACGGCGGGATGCAGGCCATCGGCTACGGGCTGCTGGTGCTGTTCTTTGCCATCGGTATCTTTCGCAGCGCCTCCGGCTTTCGGGACTTTCAAAGGCCGGAGCATTTGATGCGGCACTTTATCTACTTTGTGCTGGCAAAGCTGGGTATCACCTATGGTATGGACCTGCTGGTAAATATATTTGATGTGTGCAGCGGCATTGTGGCAACGGCGGCGGGCAGCGTTGGTGGCTTGACCGGCGCATCCGTGGCGCTGCCGCAGGAGATCGCGGACGCCATCGGAGATGTGGGCTTTTTGGCAAGCATCCCCCTTTGGCTGGTGACGCTGCTGGGAAGCCTTTTTATTACGGTGCTGGCCTTCATTATGATCCTCACCGTTTATGGGCGCTTTTTTAAGATTTATATGTATGCCGCACTATCCCCAGTGGCACTGGCATCCTTTGCCGGAGAGGGGACTTCCCATTTCGGCAAGGCGTTTCTGCGGAGTTATGTGGGTGTGTGCATGGAGGGTGCGGTAATCGTTCTGGCCTGCATCATCTTTTCGGCTTTTTCCGCCAGCGGTACGCCGGTGGTGGATAGCAGCGCATCTGTGGTGACGCAGGTGTGGAGCTATTTGGGCGAGGTCATATTCAACCTGCTGGTGCTGGTGGGCTTGGTGAAGTCTGCTGACCATATTGCAAAGGAAATGCTGGGGCTGTAAATAGCAGCCAATATACAAATCTATTGTTAATCGCTTGCTTTCGATGATTGTAGAAACTACTGCTGTTGTAGTTTTTTTCTCAACATGGTATAATAAATTCATAATCAACATTCAAGGAGGGTAATAAGATGAATATAGGTAAAGTTAAAATTGATACCTGTCAATATTGTGGTGGAAATGATTTCAGGTATGGTTACCAAAGTGGCAATTCCAGATTGTCTGGTGCGTCAGGCTTCCTAGAAAACCAAGAGCCAATACATTATCTTATTTGCGCTGAATGTGGTGCAATTCTGTTCACATGGGTGACAAACCCAAGAAAATATCCTAAAGATGTTCCGGAAGGTACAACCTAATAGCAAGTTATAATTGCATAGTTTTCTTCTGACGGGCAGCTTCATTTGGAGCTGCCCATTCTATATATGTACAACATGAAACGTAAAGTGAATCTTAAGGTAATTGCTTATGGAAATCAAAATCAACAAGGAGATTCGCGCGTACCGCGAAACACTCTTTTTCGGCCTGTCCGTGCGGCAATTTGTCTGCTCCGTTTTGGCGGTGGGCGTTGCTGTGGCGCTGTATTTCACCCTGAGTCAAGTGTTGGACCGGGAAACGGTGAGCTGGGTGTGCATCGTCGGCGCGGCTCCCGTGGCCGCTGCGGGCTTTTTTCAGTATAACGGCCTGACGCTGGAGCAATTTTTGTGGGCATGGCTGAAATCAGAGGTCATCATGTCAGGCAAGCGTGTCTGGAAGGCGGAAAACTATTATGAAGAAGCAATGAAACGCGAGGTGAAGAAACATTGATCTTTTTCAAGCAGCGGCGCAGCGCGGAACGGGACGCCTTTTCCGTTCCCCGCAGCGTCCAGAAATCCATTCCCATCAAACGCATTTATCAAGACGGCGTGTTTCAGGTAAGCGGCAAGTTTTCAAAAACTTGGCGCTTTTTTGATGTCAATTACGCCGTGGCCTCCCCGGAAAAGCAGCGGGAACTCTTTATGACCTACTGCTCCTTCCTGAACTCGCTGCCCATCGGAGCCACGGCAAAGATCACACTTTTTAACCGCCAGCTCAATCAAAAGGACTTCGGGCGGACGCTGCTCATGCCTATGCAGGGCGACCGTCGTGATCTCTACCGCAACGAGTATAACGCGCTTGTTTTGGGCAAGGCGGCGGAGAGCAACAATCTCATTCAGGAAAAGTACATCACCGTTTCGGCGGAGAAGAAAAGCGTGGAGGAGGCCCGTGCGTTCTTCTCTCGTGTTGGGACTGACCTTACCACGGGACTTTCCCGTATGTCCTCCAGTGTCCGGGAGATCACGGTCAATGACCGCCTGCGGCTTCTGCACGACTTCTATCGTCCCGGCGAGGAGCAGCTATTCCGCTTCGATTTGGAGGACACCATACGCAAAGGGCATGACTTCCGGGACAGCATCGCCCCGGACTGTATCTCCTTTCAGAAAAATCACTATGAGCTGGGCGATCATGTGGGCCGCACTCTGTTCCTGCGGGAGTATGCCAGCTTTATTTCCGACGAGATGATCACGGAGTTGATGGACTATCCCCGAAACATGATGCTCTCCATCGACATTATCCCTGTGGCGATGGACGAAGCAGTGAGCGATATTCGCAAGCGGATCATGTCCGTGGAATCGGATATTACCCGCTGGCAGCAGCGGCAGAATCAGAACAACAATTTTACCGCCAATATCCCCTATGACTTGGAGCAGATGCGGAGCGAAACGAAGGAATTCATGGACGACCTCATGAGCCGCGACCAGCGCATGATGCTGGCACTTGTCACGCTGACGCATTTGGCAGATAACCTTGAACAGCTTGACCAGGACACCGAGGCCCTGCAAGCCATCGGGCGGGCGCGGGGCTGTCAGTTTAACATTCTGCGCTATCAGCAGGAGGACGCACTGAACACGGTGCTGCCCCTCGGCTTAAAGCGCATTGAGGCAACCCGCACCCTGACCACGGAATGTACTGCCGTTCTCATGCCGTTCAAATCGCAGGAGATCCAGGACGCGGGCGGTATTTACTACGGCGTCAACGCCGTATCGCATAACCTCATCGTCTGCAACCGCGGAAACCTTTTGAACGGCAACGGCTTTATTACCGGCGTGTCTGGCTCTGGTAAGTCAATGGCGGCAAAGCAGGAGGTCTCCGCGCTGGCGCTCTCCACCGACCATGATATTATCATCGTGGACCCGGAGCGTGAATATGGCGAGTTGGTGAGGGCATTGGGCGGCGAGGTCATCACCATTTCCGCTTCTGATCCAAATGGCTGCCACATCAATGCGCTGGATTTGTCCGAGGGGTATGGCGATGGCAAGGAGCCGTTGGTGATGAAGTCCGAGTTTATTATGTCACTCTACGAACAACTCATGGGCGCGGACAAGATCGAGCCGCAGGAGAAGTCCATCATTGACCGCAGCGTGGGAAACATCTACCGGGAGTATATCAAGAATTTCCAAGGTCAGCCGCCTACGCTGAAAGACCTCTATGACGATTTGATGAAGCAGGTCAACCCGGAGGCGCACCGGATCGCGCTGGCGCTGGAGCTGTTCACAGTGGGCAGTCTGAATGTATTTTCCCACCAGACCAATATCAACACAAAAAGCCGCATTCTCTGCTTCGATATTCAGGACTTGGGCGAAAATCTGAAATCGGTGGGCCTGTTGGTGATGCTGGACGCCATTTACAACCGCGTTATCCAGAACCGCAGAGAGGGAAAATACACCCATGTCTACATCGACGAGATCTATCTGTTTTTCGCCAACGGGAGCGGCAGCGGACACAGTATTACCAATTACAGCAGCGAATTTCTCTACAAGTGCTGGAAGCGCTTCCGTAAATACGGCGCGACGCTCACCGGCATTACACAGAATGTGGAGGAATGTCTGCTGTCCAATACGGCGCGGATGATGTTCGCAAACTCTGAGTTTCTGCTGATGCTCAATCAGGCTACCACCGACCGGGAGCAGCTTGCCCGCCTGCTGGGTGCGTCGGATACGCAGATGAGCTATGTGGACAATGCCCCGGCTGGTCATGGACTCATCAAGGTGGGCGGGGCCATCGTGCCCTTCGCCAACGAGCTGCCCAAGAATACAGAACTGTATCGCCTGATGACCACCAAGCCGGGTGAGGATTGATGTTATGAAGGATTTGAAGATCAAACCCGGCATGGACACGCCCAAGGCAAAGCTGAAGAACCCCACACCCAAGGACGCGGAATCCATTCTGAAAAAGCACATGGATAAGCGGCAGAAAGAGAAAGAGCCGGAAAGCCGCGATCCCGTGCGCTACGCCACCGACCGTGTAGAGAAAAATATGCGCCGTGGCGCATCTGGGGCGGCGGATGCCTCGCGGCGCATGATAAAGCACTACCGAGGAAAGTTGCGACAGGGTAAAGAGAATGCGATAAGAACTCACAGCGCGGCAGATATGGGGATCGGTTCGGAAAATGTTTTCATCGACACGCCGATGGAATATGCCTTTTCTCCGGTACAAACCGCTGCACGAAATGAAGTCGGAAACCGGACCATTTCTCCGCAAAATTGCGGAGGTCCAAAAAGCGCAAATGCCGCCCCGCAGGAGCGTGGGCGGCAGAAAGCCATACAGGACGCAAAAGCCGCCTATCGGCGGAACCTTGCCGAGAAAAGAACAGCAGAGCGGCACATTGTACCTCCACCGTCCGACCGTGGAGGCACAATGACCACTCCGCAGAAAGGCAATTCGGGGGCATCGGCCAAGGGCAGTCCTGCCCCCAAGAGCGGACAGGCCATGACCAAGGCCGCACGCATCATGCGTGTTCGACCAACTGACCACGCAGCGCCGAACAATGCAATCATCACGCACCGAACAAGGGCGGCGGCACAGCGCAAGGCACAGCAGACAATGCTCCAGACATCCGCAAAGAACGGAGGCAGGGGGGCAAAAAAGATGGGCGGCGCAATGGTGCAGGCGGTACAGACGATTGGGAGAGGTATCGCATCCGCCGCAAGTTCCATCGTGGCGGCGGGCGGCGGTACGGTGGTGCTGGTGCTGCTCCTGACGGTGATCCTCGTGGCGGCAATCGTGGCATCCCCCTTTGGTATCCTTTTTCCCAACGAGAGCCGGGAGGCGGGCGTTGTGCCGATCTCCGCTGCGGTGGCGCAGGTCAATTATGATTTCAATGAGCGGCTGGAAACCCTGCAAACGGCAGATGATTATGATTCCATCTCCGTTGACGGACAAGCCGCCGATTGGGTGGAGGTGCTGGCGGTGTTCGCGGTGAAGGTGGCAGGCAGTAACGATGCGGACGCCGCGGACGTGGCCACCATGGATGCCGACCGCATCGACCGTCTGAAAACGGTCTTTTGGGATATGACTACCATAGCCCACTGCATTGAGGTCATTCACCATCCCGGCAGTAGCGATGATGACGGATGGACGGAGCGAAATCTCTATATCACCATCACCGCAAAAACGGCAGAAGAAATGAAAACAGTTTACCATTTCAATCGCAATCAGATCGCGGCGCTGGACGAGCTGCTGGAGCAGCGGGACCTCCTGCGGGAGTTGATCGAGGATGTGTACTCCGTCAGCGGGGATACGGCGGCGCTGATCCACAATCTGCCGGAGGGTCTGTCGCCGGAGCGCGAGGCGGTGGTACGCTCCGCCTGTTCTCTTGTCGGCAAGGTGAATTATTTTTGGGGAGGAAAATCCCTCGTAATTGGCTGGGACGCCCGCTGGGGCGAGCTGCGGCAGGTCACGGCGGCGGGCAGCTCCACCACGGGGACCTACCGCCCCTACGGGATAGATTGCAGCGGGTTCGTCGATTGGGTATTCTATAACGCCACAAACGGCAGTTACATCATCGGCCACGGTGGGGGCGCGGTTATGCAGCATAGCTACTGTACGCCAGTCCGCTGGGAGGACGCACAGATCGGCGACCTCGCCTTTTATCCGGATGATGAACACGTCGGCATTGTGGCAGGCTGGGACAGGGACGGCAGCATTCAGATCGTGCATTGCGCGAGCAGCTACAACAACGTGGTTATTACCGGAAAGGAAGGCTTTGTTGTGGTCGGCCATCCCATATACTATACAAATGATTGAGGGCCTTCACATACGCTGTGAAAGCCCTCAACAATCCTATGATACAGCAATTATGCAGAGACGTCAATCCAATCTTGCACGCCTGTACCTAATTTCATTGCAATAAACATATTTCTGAAAGAAAAGTTGTTTGTTTCTTGCATTGATTTCTTTGCTTTCTTATGCTATCTTATAGATACAGAAAGGGTGAGTCCAATGAACAGCTAACCCCATCAACTCAGGAAAGCGAGGTTAAATTGATGTTAGATACCAAGAACCAAGGATGAGCCTTGACTGCTTCGATTGGTAGTCAAGGCTCATCTTTTTTTGCTGTTACAAGCCCCAAAAGGGGCTTTTTTATTTGGCTCGATAAGCTGGTTTTTGACTTTCTCTTAACCGGCATCCCAATTTCGATAGTCGAATTATCTGTGTTCATTTTACAGATTTGCCTTTCCTTTGCCGTATGGATGTGGTAGAATACTTATCGTGTGCGATGGGAGGGAAATCGTGATGCAGAACTATACGGAAGAAGAGGCGGCCATCTTGTGCGGCTTCATTGGCCGATATGTTGACCGTGATTCCGCTTGTGATACGGTTCGCTCCGGTTACTTCCGACTGTGCCATGGACTAGAACAGCATGCTTTGACACATCAAGATTATTTATGGGCAGAGCAGGTACTTCAATTTTTGAAGCCGCAATGGTGGACAGAGCGGGAAGATCAGCGTGCGCTGGCTACACTTTTGCTGAAATCGCAATCTCTGATTCGGGCAACACGATAATTAAAAAATGGACGGGCAGTTACACGGCTGTCCGTCCATTTTTAATGCTTCCGGCTTGCTCCAGACCATGGAGCTTACATTTTATTTTTTGCTCGCTTTTTTCGACGATAATATCTAGTTGTATTGAGGATGTCGCGTATGTTGGTTCTCCAAAAAGAGTGCGGCATTATCCACTGTAAGGTTGTTTTTTCGGAAAGAAAATCTTGTAGCTTCTCTGCGTTCGGCTCCACAGTGCTCTTATCTATCATATATGCCGCTATGCGGCTTATAAAAAGATAAAAGTAATCTTTGTCTTCTGCCAAGCAAACAATTTGGTCGTAATAAATTGAACGAGTCATGTCTGAAGACTTCAATTGAATGAAATTATCTTTGAAAGTAAATTCGCTTTGTGGAAATTTTCCTTCAGCGGCATCAATGAGCCTTTTTGCTTTGTGCTTTGGAATCTGATTTAGGCTTACAAGCATCCAACTGCCGACCATCAAGCAAATAGTTGCTACTGCTATACTCGAATGCATACTTACGCCAAGCCAGAGTAGAACGACTGCAGTTGCAACTCGCATAATTTTGTGTGCCATACCAAAGATGTTAAACTGGACGGCAGAGAGGCGATAAATACTCGCTTCGGTATGTTGCATATATGCTTTCATGAGATTCTCCTCACGCAGACGGTGTTGCGAGAATGCTCCATGGCATTTGAACACTTGCTCTGTGACCCGTGTTTTTTGGAGTTCCATTATTCTCAATTGAAAATATGACCAGTTCGTTGCTTAATTCATTTCCGCATAAGAGAAATTTATCAAATAGTATAAAGTCTCGTGGAGATTGCCCAGCGCAGGATACTGTGGAGACTTTTTCCAGTGTTTCTCCATCGATAGCAAACGTACAGATGGAATTATGCCCGCGGTTGGAGGCGTAAAGATATTTTCCGTCTGCGCTCAGTCGTATTGCAGAACCTGCATTTTTGCCCTGATAATTAGGGGGAATGGTGGGATAGGACGCTATACGTTCGAAACTATTCTCTGTTCGCTTCAGTACCTCTACGGTAGATGCGAGTTCTGTTACACAATAAAGATATCTTCCGTCTTTGGAAAATGCAAGGTGCCTCGGTCCGCAACCGGGTGGAAGGGCAATACAGCCCTTATTATTAAGGTCTAAGTCATGAAGCCAAATGCGGTCTGCACCCAAGTCTGCGACACAGAGCAAATTGTCACTAGGAGATATTGCGATGCAATGGGGGTGAGGACATTCTTGCCGTATTGGGACTGGACCGTGTCCTCGATATAGTGCACATTTATCCGAAAGTCTAACTATCGAGGACGAAAGATAATTTGCAACATATATCTGACTGTTAAACGCAAGGAGATGTGCTGCAATAGCTCCATGCACAGGGATGATATCAGATGTCTGCGATAATGAATGATCGCTATTGATGCGATATTGCGCAACCCCGCTTTGCATCAGGAAGGGCTCGCGTAGAAGAGCGTAAAGCGAATCCCCTTCTATAGCTAAATATGCGGGGCAGGGAATGGAGTATGCTTTCTGAAATGTAAGTACCCCACTATCAAGTAAAGAATACTGACAAATGCTACCAGGCTCTTTGCGGGAGGCTACATAAACAGTTGCTCTCAATGTTCTATTCCTCGTAAATACCGGCCATTTCCATGAGACCCTTCATGTATCCAATGGCAAATAGCCTACCAACATTTCCGTAACCTGGCCGTTCGTTTTCTTCTCCTGCCATAGTAGGTACATGATCGACACGCGCATAACCGGTGTATCCGATTTCTGCATAAGCGCGCATTGCGGCGGCCATGTCTGTCGGACCATTATCCTGAAAAGTTTCGTGGAAACAGTATTTATTGCCGCGCACGTCTCTAAAGTGAACAAAGTGTATTTTTGAGCTAAATCGCCTGATACAGGAGACAACATCTTCTCCCATGGCACCGAAGGTTCCTTGACACATAGTAATTCCCATATTAGGGCTAGGCACGATGTTAATTGCTCGCTCCATTGCGTCGGCACTTGTAAATATGCGGCCTATACCGCGAAGTGCTGGAACGGGGGGGTCATCAGGGTGCAATGCAAGCTTTACTCCGGCCTCCTCTGCGGCAGGGACAATTGCTTTTTGCATATAAGCGAAGTTTTCCCACAAATCTTCTTGGGTAATGATTCCTGCGGAGGTGAGCTGGTTGTGGTCAATTTTGGAGTAGTCGAATTCGCACACTTTTGCACCACCTCGCTCGGGGTAAGTATAACTTGTGCGTTCCCAATTGAAATGTGCAACAAAGTTATAGCATAAAACCTCAATCCCTAATCGTCCCATGTTCCGAATGAGCGTACACATGCGCTCAATTTCCTCATCTCGACCGGGAAGGTTTTGCTTAATCTTCTGGTTGGATGGTGCTGGCTCAATAACCTTCAACTCGAACCCTTGCGCTTTGAAATGCTCCTTCATCTCTTTGAGCATTTCAAAGCTAGCGGCTGTTTCGTCAAATTTCCCATCCATCATTCGCCCATCTGCATATCGTATCCCAAGCTGGCGCGCATACTCCCACTGACGATCGGGCGTATAGTAAAAATAATCCGTAATTTTCATTCCTGCTTCCTCCTCAAACGTTACAGCCCTTTTCCACCGTCTATATATATATCTTGACCTGTCATATATTTGCTTTCATCAGATGCAAGGTATACTGCGATGCCAACAATGTCATCTGGCTGACCAATATACTCCATGGGAATTAACTTTCGGACAGTTTCCGCGTAATCAGGGTCAGAGAGGGCTTCGGAATTTCGATCTGTGCGGACTGCCCCTGGCGCAATGTTATTGACGGTGATTCCGTAAGGTGCTAAAAGCGTTGCAAGACTAACCGACATGCTGGCGAGTGCGCATTTTGAAGCAGCATACACCATCATTGCCTGATGGGGACGCTTTTGCTGTAGGCTGCTGATGGTAATAACACGGCCCCATTTGCACTTCTGCATGTCAGGAATAAAGAGTTGGGATAACTTTAGAGGGGAACGGAAATTAGTGTCCATCTGTAAATCGTACTCTTCATCAGTGATGTTTACCCAATCCCTGCGGAGTTCAATCGACGCGTTCAGGACAAGAATATTGACAGATAGTCCAAGCGATTGCACCTGATCGTATATTTTTTGAGCCGATGCATGATCAGACAAATCTGCATAAACAGCGTAACACTGACCGCCAAAGGAGTTTACCTCCTGAATTACTTCATCCGCTTGCGTGCACGGCTTTCGACAGTGCAAAATTGTGGTTGCACCATTGCGCGCTAGTCCTAAAAGAAGTGCTTTGCCTATTCCTCTACTGGATCCTGTAATTAGAGCAACCTTTCCGTGTAAGTCAAACATAACTCAATTCTCTCCGTTCGTTTTAGTAGTTTAAGTTGTGAATTCGCTATCGCCCTTGAACATAAGACGTCTGCTTATCTCCTCCGCTGTGGTTTTTCCCATTTTTATAACCTTTTCTCTCATTGCGTTATTATCTTTCGAGAAAGAATAGAGAACGCCAAGAGATGCTACGGTTCGGGTTCCATCCCATATACGAAAAGCAAACGAATGGGTCTTATCCTGTTCGTTTGTGAAATGTGCATAACCGGCGGCTCGGATTCGCTTTAATAAAAGTTGGCGTTCATCATTTTCTTTTTGATATCGAACTGAATCGATTCTTTTTTGCCTTCGAAGAACTCGGTCAAGCGACTCGGTATCCATGTATGCCATCATAAGCACTCCCGTTGCGGTGCTTTCAATGTTTCCGCGAATAATTTCGCTACGCCGAATATCTAATGGTTCATCGCCATCTTCGTGAAAAACAACATATTTTATGCCATCACATACAACGGTTAAAAAAATGGTTGCGTCGACTTGAGTGCGAAGCCATCGAATCAATGGGGTGCAAAGTTCGATTAGCGACTCTTGGTATCTTCCATAACGAGAAAGTAAATAGGCGTTGGGGCCCAGACGATAGCCTGCTCGCCGTGATACCCGTTCCGCCATCAAGGAGTCACAGAGCGTATCTAGTAAGTGGGCGCACGTTGATTTGTTTAAGTTCAAATCCTCTGCAATCTTGCTGAGGGATGTGGGTTCCTCGGGATTATTTGAAAGATATAGAAGAATCTCTGTTGCTTTTTTCACCGATTGAATCATAGACGTAGCGGCCTCCTTTGCAAATCCTTTAGGCTGACCTTGTGAGAATGTATTGCAGTTGCCACGAGAACTGCTACTATAAGCTTTTTAATCGTAACATGTAATTTCTTGTTGTTCAATATAATTTCATAATAAGAAATTACAAGGTGGCAAAACGGAGCCTTTTTGATGAATTTGAATAAATCAAAGTTGCTTTTTTTGACAACGCAGACAGAAAAATAAAGCTAATCAAACAAAAAATTGAGCTACGTTACAAAAAATAAAGTTTTTTTAGCGAAAAAAGAAAGGGTGTAATTTCATAATGAGGAATTTGATTGACGTGAAGATTGCTGTGAAATATTATACCAGCATAAACACGGTCAATTTAGGAGGTAGCCATGCAGAACGTGTTAGAAAAGATAAGCGAGGTTGGTGTTCTACCTGTAATCAAAATCGAGGAACTCGAACTCGCGGTGCCTTTGGCTAGTGCACTTAGAAAGGGCGGAATCAACGCAATCGAAGTAACCGTGAGAAATGATATTGCCTTTGATGCAATCAAGGCAATTAGCTCTGCATTTCCTGATATGGTTGTCGGAGCAGGGACAATTCTTACGACTGAGCTGGTCGACCAGGCAATGAGCGCGGGGGCAAGCTACGTTGTTGCACCAGGGTATAATCCAAAAGTAGTTCAGTACTGTATCGGGAAAAAAGTCCCAATTGTTCCTGGTTGCACGAGCCCATCAGAAATTGAAGTTGCTGTCGAAGCGGGACTGCGTATATTAAAGTTTTTCCCAGCAGGACCAAACGGCGGAGCAGCAGCGCTCAAACTTTTATCGGGGCCGTTTCCACAGGTAAAATTTGTACCGACTGGTGGTGTTGATTACACAAATCTGACAGATTATTTAAGAATGGGATGTGTAGCTGCTGTCGGTGGTAGCTTTATGGCAAAAGCAGATTTAATTAAGGGGCGTGACTGGGAAGCGATTTCAGCAAACTGCCGCAAGGCTGTAAATCTCTCTCTTGGGTTTGAGCTTGCTCATGTAGGCATCAACCACGAAAGTGAAGAAGCGGCACTTACGAACGCCGCGGCAATGAATGCACTTTTCGGGCTGGGGATTAAAAACGGCAATAGTTCGGCATTCTGCGGCAAAGCAGTTGAGTTTATGAAGTCCATGTACTATGGGACAAACGGACATATTGGGTTCTACACGAACTCTGTTATGCGTGCAAAAGCGTGGTTTGAAAACAACAATATTCCTATTCGGGAGGAGAGTCTTCGCGTAGACGGAAACGGACAAATGGTTTCGTTTTATTTACAAGAGGAAATCGGCGGCTTTGCCGTACATGTTGTGAAAAGGTAAAGGAGCAAACCGACAATGAAAACAATAGTGGGCTTTGGCGATATGCTCGTGGGACTTAATCCCTCGGGGTATCTACGCTTCTTGCAAGCTAACTCGATGGAGGTTAACTACACCAGCGCGGAAGCTAATGTATGCGTTTCTCTTAGCTGCTTTGGCGAAAAAGCAGAATTTGTAACTAGGTTGCCGCAAAACGCAATTGCTGAATGCGCGGTTGCCTGCCTTCGGAAGTATGGTGTAAACACAGACAAAATCGTGTATGGCGGTGATAGAATTGGAGTGATTTACACGGAGAAGGGCGCTTCTCAACGCCCCTCCAAGGTGGTATACGATAGAAAATACACTTCCATCGCAACAGCACAACCCGGCGATTTTAATTGGGAACAGATTTTCGATGATAATGTTGGCTGGTTTCACTTTACAGGTATCACAGCAGCGCTGAGCGATAGTACTGCAGCTCTTTGCCTTGAAGCATGTAAAGCGGCAAAGGCAAAGGGAATTACGATTTCCTGCGATTTAAATTATCGCAAAAATCTGTGGTCCGAGGAAAGAGCAAAATCTGTCATGGAAGAGCTTGTCCGTTATGTTGATGTTCTTGTTGCAAATGAGGAAGATGCGGATAAGGTGTTGGGCATCAAAGCAATAGATACGGATGTTACAACCGGACATTTGAACAAAGCTGGCTACATTGATGTGGCAAAGCAACTTTGTGAAAAGTATGGTGTCCGAAAAGTCGGTATTACTCTCCGCAAGAGCATTTCAGCGTCAGACAACCTTTGGTCTGCGATGCTTTACGACGAGACTGGCAGTTATTTCTCTAAGGAGTATCCGATTCACATTGTGAACCGAGTCGGTGGAGGAGATTCCTTTACCGCGGGACTGATTTATGCGCTAGGAAACCAATATGATGCGCAGGATGCTGTTGAATTTGCAGTAGCAGCAAGCTGCTTGAAACATAGCATTGAACTGGACTTCAATTTAGTAACTGTTGATGAAGTTAAGAAACTTGCCGCGGGTGATGCTTCAGGACGTGTCCAGCGCTAAGCAAGGTTAACACTACGATTCGGATGTCTACAAACATAAAATAAAGGAGTGCCTGAAAATGAGCGACAAGATTGAAAACATTTATGAAGAGAGACCTCTTCTGGATCAGATTCCGGAAGATTGGCGTGACCGTATTGATGAGATTGCTGAACGTTACAAGAAGCTCTACACTGCGTTGGTGTATGACATTATGGCGGAGCAGTACGGTTTACCTGGGCGTTCAATGAAGCCGGGCATTGGCCCCCTTGAACGCGGCGAAAGGAATGGCAAGCTTGCTGGCCCTGCATTTCCGACCCGTCGATGCACTACGCCAGACACAGACCCGAAGGTACATAACATTCGGCTCGGCCTGATGGCGAGCATGTGTCATGGCTGCATCTACGTTTCTGATGTTCAGGGCAACCGCAACTGCGGTCAGTTTGGTGAAATTACTGCAACCGCTATGCGTGCAGCAGGCTGTGTCGGTGCTGTTATCGATGGTTCTACCAGAGATTCTGATTATCTAATTGCCATGGGATTTCCTACCTTTGTCCGTTGGTGTAGTCCTGTCGAGGGGTTAACTCGTTCAATGACAGTCGATTATATGCATCCGATTTATGTAGATGGCGTTGATGGTATGTTGCTCATCAACCCTGGCGATTACATCTTTGCTGACGGTGATGGTGTAGTTGTTGTTCCCAAGGATATTGTCGTCCCTGTATTGGAAAAGGCTGAGAAGAATTTTAACGATGAAAAGCTTAGCCGTCGTGCAATGGCCGAAGGAATGGATCCCTTTGAGGTCTACAACAAATACGGGCGTTTCTAATTCCCCGCCTGTATGTAAAATTAATTGTTTTATACCAGAAATGGTGTAAATAAAAAACACAAAAGGAGAACGCGAAATGAAAAGAATTCTTGCAATGCTTCTGGCACTAGTCATGGCTTTCTCTCTGGTTGCCTGCGGAAATCAGAAAGATACGCCCAATGACAACGACAGCACCAACGACCAGCAGGCCACCACCAATCCGATTACGCTTCGTATCTGTATGTCTGAAGTTCAGACGGATACCAAATGTGTAATTGTCAAGGAAGTTACTGACCGTATTACTGAGCGTACTGATGGTCGCGTGAAGTTTGACCTTTACTACAGCGACGCTCTTGGTTCTATCGGTGAAGTGATGGAGCAAATGTCCTTGGGTGGCAACATTATGGGTTGCACTTCTGGTGAGCAGTGGGCTGCCTACGGTTGCCCCGATATGACCGCGCTCAACTTAATGTACGTCTTCCCCAGCACCGATGCTATTATGAAGTTTAATGATTCTGATGTTTTCCATGAGATGACCGCGCAGCTTGCAGATAACGGTATTACCATGTTCTGCATGAACTGGGCTAGTGCCCCGCGTGTTGTCATGGCCACTAAGCCCATCAACTCTGTGGATGACCTGAATAATCTTATTCTCCGCGTTCCCTCTACCCCCTACGCTGCGTTCTTTGAGGCGATGGGTGCTGCTACGACCTCTATGGCATTCTCTGAGATTTATAACGCAATGCAGTCCGATATCGTTGAGGCCTGCGAAGCTCCTCTGTCCACTCTGTACGGCTATTCTATTCAGGAAGTTGCCAAGTACATCTTTATGAGTGAGCACTCTTATGCTTCTGGTTGCTTCGGTATGGCTACTGCAATTTGGAATCAGATTTCTGCCGAGGATCAGGCTATCATTGTTGAAGAGTTCAGCGAAGGCGGCAAGACCTTCTCCGAGCAGTCTCTCGCAGCAAATGCTGACTTTATCGCCAAGATGGAAGATGCCGGTGTGACGATTGTTTATCCGTCCGACTCTGATAAGGCAGCGATGAGTGCAGCTTCCGCAAAGTCTTTCGAGGCTTTCCCTGAGCTGAGCGAAGGCCTGCTGGAGCGCATTCAGGCTACGTTCTAATCGCCTGAATCGTCTGCACTAGCAAATCCACATGTGAGGGATGATTCGCCGACATAGCGCGGGGTGTAAAAACAGCGCTATGTCGGCTCCCTAAAAGCCCCTCTCATTGAATTAGAAAGGGCAAAAAATGAGAACTATCAAGTATATTGGAAAGCACATAGAGGAAATCATTTCGGGAATCGCAGTTTCAATCATGCTTTTCTCGATGGCATTTAATGTGTTTGCACGCTACCTCTTCGATGCTCCGACCTCTTGGGCTGATGAATTATGCATCATCTGCCTTTCCTATGTTACATTTGTGGGCGGTGCTGCTGCATTCAAGAAAAACGCACATTACGGGATGGATTATCTTGTAGAAAGACTTCCCGCAAAATATAAAATCCATTTACGGAGGACAATTTCTTTTGTCCTGATGATCCTGTTTGGTTATATGACCTATCTTGGTTATGACCTTACGGTCCATGCTGTTAAATTATTCTCACACACGCGCTGGTCGTACAAGTTTATGGACGCGGCGCTTCCGCTTGGCTTTTTGAGTATGACACTCCATTCGGTCTATTACTTTATCTTGTCGTTCAGAGCTCCACAGGAGTACCTTGCATGGTATGACAGCAACGTTGAGGGCGACCAGGACGCTACAGGACAACCAGAATGAAGCCGAGAGCTTTATTGAAAAATAATCGAGAAGGAGGAAGAGAACTATGACACTATGGCCGATAGCAATACTCGTTTTTTTCTTTGCTCTTGGTGTTCCCGTTGCATTTGCAATGGTACTGGCAGTAATCCCGTATTTTTGGCTCGATCCATATATTTCTGTTTCGGTCATTGCGCAGAAATTGATAGGAAACTGTGAATCCATCTCTCTGATGGCAGTTCCCTTTTTTATCGTTGCTGGCAGTGTTATGAACTACTCCGGTATTACGGAGCGTTTAATGGACCTTGCTGATTCCATCGTTGGTCACTTTACAGGTGGTCTTGGTCAGGTCAATGTTGTTTTAAGTACTCTTATGGGAGGCATTTCAGGTTCTGGCGCAGCGGACTGTGCGCAGGAGTGCAAGATTCTTGTGCCTGAGATGATTAAGCACGGATATGACAAACCGTTTTGTGCAGCCGTTACTGCAGCATCCGCCTGTATAACACCAATCATCCCGCCTGGAGTAGCCTTAGTAGTTTTTGCTTGTATCTGCGAAGTTTCTGTCGGCAAACTATTAGCATCAGGTTATATACCGGGTCTAATGCTTTGCATTGCGCAGATGATAGTTGTTTATATCATTTCTAAGAAACGCGGCTACAAGTCAGAGCGCACTCATATGATGCCGATTCGCGTAATATTAAAAAAAGCGCTGGGCGCTCTTTGGGCTCTATTCTTGCCGTTTGGTTTGATTCTTGCCTTGCGTGCAGGAGTCTGCACTGCGACAGAGGGCGGCGTCTTAATGGCACTCTATTCGGCATTTGTTGGAAAGTTTATTTATAAAACACTCGATTTTAAGCAATTGCCTGCAATCATGATAGAGGCTGCTCTTTCTACAGCACCAGTTATGATTATTCTCTGCGCTGCAAATGTGTTCAGCTATTATATGACATGGGAAAATATCCCATCTGCGCTGACAGCAGCGTTACTTTCTGCCGCCTCCAACAAGTATGTGTTCTTATTGGCGTGTAATGTGATGTTCCTTCTTTTAGGAATGTTTATGGATGGTACGGCTTGCATGATTATCATAGCACCGTTACTTGCGCCTGTGGTCGAAACCCTCGGTATCAATATGATTCACTTCGGCTTGGTGGTTTGCTTGAATATTGGCTTAGGGGCAATTACTCCGCCTTTCGGCACATACATTTTCCTCGTGTCAGGAACATTGAAAATGAAAACTAGCGATATGATTAAGGATCTCATTCCTTTCATTGTGGCGTGTATCATCGTTCTGTTCCTCGTAACCTATATTCCTTGGTTCTCTACGACAATTCCGAAACTAATGTATGGCTCTGTATAGCCTGCGGCATTCTTGCGCCGCCGCGTATAACGCGGCGGCGCATTTTCACTCTTATCTATGGAGGAACAAACATGAAAAGGCCCTGTGTCAATAAGTGGGGATATACGAAGAATGGGGAGGAGGTTACTTGTGTTACTATCACTGATGGCGCGAACTGCTTTGCAGAGATAATCAGTTATGGAGCAGCTATACGAAGCCTTTGTATTCCAGATAAAGACGGACACATAGTCGACGTCTGCCTTGGGTATGATACACTCTCTGAATACGAAGATAGCAATAGTTGCTTTGGAGCGACAATGGGGCGTTGCGTTGACCGCATTGCGGGAGCACACTTTTGGCTGATGGGAAAAGAATACCACTTGAGCGAAAACCGCAAAGGATTCCATATTCACGGAGGCTATCATGGCTTTCATAAAAAGGTTTGGCAGTATGAATTAAGGAACAATACGGCGACATTTACATACTGTTCTCCTGATGGAGAAGATGGCTATCCCGGCAAAGTTACTGCACGTGTATCTTATCAGTTTATTTCGCACGGAGTTCTCCAAGTAACCTATGAAGCAGATTGTGATAGCGAAACGGTTATTAATCTTACAAATCATAGTTATTTTAATTTAGACGGTCACAATAGTGGAAGTGCTACAGGATCAATTCTACAGATTCCAGCTAACTATTTTGCAGAGGTGGGAGAAAATAACATTCCAACAGGGAAAATGTTACCAACGTTGCAAACCCCATTGGACTTTATGGATGCACATAGCATCGCTGAAAGAATTGACAGCGACCATTTGATTCTTCGACAAGTTGGCGGGTATGATCACTGCTTCTTTTTAAGTCAAGGCTGGAAACGAGCAGCCACACTTTGCGGAGAAAAACTTGGGATACGCATGGATGTATTCACTGATTTTCCTGTACTACATCTCTATTCTGCAAATTTCCTCGCAGAGCAACTTGGAAAGGGTGGAGCTGTTTATGGGAGATACCATGGTATTTGTTTGGAAACAGAGTATCTACCGAATGCTGTTAATTTAGAGAATATCGGAAGTAAGCCAATATTTTCACCAATAAAGCGCTTTTCACACAAAACACAATTTTGCTTTACCAACAACTGGAATCAAAATCACCATGAATGACCTTCCTCAATATGAAAGAAAGGATTTTGGTATTATGGGCTATCAGCATTGGAAATATGAAACGCTCCATGCGTTCTGCATGGAGGCGTTTGAAAAGTTCGGTTTCACCGAAGCAGAAGCCAACATTATTCAGGACGTCCTGCTTACGAGCGACCTTTATGGCATCGAGAGTCACGGTATGCAGCGTATGGTACGTTATCACAAGTGCATCGAAAAGGGTATGATCCATGTCGACGCCAAGCCAGAGGTGGTCTTTGAAACGCCTGTCTCCGCCGTGATCGACGGACATGACGGTATGGGTCAGCTCATCGGTCACAAGGCCATGACGCTCGCCATTGAAAAGGCAAAGCAGAGCGGCGTTGGCATCGTCTCCGTCCGCAATTCCAACCATTACGGCATCGCGGGCTATTACGTGAAGATGGCTTGCCGTGAAGGGCTTATCGGCTTCAGCTGCACGAACAGCGAGGCCATTATGGTGCCGACGAACGGCCGCCTTGCCATGCTTGGCTCCAACCCCATCGCCTGTGCGATGCCCGCTGAGCCGTATGACTTCTTCTTTGATGCGTCTACCACCGTTGTCACACGCGGCAAGCTGGAGATGTACAACAAGGCGGAAAAGCCGCTGCCGGAGGGCTGGGCGCTTGATAAGGACGGACACCCCTCCACCAACGCGCCCGATGTGCTGGCAAACATTGTCGCCAAAAACGGCGGCGGCATTATGCCGCTCGGTGGGAGTACGGAGCAGCTTGGCAGTCACAAGGGCTATGGTTACGGAATGCTCTGTGAGATTTTCTCGTCCATTCTCTCAATGGGCGCGACTTCAAACTACTGCATGACCGGCGGACGCGGCAATATCTGCCACGGGTTTGCTGCCATCAATCCTGCTTTCTTCGGCGATGCCGAGGCAATTAAGAAGCACCTGTCTACCTATTTAGAGGAGCTGCGCGAATCACCAAAGGCCGAGGGCAAGGAACGCATTTATACGCACGGCGAAAAGGAGATCACTGCCATCGCAGACCGCAAGGCAAACGGTATCCCCGTCAACGATAACACGATGGTCGAGGTGCTTGACCTGTGCAGCTACCTGCACATTGACTTTTCCAAGTATTTCGGCGACTATCGCCCGCCCGTGAAGAAAGCGGTATTCAAGGGGAATTACTGAGATGACAGTACATATCCCTTGTGGCAAGCACACGCTTGCCTGTGAACTGCCGGATGCCGCGGTGCTGACCTCGCATGTCGATCAGCTCAGAAACTCTCAGAGCGGCCTTGAAATCGTTCGCAGAGCCATGGTAGCTCCAATCGATTCTCTGCATCTGGAGGAACTGGCGCGC
>CAKUEH010000023.1 GCA_934646185.1 uncultured Oscillospiraceae bacterium | reverse complement strand
GGCGCGCCGATGCAGAGTAGATTATTATTGTCTCCGGCAACCATCCGGTGCGCCGCATAGAGCGCGTAAGCGTCCGGGTCGTCCGAATGCTTTTTGACTTTTCCGAGGATCATGCCCTCCGTTTTGCCCGCAGGCGACAGCTCCAGAAACTCACGCATTTCTTTTTCCGTCAGAAAACCGGACGTTCCATGTGTACCGTCTGGGAGAATATCAAACCCGCGCGGGTCATGCGTGTATTTGTAGCCGGAGAACCAGATGTAGCCCTTCTTCGTGATGAGGCAGATGATGAGGATAATCACCAGCGTCGTCACGATCCCAAAGCCTGTGAAGACGGCTCCCCAGTTTTTGAACGGGTTCAGCACCCAGATGCTTTTGATTTTTTCTTCGCCAGAGTGAAAGGTCGAAGCGATTCCAAGCCGCAGAGAGTTGAGAAACATCCCATAAAAATACCAGCCGACAATGACGGCTGGTATGCGCATGGGCAGCTTGGCTTTGTTTCGGGCAAACCAGCTTTTGAATCTTGCATCCAGTTTGTCCTCCAGCTTTTCAAGGAGCTTTGAGAGGCGGAACATCCAGAACACTTCCTTCCGATGTGTAAAATGGCAGATCAGGCGGCGCGTATAGGGCGGTGCTTCCGAGCAGCTCCCGCAGCGCTGATTCCGTGATGGTAAAGACACGCGCTTTTCCGGTTTCGCGGTAGCGGCGGTTCAGAACAGTTTCCACCTGCTCTGGCAGTGCGGCCAGTGCGATTTGCGAGACACCGTCCGAACGGGCAGCCTCTACCGCCGCGTCAATGCGCCGCAGGTCCATATCCGCTGCCATGACGAATGGCACACCTTGATACAGCGCGTCATACATCGCTCGATTCGCAGGCGGCGGAACGTAGTGCGACTTCAGGATGATCCTCGCCAGAAGTTCACGGTAATTTGGAACACCCATGATGCGGAGCTGCAAGCAGCCCGTTTCGTTGCATGGCAGCAGAAACAGCGGCAGCTTCAGGCAATCGTAGACCTCGCGATAGGATTGCAGGCGCGTGTTCTGCTTCTCTTGCACAGCATCCAGTTCGGAAAGAATTTCCTCGTAGCTGGACGCGGCAAAGATCATGGCGCGCTGCTTTGCGGGGATCGCCGCCGTGTGATTCTGAAAGGCCGTCAGCTCATCCGTCAGCGCAACGCAGCCGATACCAGGGCTGACCCAGTGGATCGCGCACATGAGGTTGCCGGTATGGAGCAGCGCCGCCACGCGGGTACTGCCCCACGAATTGGAGCCGCGATTGCGATGCAAAAACGGCAAAAACAAAGATGGTGGGGATTGCAGCTCGGCTGCTTTTGTTAGGAATACGTTGACGCCAGCAGAATAGGTCGTTGTGACGATCTGCGCCAGCCGCAGTCTGCGCGTAATATCCGGTTCCCGGTACGTTGGTGCCTTGGCAGGCGGCAGAGCGAATCCAGAGGAGCCCAGAACGCGATTACCGCACGGCGTCAGATACCAGGCTTTTACCGCGCCAGAAAACCGGATCATCTGCGCGGCGCTGAGATTCGTAACTTCGTCTTCGGAGAACGTCTCATAGAGTTCTTTTGACCGGATCATTCGGCACCAGCGGAGCAGCCGCAGAATATCAAGGTCACGTTGACTGAGCATCATGTAGCTTCCTCAATCTTCCTTTCCTGCGGTTTGCCGAAAACGTTCTTGCGCCGCTTCCGGCGCAATCACAGTTTCGGCAAACACGCCTGTTTTTCCTGCCGCGTGTGATGGGTTTGCGTAGATGACAGCTTTTCTCACGGCTCGTGATGGGTCGGCACATAAAAATCCTTTGATTGATAAGGACCTTTTGCTGCTCCAAGCCATCAGCAGATCGCCGGTACAGATGATGCCTCCGAAACCAGCGAAAAATTGACCATTACGGATGGCTCCAAGGGACTGTACGCAATGCCTTTCTGATGGAATTGGAAAAACTCCTCTGCGGATTCCGGAAGCACCAGACTGATGTGGCATACGTTTTCCGCGCTGCGGCTGGACATCATGTGGACGGACAGATGGTACTGGTCGTCATCGTCAATGACCAGACCCTTGAGCGCATTGCTCACAGCTTTCCACCCCTTGTTGTCCTGATCGAATACGTGCCGGCCATCCACGTTGCTGTGCTCATCAATGACAAGGAGCATCTGCTTGAAATGCAGCCGGAAGTTTGTGTGCTGCATATACGCGGTCAGGAGCTGCCGCACCGTGTCCGTCAGCCACGTCGCGGGCATATACCTGCAATGCGGCAGGAGCGTATCGAGCTGCATATGTACCCAGCCCGCGCCCGCGATCTCGATGTGCCCGGATGGGAGCTGGAACTCCAACCCATCACGCCGCCCGTATCCGCCAACGCCCGGCATCTGCGTTTCGCAGAGGGCGCGCAGATAGAGGGTCGCGGACTCGAAGAAATATGCAGTTTCTTCTAATGTGAGCTGCAATTTCTCGCGGCTCATTTTGCCGCCGTCCGCAAGTGCTGTCAGCGTATTGGCCTTCTGCAAAGCCCGGCTGACGACCGACTGGATCTTCTTCATTTCCTTTGCAAAGCGTTCTTCGTTCATACTTCTCGTTCCTTTCTGTTCAGCAAATCTGTTGGGGATGTTGTAATGGCGTCGTATTCCTTCTGCGTCGCGTAGAACGCAATGGGCACATGGTTATAGCCGATGCAAAGAAGCCCTTCGCCGCGGCGGAATCTTGTGATCTGACGGACTTCTTCTTCGGATAGATTGAGTACATTCTGAATCAGCCGTGCTTCCTGTTCCTCCATCTGCATGACGATCTTGATACGGCTGGAATCCAGAATGCCTTTGCCGTATTTGCCGTTATCCAGCGAGAACAGATCCTGCATACCCTGTGTGGATGTGATGGCAATACCGCCGAGGCCGCGGATGGTCTTGACCATTTCCTGAATATATCCCGCCGCCAGCGGATTGGAGTTTGCACCGACCAGCGACCATAGTTCGTCTGAGATGAGCGCGGAGAGGTGTCCGCCTGCGCCGGAGATGAGGTCGTTTGCAATGTCCGTCGCCCAGAAGATACCGGGCAGAAGCAGATCGTCGGGTATACCCGACGTGTCAATGACGATATATTTGTTGTCGAGATTGATCTCGTTCCGGCTGCCCATGGCCGAGGCCGAGCCGGTCACATACCGCGCCAGCACGACGGCAAGATGCTTTGTGTCCGCGCTGCTTTGCAGCACGTCGTACCAGTCTGCAAGCACAGGCATTTCGCAGAAGTTCCCGTCTTCGTTCAGCACAGAGGCATTGTCAAATGTGATGCCGTATCGCCGGTAGCACTCGACCAGCGATGTATCCAGATAGTTCCGATCCTCATCGCTGAGGTCGCGCTTTTGCAGGCTGTACCAGATGATAAGCCGCGAAATTTTATCTGCCAGCACGGAATCATCACGGGAGGCAAGTCCCTTGAGACCCGCATAGGTGTCAAGGGACTTTCTGCGGATGGCCATGATATTGGGACAGTCCGGTGAGGATGGAGACATACGCAGATACAATCCGCCAAGCTGCTCACATCGCGGGCGGAATTCGTGCCCTTTCTTCGGGATAATGTAAATGACACGCTTGCCCTGCTGCCGCAGACGACCGCCGACGCATTGGAGTGTGAACGTCTTGCCTGCACCAGACGAGCCGCCGATCCAGATGTTGCCGTTCGTATATTTATAGTCATCATAGGGGTTCAGAAAGACTGGCGAACGGTTGTACATATTGAGGCCAAGAAAGATGCCGTTGCGGTCGGATAACTCATAGGACGCGAATGGGAACGCCGCCGCCACGCCGCTGGTGAGCGCATTGCGGCGCGATTTACGTTCAATATCCGGGTCGAGGTATAAAATCGGCAGCATGGATAAAAACGCCTGCTCCTGCTTGTATTCGCAGCGCCGGGCGATCATGTCCACAGAGACGCAGAGCTTTTCGACCGCCGTAACGCGATGCTCCAGTGTTTCAGGATCACCGGCCGTGACCTCGATGAGCGTGTGCATATAGTAAAAATCCTCGCCCTGCCGGTTCATCACGTCCTTTAAGTACATACCGGACGCAATGGCGCTGTCCAGCTCCTCAAAGTCCTGCCGGGTGTCCGCAACATCGCGCATCCGGCTGCGGTTCATCATGGTCTGCTGCGAAATTTTCGCCAGGATTTTTTCTTTGGATTGCTTGTCAAAGTGGAACGAAATGCTGACGCCCTCACCGGCCTCGACCAGCGGCGCCAGCCAGCTTGCGCCGACGGTCGTGGAATAGCCGTAGCCCGTGATGTAAAGATAGGCATGAAAAATGCCGTCCACTACAATGTAGTCCCGGCTTTTGGTGTCTACGCTCGTGGGCGAGAGAATGTCCAGAATCGTCGTTGAGCCTGCTTCCAGCTCGCTCAGGTCCGGCGTTTCCTCGCCGAACAGCAGACGCTTGAGAAACGGCTGCTTCTTCGGCTGTTCCTCGATGGGTGGCTCTGTCTCTGGCGGCAAGCCGGGCGGCGGGGCGTTTTTGTTCTTGCGGTTCTTTTTCAAGTGGATCACACTCCTTGAAATTATTTGGGTTTTGGATATAATAAAATCAGAAAGGGGCGTCTGTATGAGTACATTATCCTTCAAAGCGTTTTGCATTGAATTCTATGCCGCGCATATCGGGCGGCCCAGCAACGAAGTTTGCGCACTATTTGAACAAACGGGACTTCTGAAACTGCTCGACGAAGATTATGAAGATTTGCACGGCATGAGCATGGAATACCTGATGCAGTTTTTTGATCGGTATCTGGAGGGCGCGGCATGATTTTGTATCACGGAAGCACAATGGAGGTTTCGCAGCCGCGTATTCTCAAATCTGAAATCGGTCGTGACTTTGGTTTCGCATTCTATACCACGGATATTCAGGCGCAGGCCGAACGTTGGGCCAGACGCCGCGCCATGATCGAGAGCCGCCGTACAAAAACGGAAGTACAGCCCATTGTCAGCGTGTACGAATGGAACGCAGATGCCGCAAAGCAGCTTCAGTTTTTGCAGTTTGACGGTGCGAGCATGGAATGGCTGGATCTGGTCGTTACCTGCCGCAGCCAGACAGACTATTCTCACGGCTATGACATTGTCGAGGGCAAAATTGCAAACGACAATGTCGGCGAAACGGTATCCTACGTCATGCAGGGGATTATGCGTAAAGAGGATGCCATCGAGCGGCTGAGGTTTGAGCAGATCAACAATCAAATCGCGTTTTGCACGGAAGCGGCTCTGCGCACGCTTTATTTTCAGAACAGCTATATCTGTGGGAGTGTGAAACCATGAATCACAGCACAACACGCGCAACCATTTTGCCGGAGATTATCCGGAAAATTATGACGCATGACCATTTGAGTGAGGATGAGGCTCTGAAAGCCTTCTATTCATCAGCAACTGGTGCGTCCTTTGCCGATGATGAGACTGGGCTTTACGGTCAGTCGCCGAACTATGTTTTCGGGTTATATCTGGAAGAAATGCACAAGTGATACAGTACGAGAAGAAAACCAAAGTTTTGACGAAAAATAGGTGAGGTAAGCGGATGAATCAAATTGCGTTGCTGACTAAGTTTAGAGACAAGCTTTTAACATATTCCGAATTTTCTGAAATCAATTACGAAACAACATTTGTTTCTCTATTCGAGCGTATCTTTGGAAATGATGACCACTTCACGCGTAAAGCTAGGCATATCGCCAGTGGCTTAGGTGTTAAAGGCGTTGCTGATGTAGCGTATGGAAGCATTACTGATGAGCAATTTAATCACAATAAGCACAATGCTTTTCTATCATTGCTTGACGAGGCAATAAGTTTCAAGGAGATGGAACCGCTTCTCACAGAAGAAACACAAAATAAAGGGTCGGAGACTGTTATGAATAATAAAGTTTTTATTGTACATGGGCATAACGATGCACTTAAATACCAGCTCGCGGATTGGTTAAGAAAAATTGAAATTGAACCGGTAATTCTGCATGAGCAGGCGAATATGGGCATCACGTCCATATTGGGGAAAATCAAAAGATATTCTGGCGTTGATTGTGCAATTGTTCTCTTCACGTCCGATGATATTGGCAGTCTAAAAGATGATACAGACAATTTGAGACCGCGCGCAAGGCAGAATGTCGTTTTTGAAGCAGGGCTTTTTCTTGGACTTCTTGGCAGTGAAAAGGTAATTATGCTCTGTGAAAAAGATTTAGAGCGCCCCGGTGACTTGGATGGGTGTATCTACATAGAAGCAGATGAGTATGGTGGCTGGAAAGAAAAAATTCGTACAGAATTTGATGCTATTGGCATAGAATATAAGCACTGATATAAGTTTGATCAGTGGAAGATTTACTCGTTTTTGAGGAACGGATGCGTCCGCTCCTCCTTTTCCTTTTATTCTCCATACACCCCATGCACCTCCGTTGTCATGTCAAACACGCCCTCCGGGAGCTTGACGCGCAGGCTCGTGCCCTTGTTGATAAGTTCATACAGGAGCTTCAGCACAAAATCGTCCGTGTAGCGCGGCTCTAAGACCTCCAGCTCACAGATATCCAGATACCGCCGGGCCGTGTCCGCTTCTTCGTTCAGGCGCTGGATGATGCCTTTGACGGTATTGCGCTTGGCGCGCATTTTGGCTTCGTACTGGAACACAAGAAAGAATCGGTGCCGAATAGACTCGCTTGCAATGCCGAGACCGATCTTCTCAATATTGTCCTCGATCTCCGCGCGGCAATTTTCACTTTCCTCGGTTTTCTGGAACTGGCGCATCTGCTCGACGTATTCACTCGTGTCCGGCGGGAGCGTGCGCACCTCGCAGCTCATGCTGTCCGGCGCAATTTTCAGATACGCAGCGTAGGACGTGATGATGTTCTGCTGGTCGGATGGTGATTTGAGGTAGAAATTGACGGGCAGTACCTCAAGAATTTTGATAAACCGATTGTCTTTTGTGATGACCACGCCGCCAATGATGTTCTTGACCGGCAGCCATGCCTGGATGCTGTCACGATAGGTCGCGCCGCCGTGACTGGTCGGCGCGGCAGTGCCGAAAATGGCGTCTTTCATGCTCATAGGCGCACCTCCCCGCGGTAAAAGATCATGCGCCGGTGCTTGCGCCAGTTTATCCACGCCTTGAGCCATCTGGTGAGACTGTCGCCGCCGATGCCAATGAGCGCAAAGCCGCCCACAGGGACGAGGATCGCCATTGTGACGATGATCTTCGGCATAAGCGTCAGGGGCAGAAGCACCAGGCACAAAAACAAAATGGGGATGCACAGCAGCACGGTTTCGACCGCGTTGCGAATTTCAAACACGCCGAACAGCTTGCCCGCGTCCGTAAAATTTACGGGAATATGGTAGGTTTCATAGCTCATATTCGTATTCTCCCACACGCTCCATCAGCGAATTTTTGCAGGAATCATAGTCCTGCCGCAGCGTGCCCAATTTTTCTCCGCGCTGGGCGATGATCGTTTCAAAGCCGCTCTGGATTTTCTGTACAGTCTCCGCCGACGGTTTGTTTTCGCTCAGCTCCAGCTCGCTGATGCGCTGCGCGGATACGCCGCAGGCCCGGCCAAGCTCCACCATGCTGACATGGTGCCGTAGGCGGAGAATGCGGAATTTTCTGACCTTCATAAGCCCTCCTTTAGTCGTCATATTGTATGTACGGGATCTTGCACCAGCCCTGCCAGCCGCGCCCCTCTACCTTCGTGCGGACGACACCGTATTGGGTTCCCATCGCTTCAATGGCATAGCCGTTCCCGACGTAGACGCCCCAGTGTCCCTGCTTCCAAAGACCGAGTCCAACGATATCGGGCATCGTGTCCATGCCGCCGTACTCGGTGCCATTTTCCTTGGCAGAGGCATACATCTGATCTGCGGTATAATCCGGCATTCCGTTCGTATTGTAGTCAATGGTCAGCGTATCAGGATTCAGCCAGCCGTAGCCTTTGAGAAGGCCAACGCAGTCCGTCGTGCGGCGGCCTAGCCAGTGTTCGCGGATAAAGGCTTCCGACGCGCCGATGTCCGGATACTGCTCCAGCTTATATTGGAGCATGGATTCCGTCAGGACGGTTCCAAACGTCCCCCACACATACCCCCAGCCGTGTTCCCACGCCTGTATCGCATAGGCGGCGAGATCATGGTTGTTTTTTGTGCGCGGATTTGTAAAACCGGAGATATCAATGGTATTGTCGGCGCTGCCGCCGCTCTCCGCACCACCTCCGCCACCACTGCCGCCAGGGGCGGATTCCGCCGGACCGGTATAGCTGGTATCGCCCGCGTAATTTGGCTTGTATGCTTCAAATTTGTCTTTGTATTTACCCAGCGCGTCGCTCTCATAGATCGTCTCAAACAGTGCGCCTGCCCACGTTTTTGCATCCTCATCGAACGCCAGATCATCCATGAGCTTGTCTTTATCGAGTGGCTGGAAGATAATACGGAGGACAGTCTGGTTGCCGGAGGATTCCAGCCGCGTCGTGTGCTTGAGATTGGAGATCAGAAGTGACTGGACCTCCTCCGGCTTCATTTCAGATAAGTCCTGCTTGTGCGCGACGGAGTTGATGGCGATGTACCAGCAGAGATCTTCTTCATCAAACTTGCTGGACACACGGATCTCGTCGATCGTGACGCCCTGATTCTCATACGCAGCAGCCTCGCCGGTGATGATGGCGTCCTGCTGCGTTTTCTCGAAGTCTTCCAGAGACAGATACGCGCCGCCGATGGAAAGCGCCTGCTCACGCATGGTGATCTGCGGGTCCTTCTCGGACGTTTCATAACCGAAAAACATATTCGGCATGGCGGAGATCACGAACATCGGGATCACGACGACGGCAATGACGAAACCGACGGCAAATTTCACGATGGTCGGCAGCGCTTCTTTCGCGGCGGCAATGGCCGCACCATGCAGCCCACCGGCAAGCGCCGCCCGCACGATGCGGGCAGCCGCCTTGATCTTCCGGGCTGCGTCCGCCACGACTTGCAGCGCGGAGCGCCGGTTCTGGTCACTCATCGTTTGTTACCTCCTGCTTCTCCTGCGGGCGCTTCGTCGTCTTCTGCGAGGCTTCATGCAGATCGAGATGTGACGGAATGGATTCCGGGGTTCTGCCGGTCAGCGGAACAAACGGCTTCTTGACCGCCTTTTCCACAGCAGGCTTCTGTACCACCGATGCTGCTTCCGTGTTGATGCCAGCTGCGGTGGGCACGATTCCTGCGGTACCGGGGCGATGATAGAGCGTCTGCTCCTTCTTTTGCGGTTCTGGTTGTGTACCGGGTCTGCGTTCCTGCGGTGCCGGACGCTTGGCGGAAGATTCCGCTGCCGTGCTTCTTTGCGGCCCACGCGATTCCTGCGATACCGAAGCCGGTGCGGTCACGCCGCCCATAGCAGCTGGGGCAGCCGCTTTCCTGCTCTGCCGGTCGGGCGATGCAGCGGAAACAGGAGACGTATGCGCAACAGTTTGCGGCGTCGGCTTTTCTGCGCTGCCGCCTTGCGCGGGAATTGGGCGCTGCGAAGTGCGCTGTTCCGCCGGACGTGCCGCATCAGGCCGCGTGGTCCAACGTGGGGGCGTACCAGCTTCGCGGTTGGAAGACGGGGCTGCCGGAGATACCGGCGTCGTGGGTGCAGAATGCTCCTGATTTGTGGAGCGGCCATCCATACGGACTCCGCTGGACGGCTGCACCGTGCCGCCGGACTGCTGGGCTGAAACATGGTTCTGCTGCGTGATCTGGGTGTTTCCATTCGCGGAAACGCGCGTCGTCTGCTGCACCGGCTGGGTATAGCGTCCGCCGATGGACGTGCGCTGCGTTCCTGCCGTACCGGGCGCTGGCGTATTCTGCGGGCTGCCCGGTTGCTGCGGCCGCGCACCAGTTCCTGCGGTATCGCGGGCCGGTGCGGAATGAGAATCTGGTTGTTTTCCTGCCACACCGTTTTGTGCGGGAATTGGCGGTGTGCTGCTGTGCGGCACAGACGGATTTCCTGCCATACCGGATCGCGGAGAAGCAGGCGAAGCTGGATGATCTGCTGCTGGCTGTGCGCCTGCCATGTTCGGAGCTTGCACAAAGGTACTGCGCTGCTGCGCCGTTTCTGTATGCGCAGACTGCATCTGACCTTTTCCTGCGCTGCCGACAGGCTGTGCCGGGCTTCGGGGTGTGGCAGACGTAGATGCAGGATTGTTTGGCATTGCATTTGGAGCAGCTGCCATTCCGGGTGCTCCGCGTTGTGTATCAGGCGGCTGCACAAAGGTGCTGCGCTGCTGTGCAGATTCGCTCTGTACCGTCTGCCCCTGTGCGTCGCTGCTGTGATACGACTTTCCTGCGAGACCGGTCGGCTGACTGGTACTGCGCGGCGGATTTTGACCTGCCGTTTTTCCTGCCGCACCGAACGAAACCGCGCTAGCATGATTCTGTGCCGATGCACTGCTGCGCGGATGGGATTCTGATTGGGAATGTACGGATTGTTCCTGCTGCGCATTTTGCATGACCGCGCCGCCCATGACAGGCTGCGAAGCTCCTGCGGGATGATACGGCGCACCGGGCGAGGTTTTTGCTGCCGTGGGCGCTGCATGGTTCTTCGGCGCTGCCACGTGGCCCGGTGCACGTCTGGTGCCGGGCGGCACGGCGGTTTTGCGCGTGGAGTTCGGCTGCTTGCCATTTCCGGCAGGCGCAGCTTGAGGGAATGCGCCCGCCATCTTTTCGGTGGCGGATTGTACGGTATCCGTCTGTGCAGCAACCGTCTGAGCCGAAATAGATTCTTGACTGAATGCAGGATTCGCGCTGTTTTGCTGCGCAGACGTGCTATGATGATAGCCGTTTGCGTGCGAGGGCGCATTGACATTGGACGTATTGCCGCCGCCAGTGCGCGGGCCGGTCGGTGCGCTCGGTTTGGGATTTCCGCTGCCGCTGCGCTGCTGACCACCGTTCCTGCCGATGGTATGCGCTGCATTGGATACCAGAGAGCGAACGACCATCATCGTCATTGCACCGGGGAAGCCGCGGCCTAACGGATCGCCTGTCATAGCCGGATTCAGACCGATGCGTGCAAGGATGCTGTCCGCTTTTTTCGCCACTTTGACGATGGTAATGACCAGCACCATCCACGGCAGCACATCAAGACCGCTCGGATAATACGACAAGACAGAAAGCAGCATTTTGACGAACATCACGTTTGTCGCCATGAGCAGACACATCGAGCCGAACATCCGGCACCAGCCGGTAAAAATGTCCGACGTGTTCCGGCTTCCACCCATGCCAAAGGCCAGCGGTGAGGTGATCGTCAGCACGGCGAGGATAAAATACCGCTCTGCCATCTCCATGATGAGTTTGAACGTCTGGAACATGACAACGATGCCGCAGATCACGACGAGCAGCCATGATCCGGTCAGTCCGCCGAAGGATGCCTCATCCGCAAATGTAATGTCCACAGCGTCCGGCATTTCCAGAAGCTCAATGACAGTTGAGGTCATATTTAACCCCAGTTCGCAGATTTGCGGACTGGCTACCAGAAGAAAGGAAAATGCAAACGTCCGCGTAAAAAGCAACTTCGGGTCCTCGGCATCGAAGCCAAGACCCGCCGCCATACCGCGCGTGGCCTGAAAGACGAGGTTGCCGATGAGCAGCGCCCAGCCGACGCCCAACATGATCTGCCGAATGGTGTCGATGATGGGAATGTGCTCGCGCAGATACGCAAAATCCAGACTCATCAGGTCAAACAGCACGGACGCAAAATACTCCCAGCATTCCAGGATCAGGCCATAGATCCATTCGATAAAGCCCTGAAAGAGCAGTTCCAGCAAGCACCGTCACCTCCATTCCGCACCAGATGATTCTGTCCTGACTTTTTAACTCTGGATCGTTGCAAGGCCCTGAAACAGCGGCGCAACGTAGGCGATGAACGCACCGATGCCGTTGATGACCGCCCACGCGATCCAGATGCGCCGCAGCCAGTCCCACGCCTGATCGACCTTGTGCTGATTATTGGAGAGCTTTGCGCCGACGACTGCGACGGCGGACATCAGGCCGGCCAGCACCGTGCTGATGCCTGCGATCTTGTTGTAAACGTCCACAATGATGCGGTTTGCCGCCGTCCACATATCCTCGACGGCAAACGCCTGCACACAAAACAGACTGACGCACAGCAAAAGCAGCAGGCAGAGTGTATAAAAACGATATAGCTTTTTCATGTATTCCTCCAAAAAAGAAGCGCAAACCTGAGAACGGAAGGCCCGTTCTCAGGTTTTTGATTATTCACCGCCCCATTCCAGCACAAAGACGATGGAGAGGACTTCCTGCTCTGTGACTGCTTTGGATACGGCGCTGACAACGGCGTCATAGCTGATGGGCAGCCTGCCGTTCTCTGCAATTTCCCACGGAGCAGACAGGGTGAACGTTTCCGCATTGCCGGTCTTGCTGGTCTGTGCGTCGTTGATCTTGAAGCCAAGAAGCTGGGCGTCAACCTTTTCATGTGCCATATCCGTTGTGTAGGGCACGATCTGCCAGCCGTTCCTGGTCGAGATGCTGACGGAGGACACGACAACTTCGCCAGTAGAGCCGTTGATGATCTCTGCCGTGCCAACGTGAACTTCTCCACTCTCGTCAACGACAAGCGGCAGCGTGACGGGAACCGTGACCGAGAAGACCTCCGTGATCTCCCAGTGGGCGTAATACGTTTTATCTGCGGTTTCCGTGAAAACGTCATTTGCCGTTACCTGCGTACCGCCGGCTGCTTCGGTGAACCAGCCTAAAAACTCTGCGTTCTTTCGCGTCGGTTCGGTCGGCAGCACCAGCTTTTCACCGTAGGTCTGATTTGTGGTTTCCGTTTTGCCGGTACCAATATCCCATGTCACGACGTATTGGTTTGCTTCAAACTGTGCGTAAAACGTTGTGCTGGCCGTGATCGAAGTGACGGTATTGTAGAGCTTGCCGCCTGTTTTGGCCGTGTACCAGCCCTTGAAGCTGTGTCCCTTTTTGACCGGGAGCGATGCGGGGATCGTCGGCTTGCTGTTCGGCTGGACGGTTTCACTGTACGCTGCCTTACCGTCAATCGTGCCGCCATTGCTGCCTGCATCCCATGTAACGGTCAACGAGACGGTCGCGCCGCAATCGTCGCATTTGCCGTCGCCATCGGTATCCACATGGTCGGCATACTCATAACCGGAGTCTCCGCAGGCCGAGCACGTCTTGGCGCGCTTATGCTGGGTTTCGCTGTCTGCCGTCCACGAACCATAGGAATAGCTGTGGTCAGCATAGTCGTAGGTAGACGCGCCGCAGCCAGAGCAGGTTTTCGAGCGTCTATGCTGTGTATCACTGTACTTGCTCCAAGAGCCTGTCGAATAGCTATGACTGCTATACTCCGTTGTGGAGTATCCGCAGGTGCGGCAGGTGGCAGTACGGCTGTGCTGACTGGAGGAAGAATTGCTCCACGCCCCATAGCTCATACTGTGCGAAGCGTAGTCATAATCCGTTGCACCGCAATTACGGCAAGTACCTGTGCGCCGATGCTGGCTGGACGAATACTGCTCCCACGAGCCATAGCTATAACTGTGGCCGCTGGAATAGATCGTTTCGCTTTTCGTTTGCCCACAGGCGCAGGAATACGACCGGTAGCCGTTGCTGGTGCAGGTGGCGGCCTGCTGACTCTGCAATACCCATGTATGGCTGCCGCAGTCAGGGCAAGTGCCAGACCCATAAGCACCAGATCCGTGGCTCTTGGTAGTGTATGTACCTAAATATTGAACGTAATGGCAGCTATTGCATTCATTGTAGTTGGCATGACCACGTGAGGAATGTGCGACTTCGACGTATGTTCCCTGGAATGAATACTTACCGCACGACGGGCAGTTACCGATGATTGTACCGGTAGACTGAACGGAAACGTCAGACGCGCTCATCACGCCGCTATAAAGGTCATAGAAATAGCGTTCGCTGCGGTTGGATGCAGCCCAATCGTAAGTGTGGAACGGCACGGACGATTTGGGGTAGCCGATCAGATAACCAATGTAAAGGGTATCGCCGGAATCTGCTTCTCTCCAGAAAGCGTCCTCACCAATGCTTTCAAGAATTGTCTCACCATAATACATAGTGAGGGTGGACAGCTTTGAGCAGCCATAGAACGCATGACGACCAATGACCGGCGTAAGCGGCAGCTCGGCGGTGGTCAGATTTGTGCACCCCTCAAACCAGTATGCAAGGTCTGGAATCGTCAACGCTTCCATATCGTCATACCAGATTTCTGTGATCTGGTCGCGGTATTCTGCCCACGGCTGGTCATCTGCGCTCTGGAACACCGGCGCTTCACCGCTGCCGGAAATGGTCAGCCAGCCGTGAGAATCGATCTCCCACTTGATTTTGGTGTCTGGAATCGTACCACTGGCGACAGAATCGTCAGCCGCAAACGCCGAAATGCTCAGGGAGAACATCATGCAGAGAACAAGCAAAAGTGCTGTGATTTTTCTGAATTTCATAGCTTAACCCTCCATGACGGCGGCAATCGTAAACACGACAGTTGCCGCGGCGACGTTGGTTACGGCTTCATTGGCAGATACTTTTGCCTTGTAACGGATTGCAAGTGCCTTTTCAGCACCAATCGCCGGAAACGCACCATCCACGAGCGTCAGAGCGCCCGCACCTTTGGTCACGCAGCCGTTGATGGACAACGCAATGCTGTTCTTCGATGCCGTGAAGTCGTCAAAATTGCCGATTTCAAACGTACCCGCCTGCACATCCACCTTCGTCACCTCGATGCTGCCAGTTTTGGCGGTATTGGTGATGGCCGCATTGTTGGCCGTCACAACGTAACCGTCGACCAGCGATACAGGCAGACAAGCCGGAACCGTACACGAAATCGGCGCGACGGTGTTCACAACGGTCAAGGTGATGGGAACGCGCGCCTCAGTAGTTTCGGCAGCCGATGCCGGAATTGGAAATGCAAAAATGAGCGCCAGCGCCAGAAGCAGTGCCGCCGCTTTCTGATGGGTTTTCATCACATTACTGCACCTCCTTGGGCCAGAGATATGCTGTGTGCAAGGTAAGCTCTGTGTTCAGTGTGCCGATCTGCTTACCATCGCGGTAGGCTGTGATCGTAACCATGCAGTCTACATTGCCAAACTCCGGTGCTTCCAGCAGCATGAGGGCCGAGATGGATTTGCCTGCGGCAAGCTCGAAAGCATCGGCAATCAAAGCGTTGTCCTTGCTGCGGCGAATCTCGATTTTATAGGTGTCATTCTTGCTATTGTTTGTAAATTCAGCCTTCACCGACTGTTCCCCGACAATAGCATACAGATGAGCCGGAGCAATAACAGAAAGCTGATTGTCCGCGACGATGGCATTGAGCTGCTTCTGGGCTTCGCGGAGGCCGCTGACGTCGTAAAAAATGACTTCCGTTTCCTTGTGCTGCTTCGCGCGCTCTGTGATACGAACCTTGATTGTGTCAACCACGGCGAGGGTGGAATCTCTGTCATAAATGACTTTGACCGCATCGTCTACACGGGCTACGACAACAGCAGGCATATTCGTGCCGTTGTTGCAGTACACGGCTTTCGTACCGCCGCCCCAAACGAGCAGACGACCTTTGACAATTACGTTGTCCAGCACGATTTTGCCGTCTGCCGCGCCGCAGCCGATGATGAGGTCGCCGTCCACGGTCATGTCTTTCAATTCAACGTCAGCAGTGCGAATCAATACGCTGCCCTTGATGTCCTTGTCGTAGCTGCCTTTTGTGGTGATGTATGTGCCGATAATGTTATGGAAAATCTGCGCAAATTCCGCGCGCGTGATATTGTCCAACGGCGCAAGAATTTTCCCTCTGCCGTGGATATAGTCAGCGCCGACCATTGCGCGCACATAAGGCAGCGCCCAATTAGAAATCTCGCTGTGGTCGGAGAATGCGGACAAATCCGTTTTGGAATACGAATTGTAGTCCAGCTCCAGCGCGCGGGCCACAACGGTCATAGCCTCCTGACGGGTGATGGGCGAGTCCGGGGCCATTGCGGAAGCGGAGCGTCCATTGTACGTTCCCATCTGGACGGACATTGCAATATCATCGTAGTACCATTTGGATTTGGACACGTCCGTGTACTTGGAAATGTCGGCTTTGACGTAGCAGCCGAAAGATCTGTTGATGATCGCCGCCATTTCTGCACGGGTCATATCTCCATTCGGGTCAAGTGTCGTGCTGGATTTGCCGTACAACAGTCCGTTGTCCACGGCAGCGCTGACCGCTTCGGCATACCATGCGCTACGGTCATAGTCCTTGAAATCTGTGGCCTTGCGAGTGGACGTATTTGCTGCCGACACGCTGACGGCCAAGGACAGACACGACACAGCGGCGAGAATCATGGCGAGGATTCTTTTTCGTTTCATTTTGAAGTCCTCCTTGTAGAATCAGGTAAGGGGAACGCTTTTGGCGTTCCCCTTGGATGAATTGCGATTAGACTGCATCCCAAGCGATGATGAACAGGATGCTTGCGATAGCGGTGTTCGTGACGGCCTCGGAAACCGGGGTCACGATAGCATCGTAGGTAATTGCGACTGTGTTGGCGCTGGTATCACCCACACCGCTCATGAAGCAGCCGTCAACAGCAGCGTCCAGAAGGGTCTGCTTGGAAGCGTTCTTGTTGTCGGTCAGCTTCTTTTCACCGTTGCCGAGCGCGATCTGGAAACCAAACTTGTTGCTGTCAACCTTTTCCTTGGCAAGCGTAGCCTTGTCACCGAACGCCGTCAGGTTCCAACCCTGCGCCGCTTCAATGCTTACGGAGTTGACCTTAACTGCGCCGAACGAGTTGTTGGTGATTTTTGCGTCGGAAGCGGTGGAAACGGTGCCGTCGACACCGACAGCAACCGGGAGGACGGTCGGGACGGTGACGCTCATCTTAGTAGCTGCCGGGTCGCCGCCGATGCTGCCATCGGCAGTCGAGGACAGAGTAACGGAAGACGTGCCTGTGCCGCCCGAAGCGTCAACGGTATTGGCCGCAGAAGCGCCGATTGCGAGGCTTGCCATCAGGCAGACAGCGAGAACGAGGGAAATAATCTTCTTAAAGTTTTTCATGGTATTTACTCCTTATAAATCTAATTTTTGATAGTGATGGTGATGATGGCCCCGGCCGTGCCAATAATATCGCCGGTTTCGGGGTTCAAATTGTGAAAATACGCGGTACATTCGTATGTCCCGGCGGGCAGGTCAACGTCCAACTTCGCACGTTCGATTTTACTGCCGACGGCGATAGCACCGGATTCGTAAATCTGTTCGCCGGTGTCATTGCGGACGATCTGAACCTTTTGGGGATAAAGATTGATACTTTCGTTTACGAGCATCAAGTTCCCCTCCGATGCCCCATCTTCAAAGATGGGAGCAGTGTTGGCGGAAATATTTATCATTCCCTCCGCAACTTTATTGTTCAGTGCCGCTTCGATCTCTTCCGGCGTCATTTGATTCCAGCCGCCTTCGACGGCAGAAGAATCATATACGATGCCGGTTTGAGCACGGGCTTCTTCCTTGGCCAACGGCTTGCTGACCAGACGGGTGATAAGAAAGATGCCCGCGCCAATGGCACAGGCGAGAAATGCGACGGCAAGCACAACACGAATGCTGCCCTTTGCCTGCTTGGGATGCTCCTGATATGTTTCGTACATAGAAACAGCTCCTTTGTGTTTTGATTTGCATTCTAGGGTGGGATGCGGTAGCGACACAGCAGGCAATACAGGCCGTCTGCTGTGCATGGGATCTGATTTCCGGGCAATTCGATACCTCCTCCGTCTGAATTTGAGTATAAAAAAACACGACCTTGAAAAAAGTCGTGTTTTTTATGAAGTTAGCTGTGCCTCATCCGGCGCGCTGCCTGAGAAAGTCCAGAAACAGTTCTTCAATTTCTTTATCGCTCTTGAACTTGCTCAAGTACGGCGCAAATCGCTTTCGGTCGAAGCTTAGCTTTTTCGGTGGCGCGGCTGCACGCTGCGTTTCTTTTGCCCGTGCCTCCCGCCATGCGGCGTAGACTGCCTGCTGATCCGCTGCCGGTGGCGGGCATCGTGTCTGAATAAACGTGACGGTCTGCTTATTCAGTGCATAGCCCTCGATCTGACACATTTCAATGAACGCTGTTTGCGTTGCTGCATCGTAATCTGCGATCAAATCAGCGCAGGCCAGATTCAGCTTCTTTGTTTCATTCTCTACGATCTCGGCGAGTGGCGGGATCAGCTGTGCCAGTTTGACAGCCTTGCGGATTTCATACTCCGTCACGCCGAAAAACTCAGCCACAATACCGCGGGCGGAATACTTCTGGCGAGATTCGCCAGAAGTTAAATCCGTGCGGAAACCGTGCCGGTTTCTTGCATCCAGCAACGCTTTATACGCCTTGCCACGCTCAATGATCGTCAGATCCTGCCGCCGCAGAAGATTCGTCGCAATCGCAATGCTGATGGCGCGCTGGTCGTTGACGGTCATGACTGTTGCGGGAATATCCGTCCAGCCTGCCAACTTCGCTGCTTCTGTGCGGTTATGCCCGGCCAGAATCTCGAATTCATCCGTTCCTGCAATGGGACGAACCAGAATCCGCTCATACAAGCCGTTCTCTTTTAATTCTTCCGCAAAGGCTTCCAGTTTGGCGCGAGGGTAGGGGTGAAAGCCAATGTCAGCGGTATAGAACGGGTGTAGCTTGCAGACCGGCACGTCACGGAATTGCGTCTCCGCTTTCGGTACCGGCATTTGAAATATCTGTTCATACGCCGCGTCGCCGGTCTGCTGCTCGGACGCCTGCTGTGTAGCAGACATCCGCTTGCGCAGCATCTCATTCATGTTCGCTCTAGCCAAGCTGCAGCACCTCCAAGGCGAGATTTCGATAGGACTCCGCCGCAGGATTGTCTGGCTCATAATCCAGAATACTCATACCAGCCATGGGGCACTCCGCAATGTGGATGGTGTACTCAATGGGGCGGTCAAAGATGTGCAGATCGTCGCCGTAGACCTCCCGGACGCTCTGCTGTACGCTTTTGCAGAGCTGTGGCCGGGACTGGTACATTGTCAGCAAAATGCCTGCGATCTTCAAACCCGGATTGAAATGCTTCTGTACCGAATGTACCATGTCCAGCACGTCCGGGATGCCCTCAGATGCGAGGAAGTGGGACTGCACCGGAATGATGCAGTAATCCGACGCAGTCAACGCATTGACGGTCAAAAGCTCCTGCTTGAGTCCACAGTCGATGATGATGTAGTCATAGGCGTCGCACAGCGGCATAAGCACCTGCGCCAGCATCTTCTCCGCGCAGCATTCGGATTCGTTCACAGTTCTGTACTGCGAGATCTGCATGACCTGAAGCCGCGCGGCCGCGTCCGATAACCGCCGGTTCGCGGGAATGAGATCCGGCTTGCCGTCTGTGTGCAGGATGCAGCGCGGCAGATGCAGATCCAGATCTTCCGGATAGTCGATGGCGGCAAGCAAGAGGTTCGCCAGCGTATGTTTCTGCTCGGCTGGGGTGTAACCCATAGATGCGGTGAGATTGCCCTGCGGGTCATTGTCAATGAGAAGTACGCGCTTGTTTTCATCCGCCAGCGCGGATGCAAGGTTTAGTGCGGTAGTCGTTTTGCCGACGCCGCCTTTTTGATTGGTTACAGATATGATCTTCATGGTTAAACCTCAATTTTTAGTTTTATATCGTGTCGAGGCATAGATAATAAAAAGTAGTAAGTCGGTAGTAAACAATACCGACCTACTACGAAAAAGTAAGGAATATCAAGTACCTTGAAGATTTCGTTTATATACTTCCATGGCAGAGAAACAGTATGTTTGTCATTGCGTTATGATCCTTTCAGAAGCCTCCGGGGCCTTGTCGCTCCGGGTGGAAGTGGTCTGCATGATTATACCACATTGGAGAGGCAAAAGCCAGCGTCAGAAAGATAAAATAATAATAAGAATCACTTGCAAAATTGAACGAGATGTGTTAGAATAAATCCAGTCAGGCAAGGAATGCTAATATACAGGATTTAAATGAAAAGGAGACAGGATCATGAGCAAATATGCAGGTACGAAAACCGAGGCGAATCTGCGCGCGGCCTTTGCGGGCGAATCGCAGGCGAGGAACCAGTACACCTTCTTCGCGTCCGTCGCGAAGAAAGAGGGCTATGAGCAGATGGCGGCGCTGTTTCTGAAAACGGCGGAGAACGAGAAGGAGCACGCGAAGCTCTGGCTGAAGGAGCTGTCCGGCATCGGCGACACGAAGGCCAATCTGGCCGCTGCCGCCGCGGGCGAAAACTACGAATGGACGGATATGTATCAGGATTTCGCCAAAACCGCCGAGGAAGAGGGCTTCCCGGAGCTGGCACAGCGCTTCCGCCTCGTTGCGGAGATCGAAAAGCACCATGAGGAGCGCTACCGCGCGCTGCTGCACAATCTGGAGACGGCGCAGGTGTTCGAAAAGAGCGAGGTCAAGGTCTGGGAATGCCGCAACTGCGGCCACATTGCCGTCGGAGTGAAGGCGCCCGAGGTCTGTCCGGCCTGCAATCATCCGCAGAGCTATTTTGAGCTCCGCGCGGAGAATTATTAAGATCCCGGCATATGCAAAGCCGTCCGCTTCCGCGGACGGCTTTGCGCCGATTCGGATAAAAGCCTACGGTGTCTGCGCCGGGAGCGCGGCGGGCTGTCCGGCGCTTTGGCAGGCGGCCTGGAAGGCCTCAAGCGTCATGCCGCGCTTGACGGCGATGCGCTCGATGAGCATGCGGTCGCTCCCGGTCGCGTATACGCCCTCAAAGGTGCGGATGCCGTAGGTGTAGAACCAGCCCGCGATCTTCCGTGTGCGCTCGGAGCTGCGGCCGTTCGGATAGGAAACGGCATAGGGCACGCGCCCGCTGGCCGCGGCGATGGCGTTGCGGCTGCGGAACATCTCCTTGAGAAGCTCCGTCCGCTTCATCGTCTCCATCTCGTGGTGGCTCCAGCCGTGGCTCTGGATGCTGACAAGCCCCGAGCGCGTCAGCGCCAGTACCTGCTCCTGCGTCAGCTTGTGATTCCCGCCGATGTCCCGGCCGATCATAAAGATCGTGGCCTTCATCTGATACTTTTCCAGAAGCGGCAGCAGAAGCGTGTAATTGTCGTCATATCCGTCGTCAAAGGTCAGGATGACCGGCTTTTCATATTGCTCTATATGCGAAAGATCCTCGAAGAAGATCGTCTCGTATCCGTTCTCCTGCAGATATTGCAGCTGCGCTTCCAGCTCTGCGGGCCGGACGAACAGACTTTCCTCACCCCAGCAGTCGTCGCCGACCGCATGGTACATGAACACCGGGACCTGAACGCCCGCCTCCGGCTCTGAGAGGGGAACGCGCCGGGCATAATACTGCTGCCCGTTCCAGATCCCCCAGACAAGGGAGAGCTTCCGGGCCAGACTGCGCACCGGCAGATACTGCTTTCCGTCCTGTTCGCGCAGAAGCGCGCCGACCTCTGCGCGCACGCCGTCCAGCTCCGCCGTCGTTCCCTCGAGCCGGATGCCGCAGTCCGGCAGCGCGTCCGTGCAGACATACGCGCGCAGCCCGTTTGTCATCGTGTTCACCGGCGTGCCGCAGAGCAGCACCTGCCGCCCCGACGGGCGCAGCGGCGCAAACAGAAGCAGCGCGCCCGCTGTGAGCGCCAGCACGGTAAGGATGCCCGCGAGCACCAGCAGGGCGGTTCGTTTTCTGCGTTTTTTCTGCGGCATGGCGAAGTCTCCTTTTCCGGTCAGCTGACAGATCCTGCCCTGATTTTATCACATCCTGCGCGATTTGTCACCGGGAAAGAAAAAACGGACCGGCCGTTTGGCCGGTTTTGGTTTACTTTCCACGCAAACTTCGCTATACTGTTCAGGAATGAGAAAGACAGGAGAAGGAGCGAATATGACCACTTGTATCAAATGCGGCGCGCCGATCGCGGACGGGGAGCTGTTCTGCGCCCAGTGCGCGCAGAACGGCGCGGCGGAGCACCCGAGACCCGCGCCTCTGCCGGTCGGCAGAATGCAGATCCCGCCGCACGGAAAGAGGCAGCCGCCGGAGCCGGCAAAGCCCGCCGCAAAGAAGCGCGCCGGGTCGCCTGCCGCGGGTATTCTCGCGGCCTGCTGCGTGCTGCTTCTGGCCGCAGGCGTGTTTTTGTATCTGACCGGCAGCGCAAAGCTCCGCAGCCGGCAGGCCGAGCTCGACCGCCTGCGGGAAGAGACGGCGTTTTTTGACCAATACGCCGTCTGTGTGAACGTCGGCGGCGAATTCTACCACCGGTACGGCTGTGCGCGGTTCGCGCCTGAAAATTTTGAGATCCTCAACGAAAAGCTGGCCGAGGCCGAGGGGTATCTGCCCTGCCCGGACTGCGCCGGACAGTAAGGAGCGGGCGCGATGGATATTCTTTCCCTGTGCCGGCGGATGGTCATGCTGTTTTTCTGCATGGCCTGCGGCTTCTGCGCCGCCAAGGGCGGCGCGATGGACGCGCAGAGCAACAAAAAGCTCTCGGCGCTCATCGTAAACGTTGCGAACCCCATGCAGATCCTTGCCTCGGCGCTGACGGGCGAGCATCTGCTCTCGACCGGGCAGACGCTCCGGCTGGCGGGATTGATCGCGCTGATCTATCTTGCGCTGATCGCGCTGAGCCTTCCCGCCGTAAGACTCCTGCGCGTCAAGGACTGCGAGCGCGGGCTGTACCGGTTCATGTTCATTTTCGGCAATATCGGCTTTCTCGGCTACCCGGTCGTGGAGTCACTGCTCGGCTATCAGGCGACGTTTTATGTGACACTGGCCGTGCTGGCCTTCCAGCTGTTCTGCTGGAGCTATGGCGTGAGTCTGATGCGCGGGGCGGCGCGCTTTCATTTTCGGTGGAAGGTGCTGCGGCAGCCGTGCGTTGCGGCGTCGCTGGCGGCGTTTGCGATCTATCTGTCCGGCTGGCAGCCGCCCGCGCTGCTGCACCAGACCGTCAAATATGTCGGCGATATCACAAGCCCCATCGCCATGCTGATCGTCGGCTGCTCGCTCGCGCAGCTGCGCTTCGGCCAGATCTTCGGGAATTGGAGAATGTATGCGCTGGCCGGGATCAAAATGCTGGCCGTGCCGCTGTTGGCCTATGCCGTGCTGCGGCATGTGCTGACGAATGAATTTGTACTGTGCGTGCTGACCGTGATTTTGTGCATGCCCATCGCCACCAATACGACCATCCTGAGCTACCAATACGGCGCCGACGAGACGGTCGCCTCCTCCGGGGTGTTCATCAGCACGCTTCTTTGCATGCTGACCATCCCGCTGATGATGAAGCTGCTGTTCGGGCGGTAGCCTGGAGGGGAAGGCTGAAAAAACCGTGCGCGCTGCGGCGGCAGGGACGCAGAAATGGGGGATCTGTATGTGGACGCTTGCGCAGGTGCAGGCGGAATACCGACGGCTCGACCGTCTGCTCGGAATCGACACGAGCCGCGTGGCTGTGTCCTTTTCCAAACGCATGACGCGGCAGTACGGCGTGTGTACGTTCGTCAAAAACAGGCCGCAGGAGATCCGCCTCGCGGACTTTCTCCGGCAGGAGGATCAGGCTTTCTGGGACACGGCCCGGCATGAATACGCCCACGCCGCCGTGGCTGTTCTCACCGGAAAACGGCACGGGCACGACGAGGCGTGGAAGGCCGTCTGCCGCAGAATCGGCTGCCCGCCGGAGCGGCTTGCGCCCAGCTGCGCCGCGGCGGTCGAAAACCGGAAGCGCATCGAGGCCGCGCGCGGCGTGTATGTCGTGACGTGCCTCGGCTGCGGGGCGGAGTCGCGGTATCTGCGGCGCGGGCCGGTCGTGCAGGCGCTGGAGGAAAAGCGCGGCGGCATCCGCTGCCGCCGGTGCGGCGGGAAGAAATTCAGACTTGAGAGGCGGCAGGAACCGCAGGAGGAGCACACATGACAAAAGCAGAACGCGCACGGGAGCTGTTTCTGGAGGGCTGCAACTGCGCGCAGGCCGTCTTTCTGGCCTTCGCGGAGGATCAGATGGACAGGGAGACCGCGCTGAAGATCGCCTCCGGCTTTGGCGGCGGAATGGCGGGCATGCGCGGCGTATGCGGCGCGGTCAGCGGGATGTTCATGGCCTGCGGCCTGCTCCGCGGCCCGGCTGACCCGACCGACCGGGCGGCAAAGACGAAAAGCTACGAGGCGCTGCGGCAGCTCGCAGGGGAATTTGAGGCGCGCAACGGCTCAATCATCTGCCGCCAGCTGCTGGGTCTCGACCCGGATTTCAAGCCCCAGCCGCCCGAGCCGCGCACCGACGGCTATTACAAAAAGCGCCCGTGTCCGGAGATGGTCTTCTGCGCGGCAGACATCCTCGAGGAATATCTGTCCCGGGAGAGCTGAAACCGGCCGGCGCAGCGGGGGGGATCGCTACGGCTGCTGTAAGCTGGAAGAAATTCAAAAAGATCGACGCGCATATCCACATCCTGCCGGACGCGGTGCATGCCGCCAATCCGGACTCGGACGACGTATGGGCGTTTGCGGATCTGCGGCAATATGTGCAGATCATGCGTGAAAACAACATTGAGCGCGCGGTCGTCATGCCCTTCAACGATCCGTTTCTGATGTCGATGGAATTTACCGTCGACGCGGTACACCGGAATCTTTCCGGGATGAAGCGGCGGTATCCCGGCCGGTTTTATGCGTTTGCGGATATCGATGTGCGGAATTCTCCGGCCAAAACGGTCGACGCGCTCTGCCGCGCCATCGACGATCATGCGCTGGACGGCGTCAAGATCCATCCGAACAATTCCGGGCTGGCGCTCGATTCCGATTATAACTGCGCCGTATTCGCCTTTGCGCAGGCGCGGCGCGTTCCCGTCGCCGTTCACGCCTATCCGGGCGCGGAGGACGATCCGTCCGCGGCGAAGCGCATCGTGAAAACAGCGGAGCGCTATCCCGATTTGAAGCTGATCGTCTCACACATGGGCGCGTTCGAGTGGGAACAGCTGCTCCCGCTTTCCTGTTATGTGGATCTGTCCGCGATCCTGCCCGACTACGTCCGGGTATACGGCATCGCCGGGACCCGTTCGCTCCTGCACCGGTTCGGCGCGGATCGGCTGCTGTTTGCAACGGACTATCCCGATAACCGGCGCCTGCGGCCCGGGGAGATCTACCCTGCCTATTACGGCATTCTGGATCAGATGGATTTCATGGAGGAAGAAGCCGCAGAGATCGCATACGGAAACGCAGCCGCGCTGTTGGGATAAGCGCGCAAAACGCCCCCTCCGCAAGCAGCGGAGGGGGCGTTCATATTCAGGATACCGGCTTTGCAGTGGCCTCGGTGTTTGAAGGGGTCTCTTCGCCCTGCTCAGCGTCCTTCGGCAGCTCGAAGGGGACGACGTCGTCCGGCTGGATCTCGATGCGGCTGCTGCCGGGCTCCAGCACGCGCGTGCCGTTCGGGACATCGATCTTGCTGGTCGTGCCGCGCACGGGCTCCTTTGTCTCGCGCGGGTTGCCGTTCGCTGGCTCATACCACTGGTTGACGCCGTGCATGAGCACAGGCGTTCCGTCCTCGGCCAGATTCCAGATCATGGCCATGGCCTCCTCCGGCGTGTTGACGCAGCCGTGGGAGCCGCCGTAGACGTAGAAGCTCGCGCCGAAGTTCTCGCGCCACGATGCATCGTGCAGGCCGATGATGTCGCCGACCACGCTGACCCAGTATTTGACGAAGACGAGATAGTCGTCGCCCTTGAGCCAGACGTCATGCTCCTTGCCGTGCGTCTCATACAGGCCGGTCGGGGTCTGGTGGCCGTTGAGCGCGCCGGTCACGACGTTGGTATTGACGACCAGACGGCCGTCCTTGATAAAGGTCATCTGCTGGTTGTCGAAATCGACCTCGACATAGCTGTCTCCCAGCGAGAAGGGTTCGCCGTTCTTGTCATAGCAGTCTGCCTCAACAGACACCGTGCCGGACTGCATCGTCAGCAGCTGTTCGCGGATCTGCTCCGTTACAGCCTGCGCGTCGATCAGATAGTCGCAGGTGACAAAGTCGATCTCCGTCAGGCCCTTGACCCAGGAGTCGAACAGGAACGGCGCGTCTTTTTTGCTGTAGCGCTCGGCCCACGCGGAGACCTTCTCGCCCAGGACCTTTTCGTCGACCGTGACGGTCCCGTCAGGATCCAGGTCGACGATGGAGGCCAGATCGTGGCTTGTGAGCGTTTCCTCGCCGTGCGGCAGATACTGCGCGGAGTCCTCGTTGAACGTGACCTTGACCTCAAGCTCCGCCAGCGCGGTGCGGAACAGACTGTCCGGCGTGTCGCGCAGCGTTGCGGTCGTGACCTCGGGCTGCCGGTAGCAGTCGACCGAGGTAAGCTCAAACGCCGCGTCCTGCGGCCCGTCCGCGGAAACGCCGAGCGTGGAAGCCGCCGCGCGCAGTCCGTCCAGAACGGCCTGCTCGTTCAGCTCCGTGCCGGGCACCTCGGCGTGGACGGTGTAGACGCCGTCCTCCAGCGTGGTATAGGCGCTCTCCGGCGCGGAGCGCTTCATGCTCCGCAGATCGGCAAGCGCCGCCGCCGCGTCGAATTTGTCCATGCTGACCGTGCAGGCATAGGGCGCGGCATGCTCGCGCTTGGCCCAGTCCAGCTTTTCCCGGATGCCGAGCGCGGCAAACTGCTCGTCCGTCATGCGGTCTGTCTCGGAAAACTGCGCCGTGACCTTGCTCATCAGATCGTCGTACAGGCCGAGCGCCTGCAGATCGTATTCGCCTGCCGGCGTGCCGTCCTCCGTCACGGTAAGCGTGACCTGTCCGACAGAGGCGGTCATGGCCTCGTACTGCGCATGGACGGTGCTGTGCAGCTGCGCTGCCTGCACAGTCCTGGACGAGAGCCAGTACCAGACGCCTGCGGCAGCCGCCGCAAGCACGACGATCACAATCAGGATCACCCAAAGGGCGCGATGCTTTTTCATGCTTTTCCTCCGCTCCGGCGCGGGTTCTTTCTCCCGCGCGTCTCTTCTGCGAAAATTATAACAGATTCAGCCGTAAATTCAACACGTTTCGCGCAGCGTTCCAAATTTTTCTTTGCGCGGCGCGGCCCGGCGCGCTATAATAGAGCAAATCTCATGACCGGAGGTCCTGCTATGATCGATCTGCTCTGTCCCGTCTGCGGCGGGAGGCTTGCGCGGGAGGAAGCCGCCTGGCGCTGCGAAAACCGCCACAGCTTTGATATCGCGCGCAGCGGCTATGTCAATCTCCTGCCGCCCGCGCCATCCGGAAAGCGCCGCGGCGACGACAAGCGCATGGTCGCCGCGCGCACGGCGTTTTTGTCGCACGGGTATTACGATCATCTGATCGGAGCCGTGGCGGATGCCTGCGCGCAGCTGGCCGGGCCGGATGCCTGCGTGCTCGACGCGGGCTGCGGCGAGGGGACGTATACGCGCGCGGTCTATGACGCGCTCGCGGCGAAGGGCGGCCGGCCGCAGCTGCTCGGCGCGGATATTTCTGCCGAGGCCGTCAAGCGCGCGGCGCGGCTGGTGCCGGAGGGTATTTTTTTCGCGGCGAGCACCGCGCATCTGCCGCTGGCGGCGGAGAGCCTCGATCTGATCGTCAACAGCTTCTCGCCGTTCATGGCGGAGGAATTCCGGCGGGTCTTAAAGCCCGGCGGATATCTGCTGCGGGTCGTGCCGATGGAGAAGCATCTTCTCGAGCTGAAGGCCGCCGTCTACGACCATCCCTATGAAAACCCGCCCGCCGCGCTTGAGGCCGAGGGCTTCCGTCTGCTGCGGACGCAGGAGCTCCGGAAGACCATCACGCTTTCGTCGAACGAGGATGTGCAGGCGCTGTTTCTCATGACGCCCTACTATTATAAAACCAGCGCGGAGGATCAGAAAAAGCTCTCCGCCGTGCGCACGCTCCGCGTCACGACGGAATTTCTGCTTGCGGTTTATCAGGTCTGACCCCGCCGCAAACGCGCGGCGGGACGATCAGCCGAATACGATCTGCGCGAGAACGGCCGCGCGTCCGTCCGCGTGCCGGATGGCCATGCGGCAGAGCCGGTCCTCCCGGCGGCAGAAGACGCCGAGCGTCTCGCCCTCGAGACACGGGCTTGCATAGTGCGCCTCGATGCTTTTGATCGAGCCGGAGGCGAGCGTCTTCGCCGAAAGGCAGTCGAGCAGGAGCCGGATATAGACGACGTTGTTCATATGCCGCCCCATGTCGATGTCCGTCGCGCGGACATGGTGCGTATAGACGAGATCGTCCTGCGTCAGCTCGTCATGGAAGCGCGCGGGCGCTTCCGCGATCGCGGCAGTCTCGGGGAAGGGGAAGTCCGACGGGAAGCCGGACTGCTCAAAGCGCAGGAGCTTCTTTTCCGGGCCGAGGATGGCCCACTGCGTCCGGCCCAGCGCGACGGTCTGCTCGCCCTTCGTCAGCCGGTAGCTGCGGAAGCACCGGAGGCCCCGTCCCTCGCACGCTTCCGGCCATGTCCGGGCCGTCAGCTCGTCCATGAGATATGCCGGTTCGTAAAAATCTACCCGGCTGTGGACGGTCAGCCAGAACTCGCCCCGCTTTGCCATGGCCGCTCCGCCGACGCCGATTTTCTCCGCGTGCTCCGACGCGATCCCCTGAAAGATCGTAAACGCCGCCAGCGGCGAGAGGGCCGCCGCGCTGCCGCACAGATCCGGGGTCAGAACGATTTGCTTTTCAAAACTGCCTGTTTTCATGGCTGCTCATGCCTCCTGTTTGGGATCTGTCCGTATTATAACATGTTGGTTTCCTGTTTGCCAGTTTGGTTTCACGATTGGATTTCGCGGAAATCCAAAAATTTTTTCGTTGTTTGCGTTGGAATCATGTTGATTTCTGCGCGGGTTTGGAGTATGATAGGAACATGTTTGAGACATACGAACGCGGTCTTTTGAGATGACACGCGCCCGCATTTCATACGCAAGGAGACGTTAGCATGATTATTACGCAAAAGAAGCCCATGGAAGAGCTCATGGCGATGGTCGGCGACGCGAAGACAGTCGCGATCGTCGGCTGCAACAGCTGCGCAACGGCATGTCACACCGGCGGTGAGCCGGAGGTCGCCGCGCTGGCAAAGGCCCTGCAGGACGCAGGCAAGCAGGTCGTCGGCACGACGATCGCCGATTACTGCTGCATGAATCTCGGTGTCAAGGGCAAGATGAAGCCCCTCGTCGCGGCCAAGCCGGACTGTGTCATCTGCATGTCCTGCGGCGACGGCGTACAGTGCGTCGCAAAGAATGCCCCCGGCATTCCCACCTATCCGTCCAACAACACCATGTACCTCGGCGAAGCCGTCCGCTTCGGCGTCTGGGAAGAGGCGTGCCACTTCTGCGGCGACTGCGTTTTGGGCCAGACCGGCGGTATCTGTCCCGTGACCCAGTGTGCCAAGAGCCTGGTCAACGGCCCCTGCGGCGGACAGAAGAACGGCAAGTGCGAGGTCAACCCGGAAAACGACTGCGCATGGATCAAGATCTACAAGCGTCTCGAGGAGATCGGCCAGCTCGATAAGCTCGGCCACACCCGCGAGGACAAGGGCTACGCGAGGTTCAGCTATCCGAGAACGATCAGCTTAAAGGGGAAGAAATAATATGAGTATGTTGAAAGAGGCTTTTGAAGCCGGTAAATTTGGCGTCACCGCCGAAATGGCCCCCCCGAAGGGTTATGATTTTTCCGAGCAGCTGGAGGCTGCCAGACTTCTGAACGGCAAGGTCCACGGCGTCAACGTGACCGACATGCAGTCCGCCAGCCTCAAGGCGTCCAGCCTGGGCCTTTGCGTCGCGCTCAAGAACGCGGGCGTCGAGCCGATCCTGCAGATGACCGGCCGCGACCGCAACCGCATGGCCATCATGGGCGATATCCTGTCCGCGGCGGCCTTCGGCATCGACACGATGCTGGCCCTCACGGGCGACCATCCCGTCGTCGGCGACTGCCCGGAATCCAAGCCGGTCTATGACCTGGACTCCGTCGGCATTCTGAAGATGCTCACGAAGATGGAAGAAACGAACTGCGACTGCGGCGGCAACGAGATCGCCGGCGGCGCGCCGAAATTCTACAAGGGCGCTTCCGTCACCCCGGTCTACGACCCCATCGAGCTGCAGATCAACAAGCTGCGCCAGAAGGTCGAAAACGGCGCGGAGTACATCCAGACGCAGGGCATTTTTGATCTGGAGACGTTCAAGCGCTTCCTCGACAAGGTCGACGCGGCGGGCATCAAGACCCACATCATGGCCGGCATCATCCCGCTCAAAGCCGCGGGCATGGCCCGGTACATGAACGAAAACGTCCCCGGCATCGCGGTGCCGCAGGATATGATCGACAAGCTCGCCGCAGCGGCGGCCGAGGGCAAGGAAAAGGGCGTCAAGGGCCTTCCCATGCAGCTCGGCATCGAGATGGCGGCGGAGATGATCGCCAAGATCAAGGACGAGCATCTGTGCGACGGCGTGCATATCATGGCCATCGGCGCGGAAAAGAACGTCCCGGCCATCCTCGAAAAGGCCGGCGTCACGATCTGAGTTTTCTCAGCTATATTTCAGCATCCATCCGTCCAAATGGATTGCCTGAGTTTCGATACAAAACCGGTAATATAGCAGCAGACGGCAGCCCCATGTCCGGGGCTGCCGTTTTGTGTTCCGGAAAATGGGGCTTGATGGAACCCTTCCCTTCCGTTAAAATAGAGGCAGAACATAGAACATAATGGTGACCTCGCTTTTTTCACCCGTAATGGATACAGGGATAACGGTGTGGTTTTCGAAGACCAAGCATACTGCAAACTTCACCTCGTTTCAAAGGATCTGAAGTAATTATATGAGATTATTGTTTGAAATGGATAAGAAGGACTATGAATCCTGCACCCATCGTTTTGTCCGCAACTCCGCCCGCAGCATCATCATAAGAGATGGAAAAATTGCCATGATCCACAGCCTGAAATATGATTATTACAAGTTCCCCGGGGGAGGGATTGAAAACGGCGAGAACCCTGTGGGAACAATGATCCGAGAGACGCGGGAGGAAGCCGGACTTGTGGTCAAGCCTGAAACGGTCAAAGAATACGGCTATGTCCACCGGATACAGCGGAGCGACATGGATGCCTCCGAATGCTTTGTCCAAGATAATTACTACTATCTGTGCGAAGCGGAGCCGGAAGCAGTTCGGCAGGATTTGGACGCTTACGAGGCGCAGGAAGCCTATACTTTGGAATACGTAGCGCCCTTGATGGCAATTCAAAAGAACCGTAGCGTGGGCACGAGCCCATATAATCCCATAATGTTTGAACGTGAAGCAAGGGTATTGGAGCTGCTCATATCCGAGAAGTACTTTCAATGATAGGTTGCACTGGAGAAATTTGTATGACATTTTTGGATACATCCGATTTGAAAAATGAAGAAATCGCCCTGCGGCTGGATCACACTTTCCCAGGCGATCCGGCGCGGAACTGGGTGCCTGCGTACTATTTCGACATTTTGGACGACACCGGACAGAAGGTGGGCATTTGCGATCTGCGAATCGGCCACAACGAGGGGCTTTACTACGGCGGGAATATCGGCTATGCCGTAGATGAACCATTTCGGGGCAATCATTACGCGGAAAAAGCCTGCCGCCTGCTGTTTGAACTGGCACGTCGGCATGAGATGGATTATCTGATTATTTCCTGCCAGCCCACCAATCTGCCATCTCGCCGTACTTGTGAGAGTCTGGGCGGGAAGTTGCTGGAAATCGCAGAGCTACCTCCGGACAATGACATGCGTATCAATGACGGCCATACACATGAGTGTATTTTCCACTATGAGTTATAACATGTAAAAGCACAAAAGGAGAGATCTATGCCATTTGACTATAAGAAAGAGTACAAAGAATTTTATCTTCCGAAGGACAAGCCGTCGATAGTGACGGTGCCTTCTATGAATTATATAGCCGTGCGCGGCAAAGGCGACCCCAACGCGGAAGACGGAGAATATAAGAAAGGAAGGGGCTCCGATATGGAACATATCGAAAAGAACTTCGGCTTCATGCGCCTTCCGATGAAGGACGGCGGGATCGATCTGGCACAGACGTCGGAAATGGTCGACGCATTTCTGGACGCGGGCTTTAATTATTTCGACACGGCTCACGGCTATCTGGGCGGAAAAAGCGAGACGGTGCTGAAGACCTGCCTTCACCAGCCGCTGCTGCACGGACGGCTGTCCCAGGCACATTTCCATTCCGGATCTGTTTGCCATCATGAACACCAGGCAGCTTTACCATGACTGGAACGCGGACTATTATTACAGCGCCGTCCATACCGCCCCCGGCCAGAAGGCCTCCGACTGTCTGGAATGCGGCAAATGCGAAGCGGTCTGTCCCCAACACCTGCCCATCCGCCAGCTTCTGAAGGACGTGGCAAAGGCGTTTGAGAAGAAATAAGGCTCCCCTTGAAAGGGGAGCTGGCGCGGAGCGCCTGAGAGGTTGCGGCAGGCAGCGGCGAAAAGCGGAAAACTTTCGGCGAATCCGTATGCACTATCAAATTCCTTTGTAGGGGCCGATGCCCACATCGGCCCTTGCAGAATATACCGATTTAACGAAACTCTCCGGCGAATCCGCAGCTTCCTCATGGGCCGATGTGGGCATCGGCCCCTACAGGACTCCGGCGAATTCGCACTGCCCTGCAAATTTTGAACGCAGAGCGTTTATACCGCCGGGGTTCGCCGGGACGAACCCCCGCTGCCCGCGGAAGAAACTGGTTTGCATTTTCTTTTTATTTCTGGTATGCTATTACATACCGCGCTGTGTACGCGGTATTTTTTACGTGAAGGGATGGATGCGCTGTGGGCGGAAATACGCTGGATATGACGAAGGGAAGCGCATGGAAGCTGATCGTTCAGTTTGCCGTGCCGGTTTTTCTCAGTCAGGTGTTCCAGCAGCTTTACAATACGGCGGACGCGCTGATTGTCGGCCGGTTTCTGGGAGACGAGGCGCTGGCGGCCGTCAGTGCGTCGGGCCCGCTGATCTTTCTGCTCATCAGCTTCTTTACCGGCCTGTCCATGGGCGCCGGCGTGACCATTTCCCGCTATTTCGGCGCCGGAGACTATGACCGCGTGTCCAGGGCCATCCACACGGACGTGATGCTGGGCCTGCTCAGCGGCATCATTCTGACGGTCGCCGGCGTGTGGCTGACGCCGACGTTCCTGCGCTGGATGGGCACCGCGCCGGAGGTCCTGCCGGACGCGATCGCGTATTTCCGGTATTACTTTTTCGGCGTGCTGGCCGTCGTGATGTACAACATGTGCAAGAGCATCATGAACGCCCTCGGCGACAGCAAGCGTCCGCTCTACTATCTGATCATCTCGTCTCTGACCAACATCGTGCTCGATCTTCTGTTCATCGGCGCGTTCCACTGGGGCGTGTGGGCGGCCGCCGTCGCCACGACGATCTCGCAGGCCGTCAGCATGATCCTGTGCATGATCCACCTGATGAAAAAGGGCACGATCTATCAGCTTGAGCTCAAAAAGCTGCGCATCGACCGTGAAATGCTCGGCCAGATCATCCGCTACGGTCTGCCGTCCGGCGTGCAGAATTCCGTCATCGGCTTTGCGAACGTCATCGTCCAGTCCAACATCAATTCCTTCGGCAAGGTCGCCATGGCGGCCTACGGCGCGTATTCCAAGCTCGAGGGCTTCGCGTTCCTGCCTGTGACGAGCTTCACCATGGCCCTGACGACCTTCGTCGGCCAGAATCTCGGCGCGGGACTGCACGACCGGGCGAAAAAAGGCTCGCGCTTCGGTATTATCGCGTCCGTCGTCATTGCGGAGATCATCGGCGTGACGATGTATCTGCTCGCGCCGCAGCTCGTCGCGCTGTTCAGTCCCACGCCGGAGGTCGTCGAGCTCGGCACGCGCCAGATGCGCACGACGGCGCTGTTCTTTTGCCTGCTTGCGTTTTCTCATGCGATCGCGGCGGTCTGCCGCGGCGCGGGCAAGGCGTTCGTGCCGATGGTCATCATGCTGCTGTTCTGGTGCGTGGTGCGCATCGCGTATATCACCATCGTCATGGGCATCGTCCACGAGATCCAGTATATCTACATGGCCTATCCCATCACGTGGTCGCTCAGCTCCATCGTCTATTTCCTCTATTACCACTTCTCCGACTGGGTCCACGGCTTTGAGAAAAAGCCCGCGAAAGCATAAAATATTCAGAGGCTGCCGCAGCTTGCGGCAGCCTCTGTTTCGTTTTATTTCCGCGCTTCGACCGGAATATACGGCTCTTTGATGAGCATCGCGCGGTAGGCCGGGCGCATGATGCGGTTGCCGGTGGCGAGCTCCTCGAGCCGGTGCGCGCACCAGCCCGCGATGCGGGCCGTGGCAAACAGCGGCGTGTACAGATCCTCCGGAATGTCCAGCATGCTGTAGATGAGGCCCGAATAGAGGTCGACGTTCGCACACATGGGGATCGACTGGTGCTTGCGCGTCATGATCTTCTCGATGCCGCGCGTCTCGACGCGCTCCATCAGCTCCAGATCGGGGAGCCGTCCCTTCGCGCTGGCAAGCGACGCGGCATATTTTTTGATCACGACGGCGCGCGGATCGGACATGGTATAGACCGCGTGGCCGAGACCGTAGATCTTGCCGGAGCGGTCGCCCGCCTCGCCGTCGAGGATCCGATCCAGATATGCGTCCAGCGCAGCGTCGTCCGGCGCTTCACCGACGTGCTCCCGGATGTCGCGGAACATCTGCATGACCTTGGCGTTCGCGCCGCCGTGCAGCGGGCCCTTCAAAGAGCCGACCGCGCCCGCGATGGCGCTGTAGGTGTCGGTGCCGGACGAGGTGATGGCGCGGCAGACGAAGGTGGAGTTGTTGCTGGAATGCTCGGCGTGGAGGATGAGCATGAGGTCGAGCAGATGCGCTTCCTCCGGCGTATAGACCGCGTCGGGGCGGATCATGCGCAGGATATTCTCGGCGACGGACAGCTCGGGCTCCGGGTTATGCAGAATGAGGGAGTCCCCGTCAAAATAGTGCCGCTTGGCGGCGAAGGCGTTCGCCGCGATGAGCGGAAAGCGCGCGATGAGGCCGATGGACTGCCGCAGGACGTTTTCCAGTGAGGTATCGTCCGCATGGTCGTCGTAGGAATAGAGGGCGAGGACGCTGCGGGCGAGCTGGTTCATGATGTTGCGGCTGGGGGCCTTGAGGATCATGTCCTCGGTAAACCCGGATGGCATGCTGCGCGCGCGGGCCATGACGTCGTTGAAGCGCTTCTGCTGCGCCTGCGTGGGAAGAGACCCGAGCAGCAGCAGATACGCGACCTCCTCATAGCCGAACGTGCCGCTTTTCTGGTGGGCCTCGACGATATCCTCGACGCTGATGCCGCGGTAATAGAGCTTGCCGGGCATGGGGACGCGCTCGCCGTCCATCATGTAATAGCCCTGTACGCTGCCGACCTTGCTGACGCCGATCAGGACGCCCGTGCCGTCCGCGTTGCGCAGACCGCGCTTGATGCTCTGGTCTTCAAAGTAATGCGCAGGGATGGCGTACTGCTGCGCGATGCTTTCGCTCAGATGGGCAATATCGGTTTCAAGAAGCGTTGCCATAGATCGGGACCTCCTGCGGATTTGTTATCTGTATTGTAGGAGATTTCAGCGAAAAATGCAAGAGTTAAAATTCGATTATGCAGAATATTTTCCGAATTTCCTGGAATTCGAGCCTCGTACATCGTTTCGTGCAAGCACAACTAAAAAAACATGCATGTTTTAGTCCTGCTTTATCGCCGGCATCCAGCGGAAGCATTTGTAATAGACCACGAACAGCACCGACGTCGTGATCCATGTCGCGGGATAGCACAGGGCGATGGTCCAGTTGCTCAGGTGCGGGAACGTCACGAAAAACAGCAGCGCCAGCCGCAGCAGACACGTGCCGAACAGCGTCAAAACCGTCGGCATGACGCTCCGCCCGCAGCCGCGCATGGCGGAGGAGAACACCTCCACGCAGCAGAACGTCGGATAGAAGAAGGCGAGCATGGTGATGATTCGGCTGCCCTCGGCCATGACGTTTGCGTCGTCGGTGAAAAAGCGCACGGTCAGTCCGCGCGTCAGGAACAGCAGCACGCTGAACAGCACGGAGGAGCCGACATGCATCCACATGCCGGTGCGGATGATGGAGGTAATGCGGTCAAGCTGCCGCGCGCCGTAGTTCTGGCCGGTGAAGGTCATGACGGTGATGCCGATGGCGTTGGAGATGGGCCAGTAAAACCCGTCGAGCTTCCAGTAGATCGACCAGGCTGCCGCCGTGTCCGTGCCGAGCAGATTGATGGCCTTCTGAATGATGACGTTCGCGGCGCTGTACATGATGCTGGCGAGCCCCGCGGGCAGGCCGATGGCCGTCATGCGGCGCAGAAGCGCGCCGTCAAACCGCAACTCCGACACATGCAGGCGGCAGTCGCCCGGGATGCGCAGCAGCACCCAGATCACAAGCCCCGCGCAGATCAGCTGCGACAGGCTGGTCGCCATGGCCGCGCCCGCCGTCCCGAGGCCGAAAACAGCGACAAACAGAAGATCCAGCCCCGTGTTGGCCAGCGCGCAGACAATGAGGAAATAGAGCGGCCGCTTGGAATCGCCCACCGCGCGCAGGATGCCCGCGCCCATATTATAGACCATGGAGGGGATCATGCCGGCAAAATACCACTGCAGATAGACGATCGAATCGGTCAGCGTATCGGCGGGCGGGTCGAGCAGGACGAGCACGGGCCGGGCCATCCCAATGCCCAGCGCCGTCATGACCGCGCCGATCACGACGGAGAATAAGATCGCCGTGTGGACGGACTTCCGGACCATATCGCCCTCGCCCGCGCCGTAATGCTGCGAGACGACGACGCAGGCGCCCGAGGACAGGCCGACGAAAAAACCCACGACCAGATTGATGATGACCAGATCCGAGCCGCCGACAGCGGCCAGCGCCGTTTTGCCGACCAGACGGCCAAGCACGACGGCGTCGACCATGGAATACAGCTGCTGGAGAAGCGAGCCCAGCATGATCGGCAGGAAAAAGCGGGGCATATTCGAAAAAACGGGGCCGTGCAGCAGATCGGGGCCCCGGGAAACGGACTTTGTCATGCGGACAAACCTCCCGAAAAAGAATCAGCCATACTATAGTAACGGTTTCCCGAAAAAAAGCAAGAGGCCGCAGTTCTTAAATTTTTCTTGACGGCCCCGCATCCGGACGCTATAATACCCACAGACCACAGACAATCGAACACAGGGGCGCTGGGCGACCGGCTGAGATTGCGTTTTCGCATGTCCCTTAAACCTGATCCGGGTAATGCCGGCGTAGGAAGCTGCTTCGTATATGAGATCTCTATCGATACGCTGCGTACTGCACGACACCAGAATCCGGTTGTGTGCGGTACTTTTTTCTTTTCGGAGGGATTTTTTATGAAGAAATCCAAGCTGACCCTTCGCTGCCTGTGCGAAGCGGCCATCATGATCGCGCTGGCACAGCTGCTCGGCTACATCAAGTTCTATGAGCTGCCGCAGGGCGGCGCGATCACGCTGTCGATGCTGCCGATCTTCCTGTTCTGCTCCCGCTGGGGCTTCGGGCCGGGCATGCTCGCCTCGTTCGCGTTCAGCCTGCTGCAGCTGTTCCTCGACGGCGCGTACGCCTGGGTCTGGCAGTCCATCGTCGGCGACTACATCCTCGGCTTTACCGTGCTCGGCTTCGCGGGCCTGTTCAGCAAAAAGCGCTTCGGCTTTTTCTATGGCGCGCTGCTCGGCTGCGCGCTGCGCTTCCTCTGCTCGTACATCACGGGCGTGGTCGCGTGGGGCGAATACATGCCGGACGTGTTCTTCGGCATGACCATGACGACGCCGTGGTTCTATTCCGCGCTCTATAACGGCTTCTACATGCTCACGGACTGCATCCTTGTGCTGCTTGTCGGCTGGTTCCTCTGGAAGCCGATGGGCAAGTACATCCGCGGCGACGACATCAAAAAGCTGCGCGGCGAATAACGTCTTCCAAGCCCCCGGCCCGCACGGCCGGGGGCTTTGTACAGCTGAAGACGTTAGCGTCCGTAGGGGCCGACGACTCTGTCGGCCCCATAGAATGCAGCGTTTTCTCGGAAACCTGCGGCAAGACCGCAGGCGCCTGCCTCTCTGGATGTAGGGGCCGATGCCTACATCGGCCCGGCAGAACAGGCTGTTTGTACGGAAAGCTGCGGCGAATTCGCAACTTCCCAATGGGTCGATGTGGGCATCGACCCCTACAATAGAATCTGTTGATGCATACGGATTCGCATCGGTTTTTTGCTTCTCGCGGCTGTCTGCTGCCCGATCTCCCGGGCGCTTCGCGGCTGGATTTTGCGGGATAAGGCCAGCCAGCTATATCAGCTTTGGTATGCCCAATTATCACGAATTAAGTATCATATTTCTGATATGGCAAATATGACAATTCTGATATGGAAAATTCGTGCTATTTTCCACGTCCGCGGCGTGTCGGAATGATTGACTTCCGGAGGCGTTCGTGGTAAACTTTCTGCGTAACCGATAAAACAATATCGATTACAGACATGGCGCCGGAACCTGCGCACGACTGGACACGCAGCGCCGAAAATACCAGGCAACGGGATAGTTAAGGCCCCGCGCCTGCAAGGAGGATACAATTATATGGCAATCGAATTCAAGGACGGCAAGTATGTAGACCCGAAGACCGGCCGCGTCACGCTCGACCCGACCGTGTACAAGGATTGGCAGATCGCAGAGGAAGCAGAAAAGAATCTGCCCCCCGTCGATTATTTCCGTGAGAAGCTCGGCCTGCTGCCCGAGGAGATCATCCCCTACGGCAAGACCCCGAAGATCGACTTCATCAAGGTCATGAACCGCCTGAAGGATAAGCCCGACGGCAAGTTCATCGAAGTCACCGCCATTACCCCGACTCCGTTCGGCGAAGGCAAGTCCACCGTTTCCCTGGGCCTCATCGAAGGTCTCGGCAAGCTGGGTCTGAACGTCGGCGGCGCGCTGCGCCAGCCCTCCGGCGGCCCGACCATGAACGTCAAGGGCACTGCGGCCGGCGGCGGCAACGCCCTTCTGATGCCGATGACCGAGTTCTCCCTCGGCCTGACCGGCGATATCAACGACATTATGAACGCGCACAACCTGGCGATGGTCGCCCTGAACGCGCGTATGCAGCATGAGCGCAACAACAACGACGAGTGGCTGGCCAAGAAGGGCCTCAAGCGCCTCGACATCGACCCGAAGCGCGTCGAGATGGGCTGGGTCATGGACTTCTGCGCGCAGGGCCTGCGCAACATCATCATCGGCATCGGCGGCCGTCTGGACGGCTACATGATGGAGTCCAAGTTCGGTATCGCCGTCGGCTCCGAGTTGATGGCCATTCTGGCCGTCGCCCGCGATCTGAAGGATCTGCGCGAGCGCATCGGCAAGATCGTCGTCGCGTACTCCCGCAGCGGCGAGCCCGTCACCTGTGACGATCT
>CAKUEH010000022.1 GCA_934646185.1 uncultured Oscillospiraceae bacterium | reverse complement strand
ATTTTTCCGCAAACCAGTCATTTTGACGACTTACAAAAGCAAAAAGGGAAACGACTTCCTTGCGGAGTGTTTCCCTTTGCGGACTGCTTTTTTATGTTATACGCACAAGCAAGGCAAAGGACGAAGCCCATGCCTTGCTTGTTAGCTTAATACCCGGTCGGGTTTTTGCTTTGCCAGTTCCAGCTGTCGCGGCACATGTCAGCCAGCGACTTTTTTGCTTCCCAGCCCAGAATCTGCTTCGCCTTGGCAGGATCTGCGTAGACCGTAGCCAGATCGCCTGCGCGGCGTGGGCCGATGACGTAGGGAACCGGCACATGGTTGACCTCGGAGAAGGTATGTACCATTTCCAGAACGCTGACGCCGCGGCCAGTGCCAAGATTGAAGATCTCGCAGCCGGTATGCGCCTGCGCGTATTGGATCGCGCACAGATGGCCCTCTGCCAGATCGACGACGTGGATATAATCGCGCACACCGGTGCCGTCCGGGGTGTCGTAGTCGTTGCCGAAGACGGTCAGCTTTTCGCGGCGGCCGATGGCGACCTGCGTGATATAGGGCATCAGATTATTCGGAATTCCGTTCGGGTTTTCGCCGATCAGGCCGGATTCATGCGCGCCGATGGGGTTAAAGTAGCGTAGCAGCACGACGGAGAGCGTCGGATCTGCCTTGCAGGCGGATTTCAGGATCTCCTCGATCATGAATTTCGTCCAGCCGTAGGGATTGGAGCAGCCGCCGGTCTGGGCGGTTTCGTACAGCGGCGCGGGCTGATCGCCGTAGACTGTGGCGGAGGACGAGAAGACGAACTGCCTGCAGCCGTGGGCGCGCATGGTCTCTAGAACGGTCAGCGTGGAGTCCAGGTTGTTGCGGTAGTAGAGCAGCGGCTTTTCGACAGATTCGCCGACGGCCTTGAGTCCGGCAAAGTGAATGACGCCGGAAATGTCATAGTCGGTAAAGAGCTTGTCCATCGCGGCCTTGTCGCAGCAGTCCGCCTCGACGAAGACCGGGCGCTTGCCGGTGATGCGCTCGATGCGGTCGATGACCTTCGGGGAGCTGTTGTACAGGTTGTCAACGATGATGATATCCTGCCCTGCGTTCAGCAGGGAAACGGCGGTATGGCTGCCGATAAAGCCGGCGCCGCCGGTCAAAAGAATGGACATGAGAAACCCTCCTGTATCCAAGATTTCAGTGGAAGTATAGCACGCAGAGGGAAAAAGCGCAAGGCAAAAGCACAAATTCCGGGCGAAAACAGACGATCTGATAAAAAATATGCAGGATGTGATAAATTTGGGCGGCAAAGCCATACCGGCGGAGCCGCAGTACGTATGGCGGCGATGGCGAAAAACGTGAAAACCCCTTCCAAATGGGGAAAAGATTTGGTATAATAACCAATACCCCATAAAAGAAGGGATGAGGATATGGCAAAGCTGTACTTTAAATACGGCGCGATGGGCTCGAGCAAGACGGCGACGGCGCTCATTACCAAGTATAATTATGAAGAGCGCGGCATGCGCGTCTGGCTGATCAAGCCGGCCGCCGACCGGCGCGACGGAGAATTTACCCTGCGCTCTCGCATCGGCCTCACGGCGCAGTGCGAGGCGATCGGCCCGGAGTGCGATCTGCGGGAACGGTATGCCGCGCACGGCAGGGCGGATGTAATCATCGTCGATGAATGTCAATTCCTGACCGGCGGGCAGATCGACCAGCTGCGGGAGCTTGTCGACCGCGAAGATCTGCCCGTTCTGTGCTTCGGCCTGCGGACGGATTTCCAGACAAAGCTCTTCCCCGGCAGCCGGAGGCTGTTTGAGCTGGCCGACTCCATCACCGAGATCAAGACCATCTGCGACTGTGGCCGCAAGGCGACCACGAACGCCCGCATCAGCCCCGACGGCTATGTCATTACCGAGGGCGACCAGGTCTTCCTGGGCGGCAACGACAGCTATATCGCCATGTGCCATAAATGCTATCAGGATTATATCAAAGAACACAGAAAGGTGGAACTTCTCCATGGAAATGAACGAGATCCTCAGTAAAGTCGATCATACCCTCCTTGCCCAGACGGCGACCTGGGCCGAGATCAAGGCCATCTGCGACGACGGCATGAAGTACCATACCGCGTCCGTCTGCATCCCGGCTTCCTACGTAAAGCAGGCGAAGGAATACGTCGGAGACAAGCTGCCCATCTGCACCGTCATCGGCTTCCCGAACGGCTACGACACGACGAAGGCCAAGTGCCTGGAAGCGTTCGACGCTGTGGAAAACGGCGCGGACGAGGTCGACATGGTCATCAACATCGGCTGGGTCAAGGACCGCCGCTGGGATGATCTGCTCGAAGAGATCAGGGCTGTCAAGCAGCACTGCCAGGGCAAGCTCCTGAAGGTCATCATCGAGACATGCCTGCTGACGGACGACGAGAAGATCAAAATGTGCGAGATCGTCTCCGATTCCGGCGCGGACTATATCAAGACCTCCACCGGCTTCTCGACCGGCGGCGCAACGTTCCACGATGTGGAGCTGTTCGCGAAGCACGTGAAGCCCGGCGTGAAGATCAAGGCCGCCGGCGGCATTTCGTCGCTCGAGGACGCGGAAAAATTCATCGAGCTCGGCGCCTCCCGCCTCGGCACCAGCCGCGTCGTCAAGATCGTCAAGAAGCTGGAAGCGGAGAAGCAGTAACGCACCCAAAGGCGCTCCTGCGCCAGCTATGTAGGGGCCGATGCCCACATCGGCCCCTACAAGACTTCGGCGAATTCGTATTGCTCTGCAAGTTTTGAACGCAGAGCTAATTTGCCGCAGTTATTCTAACGCAACGATTCACAAGTTTGGCGTACCGTAGCAGGCACCCCTTTTCTCCCCATTCTTTTCCGGCAAGGCGGAAAAGAATGGGCCGCCGGAGGCAGTCCGCAGCTGCAGATCTGAAAAAATCCGCATATCCCGATAACCCCCATCATACACATAGAAAGGAGCCAATCATATGGCAAATTATCCGACTCCGCATATCAATGCCAAGCCCGGCGACTTCGGCAGGACCGTTCTGATGCCCGGCGACCCGCTGCGGTCGAAATTCATTGCGGAAAACTTTCTGGAAAATGCCGTCCTCGTCAATAACGTCCGCGGCATCCACGGCTATACCGGCACGTATCACGGCGTGAAGATCTCCGTCATGGCCTCCGGCATGGGCATGCCGTCCATCGGCATCTATTCCTGGGAGCTGTATACGATCTTCGGCGTCGAGAATATCATGCGCATCGGCTCGACCGGCGCGATGCAGGAGAACATCAACCTGCGCGATATCGTTATCGGGCAGGGCGCCTGCACGGATTCGAACTGGGCGGGCCAGTACCATCTGCCCGGCACGTTCGCGCCCATCGCGGACTATCACATGCTCGAGACCTGCGTCGAGACGGCGAAGGAGCTGGGGATTGCGTATCATGTCGGCAACATCCTGTCCTCCGACCGCTTCTATGGCGACGACGGCGATATGACCGGCGGCTGGGTCGGAAACAAGGCGTGGCAGAAGATGGGCGTCATGGCCGTCGAGATGGAGGCCGCGGCCCTCTATATGAACGCGGCCCGCGCGGGCAAGCGTGCGCTTGCCATCTGCACGGTGTCCGACCATCTGCTGCGCAGCGAAAACTGCACCGCCGAGGAGCGGCAGAATGGCTTTACGAACATGATGAAGCTGGCGCTCGAGACGGCTGTGAAACTGGAGAAATAAGCGATGAAACGAGTATTTCTGATCGTTCTTGACTCCTGCGGCGTGGGCTATGAGCCCGACGCTGCGGATTTCGGCGACGTCGGGGCCGATACGCTGCGCACGTGCAGCCGCTCTCCGAAATTCGACATGCCGAACCTCATCTCCATGGGCCTCGGCGATCTGGACGGGATCGACTATCTGCCGAAGACGGATCAGCCGCAGGCCGCGCTTGCAAGATTGCAGGAGCTTTCGCGCGGCAAGGATACGACCATCGGCCATTGGGAGATCGCGGGCCTCGTCTCGCCGCAGCCGCTGCCGACGTTCCCGCACGGCTTCCCCGAGGAGATCCTGAAGCCGTTTTCCGAGCAGACGGGCCGGGGCGTGCTGTGCAATCTGCCGTATTCCGGCACCGAGGTCATCAAGGATTACGGCCGGGAGCATGTAAAGACCGGGGATCTGATCGTCTATACGTCGGCGGATTCCGTGTTCCAGATCGCGGCGCACGAGTCCGTCGTGCCGCCCGAGCAGCTTTATGAATACTGCCGCATCGCGCGGAAGCTGCTGACCGGCAAATACGGTGTGGGCCGCGTCATCGCCCGGCCGTTCGAGGGCGAATGGCCGTATACGCGCACATCCCGCCGCCACGATTTTTCGCTTGAGCCGCCCGCAAAGACCATGCTCGACGCCATCGTCGAAGCAGGGCAGGACATGATCGCCGTCGGCAAGATCCACGATATTTTCGCCGGACGCGGCATGACAGAGTTTACCTATACCTCCGGCAATACCGACGGCCTTGCAAAGACGCTCGCGATCGCGGACCGGGACTTCAACGGCCTGTGCTTCGTGAATCTCGTTGATTTCGATATGCTCTACGGCCATCGCAGAAACCCGGACGGCTACGCGCAGGCGCTGCATGAATTCGATACGTGGCTGCCGGAGCTGCTCGCGAAGCTCGGAGACGACGACTGCGTCATCATTACCGCCGACCACGGCTGCGACCCCGGCTACCTAAAGCATACCGACCACACGCGCGAGTATATCCCCATGATCGCGCTCGGCAGAAAAATCAGGCCCGTCAACCTCGGCACGCGCGCAGGCTTCTGCGACATTGCCGCGACTGTGACGGAGCTGCTTGGCGTCCTGTACCAGACGCCGGGGAGGAGCTTTGCTGCGGAGCTGGTTTAAGAGGAACGAAAGGAGAACGTCCATGACACCGGAACAGCTTGTCCGGCAGGCGCTTGCCGCGATGAAATTTGCCTATGTGCCGTATTCCGGCTTTACGGTCGGCGCGGCGCTGCTGACAAAGAGCGGAAAGGTCTATCTCGGCTGCAACATTGAAAACGCGGCCTACGGCCCGAGCAACTGCGCCGAGCGCACCGCGATCTTCAAGGCCGTCTCCGAGGGCGAGCGGGAGTTTGCCGCTATCGCCGTCGTCGGCGGAAAGGACGGCGTCGCCGCCGATATTTTCCCGCCCTGCGGCGTCTGCCGGCAGGTCATGCAGGAATTCTGTGAGCCCGGCTTTATGATCTACATGGGCCGCAGCGACGGCACCTACGTCGCGGAGTCTCTCGGCGCGATGCTGCCGTATGGCTTCACCGCCGATAAGTATATGAAATAAGCGCAGGTCCGCCCGGAGCATCCGGGCGGGCCTTTGCTGCTGCTGTGCGCTTTTCTCTTGCAAAATCTGTCGAATCTGGTATGATGGCAGGGAAAGGAGCGCCTTATGAAAAAAACAACACGAACACGACTTTTATCCGCAATGTTGGCGCTGTGCGTGCTGCTGGCGCTGGGGCTTCCCGCGCGGGCAGCCGGGACGCAGGACTGCGGCGCGAAGCTGCTGGCCATCACGTTTGACGATGGGCCGGGCAACAATACCGGCGCGCTGCTGGACGGGCTTGCCGAGCGCGGCGTACACGCCACGTTCTTTGTCAACGGCGTCAACGCCTCCGGCTGGCCGGAGACGCTGAAGCGCATCGTAAACGAGGGCCACCAACTCGCGAACCATACGTACAACCACAAAAACCTCAACACCTGCTCCGCGCAGACGGTCGAATATGAGATCAGCGCCGTGCAGACGCTCATCACCGCCGCGGGCGGCGACGAGAACGCCTATATCCGCGCGCCCTATGGCAACGCGAACAAGACGGTCCGGTCCGTCGTGACCGCGCCGCTGATCTACTGGTCGGTCGACCCGGAGGACTGGAAATACCGCAATGCGGAGACGGTCCGCAGCAACATCGAATCCGGCGTCTTTGACGGCGCGATCATTCTGGTTCACGATATCTACAAGACCAGCGTCGACGGCGCGCTGGCCGCGATCGACGATCTGCTGGCCGAGGGCTATGAATTCGTCACGGTCAAGGATCTGCTGCTGCGGCGCGGCGTGACACCCGAGGCGGCGACGGTCTATTATTCGGCGAAGAACAACGGCATCAATCTCCCTGCCGACGCCGTCGGCGCGCAGGCGTTCGACGAGAGCCGGATCGAAACGCACTGGGGCTACGCCGCCATGAAGACCTGTCTGGATTACGGCTGGATGACGCTGACGGACGCGGGCGAGTGGAAGCCCAACGCGTTTGTTACGCGGGCGGAATTTGCCGCCGATCTGGCCCGCTTCGCGGGCATCCACACGCTGTACCCGACAGACGGCGCGGCATGCTTCTCAGATATCGACCAAGCGGCGGCGGATGCGCCGTATCTGGCCTGGGCGGTGGACAGCGGAGTCGTTGCAGGCTATGACGACGGGACCTTCCGGCCTGAAAAGACCCTCACGCGGGAGCAGATGGCCGTGATGCTGGCGCGGTATTTTGTCCGCTCCGGCGTGACGGCGCAGGGAAGTCTGGACTTTGCGGACGCCGCGAGAATCTCCGGCTGGGCTGCCGGCGGCGTGGCGATGTGCGCGGGCCTCGGACTCGTGCAGGGCGATGTGCGCGGCCGCTTCCTGCCGAAGAGCAGTCTCACCCGCGCGCAGATCGCGGCCATCCTCGTGCGGATGGCCGGCTGAGCCCGCGGCTGTTCGCTTCCGGCACAAACGACCTGCAGATCAGAACGTAAAAGGCGGTTTTCCCTATGTTTTCAAGGATGTATCTCGAGATCACGACCTGCTGCAATCTTTCGTGCAGCTTCTGTCCCGGCACGAAGCGGCCCGCCGCGTTTTTATCGCCGGAGGACTTCCGCACGCTGGCCGCGAAGCTCCGGCCCTATGGGGAATATCTGTATCTGCACGTGATGGGCGAGCCGCTGCTGCATCCGCAGCTGCCGGAGCTGCTGGAGATCTGCCGGGCGCTCGGCTTTCGCGCGACGCTCACGACGAACGGGACGCTGCTGCCCAAAAAACAGGAGGCGCTGCTCCGTGCGCCCGCGCTGCGCAAGGTCTCCGTCAGCCTGCACAGCTTCGAGGCGAACGAGGCGGGGGACTTCTCCGCGTATCTGACAGGCTGCACGGACTTTGCCCGCGCGGCAAAGGGAGCGGGCGTTCTGACGGACTTCCGTCTCTGGAATCTCGACGGCGCGCAGACAAAGGGCCTGAATGACCGGAACGCGGAAATTCTGGCGCAGCTGCACGCGGCCTTCCCCGACGATTGGCAGAAAAACACGTGGGGCTGGCGGCTGGAGGACAGCGTGTTCGTCAGCTTCGGCGAGCGCTTTGACTGGCCGGACGAACGGGCGGAAGAGCGGGGGAGAACAGGCCGCTGCCGCGCGCTTCGCGACCAGATCGCGGTGCTGTCCGACGGCACGGTCGTGCCGTGCTGCCTCGACCACGAAGGCGCGCTTGCGCTGGGGAATCTATTCCGGCAGGACCTTGCCGACATGCTTGCCGCGCCGCTGGCCCGCGCGATGCGCGAGGGCTTTGAACGGGGCGAACGCGCCGCGCCCCTCTGCCGCCGCTGCGGCTACGCGGAGCGCTTTGGTGCCCGGTGACAGAGAAAGGCTTCCCTTGGGCCCAAGGGAAGCTGTCAGCGAAGCTGACTGAAGGGATTCGAACGTCACAATTTCGGGGCACTCTGAGCTCTGCAACCGGTCCCCTCCGCCATTTTCTCCGAAAATGCCGCCTCCCCTTACCATGCGGGCATGGCAAGGGGAGGTTTTGAATTTTCGGCGTTATTCTTCTTCTGCGGGAATTCTCGTCACGACGGGCTTGCCGTCGGCGCCGAGCAGGGGGGTCAGACCGCCGCCGTAGCCGGAGGCGATGTAGAGATAGTTGACGCCGGTCTGCCGGTCGACAAAGACTGTGCGCTGCCAGCTGAAGGCGCTGCCCTCGTCCAGCACCTTGATGAAGCGGTCGTCCTTCCTCGTCATGTTACTTCGTCTCCTTTACCGTCTCGGCAATGCCGGAGGCCAGACCCGCGAAGCCCTGCAGCTCGGACGGGATGATGATCTTCGTGGCCTTGCCGTCCGCGACCTTCTGCATGGCCTCGAGTGCCTTGAGCTTGAGGACCTGATCGTTGGGGGCCTTTTCGTTCAGCAGCGCCAGAGAATCGGCCATGGCCTTCTGCACGGCCATGATGGCCTGCGCTTCGCCGTCAGCCTTGAGGATGGCAGCCTGCTTTTCGGCCTCGGCCTTCAGGATGGCGGCCTGCTTTTCGGCGTCCGCCTTCAGGATCGCGGCTTCCTTTTCGCCCTCGGCGACGAGGATCTGGCTGCGCTTTGTGCCTTCTGCCTGCAAGATTGCCTGCCGGCGGTCGCGCTCGGCCTTCATCTGCTTTTCCATGGAGTTCTGAATGTCCTGCGGCGGGAGAATGTTTTTGAGCTCCACGCGGTTGACCTTGATGCCCCAGGGGTCGGTGGCCTCGTCGAGAATGGCGCGCATCTTGGTGTTGATGACGTCGCGGGACGTGAGCGTCTGGTCGAGCTCGAGATCGCCGATGATGTTTCGGAGCGTCGTGGCCGTGAGCGTCTCCATGGCCATCATGGGCCGCTCGACGCCGTAGGTGTAGAGCTTCGGGTCGGTGATCTGGTAATAGACGACGGTGTCGATCTGCATGGTGACGTTATCCTTGGTGATGACGGGCTGCGGCGGATAGTCGAGCACCTGCTCTTTCAGGCTGACCTTCTTGGCCACGCGCTCAATGAACGGGACCTTGACGTGCATGCCGACCTGCCAGACCTTGCTGAACGCGCCGAGGCGCTCGATGACGTAGGCGCGGGACTGCTGGACGATATGAATGTTGCTGACGACGATGATGAGCGCCAGAACGGCGACCACAACAATGGGGATCCATTCCATAAACCTTGTTCCTCCTTCGGTTTTTCAGTTCTTTCGGTTGTTTATGATGCTTATGCTTTCGCGCAGGGGCATTCTGCGGGCTTAACATAGAGCTTTGCGCCCTCGACGCGCTCGATGGTCACATGGCGGCCGGCCTCGATGCGCTCGCCCGTTGTGCATTTCGCCGTCCAGAGAACGCCGCTGACTTTCACGGCGCCGGTATCGGCGCAGGCGTCGATGGGCTCCGTGACCATGGCCGTTTCGCCGACGAGGCGGTCGGCATTCATACGCTCCGGCTTTTTTGCCCACTTTTTTCGAGCCGCCGGGCACGCGAACGCCAGCAGCGCCGCCGAAACGACAAGAAATACCGCCAGCTGTACGCCGAGTCCCGCGCCGAGAATTGCCGCAACCAATGCGCACACCGCGCCGCCGATGAACCAGACGGACACCAGCGCGACCGTCGCGGCCTCTGCCACGATAAAGACGACGATGGCAATCAGCCATCCGATCACTGCCTGGGACATGGGAACCTCCTCCTTCTGCCTTTTTGATTTCTGATTCCAGTATACCGTATTTCCGGACGCTTGTCACTTTAAATAAATATAAAGTTTTTCCTCACATTTTACAAAATCGTAACAGATAGGGTTTGCTATTTGCGCCGGGATTCCGTATACTTAGAGGTACTAATAGAATGCTTGGAGAGAAAACTATGGATACGATGACTTTTTGTGTGCCGTGCCTGTTCGGACTCGAAGGGCTCGTCGGCGACGAGCTGCGACGGCTGGAGCTGCAGAACGTCCGGGTCGAGGACCGGCGCGTTTTTTTTGAGGGCGATTTCTCCGCTATGGCAAAGGCCAACCTCTGCTGCCGCATGGGCGAGCGCGTGATGATCCTGCTGGCCGAATTCGACGCGCACAGCTTTGAAGACCTGTTTCAGGGCGTGAAGGCCGTCCCGCTTGAGCGCTTTATCCCGAAGGACGGCGCGTTCCCCGTCAAGGGCTACAGCCTGAACAGCCAGCTGCACTCCGTTCCGGACTGCCAGGCCATTGTGAAAAAGGCTGCCGTCACGCGGCTGGGCGAGCATTACGGCCTCGGCTGGCTGCCGGAGACGGGCGAAACGTATCAGCTGCGCTTTTCCATCATGAAGGATCATGTGGAGCTGTTTCTGGATACGTCCGGCGTGAGTCTGCACAAGCGCGGCTATCGCCGCGAGGCCAATCTTGCGCCGCTGCACGAGACGATGGCGGCCGCCATGGTCAATCTCGCGCGCTATCGCGGGCGGGACTTCTTCTGGGATCCGTTCTGCGGTTCGGGGACGATCTGCATCGAAGCGGCGATGATCGCGCTGAACCGCGCGCCGGGCCTGAACCGGTCGTTCATGGCGCAGAAGTGGGCCTGTGTCCCGGAAACGGTCTGGCTGCAGACCAGGACGGAAGCGCTCGACCGCGAATACCGGGGCGAGTATCACATCCTCGGCTCCGATATCGACCCGGCCTCGCTGGAGATCGCACAGCAGAACGCGCGCAAGGCGGGCGTCGGCAGGCTGATCGAATTCCGTGAGGCGGACGCGACGAAAATGAGCCTGCCCGCGGACAAGGGCCTCATCGTCTGCAACCCGCCCTACGGCGAGCGCATGCTTGAGCAGCGCAGCGCCCAGCGGCTCTACAGCGCGTTCGGCCGGCACCTCAAATACGCAGACGGCTGGAAAAAATACATCATCTCCTCCGAACCGGAGTTCGAGCATTACTACGGCAGACCGGCTGTCAAGAAGCGCAAGCTCTACAACGGGCGGCTGCAGTGCAATGTGTACATGTACTATTGAGCGCTTGTATGAATAGACGAACAGAACAGGAGAAGGTTCCGTTATGAAGCATATTTTTATCGTCAATCCCGCGGCCGGGAAGTCCGACCGGACGGCGGAATACCGGAAAATGATCGACGCGGCGTTCGCCCCGCGCGGGCTGCGCTATGAGCTGCTCGTATCCGGCGCGCCCGGCGAATGCCGGGCGCTGGCGCGGCAGGCGGCGCAGTCCGGCGAGGAGGTGCGCCTGTACGCCTGCGGCGGCGACGGGACGCTCAACGAGGTCGTAAACGGCGTTATCGGCTATGACAACGCCGCCGTGACGCATTTCCCCGGCGGCTCCGGCAACGACTCGATCAAGATCTTTGACGATCCCGCCGCCTTTACCTCCATCGAGCGTCTGCTGGACGCGGAGGAGGCGCGCTTTGATCTCATCCGCTGCAACGATTCCTACGCGCTGAACGTGCTGTCCATCGGCTTTGACGCGCGGGTCGGCACGGATATCGCCCGCTTCAAGCGCCTGCCGCTCGTGAGCGGCAAGGGCGCGTACATCCTGTCCATTTTCTCAAACATGCTGCACGGACTGACAGCGGAGTATACCGTCACGCTGGACTCCGGCGAAGTGCTTTCCGGCCGGAAGACCATGATCTGCGTCTGCAACGGCCGGTGGTACGGCGGCAGCTTCAATCCGGTTCAGGATTCGGAGCCGGACGACGGGATTCTGGACGTACTGGTGGTCGAAAAGGTCAATCTGTTACAGGTCGCTACCGTCGTCGGCGATTATCAAAAAGGTCGTTATCAGGATCATCCGGATCTCATCCGGCGCTACCCGTGCAGATCGCTCCGCATTGCGTGCGCAAAAGAGTCTGTCGTCAACGTCGACGGCGAGGCCGTCTATACAACGGACGCGAAAATTGAGCTTGTGCCGCAGGCCGTGCGCTTCTTCTACCCGAAGGGGCTGACCTACCGCGCAAAAAATTCACAGTCTGGTCATAAATTTGCCGAAATTACCCCTTGACTTTTCGCCGCATCTGATTATGATATAGGTGTTAGCAGTCAGAAGAACTGAGTGCTAAAAAATCTCGTAAAACGCGCTGCAGCAAACAGCGACTGGATACTGGAGGTAATTTGTTATGAAGCTGACCCCGTTGGCAGACAACGTTCTGCTCAAGCACATGGAAGCTGAGGAAAAGACCGCGTCCGGCATCATCCTCTCCACCGCCAATAAAGAAAAATCCGTGATCGCGGAAGTCATCGCGGCAGGCCCGGGCACCGAAGACGTTAAGGTCACCGTCAAGCGCGGCGACAAGGTCGTGACCGGCAAGTACGCAGGTCAGGAGCTCAAGCTCGACGGCGAAGATTACGTCATCGTCAAGATGGCCGACATTCTGGCAGTTGTAGAATAATTCGTGTTTGATTGAAAGGAAGCAATTCTTATGGCAAAGCAGATTGTTTATGGCGAAGAGGCCCGCAAGGCCCTGCTGTCCGGCATTGACCAGCTCGCCAATACTGTGAAGGTAACCCTCGGCCCGAAGGGCCGCAACGTCGTGCTCGGCAAGAAATTCGGTTCTCCGCTCATCACCAACGACGGCGTGACCATCGCAAAGGACGTGGAGCTTGAGGACGCATTCGAGAACATGGGCGCGCAGCTCGTCCGCGAGGTCGCGACCAAGACGAACGACATCGCCGGCGACGGCACCACCACCGCGACTCTGCTGGCGCAGGCCATCGTCCACGAGGGCCTGAAGAACGTCTCCGCAGGCGCGAACCCGATGGTCATGCGCAAGGGCATGGAAAAGGCCGTTGAGACCGCCATCGACACCATTAAGGCAAACTCCGAGACCATCAAGGGCTCCGACGACATCGCAAGAGTCGGCGCCGTCTCCTCCGGCGACGAGTCCGTCGGCAAGCTGATCGCGGAAGCCATGGATAAGGTCGGCGCGTCCGGCGTCATCACCATCGAAGAGTCCAAGACCGCCGAGACCGGTCTCGAGGTCGTCGAAGGCATGCAGTTTGACCGCGGCTATATCTCCCCCTACATGGTCACCGACACCGACAAGATGGAAGCAGTCATCGACGATCCGTATATCCTCATCACCGACAAGAAGATCTCCTCCATCCAGGAGATCCTGCCCCTGCTCGAGCAGATCGTCAAGACCGGCAAGAAGCTCGTCATCATCGCAGAGGACGTCGAGGGCGACGCGCTGGCCACCCTGCTGGTCAACCGTCTGCGCGGCAACTTCACCTGCGTGTGCGTCAAGGCTCCCGGCTTCGGCGACCGCCGCAAGGAAATGCTCAAGGATATCGCCATCCTGACGGGCGGCACGTATATCTCCTCCGAGCTCAACATGAACCTGCCCGACACGCAGATCACCGATCTCGGCACGGCCCGCCAGATCAAGGTCACCAAGGACAACACCGTCATCGTCGACGGCGCAGGCGACGCCAACGAGATCAAGGCCCGCATCGCGGAGATCAAGAACACCATTTCCGTCACCACGTCCGACTATGACAAGGAAAAGCTGCAGGAGCGTCTTGCGAAGCTGTCCGGCGGCGTAGCCGTTATCAAGGTCGGCGCACAGACCGAGGTCGCCATGAAGGAGCAGAAGCTCCGCGTCGAGGACGCTCTGAACGCGACCCGCGCAGCTGTGGAAGAGGGCATCGTGGCCGGCGGCGGCACTGCCTACGTCAACGCGATCCCGGCTGTTGAAAAGCTGGTCGCAAAGCTGTCCGGCGACGAGAAGACCGGCGCGCAGATCATCGCAAGAGCGCTGCAGGCCCCGATCCGCCAGATCGCCGAGAACGCCGGCGTCGACGGCTCCATCGTCTACGACAAGATCCGCTCCAGCCGCAAGGTCGGCTATGGCTACAACGCCTACACCGAGACCTACTGCGACATGATCCCGTCCGGCATCGTCGACCCGACCAAGGTCACGCGTACCGCGCTCGAGAACGCCGCGTCCATCGCCTCCTGCGTCCTGACGACCGAATCTCTGGTCGCCGACAAGCCCGATCCCAAGGCCGACGCTGCCATGGCAGCCGCAGCCCAGGGCGGCGGCATGGGCGGCATGTACTAAGCTACGCAAAAGCCTGAATCCCAAGCATAAAATCCCGGCGCCTGCCTTTTGGCAGGCGCCGGCTTTTATAGGAAGAAGCGCCAGTGTGGGGGCGAGATACTCCTTTGAACAAAGGGGCCGATTCCCTACTGTCAAGTGCTCTGAAATTCGCAGCGTTCGAATCCCCTCAGTCCCTTCGGGCCAGCTCCCCTTGTGCCCAAGGGGAGCCTTTGGGATGCGCGTTATTTTGAGCTGCTACAAATCTCGCGGGAAAAGTCCAGAAAAACCGAAGGGGTTTTTCTGGTCGGTTCAAGGGGGCTCCGGGGGGAAATCGAAATCCCCCGGGCCTCAAATTGCAAACCAGCGCAGCGTTTGCAATTTGAAGAGGAAGAACCGGACTCAAAGGATAAGAGCCTCCGCGATTAGCGGGGACTCGTTCCGGCGAGGCCGGTTCTGACGAGCCTGCGTTTTCTTTTGGAGAAGCAAAAGAAAATGCTGTACGGCAGCTGCAAATTTTTAAGAGGGGTTTTTACATTGCGGATTCGCCGAAGGACTTTCACTTCTCGCAGCTGCCTGCTGCAACTCTTCAGGCGCTGCACTCCAGCATCCCTAACTCTATTGACCCCTTTCAGGGGAGCTTTAGGGCGCTCCTGTGCTGTGGAGGCTTGTCAGAATATTTGGGGATGGCAAACGCTGCGGGATTGTGGTATCATGACCGTGCGGGGTGGTGATGAACGTGTATTTTGCATACGGAGAACCTGAGCTTTCCTATCTGCGGCAGAAGGACAAGCGGCTCTGCGAAGTCATTGACCGTGTCGGGCATGTTGACCGCGCGGTGGATCCCGATCTGTTTTCGGCCGTTGTTCACCACATCATCGGACAGCAGATCTCGACCAAGGCGCAGGCGACCATCTGGCAGCGGCTGCAGGATGCGCTGGGCCGCGTCAACGCCGAGACGATTCTCGCGGCAGGCGTCCCAAACCTGCAGGCGCTCGGCATGACCTTCCGCAAGGCGGAGTATATCACGGATTTTGCCGAAAAAGTCCATACGGGCGCGTTCAATCTGGACGCGGTGGAGCACATGGGCGACGAAGACGCCATCCGGGCTCTGAGCGGGCTGAAGGGCATCGGCGTCTGGACAGCGGAGATGATATTGCTTTTCTGTATGCAGCGGCCCGATATATTCAGCTATGACGATCTGGCCATCCAGCGCGGGCTGCGTATGGTCTATCACCACCGGAATATCGACCGCAAACTGTTTGAAAAATATCGACGGAGATTTTCGCCCTATTGCAGCGTAGCCAGCCTGTATCTCTGGGCGGTGGCCGGCGGGGCGATCCCGGAAATGAAGGATCACAAGCCGAAAAACAGATAGGAGTGTGCAATATGGTTTATACCACGGAATATGCGTCTCCGCTCGGGGCCATTACGCTGGCCTGTGACGAGGCCGCGATCATTGGTCTGTGGTTCAACGGACAGCGGTATTTCGGGAATATCCTGCCGGAGCAGACCGGGAAAAAAGAGCAGCCGCTGTTTGCGGACGCGAGGCGCTGGCTGGATGTGTATTTCTCCGGGCGTGCGCCGGATTTCCTGCCGCCGCTGCGCTATGATTCCACGCCGTTCCGCAAAACGGTCTGTGAGATCATGCTGACGATCCCATATGGCAGGACCATGACCTACGGCGAGATTGCCACCGAGATTGCCAGACAGCAGGGACTTGAAAAAATGTCCGCGCAGGCGGTCGGCGGCGCGGTGGGGCACAATCCGATCTCGCTCATGATCCCGTGCCACCGCGTTGTGGGCACGAACGGCAGTCTCACCGGCTATGGCGGCGGCATTGCGCGGAAGGTGAAACTTTTGGAATTGGAGCGTGCGGACATGCACGGCCTGTTCGTGCCAAAAAAGGGCACCGCGCTTTAAAATGGAGGGAAGCATATGATCGTTTCGACTGCAATTCAAAGGATGATCGGGTTTTACAGGGGAAACCGCCACGACATTAACCATTTCCTCAAGGTCTGGGCCATGGCAAAGACCATCGGAGAGCTGGAGGGGCTGGACAGGCACACGCAGGAGGTTTTGGAGCTTGCTGCGGTGATCCACGACATTGCCTGTCCGCTGTGCCGGGAGAAATACGGCGATACGGACGGGAAGCATCAGGAGCTGGAAAGCCCGCCGCTGGTGGAGGCGTTTTTCGCGGAGCTGCCCGTTGACCGGGCCGACGTGGCGCGCATCTCCTGGCTGGCCGCGCACCACCACACCTACACGGACATCGGCGGCATCGACCACCAGATCCTGCTGGAGGCCGATTATCTCGTCAACGCGGACGAGCACGGCTATACGCGCCCGGCCATCGAGAATTTCCGCGAGCGGATCTTCCGCACCGCCGCCGGTACCCAGCTGCTGAACAGCATCTATCTGCGGGAGGAATACAGCGTGTAAAAAAAGCCCCGGAGAGTTTCCGGGGCTTTCACTGTAGGGACGGACGACTCTGTCCGCCCGCTGAGCAAGCCGATTTCTACGGCGATCTGCGGCGAATGCGGATGCGCATTCGAGCTTGTTTGTAGGGGCCGATGCCCACATCGACCCGGCGAAATGCACCGGTTTTATGGTGATTTTCGGCGAATTCGTTATAATTTTGGGGCCGACAGAGTCGTCGGCCCCTACAAGCGTGCGTACTGGATGCATGTTGGCTGTCAGCGCCGGGCCAGGCGGTAGGTGCTTTGCAGCATGAAAAGGCTGTACAGGAGCATGACGGTGAAGACGATGTAGGACGGGGCGTAGCCGCCCGCGAGGTCGGCGATCGCGCCGGGCAGGAACGACAAAACAATCCCGCCGAGGCCGTAGGCCCCCTGGAACAGCCGCAGGGTCTTCTCATAACGCTCCGGCGTGCTCAGATCGGCTGCCCAAATCGAAACGCCGACGGTATTGAGCGACGCGCCGAAGCCCAGGAAGACCGACGAGGCCAGCATCAGCGCCGCGCTCTTCAGCGGAGCCAGCACGCACAGCGCGCAACCGAGAATGAAGCTGCCGAACAGCAGATAATTCGCCCGGTAGCTGCCCAGCCTGTCGCACAGAGCGCCGCAGACGCACTTGCCCGCCATCAGCGCCAGTCCGCACAGCGAGAACGCAGCCGCGGCCTGCATGGCGTCCATGCCCTCCGACATGTACAGGGTCATCAGATGCGTAAAGCCGGCCGAGCCGAGGCCGCTGACCAGCAGCACGGCCAGCAGAAGCAGCGCCCAGCGCAGCCGGGACGGGTGCAGCGCGTGCAGCGCGCGTGCCTGCGCGCTCTCCGGGACGGCTGTGCCCCACGGCTCGAGGCCGAGCGCGGCGGGGTCGTTCCGGATGAGGAAAAAGACGAGCGCGGCCGCTGCCGCGCAGAATGCGGCCGTCCATAAAAACGCGCGGTCGACGCCGCCGGATTCCGCGATGGCCGTAAACAGCGGCGAAAACAAAACGGTCGCCAGTCCGGTACCGGCGGAGCAGATCCCGATCGCCAGCCCGCAGTGCGCGCGGAGCCAGCGCCGCATCAAAATCGACGCCGGGACCATCGACCCGAGCGCATAGCTGACGCCCGCGACCGCTCCGGCCAGATAATAGGCCGTGAGGCTTTTCGCCGCGGCAAACAGCACAAAGCTGACGCCGGCCAGCACTGCCGCCAGCGCGCAGCCGGTGCGGTAGCCCAGCTTCCGGTAATACCGGCCGATGGCGAACGTGCCGAGCAGATACGCCGCCGAGCGGACGGTCGTGATAAGCGAGGTCTGCGTGTTGGTAAAGCCGTTCTGGGCCAGGATGTACGGCTGCGCCGCCGAAAAGACGTTGAAGGCCAATCCGCCCGTCACGAACAGCATCAGTGTGCAGCCCGCGCAGGATAAGATCGCCCACCTGAGGTTCTTTTGCATATCTCTTTCTCTCTCCCGTTAAAATAAGCGCGCCGTGCGGCGCGCTTATTCTGGTTTTCAGTCTTCTTCCTTCGCCGTGCAGCGGATGTGCAGCTCGTCGAGCTGCTTCTGGGTGACCTCGCTGGGTGCGCCCATCAGGATATCCTGCGCGTTCTTGTTCATCGGGAAGGGGATGATCTCGCGGATGCAGTCCTCGCCTGCCAGCAGCATGACCATGCGGTCGACGCCCGGGGCGATGCCGGCATGGGGAGGTGCGCCGTAGCAAAAGGCGTTGTACATGGCGGGGAACTTCTTCTTTACATCGTCCTCGCCGAGGCGGACGAGCTCGAAGGCCTTGATCATGATCTCCGGATCGTGGTTCCGGACTGCGCCGGAGGAGAGCTCGATGCCGTTGCAGACGAGGTCATACTGCTGCGCCGTGATGGTCAGCGGGTCGATTTCGCCCCGGATGGCCTTGTCGAGCGTAGCCGCGCCGCCGCCCGGCATGGAGAACGGGTTGTGGCAGAATTCCAGCTCGCCGGACTCGTCGCCGATCTCGTACATCGGGAAGTCGACGATCCAGCAGAATTCATAGCGCTCCTTGTCCATGTGGCCCTCGACGTTCGCGCCGAAGGTCTTGATGAGAACGCCGGTGAGCTTCGTGGCAGAAGCACCCGCCGCGATAACGACCAGTGTGTTGGGCGTCAGACCGAGCCGCTCGGCCAGCTGCTCCTTGCAGCCCTGCACGAATTTCGCGACGCCGCCGGCAAGCTCGCCGTTCTCGTCCATCTTGAACCAGTAGCCCTTGATGCCCGCCTGCACCTCGCAGTCGGTCAGCAGCTTTTCGATCTGCTTTCTCGTCAGATGGCAGTTGGAGATCGGAACGGCCTTGACAGTCTGGCCCTTGAAGGGCTCGAATTCAGACGCGGTAAACAGGTCGGAAATATTTTTGCACGTCAGGTCGATGCGCAGGTCCGGCTTGTCGGAGCCGTAGGTTTCCAGTGCGTCCTTGTACGCGATGCGGCGGAACGGCGCGCTGGACGCGATGTTATACTTGCCGTATTTGGCGAAGATCGGCGGCAGCACGTCTTCGATGACGGCGAACACATCGTCCTGCGCGGCAAAGGCCATTTCCATATCGAGCTGGTAGAACTCGCCGGGGCTGCGGTCGCCGCGCGCGTCTTCATCGCGGAAGCAGGGGGCGATCTGGAAATAGCGGTCGAAGCCGGAGGTCATGAGCAGCTGCTTGAACTGCTGCGGCGCCTGCGGCAGCGCGTAGAACTTGCCGGGATGCTTTCTGGCGGGGACGAGATAGTCGCGCGCGCCCTCGGGGCTGGAGGCCGTGAGGATGGGCGTGGTGATCTCGAGGAAATCATGCGCCATCATGGCCTGCCGCAGCGCGGCGATGACATTGCAGCGCAGAATGATGTTCTTCTTGACGGCGGGGTTGCGCAGATCGAGATAGCGGTATTTCAGACGCTGCGTCTCGTCGGCGTCGCGGCTGCGGTTGATCTCGAACGGCAGCTCGTTGTACTGGCAGCGGCCCAGCAGCTCGATCTTTTCCGGCACGACCTCGATCTCGCCCGTGGGCTGCTTGGGGTTCTTGCTGGCGCGTTCGCGCACGGTGCCGGTGACAGAGATGGTCGACTCCTTGTTGATGCCCTTGACGATGTTCATGATCTCTTCCGTCTCGACGACGATCTGCGTCGTGCCGTAGAAATCACGCAGGACGAGGAAGGCAAAGTTGTTGCCGACCACGCGGACATTTTCCATCCAGCCGACGAGCGTGACATGCTCGCCCGCGTTTTCAATGCGGAGTTGGCCGCAGGTATGGGTTCTTGACTGCATCATAGTGGGTTCCTTCTTTCTTTATGGGAAGTTTTTTTATTTCAGAATGGTGCCCCGGCCGCGGAGCTCGATGTCGGCCAGAATGCGGGCGGCTGCGTCCTGCGCCGGGACGGTGATCTGTTCGCCGGTGCGAAGATCCTTTAACGAGACGGTCCCGGCCGCGATCTCGTCCTCGCCGAGGAAGATCATATAGGGAATATGCAGCTTGTCCGCGTACTGGATCTTGGCCTTGAATTTCTTCTGCTCGGCGTAGAGCTGGACGCGGATATCCTGCGCGCGGAGCTCCGTCGCAAGGCGTACGGCGGCCTCCAGATCGTCGGTCATGGGGACGATCATCACGTCGGCGGGGGCCATGACGCGGTTCTCGTTCAGCATGCCCTGCTCGTTCAGCACATAGAACAGGCGCGTCAGGCCGATGGAGATGCCGACGCCGGGCAGCGGCCGGTCGGTGTAGTATTCCGCGAGATTGTCATACCGGCCGCCGGAGCAGACCGAGCCGATCTCGGGATGGTCGAGAAGCGTCGTCTCGTAGACGGTGCCGGTGTAGTAGTCCAGACCGCGCGCGATGGTCAGGTCAACGGCGAAATTCTCCTCCGGCACGCCGAACGCGCCGAGCAGCTTCGTCACGGACGAAAGCTCGTCCAGACCCTGGTCGAAGACCTCGTTTCTGCCGCGGTACTGCTCCAGCGCGGACAGGACCTCGCCGTTCGTGCCGCGGATGGCGATGAAGGTCAGGATCTCGTCGGCCTTCGCCTCTTCCACGCCGCACTCCTCGACCAGCAGGACGCGGATCTTGTCGGCGCCGATCTTGTCGAGCTTATCGACCGTGCGCATGATATCGCCGGACTGTTCGGACAGGCCCAGCATGGCGTAGAAGCCGTTCAGGATCTTGCGGTTATTCACGCGGATCTGGAACCGGCGCAGGCCGAGCGTCGAGAACGTCTTGTAGATGATGGACGGGATCTCGGCCTCGTTCGTGATAGAGAGCTTGCCGTCGCCGATGATGTCGATGTCGGCCTGATAGAACTCGCGGAAGCGGCCGCGCTGTGCGCGCTCGCCGCGGTAGACCTTGCCGATCTGGTAGCGGCGGAAGGGGAAGGCGAGCTCGCCGTAGTGCAGCGCGACGTATTTTGCCAGCGGGACGGTCAGATCGAAGCGCAGGGCCAGATCGCTGTCGCCCTTCTGGAAGCGGTAGATCTGCTTTTCCGTCTCGCCGCCGCCCTTGGCCAGCAGCACGTCGGCGGCTTCGATCGCGGGGGTGTCCAGCGGCGTAAAGCCATAGAGGCTGTACGTCTTCCGCAGGACCTCCATGATCGCCTCCATCTGCAGCTGCGGCTGCGGCAGCAGCTCCATAAACCCGGAGAGCGTATGCGGTTTGATTTGTGACATGGTGTTGTTCCTCTCTATGTGATGCGTTTTTGGTTTTTTGAAGACGTGGCCAGGTATTCTGATCTCAAATTGCAAACCAGCGAAGCGCTTGCAATTTGAAAAGGAGGAAACGGGCTCAGAGGATAAGAGACTCCGCGAACAGCGGGGGCTCGTTCCGTCGAGGCCGGTTCCGACGTGCCTCCGGCGGCCCTATCTTTTCTCTCGCAAGAGAAAAGATAGGGGAGAAAAGAGTGCTTGGACGCGGCTGGTGCATGCTGCGGGGACAGTTCAGGCGAGAACCCGATTTTTAGTCGTTACAAACACACCAAGTCACCCTACGGGCGCTTTGGTACGCGCCGCCTGTTACGGTACTCCAAATTTGCGAGTCGTTACGATTTAATATCTGCAGTAAAAACGCTCTGCGTTCAAAATTTGAAAGGTAGTACGAATTCGCATTGGTTTTTCTGTCTGCTGAATTTCAACGCTGTTCTTGATATCGCGGGAAAGATCCAAGAAAACCGAAGGGGTTTTCTTGGTCGGTTCAAGGGGGTCCGGTGGGAAATCGAAATCCCCCCGGACCTCAAATTGCAAACCAGCGAAGCGTTTGCAATTTGAAGAGGAAGAATCGGACTCGGAGGATAAGAGACTCCGCGAACAGCGGGGGCTCGTTCCGGCGAGGCCGGTTCTGACGAGTCAGCGTTTTCTTTTGGAGAAGCAAAAGAAAATGCTGAAGGGCAGTTGCAAATTCGCAGAAGTTTTTCGGCCCCCTGCGGTTTCATCATCTGCGTCATAGACCAAAAAATATACTCCCGTCCCGGCGTTTTGGGACGAGAGCATACCTGCTTCGTGGTGCCACCCAAATTCGGAAGCGTTGAAACGCCTCCCTCTTGCGCAGGAAAACGGGCTGCGCAGCCACCGGCGATTTCGGCGCGGAGCGCCTTATACGCATGCTCGGCGGATGTCCTTCCCGGTGCTGCTGCAAAGACCTCTCAGCGTCATGGCCTTTTCTCTGGGCAGGCAGGAAACCGGTACTGCTTCCGCGTCGTTGCAAAATTTAAAGTTATCGGATCGTCTTCTTGTTCTTCATCATCATACGCCAATCCAGATCGCCGCGCTGCAATCCGAGGATCAGCATTTCAGCCGAGGCCAGATTCGTCGCGCACGGGACGTTGGACGAGTCGCACAGGCGGAGCGTGCGCATGATGCGCTGATCCTCCCAGGGATCGGTGTCGTTGGGGTCGGAGAACATGATAACGAGGTCGATTTCGTTATACGCGATGCGCGCGTCGATCTGCTGGTGGCCGCCCTGATTCTTGGACAAGAAGAGCGTGACGGGCAGACCCGTCGCTTCGGAGACCAGACGGCCCGTGGCCGCCGTAGCGGACAGCGAGTGCTTGGACAGGATGCTTTTATACGCGGTGCAGAACTGCACCATGAGCTCCTTCTTTTTATCGTGTGCCATAAGGGTGATGTTCATACGCTCAGCTCCTTTATGTACGCATTATCGGGTAATTTTCATCAGCGGGACGCGCTGTCCGCACAGCCGCTTTGCGATATGCAGGCAGGCCAGCGCCGCGCCGTGGTAGGTGTACTGCACGAGCGGCTTTCCCTCTGCCGCGGCCAGCGTGACCGACGCATCGTCCGGCACGACGCCGAGCAGCGGCAGTCCCACGCCGTCCATCACATCGTCGACGGTCGCGTTCATACGCGCAAACAGCCGCGGGATCGCCCGGTTGACGACCAGCCGCGCGGGAATATCCCGTTCCTGCAGCAGAAGCTCCGCCGTGCGCGCCGCGTCCCGCTGCGACGCGGGGCCGGGCAGCGTGACGAGCATCGCCTCGTCCACGTATCGGATCGCCATCCGGAACAGGCTCCCCACGCCCGCAGGCGCGTCCAGCAGGATCCAGTCATAGCTGCCGCGGGCCTCCGCGATCAGCCGTCCGAACGCTTCCGCGTCGATCGACTCGGCGTTCTCGGTCACAGGGGCGGTGAGCATGGCGAGATCCCGGATCGTCGGGTGCTGTGAGGTCTGCTGCAGGGAGTATTCCCCGCGCATGACGGACGTAAACGGCAAAACCGCCGTATCGGCCATGCCGAGCGCGATATCGAGATTGCGCAGGCCGACGTCGAGATCGACGCACAGCACCCGCTGTCCTTCCATCGCCAGACACGACGCGACGCCCGCGCAGAGCGAGGTCTTGCCCGTGCCGCCCTTGCCGGAGATGACTGCCAAAACCTGTGCCAAGCCGTGTCCCTCCCGCATGCTGATACTTACTGCATATTATAAACGACACCGGCGGGAAATTCAATGGGGAAACGTGCGGATGACCGGTTTTTTCTTTCCGTCCGGCGGGAAAACTGCCGGTTCTGTTTGCCGCTTTGCGAGCATATACTGTGATGGGGGCGAAGCGTATGAAATACCGCAGCATGGAAAACCGGTTCTGCATGAGTCTGGTGGCGTTTGCCGTGATCGTGCGGCTGCTTCTGGCGACGGGTGTGTCGGCGGCGCTGGATTCGGCGGTCGGACTTGCGTCGAAAACCGAAGCGCCGGACGAGCCGGACGTGTTTTTTCTGGAGATCCTCGAACCGGAGTCTGAGCCGGACGAGCCCGCGCAGCCGCAGAGCCCGGCAGTGCAGGACGAGCCTCCGGAGCCGGAGCCGGAGCCCGCCGACCCGCCGCCCGTATTTTCCGCGGAGGAGGCGGACGCGATCACCATCGCAGGCGCATGCAGCTACCGGCCGGACAAGCAGGCGCTGCTGACCCGTCCCTCGGCGCTCTCCATTTCGCAGGACGGCCCGGCAGTCCTGATCGTACATACGCACTCGAGCGAGGCATATACCATGGAGGCAGGCTTTGAATATCCGGAGTCGGACGCGCTGCGGACGCTGGACGAACGGTATTCCGTCGTCCGCGTGGGCGATGAGATCGCGGATATTCTCACAGAGGCGGGTATTTCCGTCCTGCACGACACGCAGCCGAATGATTACCCGAATTACAACGGCGCATACGAGCGCATGCGGCAGACCATCGAAGAATACCTTGCAGAGTATCCGTCCATCCGGATGGTTTTGGATGTCCACCGCGACGCGGCGGAGGACGCGGACGGAAACCCTGTCGCGCTGACGGCGGAGATAGACGGCGAGGCCTGCGCCGAGCTGATGCTCGTCGTCGGCACGGACGAGGGCGGGCTGACGCACCCGGACTGGCAGGAGAATCTCGCGAACGCGCTGAAGGTGCAGGCGCTTCTGAACCGGTCGGCGCCCGGCCTGTGCCGGAATCTCGATCTGCGCACGGAGCGCTTTAACCAGCATGAGACGCCGGGCTCTTTACTCGTTGAGGTCGGCGCGAGCGGCAACACACTGGCCGAGGCGCTGCGCGCCGCGCGGATTTTCGGGCAGGCGCTGGCCGTCTTCCTCCGGGGGCAGATACAGGCATAAGCGTCTTGACAAAATAACTCTACAGATGTAGAATGTGAATATACTACAAATGTAGAGGAATGATGCACCATGACAGAACGCATTCGGACGCTGCCGGACGCGGAGCTGGCGGTCATGCAGGCCGTCTGGGTCTGCGAGGCTCCGGCGAAGCGCGCGCAGATCGGCGCGATTTTGGACAAGACCCATCCGATGGCCCCGACGACGCTGCTGACCGTTTTGTCGCGGCTGGCGGACAAGGGCTTTCTGCGGATCGAAAAGCCAGGCCGCAGCGCGGAATATTGGCCGCTGGTCGCGCGGGAGGACTATCTTGCCCGGCAGGGGCGGAAATTCTACGATACCCTCTGCGGCGGGAGCCTGCCCGCATTTGCCGCCGCGCTGTGCGCAAGCGGCCTGACGGCGGAAGAGCTTCGCGAGCTGCGCGAGCTTCTGCGGGAGGGAACGCTATGAGCATGGCGATGGGGGTCCGGCTGGTGCTCGGCCTGATCTGCGGCGGTGCTCTCACGTGGGGCGTCTGGGACCGATCCGAGCGGGAGCTGGCAGATCAAAGATGGGGCGAAGGTCACAGCGGGCCGCGCTTCCTGCCTGCCAGCGGCAGCTATTACCTGCCGACGCTGATGCTGCTCTATCCGATCCTGGGTGCGATCGTCGGCGGCGCGCAAATGGCGGCGCAGCTTACGCTGGGGCTGCTGCTGCGCGTGTTTCTGGAGCTGGGGATCTATTATGTGCTCCTGATGGCCGTGATGCCCTGGCTGCGCAAATGGGTCTCGGCCCGCGTGTGCGCGGTGCTCTGGCTGCTGCCGGACTGGCTGTATGTGTTCGTCGGCAGGCTCGACCGGCCGACGGACGGGAAAATGCTCGTTCTGCACGCGCCGGGGACGCTCGTCTATGTGCTGCTGGCGATCTGGGCCGTGGGCGCGGTGGGCGTGATGGTCTGGAAGATCGGGGCGCATCTCGCGTTCCGCCGCCGGATCCTGAAAAACGCGATCCCGGTCACGGACCGGCAGACGCTGCATGTCTGGGAGGTCGAGCTGGAGCGCGCGTGGATCCGGAAATGCAGATGGAAGCTCGTGCGCTCCGCCGCGGTCACAACGCCGCTGTCCATCGGCCTGCGGAACCGGACGACCCGCGTGGTGCTGCCCATGCGCGACTATACGCAGGAGGAGCTTTCGCTCATCCTGCGGCATGAAATCATCCATATCTCCCGCAGCGACCCGGAGGCGAAATTCTTCCTGACGTTCAGCACGGCCATGTGCTGGTTCAATCCGCTCATGTGGGCCGCCATGCGCAAGAGCGCCGATGATTTTGAGCTCAGCTGCGACGAATCCGTCCTTCTGGACGAGCCGCAGTCCGTCCGGCGGCAGTATGCGGAGCTGCTGCTGCAGACCGCGGGCGACGAACGGGGCTTTACGACCTGCCTGTCCGCCACGGCAAGCGCGCTGCGCTACCGGCTGAAGAATATCATGACGCCGGGGAAGAAGCGCACGGGCGCGATCCTGATCGGGCTGACGCTGTTTGTGCTGGCGATGTGCTCCGGCTATGTGGCGCTGGCCTATGACGCGCAGCCGGGCACGCAGCGGCTCTTCGACGGGCAGGACTTAAACGCCGTGACGGTCGCAAGCGTCGACCCGTGGAACGACCCGCGCGGCAAGGACGGCACCTGCATGGACGAAGACGCGCTGAAGGAGTATCTCGCGTCGCTGCAGCCGGAATTGTATACAGAGAAGCTCGACGAATACGCCTCCGGCGAACAGCGGGAGCTGACCGTCATGTTCGACACGCCGCAGGGACAGCTGAGCGTGCGTCTGCTGGATCAGGCGGTTCACGTCACGCGCCTGTGGGACGGCCCGGATTTCCACACAGACAGCTATTATCTGCGGAAGCCCACCGACTGGGCGTATCTCGACACCCTCATCGCGCCGCTGCCGGAGCTGTGCCTTGTTTTCCCGGACGGAGAAATGAACCGCGTTTTGTGCAATTCCCTGACACTGACAGCGGCGGACGGGACGGTCAGGGCTCTGCAGGAGCCCGAGGACTGGCGTTATAACGACTATAGCAACAGCGCGCAGGAGGTGCAGCTGCTGTTTCCCCTGCCGCTGGCCGAACCGTACACCGTAATGGCCGAGCCGCTAAGCGGCGGCGCACGGCAGACGCTTACGCAGGACGACCTGCCCGACGACCGCCTCCCACTCACCGGCCCCGGCGCAAAATACACCGTCGCAGCAAAGCTGCTGGGCGAGGACGGAGCAGTCTATGACGTGCAATATAATTTTATATTCCGAACGTAGAACGCAGAAACATAAAGTAAGCGGCTGCCTCACACGAGGCAGCCGCTTTTGCTTATGCTTCTTCGCTGAACTGGTCTTTGCCGACCGAGCAGAGCGGGCAGACCCAGTCTTCGGGGACTTCTTCCCAAGGTGTGCCGGGGGCTACGCCATTGTCAGGATCGCCGAGCTCGGGGTCATAGACATAGCCGCAGATATCGCAGACATATTTCATGTTCAAATTCTCCTTTGTTCTCAGCCGCTGAGCCGCTCGGAGAGGACTGCCATGATCTTATCGTGGCAGCCGCCGCAGCCGGTCGAGCAGCTGGTCAGCTTCTGCACCTCGGCAAACTCCTTCTCCACATCGGAGAAGTGCGCGCTCCTCTGTAGAGCGTTGTCAATGTCCGCCAAGGTCACATGCTTGCAGTTGCAGATCACGGTGTTTTCCGTGTAGTCCATCTTACTTGAAGTAGCGGTCGAGCAGACCCTTGAGCGCGCGGCCGTGTCTTGCTTCGTCCTTGGCCATCTCATGGACGGTGTCGTGGATGGCGTCGAGGTTGTTCTGCTTGGCGCACTTGGCGAGGTCAAACTTGCCCTGGGTCGCGCCGAATTCGCAGTCGACGCGCCACTTGAGGTTGTCCTTCGTGGTGGCCTTCATGTTGGGCTCGAGATCTTCGCCGAGCATCTCGGCGAACTTGGCGGCGTGCTCCGCCTCTTCGTAAGCGGCCTTTTCCCAGTACAGGCCGATCTCGGGATAGCCCTCGCGATGGGCGATGCGGGCCATGCACAGGTACATGCCGACCTCGGAGCATTCGCCGTTGAAGTTGGCCTTGAGCTGGTCAAAGATATACTTCTTGTCGGCCTCGGAGACGTCGGGGTTGTTCTTGACGGTCTTGGCGTAGACGCCGTACTCGTGCTCGGCAGCCAGGGTCAGCTCGCCCTTGACCTCTTCGAACATGTTGCTCTTCGCATGACAGACGGGGCATTCCGCCGGGGCAGCTTCGCCTTCGTAGATGTAACCGCAGACCTTGCAAACAAATTTCTTCATGATAAAATTCCTCCGTTTTAATAAGTTTGATAATAGAATTGTGGATAGATGAATGTCAATGCGCGTCCTTTTTTACGCAGTCGGCGCAGACGCCGGTGACGGCGATGCGGCAGCTTTCGACCTTTGCGCCGGTCTGCCGTTCGACCTCGGAGAGGGTATCGTCGGGAAGCTCAAGCCAGTTGATATCGCTGACCGCACCGCAGAGACGGCAGATGAAGTGCGCGTGCGGATCGGTGCGGAAGTCAAAGCGTTCAAGCCCGTCGTAGACACCGACGGAATCGATCGTACCCTCGGCCTTGAACATGGCGAGATTCCGATAGACCGTCGCGAGCGACAGATCGGGGATGGTGGGCTTGAGCTGCGTGTAGACCCATTCCGCCGTCGGATGGCTCGTCGTGCAGCGCAGACATTCGAGGATTGCGTCGCGCTTATGGCTGTGCTTGCGGACAATGGACATTGGCTGGCCTCCTTGCTGAATTGATATTGATAATAGTTATCATTACGGTTATAGTATAGCGAGGAGAGTCCGGTTTGTCAAGAGGATTTTGAAAATAATTTGCATTTTTGCAAATTTGCTAGTGCATACGAAGATGCATCGGATTGATACTTCTTGCCGCTGCCTGCTGCGACCTCTCAGGCGCTTCGCGCCAGCATCCCTACCCCTATTGGCCCTTCGGGCCATTTCCCCCTGATAGGGGGAATCGGCCCCTGGAAGGGGAGCCTTGGTGCGTGCGCAATTACTTCATAAATTTCTTCACCAGTCCGAGCTTTTTTTCTGAATACGGATGATACCGCATCGGAAGATCGAGCCAGGTGGATCTTTTGACGATGCTGCGTGCGTGCGTGAACGTCTCGAAGCTCTTTTTGCCGTGATAACTGCCCATGCCGCTGTTCCCCACGCCGCCGAAGGGCATGTGCGTGGTGGCAAGATGGATGATCGTGTCGTTGATGCAGCCGCCGCCAAAGGAGCAGGTGTCCAGCACGCGGCGCTCTGCCTGCTTGTCGGATGTGAACAGATACAGCGCCAGCGGCTTTTCCCGGCTGCGGATGAAATCGATGGCCTCGTCCAGCCGGTCAAATTCCAGCATGGGCAGGATCGGCCCAAAAATCTCTTCCTGCATGACGGGGCTGTCCGGCGAGACGCCGTTCAGCAGCGTGGGCGCGACGAAGCGCGTTTTTTCGTCGTATGTGCCGCCGACCGCGGCCGTCTGGTTTTTCAGCAGCCCTGTCACGCGGGCAAAGTGCTTTTCCGACACGATCACGGGCATTTCGTCCATCGTGCCGTCCGGGAAGAATTCCTGCAGCGCCTGTTTGTATGCCTCAATGAACGCGGTCTTGACCGGCCGCTCGATCAGCAGATAGTCCGGCTCCACGCAGGTCTGTCCGGCGTTTAAGACCTTGCCGAACGCGATGCGCCGCGCGGCGAGCTTTATATCGGCGGTTTTGTCCACGATGACGGGGCTCTTGCCGCCGAGCTCCAGCGTGACGGGCGTGAGGTGTTTGGCCGCGGCCTCCATCACGACCTTTCCGACGGCAACGCTGCCGGTGAAGAAAATGGTGTCGAAGCGCTGCGACAGCAGCGCACTGTTTTCTGCGCGTCCGCCCTCGACGGCGGCGATATAGCGCGGGTCAAAATTATCCGCGATGAGCTTCGCGATGGCCGCGCTCGTCGCGGGCGCATAGGCAGACGGCTTTACGACGGCGCAGTTGCCGCCGGAGATCGCGCCGACCAGCGGCGATAGGCAGAGCTGGACGGGGTAATTCCACGGCGAGATGATCAGCGCGACGCCATACGGCTCCGGCGAGACGAAGCTCTTCGCGTGAAACTGCGCCAGCGGCGTCGGGACGGCGCGCTCGCGCATCCAGCGTTTCAGGTGCTTCAGATGAAAGCGCACCTCTTCGAGCACCATGCCCGTCTCGCACATGTAGACCTCCATCGGGGCCTTGCGGAAGTCCTGATACATGGCCTGCTCCAGACGCGTCTCGTTTGCCCGCAGCGCCTGCTGCAGCTTTTTCAGCTGTTCCATCCGGAACGCATAAGACCGCGTTGCGCCGGAGAGGAAATACTCCCGCTGCGCGCGGACAAGCTCTTGAATGTCCATAGTGGTTCTCCTTTTTCAAAACGCCGGAAGCTCCGGCTTCCGGCGTTTTGCGCAGTTTATTTGCCGAACGACAGCAGCTTCTGATACGCGGCTTCCCATTCGGGCGTGTGGTGCGGCTCGTAGGTATTGACGGCCTCGGAGCGGCGCACGACGGCGCGCAGCTCGTCCATCGTCCGGATATCGCCCAGCGCCATGGCCTGCGCGAGCAGATTGCCGATGGCCGCGCCCTCGACCGGGCCGGTGATGACCGGGCGGTCGATGGAATCCGCCGCAAACTGGTCCAGCAGCCTGTTCTGGCAGCCGCCGCCGACGATGTTCAGCGTGTCGATGCGCTGGCCCTTGATCTCCTCCAGACGCTCCAGCGCCCAGCGGTACTTGAGCGCCAGCGACTCGTAGATGCACCGCGCGATCTGCCCGACGGTCTCGGGTACCGGCTGGTTCGTCTCGCGGCAGAAGTCCTGGATCTTCTCGACCATCCGGCCGCCGGCGAAGAATTCGCCGTAGTCGGGATCGATGATGGAGCGGAAGGGCTCGGCCTTCTTTGCTTCCTCGACAATGTCGTTCCAGCTGAGGCTCTGACCGGCTTTCTGCCAATCGCGGCGGCATTCCTGGATGAGCCACAGGCCCATGATGTTTTTCAGAGGCCGGAAGCCGCCCTGGATCGTACCCTCGTTCGAGAAATTCGCGTCGCGAACCGCGTCGGACAAAATCGGCTCGTCCGTCTCCACGCCGAACAGCGACCAAGTACCCGACGAGCAGAACGCAAAGCTGCCCGTGCCGGGGATGGCGGCCACGGCGGAGGCCGTGTCATGCGTGCCGACGGCGGCAAAATGCGCCTGATTGATGCCCAGCTCTTCCGCAAGCTCCGGGCGGAGCGTTCCGCGCAGCGCACCCGCGCGGTCGAGCTTTGTGAAGATCTTACGCGGCAGGCCCAGCGCGTCGATCGTTTTCCAGTCCCAGTCCTTTGCAGTGGGGTTATAGAGCATGGAGGTCGTCGCGTTGGTGTATTCCGTCTTCGCTTCGCCCGTCAGGAAGAAGCCCAGCAGATCCGGCATCAACAGCATCGTCTCGGCCGCGTCCAGCGCGGGATCGCCCTGCAGTTTGCGGCGGTAGAGCTGGTAGACGGTGTTGAAATTCATGGTTGCGATGCCCGTGCGGGCAAAGAGCGTCGGGAAATCGACGGTCTTCCAGACGGCCTCCATATCCTCGTCGAGCGCGTAGCGGTACGACCGGGGATTGGACAGCAGCTGGCCGTTTTTGTCGAGCAGGCCATAGTCTACGCCCCAGGTGTCGATGCCGATGCAGTCAAGCTCGCCGACGTTCGCGTTCTTGAACGCCAGCAAACCCTGCTTGAGCTGGTTGTAGAGATACGGCAGATCCCAATAGAACACGCCGTTCATCTCGATGTAGTTGTTTTCAAACCGGTGCAGCTCGCGCATGGTGAGCTTCTCGCCGTCGAACTGGCCCAAAATCGCGCGGCCGTTGCTCGCGCCGAGGTCGAACGCCAACAGGTTTCTCATGGTGTCATGCCCCTTTCGTCTTGGCTCAGCAGATGGCGGAGCCGGTCTTTTCGTGCTCAATCAGCTTCCATGTCGCGTCGATCAGGTTGGCAAACAGCGGGTTTTCCATGGCCCTGATGACGAACGACTGGCGCGGGGAGTTGATGTCCTCGCCGGAGACCTGGAACAGGCCGTTTTCGCCGCACAGACGGCGAAGTCTGGTCAGCTGCTCCGGCGTGTTGCGGGTCGGCATGTAGGTGACGGCGCGGATGCCGCAGTCTTTGATGCAGGCGATCACGTCGTCCAGATAGTCGTCCTCGAACTTCTGCGCCTTCTTGTCGCCCGTGACGGAGGCCGTCACGTCGCCGAGATAGGCGTAGCACAAAAGCGCGTCAATATCCTTGCACAGCTTGGCCACATCGCGCACGTTCGGGCATTCGTCCGTTGCGTCAATGTAAATTTTCGGCACGAACGCGGATTTCAGAATGCCCAGCAGATCGTACTCGTAGAACGGATACGCGGTATCGAGCATCTGGTTCTTCTGCTTTTCACTGAGGCTCAGGCCGATGGAGGCAAGATAGTCGACCATCGGCTGACCCTTTCCGGCCTTTTCGACCATTTTCTTTGCCAGCGCGTACATCAGATGCCGCTCGGTCACGCCGCCGTCTTCCTTTGCTTCACTCAGCGGGAGCACGTCGCGGTTGTAGTCCAGCGCGATGCCGTCCAGCAGCGCGTTGATTTTTTCGACCATCGCGCGGTTCCGGCGGCCTCTGGCCGCGCGATAGGGCGCGAACCATGCGTTGAGCGCTTCAATTTTGTCGTGCGGGACGGACTGGATGGTCATGTAGCTGACGCCGACCTGATCGGGGTTGTTGGTGCGCTTGCCCTGAAGCGCCGTGCCGTCCATCGAAACACGGCACTCCATGCCGACGGTCACGGGCATGCCGACGAGCTCTGCCGCCGCGAGGAATTCCCGCGCGCCGGAGATGGAGTCATGGTCGATGATGCCCGCCGTGCACAGACCCTCCATCCGCGCGGCGTAAACCGCGGCGGTGGGGGAGTAGGGCGAGAAGGAATAGGTCGTATGGATATGGTTGTTGATGTACTGCGGCACCATGGGCGGGAATTCGGTCGTTTTCAGGACCTCCTTGAGGTTTGCGAGCCGCTCTTCCCGCGTGGGCGCGTTGAGTCTGTTCAGAATGCTGATCTCGATCATTGCGCGGCCCTCAGTTCAGCATGACCTGACCGCCGGTGACGGGGATGGCCTGACCGGTCTCATACTTCTGCTCGACGCAGTACATGACGGCGCGCGCCACGTCGACGGGCAGGCAGCCGCGGTTCATCGGCACCTTGGCCTCGTAGTAGCGGCGCACGTCGGCGACGGTCTTCGCGCCGGGGACCTTGCCCGCCTCGAGATACTGCACGAACAGACCGCGGACCGGATCGGACCACAGCGGACCGTCGAGGAAGTTGCCCGGGCAGACCGCGTTGACCTTGATGTTGTACGCGCACAGCTCGAGCGCGAACGACTGCGTCAGACCGATGCCGCCGAATTTGGAGCCCGCGTAGGCAAAATTCTTGTTGGAGCCTTCCAAGCCGGACTTGGAATTCAGCGTGACGATGTCGAACATCGCCTCGGGGTCCGCCTCGTGCTCGGCCTCCATGATGATGGCGGCGTATTTCGCGCAGAGGAAGAAGCCGGTGTAGTTGACGCTGGTGACGAAGTCGAAGTCCTTCTTCTCGACGTGCGCGATGGGGCCGGAGCGGACGACGCCCGCGTTCGAGAGCATCAGATCCAGCCCGCCGAACAGCTCGACCGTCTGCGCGACCATGTGCGCGACGGATTCCTCGTCGGAGACGTTGACGGCGATGGCGACGGCACGCTCGCCCATTTCCTCCGCCACCTGCTTTGCAAGCGGCTCGTTCATATCGGCGATGACGATGGTCGCGCCCTCTTTATACAGCTCCTCCGCAATGCCCTTGCCGAAGCCCTGCGCCGCGCCGGTCACGATGCAGATCTTGCCGCCGAGACGGCCCTCGCCCGCCGGACGCTTGCCCATGTTGGCCTTTGCGATCTCGCACCATTTGGTCATATCAACAGACATAAAAGTACCCTCTTTCTTGAAATGTACCTATATTATATCTGCATTCGCATGTTGATTCAAGAGCGTTCTGTTTTATTTTTCTGGTTTGTTGCCCGCTTTCCCCAAAATCAGGATGCAAAGCACGATCACGCCCGTCACCAGAAAGATCCCGGCCATGCCCTTGCCCATGATGGGCAGCGTCTGTAAGAATGCTTCAAAATTCATTATGTTTCCCCTCACACCAGAAGATTCAGCAGCAGACCGCCCGCGATGACGGACGCGACCTGCCCGGATACGTTGACGCCCACGCACTGCATGAGCAGATAATTCTGCGGGTCTTCCTTAATTGCCATCTTATAGACCACGCGCGCGGACATCGGGAACGCCGAGATGCCGCAGGCGCCGATCATCGGATTGAGCTTTTTGTCCTTCGGCAGCACCAGATTGATGAGCTTCGCGACCAGCACGCCGCCCGCCGTGTCGAAGATGAACGCCACAAGGCCCAGCGCCATAATGAGAAGCGTCTGCTTCGTCAGGAAATACTCCGCCTGCATGCGCACGGCGATGGTGAGGCCGAGGAAGAGCGTAATGAGATTCGAGAGCGTCTTCTGCGCCGTCTCGGAAAGAGAATCCAGCACGCCGCACACCCGGATGAGATTGCCGAACATCAGAAAGCCTACCAGCGCCACGCTTCGCGGCGAGACGATGCCGCAGACGGCGGTGATGAGGATCGGGAATAAAATCTTCGTGCGCTTGCTGACCGTGTGCTGGTGATACGGCATGCGGATCAGCCGCTCGCGCTTCGTGGTCAGCGCGCGGATGACCGGCGGCTGCACGATCGGCACGAGCGCCATATAGGAGTATGCCGCGACCATGATCGCGCCCAGATAGTTGGATCTCAGGAAATTCGCCATAAAGATCGCCGTCGGGCCGTCCGCCGCGCCGATGATGCCGATGGCCGCCGCGTCCTTAATGGGGAAGCCCAGAAGGGCTGCGAGGCTGAAGGTAAAGAAAATGCCGAACTGCGCCGCCGCGCCGAAGAACATGAGCTTCGGGTCGTTCAGCAGCGGCTCAAAGTCGATCATCGCGCCGATGCCGACAAACAGCAGCAGCGGAAACAGCTCGTTTGCGATGCCTGCGTCAAACAGCACGTTTAAAACGCCGATCTCCTCGGCCCCATCGATGATCTGCGTGACCGCGCCGGACAGCGGCAGATTGACCAAAATCGCGCCGAAGCCCATCGGCAGCAGCAGCGCGGGCTCCATATCCCGCTTGACCGCCAGATAGATGAGGAGCCCTCCGATCAGCCACATCACAGCCTGCTGCCAGGTGAGATTGCCTACGTTTGAAAATAACTGCGCCACAAAAAGTCCTCCTTCAAAAAATTGATAAAAAGAAAAGACCTTTACCCAAGCATACGCAATGCTTCGGTAAAAGTCTCACAATTTCAGTCGACTGCGGGCATTTCTGCCGTACTGACGCAGCCGACGCGGGGGGAACCCGCCTGCTACTCCCTTTTATCGTGTCTATTGAAGCAGAAAAACGCCCGGCCGTCAAGCGGGCCGGGCATATCTTAGCGGTTCCTTAATAACTGCTGATGGGAAGCGTCTCGTCGTCTGTGCCCTTCTGCACGTCGCGGATGACGATGTCGTAGCTGTAGGTCTCGTTCACGTGGACGGTCACGCGGTCGCCCTTTTTGTGGCCCATGATGGCCTTGCCGACGGGCGATTCCTTGCTGATGAGGCCCTTGAGCGCGTTCTGGCGGAGCGTGGTGACGAGCTCGATGGTCTGCTCCTCGTCGTCCTCCTCAATATAGATCGTCACCTTGTCAAACAGGCCGATCTCGTCCGGCTTCGATTCCGCGTCGATGACCTTCGCGGTCTTGATCATGCGCTCTAAATACCGGATGCGGCTGTCGTTGCGGTTCTTTTCCCGCTTGGCTGCCTTGTATTCAAAGTTTTCGCTGAGATCGCCGAATTCGCGCGCGGTCTTCACGTCCTCGAGCAGCTGCGGCCGCAGCTGCAGGCGGCGGTACTCGACCTCCTGCTCCATTTTTTTGATATCGACGGCTGTCAATTCGTCATGCATATCGTTTGCACCTCCTGTGCAGCTTGTATTTTACGCTGTCCGGGCGAAAAAGTAAAACGGATTTTGCATTTTTCTGATTCTGTGATACAATTTGACCATCACCTGCAGGAGGCCCGCCATGAACATCGAACCCATTGCCCGGATCCATACCGATTTTCCCACCAAGTTCGGCGTCCCGCGTCAGTCGGGGCTGGCGTCCGGCCTTGTTTCGACGATCGTGTTTGAGCCGCCGTACCGCAATCCGGACTGCCTGCGCGGCATTGCGGATTTTTCGCATCTGTGGCTGATCTGGGAGTTTGATAAGGTCGCGGACGCGGGCTGGTCACCGACGGTGCTGCCGCCGAAGCTGGGCGGCAAAACGCGCGTGGGCGTGTTTGCCACGCGCTCGCCCTTCCGGCCGAATCCGCTGGGGCTTTCGTGCGTGAAGCTCATCAAGGCCGACCTTCATACGAAGGACGGCCCGGTGCTGTATGTCGCGGGCGCCGATCTGGTCGACGGGACGCCGGTCTATGACATCAAGCCGTATCTTCCGTATGCGGACAGCTGGCCCGAGGCCGTCGACGGCTTTGACGGAAAGCGCGACGCAGAGCCCCTGACGGTCGTCTTCCCGCCGGAGCTCGAGGCGATGATCCCGGCAGACAAGCGCGAGGGACTGCGGCAGGCGCTGGCCTGCGGGCCGGTCCCCGGCTATCAGCACGATCCGGAACGCCGGTATGGGTTCAATTTCGCGGGTTTTGACGTGCGCTTCCGCATCCGGGAGCGGGTGCTGACGGTGGTGGAGCTCGTGCGGCTGTGAGTGCGCCAGGTCAGTAATCCACCCGCATCAGGCACAGGCCCTGCGGGGGCGCTGTATACCCGGCCTGCGTCCGGTCTTTGGCTTCGAGCGTCTGTTTGACGCTCTCCGGCGTACGCTTGCCCTGCCCGACCTCCAGAAGCGTCCCGGTCAGGATGCGCACCATGTTCTGCAAAAAGCCCGTGCCGTGATAATTAAAATAGAGATACTCCTTCCGCCGGACGATCTCGATGGAATCGACGATCCGTACGGTGGATTTTTTCATCTGCGGGTTCGAGCAGAAGCTCCTGTAATCGTGCTCGCCGGTCAGGTATGCCGCCGCGCGCTGCATGGCGGCAAGATCCGGCTGGTAATCGAGCACGGTGACGTATTTCCGGTTGAAGACCGGCTTCGTATCGCCCACGTAACAGGTGTAGGTGTAGAGCTTGCCGACGGCGCGGTAGCGCGCGTGAAAGCGGTCGGCGGCGAGCTTTGCCTCCTGCACGCAGATATCGTCCGGGAGATACCGGTTCATATAGTCGCGGATCTCCTCCAGCGTTTTCTCCGTGTCCATATAGGCGTTGGCTGCCATGGCCCTTGCGTGGACGCCCGCGTCCGTGCGGCCCGCGCCGATGACCTGCACGTCCGCGCCGCACATGCGCGTCAGAACGGCTTCCAGCTTGCCCTGGATCGTGTCGCGGCCCGGCTGGCGTTCCCAGCCGAAATAGCGGGAGCCGTCATAGCTGATGATGAATTTGAAATTTTTCATGACCGGTCTTCAAAGTCCTTCGTATACCGGCAGGCCGGGTAGTTGGAGCAGCCCCAGAATTTCTGCCCCTTGCGCGCGCCGGTCTGCCCGGTGCGCAGCACCATGCGCCCGCCGCAGCGCGCGCAGACGGGGACCTCGTGCGTGGCCGCGCGGCGGATGTGACGCTCCGCAGTCGTTTCGCCCGCAGGCTCCAGCTGCAGCGCGTCATAGCGGATGGCAGTGCAGCGGGCTTTCATGGCGATCTCGACGGCCAGCATATCATAAAGCCGCCGCAGCTCGGCCTCCGGCATGCCGCCCGCGAGCTTTCTGCGCAGATATTGTTCAGGCTTGCAGCCGACCTTTTTCTGAAACGCGCCGTAGAATTTCTCCCGGTCGCTTTTTGGTTGTTTTTTCGGATACATGGCGTTCCCTCCCATGCTTACTGCGTCCAGTATAGCACAACCGGCCTAAGAAAATCTACTGCGTTTTGTTTCCTTGACACAGACGTTCCCGGCTGTTATACTGTCTGACACGCCGGGACGGGATAAGACAGGAATTTGAGAAAAGTTCGGCGGCAGTATGGCCGACATTGCCAGAGAAACGACTGAACGAAATGGAGAAGGAACAATGAACAAGGATATGTGCGTCGCTTGTGACGACGGGATTTTGAATATTCGTGCCGGTGCAATCATCATGAAAGATGGAAAGCTTTTGATGGTTGGCAATGATAGAGATTATCTCTACTCCGTTGGCGGGAGGCTAAAATTCGGTGAAACAGCAGAAGATGCCGTTGTTCGTGAAGTGTTTGAAGAAACAGGCGTTCGGATGGAAATTGACCGTCTCGGCTTTGTGCATGAAAACTATTTTTACGGCGATGCGCCTTCCAATCTGAACAAGCTGATTTATGAGATCTCGTTTTTCTTCTATATGAAAGTGCCTGATACGTTTGCGCCGACCAGCGAAAGCTTCATGGAAGCTAACAGCGAGGAACATCTTCGTTGGGTCTCACTCGACGAGGATATGAAGATGTATCCGGAATTTTTCAGGACCGAGTTGAAAGATCCGGCAGACACCGTAAAGCATTTCACGACAGGAAGGCATTTTGCGAAAGACGAGCGATCGATGAACAGATAAGCCGCCAAAAGCAGAAGCAAACATGACCGCGATCATGTCTGCTTCAGGAAACTTGAATGTTATTGTTTTGCGGGCGAGGTGCCTTACCGCCCCGCTTTTTGAAAATATCCGGCCTCTAAAAGCAGCGCGAGGCAGACGTTGACTTCTTCGTCAGTGAAGAGCGCGCCGTATTTGCCCTTGACGGCGCTGGCCTCCGCGGACAGGTCGAGCCGCCCTGCGTCCGCAAGAGAGTCAAATGCGTCGGACGGACGGTTCCGCCGGCAAAGCTCCCGCACGGCGGCGGCGCCGCCCGCGGACTGCACGCTGCGCACAAAGCGCGTCACGGGGCTGCCGCACAGGGCGCGGGCCTGCTCCGCGTTCTGCAGCAGCTCCTGATCGAATAAAAGCTCCAGTCTGGTTCGTTCCATATCTGCTCCTTACCGCATGCTGAACTGGATCTGGTCGCGCTGGCCGAGCTCGGACAGGCGCGTTTCGATGGCGCCGACGCTCCGCCCATGGCGGCGCGCGATCGTCTCGGTCGTGAGCCCCGCGCCGTATTCCTGCAGCAGCCGCGCTTCCTCTTCCGGGCTCCAGCTCCGGCCCGCGTTCATGGCGGACGCGCCGTCGGCGCGCTCCTGCAGCTCCTGCAGGACGCAGTGCAGCGCCCGGATGATCTCCGGACGGTTATAGACGCTCTCGTCCGGCAGCGGCCGGCCCGTCATGGGGTCGATGCCGTCGGCAAGACCGCGAAGCAGCTCGGCTGCGCGTTTGATCTCCATAAGCTCACCTTTTTCCGCTGTTTTCTTCTATTATAGTATGAAAAATGCCGCGCCGCAAGCCCTTTTCCGGAAAATCGGAACCATTTGCCGCACAATGACAGAAAACCGCCCGCAGCCGGTCTGACTGCGGGCGGTCTGGCGCTTTATACGTTGAACAGGAAATTCACGACATCGCCGTCGTGCATGACATACTCCTTGCCCTCGCTGCGCAGCAGGCCCTTCGCCTTTGCGTTGGCCAGCGTGCCGCAGGCCTTGAGATCGTCGAAGGCGATGACCTCGGCGCGGATGAAGCCGCGCTCAAAGTCGGAATGGATCTTGCCGGCGGCCTGCGGGGCCTTCGTGCCCTTCTTGATTGTCCACGCGCGGCATTCGTCCGCACCGGCCGTCAGGAAAGAGATAAGCCCCAGCAGCTCGTAGCTGCACTGGATCAGCCGGTCAAGGCCGGACTGCTGCAATCCGAGCTCTTCCATGAACATGGCCTTCACGTCCGGATCGTCGAGCTCGGCGATGTCGGCCTCGAGCTTTGCGCAGATGGGCAGCACTTCGCTGCCCTCCTTCGCGGCCAGCTCCTGCACCTGCGTGAAATATTTACAGGCCTCGGGCTGGTTCACATCGTTTTCGCTCAGATTCGCGGCGTAGATCGTCTTGCGGAGCGTCAGCAGATCGCTGGTGGCGATCATGGCGGCGTCGTCCTCGGAGCATTCGAACGTGCGGGCCAGATTGCCCTCGTTCATATAGTCGCGCAGAGCCGTGAAGACCTCGGCCTCGTGGTTGAAGCGCTTGTCGCCGCCCTTGGCGTTCTTCTGCGCCTTGTCGATGCGGCGGTCGATCATTTCCAGATCGGCCATGATGAGCTCGGTGTTGATGATATCGATGTCGCGCAGCGGGTCGGTCGAACCCTCGACATGCGTGACGTTCGCGTCGTCGAAGCAGCGCACGACGTGGACGATGGCGTCGCAGCCGCGGATGTTGGCAAGGAACTTGTTGCCCAGACCCTCGCCTTTGGACGCGCCCTTGACCAGACCCGCGATGTCGACGAATTCGATCACGGCGGGGGTGAATTTCTTGGGGTTGTGCTGGTCGCGCAGCCACTCGAGCCGCTTGTCCGGCACGGACACGACGCCGACGTTCGGGTCGATGGTGCAGAACGCATAGTTGTCCGCCGCGACGCCCGCATTTGTAATTGCATTGAACAGCGTGGACTTGCCGACGTTTGGAAGCCCGACGATGCCTAATTTCATGGCTTTTTATCTCCTTTTTGCGCAAGACCGGGGGAAAGCGCCTTTTATTTGCCGATATTGTACCACAGCGGCAGGCGTTTCTCAATAGTGAAAATGAAAGACCGTGCTGCGGTGCAGCACGGTCTTTTGGAAACGGGACTTAGCCGAAGACGGCGAGCAGGAAGCCTGCCGCGATGGCGGAGCCGATGACGCCCGCGACGTTCGGGCCCATGGCGTGCATGAGCAGGAAGTTGGCGGGGTTGGCCTTCTGGCCGACCATCTGGGAAACACGCGCGGCCATCGGGACGGCGGAGACGCCGGCCGAGCCGAT
>CAKUEH010000021.1 GCA_934646185.1 uncultured Oscillospiraceae bacterium | reverse complement strand
ACAGGAGATATCTCCTGTTCGAAATTCATTGAAATTTTACCACATATAGTCAGGCTTTTCAAGAGGAGGCCGGGGATTTTTTAAGTGGATGCTACGGAAATTTTAAAATATTTCGAAATTTCCGGCGTTCGAATCCCTTCAGTCAGCTTCGCTGACAGCTTCCCTTGTGCCCAAGGGAAGCCTTGGGCGGCTGCGGATCTGCATTGGGGTCATACAAAATTCCCGTTCTGCCCAATCTTCATAAATCTTTAACATTCTTCCGCTTGTTTTTTCGTTGGTTTTCGGGTACTATCTTCTTTATTGAAGAACGGAGCATTTTGGATATGAAGGAAAAGAACCGCCAGAAGCGGCTGCGGCTGGTCGCGGAAGCGAAGAAAAAACCCGCGGTGTTTACGGTCTATATCATCCTGCGTCTGATCGTCGTGGCGATCCTCGTCTCGTCGATCCTGCGCGGCGAATATGAAAACGCGGCAATCTGCCTGCTGGTGCTGTTTTTGTTTCTGCTGCCGCTGTTCGTGCAGAAAAACTTCGGCATCGAGCTGCCGAGCACACTGGAGATCATCATTCTGGTGTTCATCTTCGCGTCGGAGATCCTGGGCGAGCTGGCCTGCTTTTTTATCAGCGTCCCCAACTGGGACTCCATTCTGCACACAACGACGGGCTTTCTGTGCGCGGCGTTCGGCTTCGCGCTCATCGATATTCTGAACCGGAACGACAAGATCAAATTCCAGCTGTCCCCCATTTATGTGGCGCTCGTCGCGTTCTGCTTCTCGATGACCATCGGCGTTCTGTGGGAGTTTTTTGAGTTCGGCGTGGACAGGCTGTTCCACATGGACATGCAGAAGGACACGATCGTACACACGATCTCGTCCGTCATGCTCGACCCGACGAACAAAAATATCCCCATCACCCTCGACAACATCACCTCTGTCGCCGTCAACGGACAGGATCTGGGCTTTAACGGCTATCTCGACATCGGTCTGTACGACACGATGGAGGATCTGTTCGTCAACTTCATCGGCGCGCTGACGTTCAGCGTGTTCGGCTATTTCTATATCAAGCACCGCGGCAAGGGCCGCATCGCAAAGGCGTTTATCCCCACCATCACAGAAACCAAGAAGGAGTCAGACCATGAGCAGCCATCCGAAACGGACATGGAAGATCGGGACAGTTGAAAACTGCCGCCACCACTGGTATCTTCTCATCTGGATCGCGTATCTCGTCCTGTTTTATATCGCAGAGCACGTTGTGACCGACCATTACTGGGTGTCGTATCTGCCGCTCGACGACAAGATCCCCTTCTGCCGGTATTTTATCATCCCCTACTGCATGTGGCACCCGCTGCTGTTCGCCATGACGCTGTATCTCATGTGGTACGACGTGCCCGCGTTCAAGCGGTTCATGGTGTACATCGGACTCGGCTTCGGCGGCTCGATTCTGTTCTGCCTGCTCTTCCCGAACGGACAGGATCTGCGTCCGACGGAATTTGCCCAGCACGATCTCTTCACCTGGCTTTTGCAGCGCATCTACGCCGCCGACACGAACACGAACGTGCTGCCGAGCATGCACGTCATCGGCTGTGCGGCGCTGACGCTGGCCTGCTTTGATTCGGAGCCGCTGTGCAGGCGGCATCTGCAGTGGGTCGCGCTGCCGCTGGGTCTTCTGATCTGCGCGTCAACGGTGCTTGTCAAGCAGCATTCGATCCTCGACGTGTTCGCGGCCATCCCGGTGAGCGTGATCTTATATTTTATCGTATATCACAGAGCGTTCCGCGAAAAGCGGAAACACGCATGAATTTTTGAAAAAGCGCGGAAAACCGCGCTTTTTTCTTGACTTTCCCCTGTAATTATGAGATATTGACAAAACTTCACTGAAAAGGCTGTGTTGAAATTATGAGTATCCTGGAAATTCTTCTGCTGGGCATCGGATTGTCGATGGATGCGTTTGCCGTCTCGATCTGTAAGGGTCTTTCGACAAAGCAATTGCAGGTCAAGCACTATCTGATTATCGGCGCGTGGTTCGGCGGCTTTCAGGCCTTGATGCCGACCATCGGCTATTTTCTGGGCTCGACATTCGAGCAGTACATCACAGCCTTCGACCACTGGGTCGCGTTCGTGCTGCTGGCCGCTATCGGCGCGAATATGATAAAGGAGAGCTTCTCCAAGGAAGAATCTGAAACAAACGCTTCGTTCGCGTTCAAGACGATGCTGCTGATGGCGCTGGCCACGAGCATCGACGCGCTGGCTGTCGGCATTACGTTTGCGCTGCTGCCGGACGTCAACGTGCCGCTGGCCGTCTGTCTCATCGGCATCACCACCTTCGTCTGTTCCGCCGCCGGACTCCGGCTCGGCAATCTGTTCGGCCTGCGCTACAAGGCCAAGGCAGAGCTTGCGGGCGGCATTATCCTGATTTTGATCGGCCTGAAGATCCTGCTCGAGCATCTGGGCGTGATCAGCTTTTAAATCTCCACTCCGGCAGGGATGTCCCTGCCGGAGTTTTTGTATCAGCACAATTCAAAGGCTTCCCTTGGGCACAAGGGAAGCTGTCAGCGAAGCTGACTGAAGGGATTCGAACGCCGCAAATTTCGGAGCGCTCTGAACCTTGTCACCCATCCCCTCCGTCATTTTCTTCGAAAATGCCACCTCCCCTTCCCGCGCGGAGCGCGGCAAGAGGAGGCTTGGATCGGTCTGCGAAGAATATTCCATACTGGAAATCCCGCGGGAAATATGCTATGCTGGACATGCAAAAACAGACAGAAAGGAATGTGAATCATGATCTACGGGGACTTTCAGGGGCTGCGGCTCTCGCAGCTTGGGTTCGGCACGATGCGCCTGCCGCTGCGGGAGGACGGCTCCATCGACGAGGAGCTGACCGCGGCCATGACCGCGGAGGCGATTGCGAAGGGCGTCAATTACTTTGATACCGCTTGGCCGTATCACGGCGGAAAATCCGAGACAGTCATCGGGAAGATCCTGAAGCAGTATCCGCGCGAGCGCTTCTATCTGGCCGACAAATTCCCCGGGCACCAGATCGCGCCCAGCTACGATGTGAAGGCCGTGTTCGAAAAGCAGCTGGAAAAGTGCGGCGTGGAGTATTTTGATTTCTATCTGCTGCACAACGTCTATGAAAATTCCATCGCCGTCTATGAGGACGAGCGCTGGGGCATTCTTCCGTATCTGCTGGAGCAGAAGAAAAACGGCCGCATCCGGCATCTGGGCTTCTCGACCCACGCAGGCGTGCCCGCGCTGGAAGCGTTTCTGGAGAAGCACGCGGGCGAAATGGAATTCTGTCAGATCGAGCTCAACTATCTCGACTGGACGCTGCAGCAGGCGAAGGAAAAGTGCGAGCTGCTGAACCGGTACGACATTCCCATCTGGGTCATGGAGCCGGTGCGCGGCGGAAAGCTGGCGAATCTGCCCGCGGCCGCGCAGGAGAAGCTGCTCGCGCTGCGGCCGGAGGCATCCGACGCATCCTGGGCGCTGCGGTGGGTGCAGGAGATCCCGGGCGTGACGATGATCCTCAGCGGCATGTCCGATATGGCGCAGATGCAGGACAATCTCGCCACGTTCGACCATCCGGAGCCGCTCAGCGCCGAAGAGCAGTCTCTGCTGCTGGAGATCGCGGAGGGCTTCAAGTCCGCCGTTCCATGTACGGCCTGCCGCTACTGCTGCGACGGCTGTCCGCAGGAGATCGACATCCCGCAGATGCTGCACGTTCTGAACGAGCTTCGCGTCGTGCCGTCCACGAACGCGATCATGGCGGTCGAAGCCCTGCCGAAGAGCCGGCAGCCGCAAAGCTGCCTCGGCTGCGGCGCGTGCGCGGCGGTCTGTCCGCAGAAAATCGACATCCCCGGCTGTATGCAGGAGCTGGCGGAGCGCGTCGCGAAGATCCCGAGCTGGATCGAGATCAGCCGCCGGCGCGCGGCGGAGCAGCCGTAAATTATTAAATTATTTGTGAATTCTTCTTTTTCGGGATGATTTTCCTATGCGGCGCGTATATAATGAATACTTGAAATCTTAAGAGGATTTTCAGAAAATCTTCATATTCGGCAGGTGTTCATTCGTCATGCTCTATGTGTTCCTCGCGCTCGCGCTGCTTTCCGGCTGCGCGCTGACGTATGCCGCGTCCGGCTTTGCCTCGCTCGCGGCGCTCTGGCAGGTCCCCGTGTTTTTCCTCGGCAGCTTTCTGGCGTTTGTGGTGCTGTTTCTGCTGGTCGTGCTCGTCTCGTGCCTGTTTGTCGACCCGAAGAAGCTGCTGGAAAAACCGAGCGGCTATTTCCGCTTCCTGCTCAACGAGTTCTGCCGCATCGCGCTGGCACTGGGCGGCGTCCACGTCAATGTGACGGGTCTGGAAAAGATCCCGCGCGAAGGGCGGTTTTTGCTGGTCAGCAACCACCGGTTCGCGTTCGACCCCATCGTGTTCTATGCCGTCATGCCGTGGGCGGAGCTGGCGTTTTTGTCCAAGAAGGAAAATTTCTCGATCTTCATCGTCGCGCAGGTCATGCGCGAGGTGCTCTGCCTGCCGGTCGACCGGGATAACGACCGCGAATCGCTCAAATCCATCCTCAAGGCCATCCAGTTTATCAAGGACGACAAGGCCTCCATCGCCGTGTTCCCGGAGGGCGGGACGAATAAAACGGGCGATCCGCTGCTCCCCTACCGCAACGGCGCGTTCAAGATCGCGCAGAAAGCGAACGTGCCCATCGTGGTCTGTTCGCTGGTCAACTCCCGCGCGATCCTGCACAACATGTTCCGCAAGCATACGGAGGTCTGGCTGGACGTGCTGGACGTCGTTCCCGCGGAGGAGTTGGCCGGAAAGACGACCATCGAGGTCGGCGAGCGCGTCCACGCGGTCATGGAGGCCGGGATCGTTGCCCGCGAGAAGGAGCAGGGGATCCGCGCATAAACCGGTGGAAACCGGTGGGAATTCGCGTTTCCCCTTTACATCCCGCAGTTTTTCCTGTATAATATGTTCCGACAATTTTGAAAAGTGTGGGAAAAGCATGATTGAATTCGATGAATATAAGGTAAAGCTCAATAATATCCGCCCCAAGCTGGACGCGCTGGCAGATTCCCTCGGCATTGAGGCTGCGAAGGAGGAGATTGACCGCCTGCACGCGCAGATCGACTCCGAGGGCTTCTGGGACAACCAGGAGATCTCGCAGAAGGTCATGAAGCAGAGCCGGACGCTGGAGGCCAAGGTCGCGCGGTACGAAAAAATGTGCAGCCAGTGGGACGATCTGTATACGCTCTGCGAAATGGCGCTGGAGGACAACGACGACTCCATGCTCCCCGATCTGACCGAGGGCTACACCCAGCTCGAGCAGGAAATGGAGAACGCGCGTCTCGAGACGCTTCTGTCCGGCGAATACGACAATAATAACGCCATCGTCTCGTTCCAGGCGGGCGCGGGCGGCACCGAGGCGCAGGACTGGGCCTCCATGCTCTACCGGATGTACACGCACTGGACCGAGCAGCACGGCCTGACCTACAAGATTCTCGACTATCTCGACGGCGACGAGGCAGGCATCAAGTCCGCCAGCATTCTTATCGAGGGTGAAAACGCCTACGGCATGCTCAAGAGCGAAAACGGCGTCCACCGCCTCGTGCGCGTGTCTCCGTTCGACGCCAACGCGCGGCGCCAGACGTCCTTTGCCGCGGTCGAGGTCATCCCGGAGATCACGGACGACTCCAAGGATGTGGAGATCCGGCCCGAGGATATCGAGATGCAGGTCTACCGCTCGTCCGGCGCGGGCGGCCAGCACATCAACAAGACAAGCTCCGCCGTGCGCCTCATTCACAAGCCGACCGGCATCGTCGTCTCCTGCCAGACGCAGCGCGATCAGTTCCAGAACCGCGAGACGTGCATGCGCATGCTGCGCTCGAAGCTCATTGAGATCAAGGAGCGCGAGCATCTGGACAAGATCTCCGATATCAAGGGCGCGCAGCTCAAGATCGAATGGGGCAGCCAGATCCGCAACTACGTTTTCATGCCCTATACGCTCGTCAAGGATACGCGCACGGGCTTTGAGACATCCAACGTCAACGCCGTCATGGACGGCGCGCTCGATGGCTTCATCAACGCCTATCTGACTTGTCTTGCCACAAATACGTGGGTCACAAAGAGCTGATTTCTGCGGAAAACGGTAAAAATGCTCTTGCATTCACACCTGAATTGTGATATGATTTTCTAGCTGTTTGAAACAGCCTGACGAAATATGATCTCGGCGAGCCGTCTGCCGGCGAAGGGCGGCAAATGGTTTGGAGGAATTTTCATGAACGCTCTGCATACGATTTTAACGATCATTCAGGTCATTCTGGCCGTCGGTCTCGTCGTCATCGTGACGATCCAGTCCGGCAAGTCCGCGGGTCTGTCCGGCGCCATTGCCGGCGGCAGCGGGGATACTTACCTCGGCAAGAACAAGAACAAGGGCCTCGACGCCAAGCTCGCCCTCGCCACCAAGTGGGTCGGCGGCGTGTTCATCGTCCTGACGCTGGTTCTGAACCTGTTCTGATTTAAAAAGCAGCCCGCCGCTCTGCGATGCAGAGCGGCGGGTTTTTTGTATGGAAGTCGCAACCTGTTTGGTCGTAGGGGCCGATGCCTGCCGCTTGGCCTCTCAGTCAGATTCGCTGACAGCTCCCCTGAAAGGGGAGCCTTTTGTTCGGCGGGGTCAGTCCTCCAGGTGGAAGGCGGTTTTGAGCTCGGCGATCTCGCTGTCGCTGATGTGGACAATGCTGCCGAGGCTCTGGGAATCGAGGATGGAGTTGGCGGTCAGCTCCATGACCTCGAGCCGGTCAAACGCCTGCAGGAGCGAATTGCCGGTGACGATCACGCAGTCGTTTTCCACAATGGCGACCGGATGGGACACGTCAAATTCCGCGGCCATTTTATCCGGCTCGCGGTAGATCTCCTCATACGGCAGCATCCTGACGTCGCGCAGGAGGATATAGCTCTCGGGGATCGTCCGGGCGTCGAAGGCCGCGTCGGTCACGGCGAAGGCCATGGCGTGGACGGGATGGGCCAGCAGGATGGCGCCCACATCGGGATGCTGCTCATAGATCTTCTGGTGCAGCAGAACGGCGCGGGAGGGCGTCTTGCCGAGTTCCTTCATGCCGCCCTTGACGCGGACAAGATCGTCCTCCTCCAGATATGCGCGGTCGAAGCCGAAGGGCGTGATGAGGAAGCTGCCGTCGGACAGGCGGACGGAATAGGTGCCGTGCGTGGCGGTAAAGAGGCCCATTTTATACGAGCGATGGATGAGCGTGATCATGTCGCGGCGGGCAGCCAGCTCCTCCGAGGTGTGCGAACGGGGGATGAAATCGTCGAGCTTGGTGTGGGCGTTCGTCTCGCTCATGTGATAGGCGTTTTCGGGCAGGGAGTGGATGTTCCCGAGCTTGCTGCCCAGGACCTCGAGCGTCGCGGTATAGTTGAGCGTCTCGAAGCGCTGGAACGCCGTGAACATATCCGGCGCGCCGATGCACACGCCGTGGTTTTCCAGCAGCGCCGCGTCGCAGCCCTGCGCAAAGACCTTGCCGATTTCCGCGCCGAGCGCCTCGCTGCCGGGAACGGCGTATTTCGCGATCTTCATCTGCTCGCAGATATGGCGCACGGACGGGATCAGATCGAGATCCGGCAGCTTGCGCACGATGGAGAACGCCACGAGCGCGGGCGGATGCGCATGCAGAACGGCGTTCAGATCCGGCCGCATGCGGTAGACCGATTCGTGGAACGGAAGCTCGGACGAGGGCTTGTGCGGCCCCTCGCAGCTGCCGTCCGGGTGGACGCAGATGATGTCCTTGCGGGTGAGCGTCCCCTTGTCGATGCCGGCAGGGGTAATCCAGATGTTGCCCTGGGTGTCGCGGATGGAAAGGTTGCCGCCGGACATGGTGGTCAGGCCCTTGTCATAGATGCGCTGCATGAACATGACGAGCTGGTCGGCCGGATGGATATACTGAATGTTCAAATGATGACCTCCCGATCAAGATAGTCAGAGCGGCAGAATGCCGTCAAAGGTTTCGCTGAACAGCGTCTGCGCATGCGCGCGGAGCGCCGTACAGTAGCGGTCGTAAGCGTCAAGCAGGGTTTCGCCCTCCGGCGTGAGACGGGCACCTCCTCCGTGTTTTCCGCCGGTTGTGGAATCGAGCAGCTTGAAGCCCAGCGACTGCTGTGCGTTTTTTAGGATCGTCCATGCCTTCGAATACGCCATGCCGATGGACATGGCCGCCGCGCGCAGGGAGTGCAGCTCGCGCACCTTGCGCAGCAGGATCGCCACACCGGGGCCGAAGCACTTTTCCTCGCCGAAGATCCGAATGGTCAGGACGGGTCTGAAGGTTTGTTGTTCCATGTCAAAATCTTACCACGCTGCATTCGTCATTGTCAACAATATTCCGATATTCTTGACGTGGAAGCACGCGGATGCTATGCTTATACTACATAGAGGAGGAATGTCCTGTGAAGCTGTCAGAAGCGCTGGACGTGCGGCCCGGCGTGACTGCGATCATCGGCGGCGGCGGAAAGACGACGCTGATGGAATGCCTCGCGGCAGAGCTTGCCGCGCGGGCGCGCGTGATCGTGTGTACGACGACGCATATCTATCCCGAACAGACGATGCCGTGCCTCGTTTCGCCCACCGAGGCGGAGATACGGGCCGCATTGGCGCGCGCAGGCTGCGTCTGCGTGGGCTCTATCTCGGAAAACGGAAAATTCTCCGCGCCGGAGCTGCCGTTCCGGACGCTCTGCGCGCTGGCCGACTATGTGATCGTCGAGGCGGACGGAGCCATGCGCCTGCCGCTCAAGGCCCACGCTGCGCATGAGCCGGTCGTTCCGCCGGAGGCGAACCAGACGATCCTAGTCGTAGGCGCGTCGGGCTTCGGCAGACCGATGCGCGAGAGCGTCCACCGCGCGCCGATCGCCGCGCAGGCGCTCGGCGTAAGCGAGGATACGGTCGTGACGCCGGAGCTCTGGGCGAGGTTTTTAAAGCAGGAGGCGCTGCATACGCGCGTGCTGGTCAATCAGGCTGAAAATGAACAGGAACAGACAACAGCGCTGGCGCTGGCCGCCGGGCTTCATTGCCCGGTGTGCATGGCGGCGCTGCAGAAGGGGTGGATTGAATGCTTGTGCTGATTCGCGGCGCGGGTGATCTGGCGACTGGGATCGCGCTCCGGCTTTTCCGGTCGCATCTGTGTGTGGTCATGACCGACCTGCCGCAGCCGACGGCCATCCGCCGGACGGTCTGCTTTTCGCAGGCGATCTTATATGGAAGCTATCAGGTGGAGGACGTAACGGCGGAGCTTGCCGCGACGGAGACGGATGTGCGCCACATTCTGGCTGACGGCAATATCCCGGTTCTGGCCGACCCGCAGGCGGCGTGCCGCGCGTGGCTGAAGCCGGACGTGCTGGTCGACGCGATTCTTGCCAAGAAAAACCTCGGCACGGCAATCACAGACGCGCCGCTGGTCATCGGCGTGGGCCCCGGCTTCTGCGCCGGGCGGGACTGCCACGCAGTCGTTGAGACGATGCGCGGGCACACGCTGGGCCGCGTCATCCGCAGCGGCGAGCCCATTCCGAACACGAATATTCCCGGCCTCATCGGCGGCTTTACCGGCGAGCGCGTGCTGCGCGCGCCGGACGACGGGATCTTCCATCAACTGCTTGACATCGGCACGATGGTGCAGGCGGGCGATGTTGCGGGCGAGGTAAACGGCAAGCCGATGGTCTGCACGATCTCGGGCGTTATCCGCGGGATGCTGGCCGACGGGACGCCCGTATTCAAGGGTATGAAATCCGGAGACGTTGACCCGCGCGGGGAAATTTCCTACTGCCAGACCGCCTCGGACAAGGCCATCGCCATCGGCGGCGGCGTTTTGCAGGCGATCTTGGAATACACAGGCGTTCTGAACGCCGTGACGGGACAAAATACATTGGGGGTATAACCATGAAGGACGAGATCAAGCTGACAAAGCTTGCAAAATGCGCCGGGTGCGGCGCGAAGGTCGGCGCAGGCATTCTCGCGCAGCTGCTGGGCGATATCCGTGTACGGCAGGACGAAAATCTGCTCGTCGGCTTTGACAAGAGCGACGATGCGTCGGTCTATAAGGTATCGGACGAGCTGGCGCTCGTGCAGACGGTCGACTTCTTCCCGCCCATTGCGGACGACCCGTATACCTTCGGCCAGATCGCCGCGACGAACGCGCTGTCCGACGTCTATGCCATGGGCGGCGAGCCGAAGCTCTGCCTCAACATCATGGCCGTGCCGGAGAGCATGCCGAAGGAGGCCGTACACGACATTCTGCGTGGCGGCTATGACAAGGTCTATGAGGCGGGCGCGCTGATTACCGGCGGGCACTCGATCTATGACGACGAGCCGAAATACGGTCTGGCCGTGACTGGCTTTGTCCATCCGGATAAGATCCTCACGAATTCCGGTGCAAAGCCCGGCGACGTGCTGTTTTTCACAAAGCCGCTCGGCATCGGCATTCTCACGACGGCGGAAAAGGCAGACCTTCTGTCCGAGGACGGAAAAGCGCTGGCCATCCGCCTGATGACGACGCTCAACAAGTCCGCGCGCGACGTGATGGTGCAGTACCGCGTCCACGCCTGCACGGACGTGACGGGCTTCTCCTTCCTCGGCCACGCGTCCGAGATGGCGACGGGCAGCGACGTGCAGCTGGAAATCGACACGGGCGCGATCGACCTGATCGGCGAAGCGCTGGACTTTGCGCGCATGGGCATTCTGCCCGCGGGCATGTACCGCAACCGCACGTTTGCCGAGCCCATGGTCGACGCGGGAGACGTCGAGCTTGCCGTGCAGGACGTGCTCTACGACCCGCAGACAGCGGGCGGTCTGCTCATCGCCTGCGATCCGGAGGACGCGGACGCGCTGTTTGAGGCGTTAAAACCGGCAGTGCCCAGCGCGCAGCGCGTCGGCACGGTGCAGCCCTATACGGGCGGCGCGAGAATTTATCTGAAATGAGGATGCCTGGATGAACCGCTATATTCTGATTCCCGAGGACACCGTCCGCGTCCTGCCGCCGGAGGACGGCGCGGAGGCGGCGATTGAAATTTTCTGCTCCCGCACGGTCATTTATTTTGAAATTCCGCAGATCCGGGACGTGTGTCTGATGCATAACGTGCTGACAAACCGCGGGCGCGTCGACGCGCTCTGCTTCACGGCGGCCGACCGGCTGCTGGAGCGCGGGCAGATGGTGCTCGTTCCCACGGACCGGGACGATTACGCAGCGTTTCTGGATGCGCTCCGGGCATACGCGCCGGAATCGCTTGATTTTTCCAAGGAGGCCGATTATATCCCGGAGTCCTGCGACCACAACGGACACCATCACGGATAAAACCGAAAAAAGCCGCACATCCTGAAAGAAAAAGACAGGAGGTGCAGCATGAAAAAGCGTGAGAAAAAAGACCGTCCGGAGCTCGTGCCGGAGATCTTCGCCCAACAGCCCAGCTTTACCGACCCGCAGGGCAGCTGGACGGGTCTTCCGATGAACGAGCATGAGATCCCGGTTCAGGACGTGGACGATCTGTGACAAAGCCGTCCCCTGTCATGTCTTGCATGGCAGGGGGCGGCGGTTTTTTCGGCGTGCTTCGAAATTTGCGGCGTTCGAATCCCCTCAGGCGCTTCGCGCCAGCGCCCCTACCCTTTTGGCCCTACGGGCCATTTTCCCCTGACAGGGGGAACCGGCCCCTTGTGCCCAAGGGGAGCCTTTGGACTGCACGGATTCGCATTGGACTTTCAGCTTTTCGTCGCTGCCTGCCGCGACCTCTCAGTCAGCTTTGCTGACAGCTCCCCTGGAAGGGGAGCCTTTGCGGGGATGCGGGTCACAGGATGGCGCGGAACAGGTCGTCGTTCTGATCGTCGGCTTCGGGGTGGAATTGGACGCCGAGCATCTGATCGCCGTATTCCAGCGCCTCGATGGTGCCGTCGTCTGTCCGGCCGGCGACGGTCAGGGACCGGGCCGGGTGCGTGATGCGGTAGTTGTGCATCGACGCGCCGAGGATCGTCTGCTTTCCCGTCAGGCGCTCGAGACGGCTGCCGGGCGTCACATGGACGGGATGCTTGAAGCGGTCGACGTTATCCCGCGTGATATGGCCGTCCCAGTGGCCGTCTACGGGCTCGGTGAACATATAGCGCTCCTTTTTCATCTGCTCAAACAGGCCGAGCAGCGGCCCGTCCCAGCCGCGGCGCTCCGCTTCCTCGGCGACGAGAAAATAGGTGTTCATCATCTGCATGCCGAGGCAGATGCCGAGCACGGGCTTGCCGGATCGGGCGGCATACTCCATGACCTGAAAATGATACGGATAAAACCGCGCCCCGCCGCAGAATACAAATGCGTCGCAGAGCGACAGGCTGTCCTGCGCCGCATAGCCGTCGCTGCTGAGAATGCCGACGGGCACTGCACCGTTTGCAAGGATGCGCTTGGGGTAGCCGTTTACAAATAAATACTGGTCCGCGTACAGATCCTCCGAGCCGAACAGCTTCGCGCCCGGCACGACGCCGATGATTCGCATGGTGGTCTCCTTTCGCCGCTTCTGTCTGTTGTTTTACGTCTCATCTTAGCATATCCCGCGCAAAAACGCAATCTGCCGTGCAGAAGACGGATTGCGGCTTTTCGCTAATCCCGAACGAGCGTCAGATTTCACAAAAATATAACTTATTTTTTGTTCGCCAAACAGAAATTTTGTATTGCTTAACGGATTCTGAACGCGTATACTCGATACTGAGGCCAGAATAACGGCTGGTGCGGGGCACTTTTCCCTTTTCGGTCCCGCCGCCTGCCACCGCGGTATGCGGCTCCGGCTATCAAATAAAAGGAGATTTTTTTCATGAAAGACCAGAGATCCCGCGCACCGGCGTCCGTCGACAACATCTACAAGCTCGACGGAAGAGTCCCGGTCGGCAAAGCCATCCCCTTCGGACTGCAGCATGTGCTGGCCATGTTCGTGGCAAACGTCACGCCCGTCATGCTGATCGCGAGCGTCGCCGTCTATAACGGACAGGCGTTCACCGCCATCGACACGGCACTGCTCATTCAGGCCGCCATGCTCATCGCCGGTATCGGCACGCTCATCCAGCTCTATCCCGTCTGGCGCATCGGCTCGCGCCTGCCCGTCGTGATGGGCCTGAGCTTTACGTTCCTGTCCGCCATGATGACGCTGGCCTCCAAGGACTACGGCCTGATGATCGGCGCGGTGATCGTGGGCGGCTGCATAGAGGGACTTCTCGGTCTGACCGCAAAATACTGGCGGCGCTTCGTCAGCCCCATCGTCTCGGCCTGCGTCGTGACGACCATCGGCTTCAGCCTGCTCTCCACGGGTATTTCTTCCTTCGCAAGCTCCTCCGTCTATCCGACCGGCGCGTGGCAGAATCTGCTCGTCGCGGTCATTACGCTGGCAGCCTGCCTTGTCTACAATTCGCTCGCAAAGGGCTTCTGGAAGCAGCTTTATGTTCTGTTCGGGCTGATCGTGGGCTATATTGCCTCGCTGTTTTTCGGCATGGTCGATTTCGCGTCCATGAAGAGCACCGTGCAGGAGCTCGGCGTCGTTGCCCTGCCGAAGCTGTTCGCGTTTACGCCGAAGTTTGACCTCGGCGCGATCATCTCCGTCACGCTCGTCTTCCTCGTCTCCGCCGCGGAGACGATCGGCGATACCTCCGCCGTCTGCACCGGCGGCCTTGGCCGGGAGATCACGGAAAAGGAAGTCTCCGGCTCGCTTGCCTGCGACGGCTTTATTTCCGCCGTCTCCGGCGGCGTGTTCGGCTACCCGCCCATCACATCCTTCAGCCAGAACGTCGGCCTCGTCGCGATGACGAAGGTCGTCAACCGGTTTACGATCATGTTCGGCGCCCTGACGCTGATCCTGGCCGGTCTGTTCCCGCCCGTGGGCGCGTTCTTCTCCACGCTTCCCGACTGCGTGCTCGGAGGCTGCACGGTCATCATGTTCGGCGCGATCATCGTCTCCGGCGTCACGATGCTCGGCGAGTGCGGCTTTGACCAGCGCAACACCATCATCGCCGCGACGAGCTTCGCCATCGGCATCGGCGTGACGCAGGTTCCGGAATTCTTCTCCGGCATGCCGCAGATCGTGAGCGACATTTTCGCGGGCAACCCCGTCGCGGGTGTGTTCGTGGTGGCGATGATCCTGTCGCTGTCGCTGCCCAAAAAGGTCAAGATGGAGGACGTCGGCGCCCTGACCGAGGACACCATCGAAAACAAAAAACCGGAATAACGAAAAGCAAAGCAGCAGGAGCATCCCGTCCGGCGGGATGCTCCTGTTTCGCATGTCGGGAAGTCGGTTTTTTATGAAGCCGTGCAGGATCGCACCGGCCCCTGCGCGCTGCTGCGCAAATTTACAGTTTCCCATCGGGCGGAGCAGAGCCCCGCCCCTACCAAGTCTCAGGCGAATTCGTACTGCTTTACAGATTCCAAATGCAGGGCGTTTTTATCGCAGATATGAAATCGCAGCTACTTACAAATCTGTTGTACCGTAACAGGCGGCGCATAGCATAGCGCCCGTAGGGTGAGTATGTGTGTTCGTAACAACTATAAACAGGTACTTGCCTGAATTGCGCCCGCAGTACGCGCCAAACGCATCCAGCGCCCCTTTTCTCCCCCATCTTTTCCGGCAAGGCGGAAAAGATGGGGCCGCCGGAGGCATCCCGCACCTATATAAAAATAAATTTTCGATTTTTTGTTCGCAAATTTCGTTTGGATGTGGTATACTGGAAGCGAAAGGAGGCGAGCGGATGCAGCGGCTGATTTTTCATGTGGACGTCAACAGCGCGTTTTTGTCGTGGGAGGCGGCGCGGCGCGTTGCGGCGGGCGAAGCCGATCTGCGGCTCATCCCGTCCGCCATCGGCGGCGACCGGGACAAGCGCACAGGTATCATTCTGGCAAAGTCGATTCCCGCGAAGGCCTTCGGCGTCACGACCGGCGAGCCGGTCGGCATGGCGCTGCGCAAATGTCCGCAGCTCGTGCTGGCGCCGCCGGATTTCCGGCTGTATTCGAAAAATTCCAGAGCGTTCATCGCCATCTGCCGCCGCTACGCGCCCGTCGTGGAGCAGGTATCGATCGACGAATGCTTCCTTGACATGACCGGCACGGGGCTTCTCTACCCCGACCCCGTCGCCATTGCGCATATCATCAAGGATACGATCTTCTCCGAGCTGGGCTTCACGGTCAACGTCGGCATTGCGCCGAACAAGCTGCTGGCAAAGATGGCCAGCGACTTTGAAAAGCCGGATAAGGTACACACGCTCTTCGCGCACGAGATCCCGCAGAAGCTCTGGCCTCTGCCGGTCGGCTCCCTGTTTTCCGTCGGACGCTCCACAGCGGAAAAGCTGACTGCCGCGCGCATCCGCACGATCGGCGATCTGGCGCAGGCGGATCTGGGCTATATCCAGAAGCTCACCGGCGTCAAGCTGGGAAAGCTCATCCACGACTATGCCAACGGCATCGACGACGCCCCCGTTCTTGCCGAGCCAGAGGCCGTCAAGGGCTACGGCAACTCCGTCACGCTTGAGCAGGACGTGACGACTCCGGCGCAGGCCAATCAGATCCTGCTTGCCCTGTGTGACAGCGTCGCGTCCCGCATGCGCGCAGACGGCAGGCGCTGCGCCTGCGTGACCGTGACGATCCGGAGCAATGACTTCCGGAACCGGTCGCACCAGCGCCGCCTGCCGGAGCCGACGGACGTGACAGCGGAGCTGTTCGCCATGTCCCGGACGCTGTTTGCCGAACTCTGGGACGGCGTGACGCCGCTGCGTCTGCTCGGCGTAACGCTGAACGATCTGTGCGGCAGCGATGCCGAGCAGCTGTCGCTGTTTCACGACGAAAAGAAGGAGCGCGCCCGCAAGCTCGACCGGACCGTCGATCAGCTGCGCGGCAAATTCGGCGTCACGGCCATCTTGCGCGGCAGCGTCACAGACGCCTCCCGGCGCGTAGGCCGGAAATACAAGGCCGAGCTTGATTCCGACAAACAATAAATCACGCAGACAGACAGATGTGCTTTAAAAACTCTGCCCAGAGCTCGGGGAACGTGCGTGCTGGGACGTCCTCCGGCGCGACGAGCGGGATCTCGGCGAGCAGCCGCTCGCCTGCCGTGACGGTCATCGTGCCGAGCCGCTGCCCGGCGGAGACGGGCGCCTGTACGGACTCGTCGACCGTGACGGCGGTCTGTACCTGCGAGGCCAGCGCCTTTTCGAGCAGAAGCGGCTCTGTACGCTCCGGCACGGGCGTGATTGCCTCCTGCCGCCCCAGCACGACCGGGACAGACGGAACGCCGCCGTCCGGCTGCGGCGTGACAAGGGCGTAGCCGGAAAAGCCGTAGTTGAGCAGCGCCTTGGCTGATTCGAACCGGTCGACCGAGGTCTTGCAGTGCAGCACGACCGCGACCAGCTCCATGCCCCCGCGCTCGGCGGAGGCCGACAGGCAGTATCCGGCGGCGGAGGTATAGCCGGTCTTGAGACCGGTCGTGCCGTCGTAGAACCGGACGAGCTTGTTGGTGTTGGACAGGCCGAACTGGCCGTTTCGCACGGTGTCCATCCAGATGGTCGTGTATTCCTTGATCTCCTCGTGCTTCAAAAGCTCGCAGGACATGAGGGCAATGTCATAGGCCGTCGTCAGATGCGTGTCCGCGTCCGGCCCGTCGTCGAGCCCGGTGCAGTTGACGAAGTGCGTGTCCGTCATGCCGAGCTCGGCCGCACGGTCGTTCATGCGCGAGACGAAGGCAGCTTCGCTGCCCGCGACATGCTCGGCCAGCGCGCAGGCGCAGTCGTTCGCCGACGAGACGACGACGGATTTGAGCATCTCGCGGAGCGGCAGCTGCTCGTTTTCCTCGAGATAGATCTGGCTGCCACCCTTGGCGGCGGCTGCGGCGGAGGTCGTGACAGTATCGTCCCAGCCGATGGTGCCGTTGTCCAGCGCCTCCAGAACCAGCAGCAGCGTCATGATCTTCGTGACGCTGGCCGGGCGGAGCTTTTCGTGTGCGTTGGATTCATAGAGGATCTGTCCCGTGTCCTTTTCCATCAGAATGCACGACGGCGCGGGCAGCGCCAGATCTTCCGCCCGGGCCGTCAGGCCGAGGCCGACCGTAAAAACAAGCGCAAGCGCGATGCAGAGCAGCTTCTTTTTCATAGAAAAACACCCTTCCGTTTCATTTGTACAAGCATATGAAACGAAAGGGTGCGATATCACTTTGTTTATGTTATGCGTCCGGGTCGCAGTGGAAATGCGCGATGTCTGCGAGAAAGGGTCCGTCGGCCGCGCGATCCGGCAGCTCGACCGTGACGGGCGTCTGCAGCGGGAGCGCGCAGAGGCTCAGGATGGATTTTGCGTCGAGCCGGGAGTCCTTATAGTTGAAATGGACAGCGAACGGCTGCCGGTTCGCGATCGTAGCGAACTGCGCGATCTCGTTCACGGAATGGAACATGACGGTAAATTCTCTCACGGAAAATCCTCCTGCAATGGACTGTACAACCGGAGCCGCATCCGGTATAATAACGTCTGGAGCAGACCACATCTGCTTGGGAACACAAGAAAAATGCTGGTATCAGATTCTCTTTTATCCAGTATAATCGAAAACAGTATTTTATACTATCCACAAAAAATACAAACCTTTTTTGTGCATAATCTCTGATTTTGGTGGTTTTATGAAATTTGCATGCTACACACTCGGCTGTAAGGTCAACCAGTATGAAACGCAGGCCATGGAGCAGCTGCTCGTGCAGAGCGGCCATACGCTCGGCAGCTTCGACGAGATCTGCGACGGCTACATCATCAACACCTGCACGGTCACGGCCGTATCCGACAAAAAGTCCCGCAACGCCATCCGGCGCGTGCGCAAGCTGAACCCGCAGGCCGTGGTCGGCGTGTGCGGCTGCTACGCGCAGAGCAGCCCGGAAGAGATCCGGAAGCTCGACGTGGACGTGCTCATCGGCACGGACGGGCGGGAGGCGTTCGTCCGGCACATGATCGACGCCGCGCAGACGCGGCAGAAGTGGGACTGCGTAGACGACGCGGGCGGACCGCGTGCGTTTGAGATCCTGCCCGCGGGCGGGCTTGCCGCGCGCACGAGAGCGCTTCTGAAGGTCGAGGACGGGTGCAACAACTTCTGCACATACTGCATCATCCCCTACGCGCGGGGCCGGGTGCGCTCCATGCCGCTGGACGCGGCTGTGGAGCAGGCAAAGGGACTTGCCGCCGAGGGCTACCGCGAGATCGTCATCAACGGCATCGAGATCTCCTCCTGGGGCTGGGAATGGAAGGACGGGAGCTGCCTGCGGCAGCTGCTGGCGGCGCTGTGCGAGGCGGTACCCAGCGTGCGCATCCGGCTCGGCTCTCTGGAGCCGCGCACGATCGACGAGGCGTTCTGCAAGGCGCTTTCCGGGTATCCGAATCTCTGCCCGCAGTTCCACCTGAGCCTGCAATCGGGCTCTGACACGGTCTTAAAGCGCATGCACCGCAAATACGACACGGCCCGGTATCTTGAGAGCGTCCGGCTGCTGCGGGCGTATTTCCCCGGCTGCGCCGTCACGACCGACCTGATCGTCGGCTTCCCGGGCGAGACGGAGGAGGAATTTGCCGAGTCGCTGGCATTCTTAAAGACCTGCGGGCTGTCCATGTTCCACATCTTCCCCTACTCCCGCCGCAAGGGCACACCGGCAGCCGAGATGCCCGGCCAGATCCCGAACGCCGTCAAGGAGCGCCGCGCGGCCGAGGCCGCGTCTGCCGCGGCAGAGCTCGAGGCCGCATATCACGCGGCCATGCTCGGTACGACGCAGCAGGTGCTGTTCGAGCAGGAGGAAAACGGCCTATTCGCCGGCCACGCCATGAATTACGTCAAGGTCTATGTACAGGCGTCGGAGCTGCATAACGAGCTGCGCGCCGTACGCGTGACAGACCTCTGCCGGGACGGCGTGTTCGGGGAGCTGGAATGAGCGCGCAGGCGCCGGTCGCAGGGGCCGACGCGCCATCAAACAGGCCGGAAGTTTTTTACAATCTCAACAGCCCCGGCCGGGTGGCCGGGGCTGTTCTGGTTGATGCATTATTTCTTTTCCGCTTTGGCCTTTTCCAGATTGCGCTGGCGGCGGTTGCGGACGGCTTCGTCCATCGGATGGATCTCGCCTGCGGCCTGCAGGGCCATTTTGGTCAGCAGCGGGCCGACGAGCTCATAGATCAGGATCGCGAACAGCGTGATATTGCGGATCAGATCGCCCTCCGCGCCGAGCTGCCGCGCCGTCACGCACATGCCGAGCGCGACGCCTGCCTGCGGCAGGAGCGTGATGCCGAGGTATTTGCAGATCTGCGGCTCGCATTTCATGAGCTTTGCGGAGTAATGCGCGCCGAGATACTTGCCGAGCGAGCGCGCCACGATGTACACAACGCCGATAAGCACGATCATTCCGTCCTTGAACACACCGAGGTCGAGTCCCGCGCCGGAAATGACAAAGAACGCGGCAAACAACGGGCTCGTCCAGCGGTCGGACTTTTCCATGATCTCGGCGGACAGCGGGCAGAGGTTGCAGAACAGCGTGCCCAGCATCATGCACGTCAGAAGCGACGAGAAGCCGACGGTCACGGGGCCGATCTTGAATTCCGCCATGGCCAGCGCCGAGGTCAGGAATACGAAGGCGATGGTCATGTTGAGACGGTTCGTGTTGGAGTTGAACAGCTTTTCCAGCTGCGTGAGCACCCAGCCGCCGAGCGCGCCGAGCGCAAGCGAGCAGACGATCTCGATCAGCGGGTCGACGACGATGGAGATCACGTCGAACGAGCCGGTATTGAGCGCCTTTGCAATGCCGAACGAGACCGCGAACACGACCAGACCGACCGCGTCGTCCAGCGCGACGATGGGCAGCAGCAGATCGACCAGCGGGCCCTTGGCCTTGTACTGGCGCACGACCATGAGCGTCGCGGCGGGGGCCGTCGCGGTGGCGATGGCGCCGAGGGTGATGGCCTGCGCAACAGACAGCTTGCCGTTTGTCAGCAGCGCGATGGCGACGAGGGCGATATCGACCAGGAACGTCGCGGCCAGCGCCTGCAGGACGCCGATCACAAACGCCTGTTTTCCGGTGTGCTTCAGCTCGGATACGCGGAACTCGCTGCCGATGGAGAACGCGATGAAGCCCAGCGCGACCTCGGAGATGAGGGACAGGCTGTCCACATCCGCCTGGGTCGGGAAGCCGAGGCCCTCGATCCCGAGCAGGCCCAGGCAGTACGGCCCGATCAGGACGCCCGCGACCAGATATGCCGTCACGGACGGCAGCTTCAGCGGCTTTGCAACGCGGGTCATCAGCAGACCCGCAAGGATCGCAACGGACAAAGACAACAGGGTACGCATTTCATATTCCTTCATTTCTTCTTTTTTGCACACATCATTATACACGCTTCCGGGCAAAATGCAAGAAGTATTTGTGGAATATGTTTGAAATCTACACGAAATTTTATTCAATCTGCCGGTATTCCGGCAGATATAAAAACCGTGCCGCCCGGAGGCGGCACGGTCTGTGTATTTTGGGGAATGACGGAGCTTTGGCTTGCCGATCAATCGTAAACCAGCAGAGCGATCATCTCGTCGTCGATGTTGGAAGCGTCGTACCACTGCGCGCCGGTGTCGACGTCCGCAACGGGCTCGCCGTTGGCAGCCGCGACAGCCAGAGCAACAGCCTGATAACCGATCTGGTACGGATCCTGGGTGACGGAGCCGTAGAACCAGCCCTGACGGACCGCGTTCTTCTGGGCAGCGCCTGCGTCGAAGCCGGCGACGACCAGACCCGCGTACTTGCCGCCCTCAGCGAGATCCTCGCCGTCGGAAACAGCAGCCAGGAAGCCGGTGACAGCGCCTTCGTTGGAGCAGAAGATCGCAACGGGGTTCATGCCCAGCAGGGAGTTGGCAGCGGTCTGCACGGAGGTAGCTTCGGTGGTGGCGGAGATGGCGACCTCGATGATGATGGCGGGAGCGTCGACCTTCTTTTCCCACTTGGCGTGGCCTTCGATGGAGACCTTGCCGGGCTGATAGGTCTCGGCGATCTTGGCCATTTCATCGACGAAGCCGGTGGTACGGCCGGAGACGGAAGCGGAGACAGCGTCCTGAGACAGGCAGCCGATGATGACGGGGTTGTCGGAGGTCGCGTTCTTCATGGCCTCAACGACAGTCTCGTTCTCGTTGAACTTGTCGGCAGCGATGGCGGCAGCGTTTTCGTTGTTGGTGCAGGCGGTCGCCTTGACAGCGCCGGTGGTGTCGCCGGGAACGCCGGAGTCAAAGCCGATGACGGGGATGTTCTTTTCCGCGCACTCTTCGAGGATCTCAGTGACAGCGTCGGTGGACAGAGCGGCCAGCGCCATGGCCTTGGGGTTCTTGGCGAGCTCGGTCTTGACCATGTTGACCTGCGCGTCGATCTCAGTCTCGGAGGCGGGGCCGTCGAAATAGATCTCTACGCCGAGATCCTTGGCAGCGTCCTCGGAGCCCTTGGCGACTGCCTGCCAGAACTGATGCTGGAAGCCCTTCGCCATGACGGGGATGTACATCTTTTCGCCGGTGGTCTCCTCAGCGGGAGCCGGATCCTCGGTCTTGGTCTCTTCGGTCGTGGTGGGAGTCGTTTCAGCGGGTTCGGTCTTGGCCGGTTCGGTTTCGGTCTTGGCGGCGCAGGCAGCCAGAGCCAGAACCATGACCAGTGCCAGAAGCAGAGCGATCAGTTTTTTCATTTGGTGATTCCTCCTAAATTATTTTATCAAACACGGGTTTCGTGCTCAATACATGATGAATATGGGACTTAACCCTTCTTGACGCGGTTGGCGGCCTTTGTCCTCGCGATGTCGAGCAGGACTGCGCCGATGACGACTGCGCCGGTGAGGAACGTCTGCCACGGGGCCTGCAGGCCGCAGTTGGCAAGGCCGGTCTTGAGGACGGACATGATGAACACGCCGATGAGCGTGCCGACCATCGTGCCGGAGCCGCCGGACATGGACGTGCCGCCGATGATGACGCCGGTGATGCCGTTCATTTCCTGACCTGCGCCGGTGCCCGGGGTGATGGTGGTGTAGGCTGCGGCATAGAACAGGGCGCACATGCCGATGAAGAAGCCGGAGAGCGTATAGACCGCGACCTTCCAGTTGTCGACCTTGATGCCGGACAGGCGGGTCGCCTCCTCGTTGGAGCCGATGGCGTAGACATAGCGGCCGAATTTGGTCTTATGCAGGATGAGCGTTGCGATGATGAAGAAGCCGAGCAGCCAGAACGCGCCGACCGGGAAGCCTCTGACGCCGAACAGCTCCGCGCGGATGAAGACCTTCTTGAACCAGCCGCCGACTTCGGCGGTGGCGGTGGGCCAGGTCTGGGACTGGACCTTGGTGATGATGGAACCGAGACCGGCGGCCATCATCTGCGTACCGAGGGTCGCGATGAAGGGGGGCAGCTTGAGCTTGGCGATCAGAACACCGTTGGCAAAGCCGAACGCAATGCCGACGAACAGCGTCAGGACGATCGCGAGGATCAGCGGCCAGCCCTGTTTGAATGCGTAGCCGCCGAGCAGCGCCGCGCACATCATGACCGTGCCGAGCGACAAGTCGATACCGCCGGTGATGATGATGAACGTCACGCCGAAGGCCATGAAGCCGATGTAATAGCTGGATTCGAGAATATTCTTGACCGTATCGAGCGTCAGGAAGTTATTGCCGAAGATCGAAAACACGATATACAGAATGACCAGCGCGGCAGGCGCGAGCAGCTTCTGCATATCCAGCTTTTTCTTACCTACGTTTTCCATAATGATTACCCCACTTCTCTCTTGGTTGCATATGTCATGATGGTTTCCTGCGTGGCCTCGGAGATATCGAGCTCGCCGGTGACGTGACCCTCGCACATGACGATCACGCGGTCGGACAGGCGGAGCAGCTCCGGCATGTCGGAGGAGATCATGATGATGGACTTGCCTTCTTCCGCAAGCTGGGTCATCAGCTTGTAGATCTCGCTCTTTGCGCCGACATCGATGCCGCGCGTCGGCTCGTCGAAGATGAGCACGTCGCAGTCGCGCAGGAGCCATTTGGAAATGACGACCTTCTGCTGGTTGCCGCCGGAGAGGCTGCCGACGCGGGCGCGGACGGACGGCGTCTTCGTGCGGATCTGTTCGGCGTGCTCCTGCGCAAGCTGGTGCGCCTTCCGGTCATGGACGAACGGGCCCTTGAATATCTGTTCCAGACTCGGCAGGACGGTGTTGTCGGTGACGGACAGGTTGAGGCACAGGCCGTAGCGCTTGCGGTCCTCGGAGAGATAGCCGATGCCGTGGTGGACGGCGTCCTTCGGGCTGCGGATCTTCACGTCTTTGCCGTTTACCCGGATCGTGCCGGAGTCCATCGGATCCGCGCCGCAGATCAGGCGCATCGTCTCGGTGCGTCCCGCGCCGACCAGACCGGCAAAGCCGAGGATCTCGCCCTTGCGGAGCTTGAACGACACGTCCTTCACATCGAGGGAATTCAGATGCTCGGCCTCGAGCACGACGGGCGCGTCGGGCGGGCATGCGGACTTTGTTTTCGGCTCTTCGTAGATCGTGCGGCCGACCATGAGGCGGATGACCTCGGAAATTTCCGCCGTGGGGGTGTCGAGCGTGGCGACATACTGGCCGTCGCGCATGACGGTGATGCGGTCGGTGATGCGCTTGAGCTCATCCATGCGGTGCGAGATATAGACGATGCCGACGCCGGTCTTTTTGAGCTGCCGGATGAATACGAACAGGTCGTCGATCTCCGTGTCGGTCAGGACGGCGGATGGCTCGTCGAGGATGAGCAGTCTTGTGTTTTCATGGGACAGGGCCTTTGTGATTTCGACCATCTGCTGCTTTGCGACCGACAGCGTCTTGACGACGGCTTTCGGGTCGAGATCCAGATGCAGCTTGTCGAACAGCTCCTGCGTCATGGCGTTCTGCTTTGCCTTGTCGACAAACAGGCCCTTCATGGGCTCGCGGCCGATGTAGATGTTTTCCGCCACGGTCAGGTGCTGCATGAGGTTCAGCTCCTGATGGACGATGCAGATGCCGAGCGCCTGCGCGTCGCGCGGGCCATGGATCTCGACATGCTTTCCAAAGAATTCGATCGTGCCGCCGTCGCTCGGGTAGATGCCGGTCAGCACCTTCATGAGCGTCGACTTGCCGGCGCCGTTTTCACCGACCAGCGCCATGACCTCGCCCTCGCGGACCTCCAGCTGCGCATTGTCCAGCGCGTGGACGCCCGGGAAGTATTTCTGGATACCGGTCATTCTGAGAATCGTTTCGGCCATCTTTCTTTCACATTCCCCTTTCTCCTGCGGCGTGTTTTCCTGCTTGTGGAAAACGAAACGTTTTGCTCTTGCAGCGCGCAAACCCGCTTCCGCGCCGGGTGGAGCCCTTCCCTTCCGGGAAACTGGCGAGAGGCTGCGCTCTCCTGCCGCCTCGGGCGGCACTCCTTCCTTACAGCTTCCATTGTAGCAGGCCCGCGCCCGAAGGGGCATGAAAATTGTCCACAAAAAGGTGAAAATTGTGCGTTGAAATTATACAAATTTTTTGCGTTTTACCCGCGTACCGCCGTTTTCGCCGACAGCGGCGGCAATTCAGAGCCGCAGGCGGCCAATTATGCGCAAAAAAGCCTCCCCTTCCCGCACAGGATGCAGGAGGGGAAGGCGCTTGTAACGGCAGGACTGATCCTGGCTTTGAGCGGCGCGGCATGCGGAAAGCCCGGCGCATTCTGGAACGCGCCGGGCCTGATTTGAAGTCTTAATTGCGGTTGAAGATCTTGAAGATCTCGTCGATATCGTCGATATCCTCCTGCGCCTGATTCTTGCTGGCGGAGGCCTTTTCCTGCGCGGCGGAGAATGCGCCGATGGGCTTGGAAGGCGTCTGCCGCTTTTCGGCAAAGCCGGTGGCGATGACGGTCACGCGCATTTCGTCCTGCAGCTCGTCGTCGAACGCGGCGCCGAAGATGATGTTGGCGTCGGGGTTGGCGGCTTCCATGACGATGTTGGCGGCCGTTTCGACGTCGTCGAGGCCGAGATCGTGGGAACCGGCGATGTTGATGAGGACGCCGGTCGCACCGTTGATGGACGTCTCGAGCAGCGGGCTGGAGACGGCAGCCTGCGCGGCCTGCTCGGCCTTGTCGCGGCCGGTGGCGGAGCCGACGCCCATATGGGCCTGACCCGCGTTGCGCATGATGGCGGAAACGTCGGCAAAGTCGAGGTTGATGATGACGTTCTCGCTGTAGCCGACAAGCTCGGAAATGGAGCTGACGGCCTGCTTCAGGACATCGTCCGCGATGCCGAATGCGTTGGCAAAGGTGATCTTCTGGTCGGTGACGAATTTCAGACGGTCGTTCGGGATGATGATCATGGAATCGACCTTGTCGGTGAGGTTGGCGATGCCGGCCTCGGCCTGCTTCATGCGGTTCGCGCCCTCGAAGCGGAAGGGCTTCGTCACGACGGCGACGGTCAGGATGCCCGCGTCGTGCGCGACCTGCGCGATGATGGGCGCTGCGCCGGTGCCGGTGCCGCCGCCCATACCGGCGGTGATGAAGACCATATCGGTGCCCTCAAGCACCTGAGAAATGAGCGCCTTGGATTCTTCAGCGGATTTCTGGCCGATATCGGGCTTGGAGCCTGCGCCCATGCCGCCGGTCAGCTTTTCACCGATCTGCACCTTGTTCTTGCACTTGGACTTTTCGAGGTCCTGCTTATCCGTATTGACTGCGACGAACTCGACGCCCTTGACGTCGGACGCGATCATACGGTTGATAACATTGTTGCCGGCGCCGCCGACGCCAATGACTTTGATCTTGACTACCTTATCTGCTGTATCTGCCATTTGTCTTCCTCCTGTATATCTCACAGCCCACAACTGCATCGTTTTAGATTATGTCGACTTTATTCTATCTCGAAAAAGGGTGTGCGTCAATAGAAATTGCGGAAAAATTCAGCAAAAAATGCGAATTTTGCGTTTTCGGCGTCCCGGCTCATGCGGCGGGCTGGAAGGTGGCCTTTTTCTGCGCGGCCTGGGTCAGGTCGATCGTCCCGGCCTGGAATTCGCTGAGCTGCTCCAGAATGGAGCACAGATAACGGATCTTGTACGCCATCTCGTCCGTGCCGCCGAGCTTGATCTCGTAGCGGTCGTCATACCAGAGGGTCATATCGTATTCCTTTTCCACGTCGATCACGCGGATATGCTCGAGAAGGCCGGTGCCGTCGAGCTCCTTCATCACGTCCAGCGCGGCGGCCAGCGCCGTGGGCGTGGGCGAGGACACGGGATCCCCTGCCGTGGGGCTGGAAATGAGAAGACCGTTGATGTGCGGGTTTTCATTGAAGGCGGCGGGCTCGATGCGCTCGAGCGCCTTGCCGCTGGGACCAACGAGCCAGCAGGCGTTCGTGTCCGTCATGACGGCGAAGGAAATGACGCTCTCGCGGACCTGAATGATGATGCCGTCCGGCAGACTGCGGGCAATGGAGACATCCTCGACGTATGGCAGCGCGGCCTTGATATTGCCGACGGCCAGCGCCTTGTTGACCGTCAGGAGATTGTCGCCCTGCTGGATCTGCGAGGCTTCCATGATCTGTTCGGCGGAATAGACGGAATTGCCCTGCACCTCGATGGTGTTGACCTTGAAGAAAATCGCGACGCCGAAGACGATCGCGGCGACGACAGCGAGCATGATAAGGAGCTTGCCGAGGGCGCTGCTGCGCACCCGGCGTGCCTTGCCCGCGGCGCGTGCTTCCCGATTCGCTTTGCTTTGCTTCGTGCGCATGATCCATTCTCCTCCGGAGGTTAATACAGGCATTATATCACATCTTTTTGGGGATTTCCACTGTTTTCAGGCGAGCGCCGGCGCTTCGCAGCGCGGTCTCAAGAGTATCATATCCCCGTTCGATGTGTTTTACTCCAAAAATGGCACTTTCGCCCTCGGCCTGCATGGCCGCGAGCACCAGCGCGGCGCCACCGCGCAGATCCTCCGCGAAAAGCCGCGCCGCATGCAGCTGCGGCGTGCCGCGCAGACGGACGGTATTTTCGTCCTGACGCAGCCGCGCGCCGAGCTTTCCGAGCTCTCTGACATAGCCGAAACGGTTTTCGAAGATCGTTTCGGTAAAGGCCGTCTGTCCCCCCGCGCGCAGCTGCGCGGCGAGCAGGACAGGCATCGCGTCGGTCGGGAAGCCGGGATACGGCCTTGAGACGACCGGGCGGCAGGCCGTCAGCGGCCCGTCGCGGCAGATCCGGATCGTGTCGTGCGTGCAGGAGATCCGGCAGCCGCTTTCTGCGAGCGAGCCGAGGACAGGCTCCGCAAGGCGCGCATCCGTCCTGCGCAGCGTCAGTTCGCCGCCGCAGGCGGCGCAGGCGCAGAGAAATGTCGCGGTTTCGATGCGGTCCGGCAGGATGGTATACGTTGCGCCGGTCAGCCTCCGGCCGCCCTCGACGCTTACGCGCCTTGTGCCCGCACCCGCGATCCTTGCGCCGCAGGCAGTCAGAAAACCGGCCAGATCGCCGATCTCAGGCTCGCAGGCGGCGTTTTCGATCACGGTGAGGCCGTCTGCTCCGGCTGCGGCCAGCATGGCGTTTTCCGTCGCGCCGACGCTGGGGCCGGGCAGCGTGATGCGTGCGCCGGTCAACTTCTGCGCGCGGCAGGAAATGGTGTTGTCTGTCAGCGAGACCTCCGCGCCGAGCGCGCGGAAGGCAAGCAGATGATAGTCCACCGGCCTTGCGCCGATGGGACAGCCGCCCGGCAGGCTCAGGCGCGCTTCGCCGCATCTTGCGAGCAGCGCGCCGAGGAACAGGCTGGACGCGCGCATGGACGCGGCCAGCTCCGGCGGGACGGAAAGGCCCGCGCAGCCGCACGGGTCTATGTAGACGCTCGCGCCCCGCCGTTCGGACGCGCAGCCGAGGCTGCGCAGGATGGCAAGCGCGTGCGTCACGTCGAGAATATCCGGACAGTTATGCAGAACGCACGGCGTTCCGCACAGAAGCGTCGCGGCCAGAATGGGCAGGACGCTGTTTTTCGCTCCGTGGACGGTCACCTCGCCGGAAAGCGGAGGCGACTTGGAAACAAGCAGCGCTGGCATGGGCATTCCTCCAAAACACAGGAATTTTCCCCATCCTATGCGCTGCGTGCGGCGTGCGTGTCAGTGCCTTGCAAGGTCGAGCGCGGTCTGATAGATGCGCTCGGCGGCATCGACCACAGCCATATCCCGGGCGCTGGCGCGCATAGCGCGCATCCGTCCGGCATCCGAAAGGATCGACTTTGCGGTCTCATAGAGGCTTTTTCCGTCGCAGTCCGTCTCGCGGACGACTGCGGCCGCGCCGGAGCGTTCAAGCACCCGGGCGTTTTTTTCCTGATGGTTGCCGGTCACGTTCGGACTCGGCACCATGATGCAGGGCGTGCCGCTGGCGCAGACCTCGGCGATGGTCGCCGCGCCTGCGCGGCAGATGATGAGATCCGCCGCGGCCAGCACCTGCGGCATATCGTAGATGTACTCGCGCATGTCGATGCGCGGATGCGCGGCGAGGTCGACACCCATGTCTTTGACATATTCCGGCATCCAGCGCCAGCCGAACGAGCCGGTCGCGTGGATGTGATGGAAGGGCGTATTGTCCTCGCATTCGCATTTCATGAACTGCGCGATCTTCTTGTTCATCTCCCGCGCGCCGAGACTGCCCCAGCAGGAGACGACGAGCGGCTCGTCTCCGAGTCCCAGCGCCTGCCTGGCCTCCTGCCGCTTGGCAAAGAGGAATTCCTCGCGCACGGGCGTTCCGGTCAGGAGCACCTTCTCAGGCTCCGGGTAATGCTCCCGGCTGGACTCGAAGGAGACCATGACGCGGCTGGCCGTGCGCGCGACGAGCTTTGTCGTCAGTCCCGGGACGGCGTTTGATTCGTGGACGCAGGTCGGGATGCCGAGCTTCGCGCCCATTTTGAGGGCCGGGAAGCTCGCGTAGCCGCCGGTGCCGACGATCACGTCGGGCCGGAAGTCCTTCAGGATGCGCTTCGTTTTGGAAAACGTCGCGGCCATGCGCTGCACGGTCACAAGATTGTGCCAGACCGCAGCGGGGGTCAGCCTGCGCTGATAGTTGGAGATCTTCACGGTTTCCAGCCGGAAGCCCTCGCGCGGGACGAGCTTGTTTTCCATGCCGTCCTCCGCGCCGATGAAGAGAATGCCGCAGTCCGGCTGACGCTCGCGGAACATGCGCGCGACCGCGATGGCGGGATAAATATGCCCGCCTGTGCCGCCGCAGGTAAAGACGATATTCATGGGGTTTCCTCCTTCACAGGAGCTTATTGTCGTTCTGCCGGGAGACGGCGAGGACGACGCCGGCTTCAAACAGCTGCATCAGAAGCGCCGTGCCGCCGTAGGAGAAGAACGGGAGCGAAATGCCGGTGGCAGGCAGGAAGTTTGTGACGACGCCGATGTTGAGGAAGGTCTGAAGCGCGATATGCGTGGAAATACCGGCGGCAAGGAGCGCGCCGAAGCGGTCGCGCGCGTGCATGGCGATATAATAGCCGCGCACGATCAGAAGAACGAAGAGCAGGATCACGACGACCGCCCCGACAAAGCCGAGCTCCTCGCAGAGGATGGGGAAAATGTAGTCGTTGTGCTCCTCGGGCAGATACAGGTATTTCTGGCGGCTCTTGCCGAGGCCGAGGCCCATCAGGCCGCCGGAGCCGATGGCATAGAGCGACTGCAGGATCTGATAGCCGTTGTCTGTGGGATCGGAGGCGGGGTCGCGCCAGGCCGTGATGCGGCTTCCGGCGTAGCCCTGCGTCTTCAGATAGACGAACATGAACACGGCGACGGCCACGCCGCCGAGGGCGAACCACTTGATCTGCACGCCGCCCAGAAACAGCATGGCCGCTGCGAGCAGCAGCATGATGAGGATGCAGGAGAAATGACGCTCCAGCGCGACGAGACCGCACAGGACGATCATGATCGCGCCGAAGGGCGCGATGCCGTAGCGGAAGGTGCGCATTTTATCGCGGTAGGTCGAGATCATGGCGGAGAAAGTCATGATGATGGCTATCTTCGCGAGCTCCGACGGCTGAAAGCGGATGCCCGCGACCTCGATCCAGCGCTTCGCGCCGTTGGCCGTCGAGCCGATGAGCGGCACGAGCATCAGAAACACAACGGACACGGCGAGGATGATGAACGACGCGCTGCGCCAGAGCTGATAGTTCAGCCGACTGACAAACAGCATGCCGCCGATGCCGGCGACGGCGAAGATCGCCTGCCGGGCAAAGTAATAGGTGGAATTGCCGGTCAGATAATACGCGCGAGCGTAGGAGGCCGAGAAGACCATGACGACACCGATCAGCACAAGCAGCACTGTCAGCGCGAGAAACGGCAGATCAAGCAGGCCGCGTTCGTCGAGCAGCACCTTGTCCTTTGTTTTGGGCGGCTGCGGCAGGCGCTCCGGCTCGGGGGCCTGCGGAACCTCATACAGCCGCGTTGCGCCGTCCGAACGGCTTGCCATAGGGGTCGCTCCTTTCTGAAGCTACGGTATCTCAATACCGGTTCATAACGCCGAAATACGCCAGCACACACATGACGAGCGTGATCGCGGTGAAAACGAAAACGATTTTTTCTTCCTTCCAGCCGCACAGCTCAAAATGGTGGTGGATAGGGGTCATTTTGAAGATGCGCTTGCCGTGGGTCAGCTTGAAGTACGTGACCTGCAGAATGACGGAAAGCGTCTCGCAGAGATAGATGATGCCGACCAGGATCAAAATCAGCGGCATATCGAGCGCGAAAGCCATGCCGCAGACCATGCCGCCGAGGAACAGCGAGCCGGTATCGCCCATGAAGACCTTGGCCGGATGGAGGTTATAGCAGAGGAAGCCCGCAAGGCCGCCCGCGACGGTCGCAGGGAGCAGGGCCAACGTTGTACGGCCATAGATATAGGAGGTCGTGGCAAAGAAGACCATGACCGGAATGGTCACACTGCTGGAAAGGCCGTCGACGCCGTCCGTCAGGTTCACGGCGTTGACGCAGCCGACGATGACGAAGGCCGCGAAGACCATATAGACCGCCGTCGGGATCTCAAGATCGAGATTCCAGAACGGGATATAGAGATCGCAGGACAGATCGCCGCTTCCCTTCAGCACGAACAGAAACGCGACGGCCACGACGAGCTGCAGCAGGAATTTCTGAATGGCGGTCAGGCCGAGGTTGCGTTTGAGCCTGACCTTGACAAAATCGTCGGCGAAGCCGACCAGTCCGTAGCACAGGGCGAGCGCCAGCACATACAGGTGCGTATAGTCGCGGTTCTCCGTCATGCTCTTCCAGCCGAAGATCAGCGTGCAGAGGATGATGGCCGCGATGAACATGATGCCGCCCATGGTCGGCGTACCGGCCTTGGTGTTGTGCCACTGCGGGCCGACCTCACGGATGGACTGGCCGGCATGCAGCGCGCGCAGCATGGGAATGACGAAGCGGCCGAACAGCAGCGTCAGCAAAAACGAGGCGAGCGTCGCGCCGAGAACGATAAAAAACATTGCATCCATACAGGATTCCTCCGAGCCTTCTCTTTATTCCTCTTCTTCCTTGAAAAACAGCGCGAGCGCCTTTTCCATCCGCATGCCGCGGCTGCCCTTGAACAAGATCACGTCGCCGGGACGGGCGCGCATCTTGAGCATGTGGGCCAGATCCTCGTGCGTGTCAAAATGCTCGATGAGCTTCTGCTTCATGCCGCCGGTGATCGCGCCGGAGACCATACGCGCGGCGTTGACGCCGTAGGTGTAGAGCATGTCGGCCTTCGTCGCGGCGATGCGGCCGATGCGGTAATGTTCGGCCGCGGAGCGGTTGCCGAGCTCGAGCATATCGCCCAGCACCGCGATGCAGCGGCCGTTCGTTCGCGCACGGAAGCCCGCGAGGATCTCCAGCGCGGCCTCCGTCGACTCCGGGCCCGCGTTATAGCAGTCCTCGATGATGGTAAAGCCATCGCGCTCGTAGATCTTCTGGCGCATGCCGGTGTTGTGGAAGCTGGAGATCTGCGCCTGGATCGTCTCGGGCGGGACCTTCAGAAGAAGGGCGGCCGTGACGGCAGCCAGCGTGTTATAGACCGTATGGCGGCCCAGAACGGGCACGAACAGCTCGAACCGGTGGCCGAAGCCGCTGACTACGAAGCGCATGCCGTCGTCAAGCTCCTGAATGTCGGTCGCAAGCACGTCGCAGGCGTGGTTTTCGACGCCGTAATAGTATTTTTTGTGTCCGCCGTCGGCACGCACGTTCCACAGAAGCGGTTCGTCGCCGTTGAAGACGCCGACACCGTCTTCCGGCACGCCGCGGAAGATCTCGAGCTTGGCCTGCAGAATGCCCTCGCGGGAGCCGAGATGCTCGATGTGCATGGTGCCGATGTTGGTGATGATGGCGATGTTGGGCTTTGCGATGGAGGTCAGGCGGGCCATTTCTCCGAAATGGTTCATGCCCAGCTCCAGAACGGCGATTTCGGTATCGTCCGGCATGTCGAGAATGGTCATGGGAAGACCGATGTTGTTGTTGTGGTTGCCCTCGGTGCGGGCGGTGCGGTAGGTATGCTCGAGCATGCAGGCAGTCATTTCCTTGGTCGTCGTTTTGCCGACGCTGCCGGTGATGCCAACGACAGTCAAGCCCATCTGCTCGCGGCAGGCCGCGGCGAGATCGCCGTAGGCATGGACGGTATCGGGCACAAGAATGGTCGGGATAGATGCCTTAACGGGCTTTTCCACGAGCGCGGCGGCTGCGCCGAGGCTGGCCGCCATATCGATATACGCATGGCCGTCGACCTTTTCTCCTTTGATGGCGACGAAGAGATCGCCGGGTTTGACTCTGCGCGAGTCGATCTGGACGCCGGTGATCACGCCCTCCGCCTGCGCGGGCGCGAGCGTTCCGCCGCAATATTCCGCCGCCTGCTTCAGTGTCAGTTGCTTCATGCTTCCGCCTCCAAATACGACGCGACGACCTCGCGCTCGTCCAGATGGTGCTTTTCGTGTCCGATCTCCTGATACGTCTCATGGCCCTTGCCGCACAGGACGATCACATCGTCCTTCCGCGCCAGCTCCATGGCCCGGCCGATCGCCGAAACGCGGCTCTCGATGACCTCGTAGGGCGTTTCGGTATCCTGCATGCCGGCAAGGATCTGCCGGAGGATCTTATAGGGGTCTTCGGTGCGGGGATTATCCGAGGTGACGATCGCGAGGTCTGCAAGCTCCGCCGCGATCTTGCCCATGACGGGACGCTTATAGGGGTCGCGGTCGCCGCCGCAGCCGAAGACGGCGATGATGCGGCCCGCGCAGAAGCCGCGCACGGCCTTGAGGATATTTTCAAGACTGTCTGGCGTATGGGAATAGTCGATGAGGACCGTGTAGTCCTTCCCCAGCGTGGGGACAACCTCCACCCTGCCCTTGACGCTCTGCGCGGTGCGCAGGGCGTCCGCGATCTTCGCAAGCGGAATATCCAACGCCAGCGCGGCGGCAATGACGCCGAGGGCGTTATAGACGCTGAAAATGCCGGGAATGCCGAGTGTGACGGAAGCCCGCTCGCCTTCATAGGCCGCGTCGAATTCCACGCGGTCGGAGAACAGGCCGATATGCTCCGCTGTGAGCGCGGCGTGGTTTCCCTGCGCGGAATAGGTCAGAAGCCTGCACTCGGCCTGCTCCATGATGCGCTTCGCATAGGCGTCGTCAACGTTGACCGCGCCTGTTTCGCAGCGGCGGAAGAGCATGGCCTTCGCGTCGCAGTAGGCGTCCATCGTCTTGTGGAAGTCCAGATGATCTTCCGTCAGATTGGTAAAGACCGCCGCATTGAAGCGGATCTGGTCAGCGCGGTGGAGCACCAGCGCGTGGGAGGAGACCTCCATAATGACGTGCGTGCAGCCCGCATCGCGCATGTCGGCGAAGAGCTTCTGCAGCTCGAAGGATTCGGGCGTGGTGCGCTCGGTGTGCAGGACTTCATCGCCGATCATGTTCTGGATCGTGCCGATGAGGCCGACCTTTGCGCCGCGCGTTTTTTCAAGCACATGCTTCAATAGATACGTGCTGGTCGTCTTGCCGTTCGTGCCGGTGATGCCGACGACGCATAGATCGTCCGCCGGATGGCCGAACCAGTTTGCGCCGAGCGCGGCGAGCGCCGCGCGGGCGTCTGGAACCAGCACATAGGCGATGCCTGCTTCCGGCTTTTTTTCGCAGACGACGCAGGCCGCGCCGTTTTCCATGGCTTTTGGGATATACTTGTGGCCGTCGGTCTGGAAGCCGGAGATCGCGACGAACAGATCGCCGGGCGTGACCTGCCGGGAATCGTACTGAACGCCGGTGATGTCCAGCGCTTCGTCCGCGTGCAGCTCCAGCACGTCGAGACCGCGCAGCAGTTCTTTGAGTTTCATACAGTCCTCCTTAGTCGGATGCACCCGTGGAAGAGAATTCTACCGTAATTGTAGTACCTCTGTCAACCTCTGTGCCGGGTTCGATGTCCTGATAGGCCGCGAGCACATACACGTCCGTGCGGTCGGTGCCCTTGGCCTGCACATAAAGGCCCGCGTTCGCGGCCAGATAATTGACGTCCGCGACGGAGCAGCCGATGAAATCCGGTACCTCGACGGTCGTCAGCTGCTTTTCCGCGCCCATGTAGAGGATGATCTGCGAATTGCCGGGGACCTGACTGCCCGGGGCGGGCAGCTGGTCGGTGACGGTCGAGCCGGTGCCGACGACGCGGTAGGTGATGGTCTTTTCGGCGAGCAGCGCGCCCGCCTCGCTTTCGTCCATGCCGATGACGTCCGGGACGGTGAAGTTGACGCCGCGGATATCCTCGGAATCGTAGTCCGGCTCCACGCCGAGGTACGGGAGAATGTCGAGGAAGATGTCGCGCACGGTCGGCGCGGCCATCAGGCCGCCGGAAATGTACATGCCGTGGACGGTGTATTTTTCGCTGTTCTGCGAATACGCGGGCGTGTCGAGCGCGACAAGCACGGCGTATTTCGGATCGTCGATGGGCGCGACGCCGATGAAGGAGACGATCTTGTCCTTGACCTGATTGCCGTCCTCGTCGTATTCGTCCAGCTTTTCGGACGTGCCGGTCTTGCCGCCGACGCGGTAGCCGGGCGTCTTGGCCGCGGAGGCCGTGCCCTCGGTGACGACCTGTTCCATGAGGTCTCGCATCGTCTCGGATGTCTGCTGGCTGATGACCTGCCGCAGAACGGTCTTTTCGTTCCGCTCGACCGTATTGCCGTCGGCGTCCAGCACCTCGCTCACGATATAGGGCTCGAGCACGTAGCCGCCGTTGACGATCGCGGAGACGGCGCGCACGAGCTGCATGGGCGTGATGCGGAAGCTCTGGCCGAAGGAGGACGTGATGAGATAGGACGTGCCGTACTGCGCGGGATTGTTCAGGTATTTCCGCTCGTAGAACAGGCCGCTGGCCTCGCCCGGCAGATCGACGCCGGTCTTTTCCATGATGCCGAAGGCCTTGAGATAATCATAGAACGTGTCGCCGCCCATGCGCAGGCCGATATGGCCAAAGGCGATGTTGCAGGAGTTGCCGAGCGCCTGCGCGGTCGACTGCGCGCCGTGGCCGACGGATTTCCAGCAGTTGAGGATCTGTTCACGGCCAGAAAACTTCTCCTGGCCGCCGCAGTAGAACGAATCGTTCAGCGTGACCGCGCCGGAATCGAGCGCGGAGGCCAGCGTGATGAGCTTGAAGGTCGAGCCGGGCTCGTAGCCGTCGGAGACGCAGCGGTTGCGCCACTGGGCCATGCGGGCCGCCGCGACATCCTGCTTATACTGCTCGATGGCGGCCTTATAGGCGTCGGAGGTCTCCGGCAGGGACAGGGCCGCGTCGCGCTCGTTTTCGAGAAGGGCCGCCGCCGCGTCGTCGTAGACCTCCAGATAATTGTTGGGGTCATAGGAGCCGAGCGTGGCCATGGCCTTGATCTCGCCTGTGTTCACGTCCATGACGATGCAGAATGCGCCGTTTTTGATGTCGTATTTGTCGATAGCGTTCTGCAGATTCTTTTCCACATACGCCTGCACGGTCGCGTCGATGGTGGTGACGAGGCTGCAGCCGTCGGAGGCGTCGTAGTATTTTTCGTAGGTATAGAGCATTTCGGAGCCGTAGTTGCCCTTGGAGGTGACGACCTTGCCGGCGGTGCCGGAGAGCTCGTCGTTATAATAGGCCTCGAGGCCCTCGGAGCCGTTGTTGTCGCTCGAGACGAAGCCGAGCGCCTGCGCGGCGAGGGAGGAATTGGGGTAATAGCGCTTGAGGTCCGTTTCGAGATAGACGCCGGTGATCTTGTTTTCGCTGATGAAGGCGCGGACCTCGTCGGCCAGCTCCTCGGAGATCTTGCGGCTGATGACCTTATAGCGGTACTGCTTGTCGGCGGCCTGCTCGTAGACGAAGCTGGGCTCGACATCCAGAATTTCACCGAGGCCGCGCGCGATCTGGTCGAGCAGATTGCTGTTTTCTGGCTTTTTCATCTGCTCGGCGATCTCGTTCGGGTCGATGAAGACCGTCTCAACGGTCGACGACGAGGCCAGCACGTTCATATTCGCGTCGTAGATCACGCCGCGCGCGGCGGTCAGGTTTGTCGAACGGGTCTGGTTTTTGATCGCCTTTTCGTTGTAATAGTCATGCTGGGTGATCATGAGATTATAAAGCGTTCCGATCAGCGGGATGAACGCAATGACGCCGCACAGGATCATCAGGATCAGGGTACGGCTGAGGATCGTTCGGTTCGCGCGCTCGTTCCGCTCCCGGTTTGCCTGCTGCTGCTCTTTGGTGCGCGGCAGGCGGATGATCTTTTTTGCCATGAAACTGCCTTTCTGTTCAAAAAAGGAGCGGCCTGAAAAGACCGCCCCTGATCGGGTTACTCGGCCGGATTTCCAACTGGGAGGCTCTGTCCAAGCTTATGCTGCTGTAGGGTGCAAATATTCAATGAGGCCGAGGATGCTCTGCTGCATGGCGTCCAGGATCTCTCCGAAGACGCTTGTGCGCTGCTGGGTGTAGATCTCCGCCTGATCGTCTCCGGAGAAGCTGACATAGACGATCTGCTCGGGCTGGCACTTGGTCAGGCCGATCTCGGCCGCGTATTCCTCGGCGGCGGTCAGGTCGATCTTGGCGTCGTATTTGCTCTGGAGCATCAGCTGCTGCTCCTTGAGATTTGCCAGCTGGTTTTCGAGGCGGGAGACATTGCTGCTGGCCTCGAACAGCTGCACATAGCCGAAGATCACGAGGATCATCAGGCAGGCGACCGTCAGCATGCCCGCCAGCGTAAACGGCGCGATGGCGGTTCTGGCCTTGACTCTCCGGTACGGCTGCTCCTGGACGCGCTCGTCCGGCAGCTCGACGGGCAGAGACCGTTCGTAGGCGCGGCCGTCTTCATACTGCCGCGCGGCCTGATCGTTCCAGGCATATACGTCATATGCCGCGGCGCCGTTGTCTCTATAGAATTTTCTATTGGACTGCGCCATGGCGGCGGACTCCTTTCCGGGTTACACGCGCTCTGCTACACGGAGCTTTGCGCTGCGCGAGCGGGGATTTTCCTCGACCTCCTCGCGCGTGGCGATGATGGGCTTTTTCGTCAGGATCCTGATCTTCGGCTTATGGCCGCAGACACAGACCGGGAACGACGGCGGGCAGGTACAACCTCTTGCCGCGTCCTGAAACACATTCTTGACGATGCGGTCCTCCAGCGAGTGGAATGTGATGACGGCCAGTCTGCCGCCGGGGTTCAGGTGGTCGATGGCGGCCTCCATGCCCTGCTTGACCGCGCCGAGCTCGTCGTTGACGGCGATGCGGATGGCCTGAAAGCTGCGCTTGGCCGGGTGCTGCTTTTCGCGGAGCGCACTCGGCGGCATGGCGGAGCGGATGATATCGACCAGCTCCAGCGTCGTTTCGATGGGGTGGTCGGTGCGCACGCGCTCGATGGCGGCGGCGATCTGCGGGGCGTAGCGCTCCTCGCCGTATTCGTAGAGAATGGATTTCAATTCCTCGCGCGGCCAGTTATTGACGACCTCGTAGGCCGTGAGCGACTGCTCGCGGTCCATACGCATGTCCAGAGGCGCGTCGGCCATGTAGGAAAAGCCGCGTTCCGCGTCGTCAAGCTGCGGAGAAGAAACGCCCAGATCGAACAGCATGCCGTCGATCCGGTCGAGTCCCAGCGCGGTGAGGATCGCGCCGACATTTTCAAAATTATCGTGTACCAGCGTCACCTTTTTCGCGTGGCGGTACAGCCGCTTCTTCGCGGCCTTCAGCGCGACCAGATCGCGGTCGACGCCGATGAGCCTGCCGGTGGTGAGGTTCCGGCAGATCTGCAGCGAGTGTCCCGCGCCGCCGAGCGTCCCGTCGAGATAGATCCCGTCGGGCTTGATGGCCAGCGCGTCGATGCACTCGTTCAAAAGCACCGATTGATGTGCGAATTCCATCAGAAGCCAAGCTCCTCCATGACAGCCGCCAGATTTTCAGGCGTCAGCGTCTGCTGCTCCAGCTCGTCGTAGGCTGCGCTGTCCCAGATCTCCGCATGGCCGCCCTGGCCGATGAACGTGACCTCGCTGGAAAGGCCCGCGTACTGGCGCAGCTCGGCCGGAATGAGGAAGCGGCCCTGCTTATCGGGCTCGCATTTGGCGGCGTTGGCAAACAGAAAGCGCATTTTTCGTGCCTGTACGATCGGCAGCGCGTTATATTTATCGACAATGGCCTTCCAGCCCGCTTCTGTATACACAGACAGGCAGTGATCGAGGCCCAGTGTTACATAGAAGGTGCTTCCCAGCTCGTCGCGCAGCTTGGACGGCACGAACAGACGTCCTTTTTCATCGACTGAGTGCTTGTACTTGCCGAACATCCCTTCGCGCCTCCTTTCGCTCCACTTTACTGAAAGTTTACTCCACTTTGCTCCACTTCAATAATATAATACGTTCTGTTTACATAAATTGCAACCCTTTTTTGAAAAAATTTTTCGGGGATTCTTCGACGTTTTTCGTGAAAAATCCCCGAATTCCGAATTTTTGAACGTTTGTTTTAGTATTACTGTCCCGCCGCCTCCACGAAGACGTCCCCGTCCCGCCAGACGGCGCGGAGCGTCCGCACGGACGGTTCGCGCAGCAGCAGCTCCGCCGCCGGGCCCTCGATGCCGGTCTGGAGCCTGCGGCGCAGGCTCCGGGCCCCGCCGGGCTCGTTCGCGCAGCGTGCGCCGAGACGCTCCGGAAGCTCCGGAGCCGTTTCCAGCGCGACGTTCTGCTTCTGCAGCCGTCCGGCCAGCTCCCGCAGCCGGAGCGCGGCGATCTTCGCAAGATCCTCCGCCGCAAGCTGCCGGAAGGAGGCGATACAGTCGATCCGGCCCAGAAATTCCGGGGAAAACGCCTCCCGCAGCACGGTCTGCGCGCGGATATCGGCGCAGTCCGGCGTGAAGCCGAGGCCGGGCTTGCCCGTCTGCGGGCCGGTCAGGTTCGAGGTCATGACGACGATGGTGTTCTTGAAGCTGACGGTGCGGCCCATGCTGTCAGTCAGAATGCCGTCGCCGAGCAGCTGCAGAAGGATGCCGGTGATGTCGCGGTGCGCCTTTTCCAGCTCGTCGAACAGCACGACGCAGTAGGGACGGCGGCGCACCTTTTCCGTGAGCGTACCGCCCGCGTCATAGCCGACGTAGCCCGGCGGCGCGCCGAGCAGACGCGAGACGCTGCTGGGCTCCATATACTCCGACATGTCCACGCGGATGAGCGCGTCCTGGCTGCCGTAGACGACCTGCGCAAGCTGTTTACATAATTCCGTTTTTCCGACGCCGGTCGGACCGATGAGCAGAAACGACGCGGCGGGCCGTCCGGCGTCGGCAAGGCCCGTCCTGCCGCGCAGAACGGCGGTGGAGACGGCGTCGACGGCGGCCTGCTGGCCGATGATGCGCTCGGAGAGCGTCTGGCGCAGGGACAAAAGCCGCTCGCGGTCGGACTGGCGGAGTCTGCCGACAGGGATGCCGGTGCGCTCGGAGACGACGGCGGCGATGTCCTGCCGGGTCAGGCTCACGGTACGCTGGGCGCGGCGGGCGGCAAGCTGACGGCGCACAAGGCCGCGCAGCTCGTCGCGGAGCTTCGCCGCCTGCTCATACTGCGCGCCTGCCACGGCCTGTTCGAGCTGCTGCTCGAGCTGCTGCCGGCGCTCGGCGTCTTCGCTGGGCTCCGATCCGCCGAGCCAGACGTGCGCCGCGCCCTCGTCGAGCAGATCGAGCGCCTTGTCCGGCAGAAAGCGGTCGGTCAGATAGCGGCTCGAAAAATCGACGGCAGCCTCGATGGCCTCCTGCGTGATGCGGATGCGGTGGTGCGCTTCCAGTCCCGGGCGGAGCGCCTCGAGCATGCGGCAGGCCGTTTTGCGATCCGGCTCGCGGACGACCACAGGGCGGAAACGGCGCTCGAGCGCGGCGTCCTTTTCGATGAATTTGCGGTATTCCTCCATGGTCGTCGCGCCGATCATCTGCAGCTCTCCCCGGCCAAGGGCGGGCTTGAGCAGATTGGCCGCGTCGATCGCGCCCTCGGCGCTGCCCGCGCCGACGATGGTGTGCATTTCATCCACAAACAGAATGACGTTTCCGCAGCGGCGGACCTCGATCAGGATATCGCGCACGCGCTCTTCAAACTCGCCGCGGTATTTCGTGCCCGCAAGCAGATTCGCCATGTTGAGGCAGTAGAGCTTCTTCCCGCGCAGCGCCTGCGGCACGTCGCCGCAGGCGAGCCGCTGGGCCAGCGCCTCGACGACGGCGGTCTTGCCGACGCCGGGCTCGCCGATGAGCGCGGGGTTATTTTTGCTGCGGCGGCTGAGCACCTGCATGAGCTG
>CAKUEH010000020.1 GCA_934646185.1 uncultured Oscillospiraceae bacterium | reverse complement strand
CCACCGCATTTCGATTGAAATACGGTGGTTTTATGGTTGCGGGAGAGGGATTTGAACCCCCGACCTCCGGGTTATGATTTCTAAAAACGCCGTTCTTTATCGTGTTACATCGTGTAAAAAAGCCTTGAAAACACTAGCTTTTTTGAATTCTGCGTTCGGTATCGTTTTGTAACTTTGTTGAACTTTTCGTAATGGAGTTGAATTTTTGTTGAACTCAAAACAGCAAATAGCCCTTGTATGAGAAAATGGCCGCTGGGCGTTCCCCAGAGGCCATTTATTATTTCGCTTATGCGTGTTTCAATTCTTCGATTTCCCGGCTGTGCTGGCGGATGATCGAGCGCAGGAACGCAACCTCTTCCTCCAGCTCGTCAACCCGGCTCTTCGGTGCAAGTGTTTCCATCATGGTCTGCTGATTCTCAAACAACAGCTTGAACTTCGGCCCGAAATAAGATTCCATCAGAACCGAAGCACCCCGCATCGCGTCCTTCAGGGTCTGGCTTGCGGATTCCTGAATCATGTCTTGGATAGCCTGCAAATCCTTTTCATCAAGCATAGTTTCATCCCTCCTGCTTTCATTATACGGCGTTTCCCGCCGTTGTCAATCCGTTTTCGGCTTTCCGTCCCGCTCCATCGTCTCCGAGATCGCGCGGTTGATAAAGCCGTTCGTGCTTTCGCCCTGCGCTTCGGCGTGGGCCTGTATCAAGTCTTTCTGGCCCTTCGGAACGGTCAGGTTGATACGGTCATACGCTTTCGTTATCCATGTATTCTTCGACTTCGCAGATGTTTTCCCACCCATGTAATCACCTCACGCAAAGTATATCATTAAAATGCGTACTTGCGCAATTATGCAAATTGAATAAAAAAGTAAGAGCATACTTGTGCAATATTCCGTGCTGCATACTTGCGCAATAAGCGATATAATGAAGCCAGTCAAAGGGAACAAACGAAAACAGTTCAGACACCGGCAGAAGATGGGCGAAGAACATCTACAAGAGTTGGGAAGGAACAGCAAAGTGCAGCAAGGCTCACGAGATCAGTTGAAAGCCCCCAGCCGCCGGAGTTCCCCAAGACAAAGAAAAAGCGTCCCGCAAGCCGTAGGAAGCAGAAACGGGACGCAGCCGAAAAGGGCTGCTTGCAGTATAGCACAGCCCACCGAAAAAGGAAAGGGGCTTTACCAATGAGCAACACAGAAATTCAGAGCAAGGTCGACGAATTGCGCGAGCTTCGCCGGATGGCCGACGAACTCACTGCTGAGATCGAGAGCATTCAGGACGCGATCAAGGCGCACATGACCGCCATCGACGCCGACACGCTGACGGGCGCGGATTACAAGATCACCTGGAAGACCGTGACCAGCAGCCGGTTCGACAGCACGGCGTTCAAGAAAGCCATGCCGGAATTGGCCGAGCGCTTCACCAAGTCCAGCACCAGCCGCCGCTTCACCGTGGCGTGAGGGGGCGGCAATGGCGAAAGACAAGGACAAGCACCCCAGCTGGTTCAAGATGAAGCTGGAGCGCCGGGAACTGGTCAGGCAGCTACCCCCGGAAACAGCGGTGAACGTGCTGCTGGCTTGCTGGGACTTCTTGGAGACAGGCGAAAAGCCTGCAAACCTGTCTCCAATCGAAAGTGTTGCGTTCTCTGCATTCATGCCAGACATGGAAGAAGCTTGGGCGCGATATGTGCAGCGAATCACGGCAAGACATGGCGCTGATCGGTCGATATCGACCGATATCGAATGACACAGAAGTAGAAGAAGAAACAGAAGTAGAAGTAAGAAGTAGACTGTATAAGGGTATAAGGGAACGGAGCCGCTTCCGCGCTCCGCTCCACCCACCCCGACAAAGGAGGCAGATAGTTGCTGTTTGATTTTGATAAATTCGCGGATATCACAGCTTCGGTATTCCCCGGAGGGCCGTACACGCTGGACGAAGCGCTCGGCGTGTTCCGGTACTACTTCGAGCAGTACGAGGCATACACCGGCAGACCGCACCCGCCGATCTGCGCAAGCCAGATCGTGCGCATCATCCGGGATATGCCGTGGATCGAGCAGGCCGACCGTGGCAGCGCATACGCCGACATTCCGCCGGAAAGCTACCCGCCCATGATCGACCAGCATTTCCAGACAAGCTACCGCCGCTGCGATTACAACATCAACCACTTTTTCAGCGGGCGCATTCGGGAATTGCGCTTTTATGAAACATGTTACTAAGGAGGACTTTATGACAGACATATCCGCAAGCGAAGTTGAACTGCTTCGTGCCAGACTGAAGGCCGTTGTATTGGATCTTTCACCCGAAGAACAAAAAGAATTGCTGAAAATGGTCCGGCAGCGAAAGGCTGAAAGAGAACAGAACCATACGGCGGAAAGCCGTAGCTAGGAGGAGGTATTTCAATGGAAATCACCAGAGAAAAGCTGCAAAGCACCATCCGCAGCATGACAGAGGACGAACTTGCCGTGCTTATGGCAATCTTGCAGATCAAAATTCATGATCTGGGGTCGAACGCAGTGCGGCCGGTTCCACCCGACGGCATGAGCAAGGCGGGCTGCAAGCGGCTGATTAAATCCATCCGCACAAAGACCGCGGGTATCTGCGAAACCCGAGCAGAATGCGATCAGGTAATCTCCCACATTCGCAATGTGTGGATTCCGCAGATCAAAAGCCATGACCAACAAGCAGGCTGAACGCCCGCTGCGCCCACGCAGGAAAAAGGGACGGCCGCGCAAGCGAAACGAAATATGCCCATATTGCAGCAGCTGTTTTCACTGCCCGCTCCCGGATTGCGTGATCCCATACCGTCAGGTAGTCAACCTTCTTCCGGAAGGCTTTACGTACCGCCCGGACGATTAAAAAGCATATGCCGCTGCAAGGCCGTACAAGCCCCGCAGCGGCGTTTTTTATTTTCCCGCATAAACCGAGCGGGTATAATGTTTCTGACGGCGTGTGCGGCGTTATAACAGCCACACAGCAAACGAACGTTCGTGTTTGGGCGGCTGTTATGCTTTCGCACCTGCCAGCCGGACGCCGACGCGCTGTGTTTCCTCGTTGTTGAGCTGGTAGACCACGCGCCCCAACTCCCGCCGGTCGACCTGTAGAATGACAGTCTGCTTGCGGCTTCCGGTTCCACCGCCATATGCGCGGAGTTCTTCCCGTACCATCTGCCGGATCAGGTCGGCAGGCGCTTCAATGTTCGTCCCGCTTTTCTGGTCGCCGAGGACGGCCATGAATTCCCGGTTCGGCGGAATGACCGCGCCGGAGGCGAGGCGGGGGAGTTGGACGATTGAAACAGGTGGCATAACCGATGCAGCATACGGCATTGTTCCAGACGAAGACGAAGAACGGCCTCCTCCAAACCCACTTCTAGTTTTCGGAATATCGTCGTATGTGATGTCATTCCAGTGAATTGCAAGCCCGAGGCCAATTCCTACGACGCCGCCAATAATTCCGCCGAACACGCCGCCAATCGATAGGCCAATGACCGCTCCGAGTATTCCGTCCAAAATCACCTGCAAGATTCCTGCCGCTTGTCTTTTCGTACCCTCTGACACAGAATCGTCAAAGTCAAGTTTGATGATTTGAATTAAAGTACCCGCCGTAAGTCCAATTACGCCGCCAACAATAGCACCGGCCGGGCCAAATCCAAGCGCAGCCCCAAATAATGCAAAAATCAGTGTTGTCATTATGACACCCAGCATGGCTTTTGCTGTGGTCTTCGAGCTTTCGGACGCATCTTCATCGAATGCTATGCTTATAAGCGTTATGAGTGTGCCTAGCGTCAAGCCAATGATGGCCCCCGTAAGCCCTTTGAATACAAGCGGCCCGATAATTGTACCGAGCAGGATTCCCATAAGCTCGAAAAATCCTTTTTTACTCAGTCCAGCGTTTTTAAGCTCGTCTTCGAATGCGACGGAAAGCACAGATATCGACGTACCCAGCAATAGGCCTATCACAGCGCCTTTCAGCCCTCCAAATATGCCGCCAAGAATTGCGCCAAGAATTGACGTTATGACCGTCCCGAATGTGTCCTTTGCGCTCCATTCGTCGAATTTGCCGTCTAAGAATTCTACAGAAATGATTCCGATGCTTGCGCCAACAAGCAGCCCAATCACGCCGCCTGCAAATCCGCCGAATATCTTTCCGAGCGATGCGCCGATGACCGCGGACAGCGCTATGATCGCAAGATTTTTCGCTTTTTGCGGATCCTCCAGCTTGTCTGTCCACGTCGCCCCGATAAGTCCAATCGCAGCGCCAAGAAGCAAGCCGATCACACCGCCAGTAAGCCCTCCGAACATTGTTCCGAGGACTGCCCCTAAAATCGCGGACAGCGCAACAATCCAAGCATCTTTATTTTTCAGGATATTCCCGCGATCCCAGTCGAATTTCAGATCCTTGATCTTGATTTTTAAATCGCCTGCAAATTTGTTCAGCTCTTTTGCCAGATTTGCAAGCCATTTCGGAAGCGAGGATGTAAGGGAATCGAAGTCCGCCGCGATCCCGCTGGATGCGCCGCCCGCTCCTGCACCGGCTGCGTTTGCCGCAGTCAGCTGGTTGATTTCATCGAACGACGCCATACTCTTTTCCGCATCTTTTGCTGCCGAGCCAACCCCGTCAAGTGCTTTCTTTTCATTGTTCAGGCTTTCTGCCGCTTTCTTCGATTCTGCGAGGCTCGATCCAAACAGGATCGATATGAATTCTGCAATCGCCGTCACAACCTTTGTAAGCGCATTTACAAGCACTGTAAACGCCGGAACGACCACGTTCAAAATTGGCTGTGCAAGCGTCAGCAGCGCACCCTTTAAGCGCGCAATCGCGGCACTCGCTTCATCGTTTTGCTGAATCGTTTTCCCGAGCCAATCGCGAAAACTCGAGAGACCTTTTGAAATCAAGCCAAAAACCAAGACGCGACGGAACAGAGAGCGGATTCTGTTTGCGAATTTTTCCGCTCTTTTCTGCATTTCCTCGACCGCTTCCGCCATTCTTTCCTGAATGCCGCTTGTATGGGAGATTTGCAGCGCAAGCTCCCCATAGTGTTCTTTCGCACGATCCAGATCATAGTTTGCGTTTTTGATCTGCCGGTCATATTTCTCGACTTGTGTCTGTACCTGGTTATATTGGCCGGATAGCGATTGCACAAGTTCCTTCTGATCTGCCAGCTGCTTTGTCGTGTACTGTCCCGGCGCGGCCTGCTGCATTTCGTAAAGTTTTGCGTTCGCCTTGTCCAGCTCTGCTGAGAGTTCTGCCGCCTGTTCGGCAAGGGGAGACCTCAGATCATTTGCCTTTTTAATTTTGTCTTCGATCGATTCGATTTTTCGCGCAACTTTATCCAGTTCCTTTTCTGCCCTGTCTGCATTTACGTTGACGGCAATGATCACGCCGCCATCGGCTCCATTTATACCCATAGGATCACCATCCTTTCAAACTGCTTTTTCGGGGACTACCCAAATCCGGGCGGCCCCCGAGAAGAATACTCTATCGCCCGGTTCGTGCGACCCGCTTTGTCCGGTACTTCGCGATGACTGCTTCGCAGTCTTTTGGGCGCAACTGCACGTCCATTGCACTGTAAAGCGCGTCAAGTAGGCTGAACCAAAGCGGTACGCCCTGACCAGCTGCCGTCAGCTGCGTATTTCCGTACAGCGCTGCACAAACACCGATCCCAAGCAGTGCGTCCATCTTTCCACGCATAATACGATCCGTGCGCCTCGCGGCCTCATACGCCTTTGCCCATGTCTTGCCGCCGCACTTCCGGCTCTTTTTGAGCATGCGCGCCAGCTGCTCCTGCAGATCATCCAGATCACAGGCGATCGCCCCGAATGCTTCCCGGTAGGCGCGATCCTCCGGCGTGAAAATGACCTCTACATCGTTTACTGTGAATGCCATATGCCCCTCCTTCAATCAAGCTCCTGCTTCAGCGCTTTCGCGGCAACCTCGCGCCATTTTTCAAGATTCTGCGCTTTGGACGCCTCGAACCAATGAGATTGCGCCTGATTATGAAAATATTTGGTGAACACAAGATTTTTATCCGTTGCCCGCAGAACCGCGCCCTTCCGGAACCTGATCTGCTCGTTTCCGTTTTTGTCAACGTAATGTGACGGGCCCTTTCCCGTCCTGCTGTCCACCATGACTTTCCCGTAGTAAAGATAGCGCGCATAGGGCCCCGGATAGATGATCGTATTACCGGATACGCACGTTCTTTCGTCAAGAGAGCCGGTCAGAAACGGCACATACGGACTTGTATCCTTTGCCGCCTGAACAGCGACGATATGTTCCGCCCTTGTCGCGGCCTTGCCGATGGCGGCGGCAAGCGCCTCAGAAAGATCCGTCTGGACTTTGAAGGTCAGCATTCCGGAGAACCTTCCGCGGACAGCTTTGCGGTTAGCCGGTCAAAGCTGTCCAGCTCTGCCGTCAGGCGGCGATTGCATGATTCGACGACACCCGCCAGCGCGTCGCGTTCGGCGCTCATAGGCTCGCCAGCGGCGGCGTACATACCCTTCCGCGCATGAAGCGCGACAATCCGCAGCATTGTCGGATTCTCGCTGTAGCGCTCTGCCAGCGCCGCGAAATCGTCCGCTTTCATAACGCCGCTTTCCAGCAGCTCCAGCGCCAGCGGCTCTACGTCGTCCGGGTTTACAAGAGAAGCTGTCCGCACCTTCTCTGCCAGCTCTGCGCGAAGGGCTGTGTACGCGCTCCGGGCCTTTTCCTCTGCGGCGGAAAGCTCCGCCGCATGGGCCTGCTCTGCTGCCTGAAGCGCGGCTTCCGCCTGTGCTTGATCCTCCATGCGCTTGCAGTCTGCCTTTGCCGTGTCAAATTCGCGTGTGGCTGCGACTTTTGCTTTTCGCTCCGTCTCAAAAATCGCGGTCAGCCGCTGTTCGTATGTCAATGCTTTCATGCCTGTGCCGCTCCTTCCGCCTCATTGACTGCCGCAGCAAACTGTGCGCCGTTCGCACACAGGCCGAATATGCGCAGGCAGTCGTTTTCATCTGCGGGGTCGGTGTCCAGCCGGAACATATCCCAATCAGACCGGGACATATGCTCCCTTCTGCTGTTCGGGGCTTGCAGATTGGAAACAAGCCTTCCGGCGTTTACCCGGAGCGAATGCAGATTCTCACGCACTGTGTCGCTGCTGATCTCCTGCTCCAGCCCGAGAATCTCACCGCTCTTGCGGGCGATTTCCTCCAGCGCCCGCTCCGCAACCGGGCAGCCGCGCATGGTTTGTGCCGCGCGCTTCAATTCGTCACGGCTTACATGGTCGCGCAGTTTGAGCGCCTGCAAGACGGAAAGCTGCTCCTGCGTCGGCGCAGATGCGGGTCTGTTCATGTACGTCTTTTCCATCGCGTCAACCGCGGATTTGAGCCGGTCTGCGTACTCCCGGCGCAGCGCCTCGACCTCCGCGTTCCGCCGGTCGTCCAGCAGCTTTTTGCTCTGCGCATAGGAGCCGGAATCCTTGAAGCGCTCCAAACGCTCATATTCCGGTCTAAATCTTTCATTTACTTCCTGCAAATCCTTGCGGAAACCCTTGATGGAGTTTAAATATCGCTGTGTGTTTGTCATAAAATTACCTCGTTTCATTGATTTTCTCTCCGTATTTTTCTTTTATGGAAAAAATTCCGGAAAAACATAGCCATTGTGATGTTCGTAATAGGCGGAAAAGGCTGGTTTTGTCAGGTTTTTTCGGGCGCTAGTTCGATTACAGTGCGCATATATGCAAAAACTTAAGGTTTTTTTAGGTTCTGCGCAGTGTCAGCCTGACAGAGTTCCCTCGCGCGCGTGCGCGCGTAGTCGTGTCCAGAAACCAAAAGCGCCCTCTCAGACATACGTCCGCAGCGTTTGGCGGACTGTGGGCGTTCTGAGCGTTTTCATGGCAGTCGTGCGCAGCCTTTCGTCGACCGGCTTGTCGTACCAAAATGCGTTGATCAGCGCTTCGCGCAGTTCGTTTGGAAGCTGCTGCAATGCCGCTTGTATGGCCCCGGCCAATTCTTCCCGCTCGATCTCCAAAAGCCGGTTTTCCGCCTGCTCATCCTGCACAAGGTCGACCAATGCGCTGATCTCCTCGCCGCCCTCGCCCACCGGCGTATCGAGGGAAACGGCGGTCTGCAAAGGATCGTTTCTATCCCGCATTGTTCTCAGGCCGCATACGTCCGCGAATGCTGTCCGCAGCGTCAGCTCATAGATGCCGATGAAGCCTGTGCCGCCGTCCGGCCTCCACAGTCTGACGGCGCGCAGCATGGCAAGGTAGGCTTCCTGCATCAGATCGTCAAATTCCGTGCCGCAGCGGTGGTTCAGCGCAGCCGTCCAGCGGCGGGCCTTTTTTGCGGCGTAACCCCGGACAGCTGCCCAAAGCGTCAGACTATCCAGCTGCCCGCGCTGCACAGCCTCCGCGATCCGGTTCGTTTGCGCGGCGCGCTCCGTTTGTGCTTGCATTTTGCGTCCTCCTGCGGTAAAATGAGTTTGCAAAACTGATTCGTTCACCACAGGAGCCGCCCGAAAGGGCGGTTTTTATGTACGCGCAGGCGGCTTCAGAAGATCATTTGCGACTGCGAGCCGCTGCTGCGCGTTCTGTGTGCGTCGGCTCTCACCTTCGAGCTTGATTCGCACGGGACAAAGCTCCAGCACACGGTCATAGATACGCTTTAGCTGCATGGAATCCGCATTCTGCATTTCTGCGACTGACAGATTGGTGGTCACGATGAGCGGTAAGCCGGTCTGTACCCGGGCGTCAACGACGTTGAAGACCTGCTCGGCAGCGTATGCCGTATCCCGCTCCGCGCCGAGATCATCCAGCACCAGTAGCGAATAGCTCTGCATCCGGTCAAGCAATGCTTGCTTGTCCTGCGTGGATTGCAGCAGATTCAGAATTCGAGGAAAACTTGTGATGACAGCAGAATCAAACTGTGCCAGAACCGCATTTGCAATCGCGCACGCATAAAAGCTCTTGCCTGCACCGACAGTGCCGAACAGCAGAACGCCGATATTTTTCTGCTTCATCTTCGGCCACTGCGCCGCGTACCGGCGGCAGACTTCCGAAACATTTTTCGCGTGCCTGTCATCAACATCGAAGGTTTTTCGCAGGCAGTTCGGGATCTGCAGCTGATCCGCTGCCCAGGTTTGCTGCATCGATGCCATAAACTGCTCACGCCGGTCTTTCTGCTTCACTGATTCGTCCTTTGCGCGGACGCAGGCGCAGGAGATGGGAACAAGGCGTTCAATAAAACCGCCCTTGCCATCTGGAAGCTGCTTGCGTGCCTGTTTCGGCTCACCGCAAACAGCACAGTGTACAATGCCGTTCTCCCGGTAATCTCCAGGGGCGTCCATCTTTTGAACATCTCCTGCAAGCCGGTTCACCATGTTCGATACGTCCATATCGTTGCCCTCCTCACACAAAGGATTCGTCCGCGTCATAGCTGCGAATCCTGTCTTTATTTGTCGCCTTCTGCTGTGAATCTGACCGTTCCCAAGACCGCACAGCGGCCCGCCAGTCCTTCATTTTTGACTTCCCAACAAGCCAGCCCTTTGAGGCGTAGAAGTCAACAAACCGTGCCGGATCGACGCTGTTTCCCCGCTCCACGCAGTAAGATTTGACTTCATCAACGGTGGGAGGTGTGAAGCGCGAAGCGCGGGGCGGCTTGTCCGCCCTAACACTCTTACTCTTTGCTTTCCTCTCCTTGCCTAACCTTACCTGTGTATCCAACTCGGATACACTCTGGATACATGGTATATCCGAATAGTCATACTGGCCCGATTTTTTGCAGGAAAGGTGCTTCTTCTCCTCCATGTAGAGCGTCGGGGTATATCGATCACTCTGAATGTAATTGTTCACCTTCCAGTCCCGAATGACGCACACACCAGAATCAAATGGGATCACAAGTCCTTTTGCCATCAACAGCTTCAAGTCATCGCTCGATGCGTTTACCATCGCCGTGATGCGCTTTGGAGACGATACAAAACCATCGTCGTCTGCTCGCATACCGAGGTGGAAATACAGGGATTGAGAACTTGCTGGTAAATCGAGAAACGTATCTGTATCCACAACGTCAAGGGAAAACATTCTTCGTTTAGCCATCGTTCCACCCCGCGATCCGCTCTTGTCCGGCCATATCCGCAAGCGCCGCCTCTACTGCACGGCTGACAGCAGCGATTTCAACTGCGCGGCCACTCATGGAGCGAATAAACCGCCGCGCTTCCTGCTCGGACGCTGGCAAGAAATATCCGTGTAGGCAATCCGACAGGATCAGCTTGCCCGCCTTGCGCTCTGCTTGAATCCGCCGCCGCACAATTCGCTCGTCCTGATTGGTAAGGGCGGCAAGTTCCGTCAGCTTGACCCCATTTTCTGCGCCGGGATGGAGCAAATCAGAAATATGTAGCACTTTTCCTACACTTGTGGTAAAATTATAAGCGGAATGAATGACCGCAAAATCTTCGTTCCGCGCCCTTGTCGGTGTTCCAGCACCGGCAGGGGCATTTTCTTCACTAATGCGCATATTTCTAAGATACCTTGCCCTTCTGCTTTACGCTTTCGGTGTCAATATACTCGATCAGCTTTGGCACGTTTACGAGGAACCGTGTTCCTGAATACACGCCCGGACATTGCCCTTGAGCGACCAGCCTGCGGATAAAGGATTCAGATGCGATTCCGCGCTTCGCAACCTCCCTGATGGTTTGCAACATTTCTATTCCTCCTTTGTAGCGTTGCAATCTTGACAGACAAAACCGGCCGGGATATAATGGAATGGGAATATCGCGGACGATTTTTAACTTTACGCGTCAATTATACGGCAGAAATATCGCGAATGGAACCACATTTCGGATAGTCCAATATGCGTATTTCTGGGTGGGTCCAAAACGTGGGGCAAAACTCTATGGGATTTTTCACGATGCTATAACACGTTATAACTCAATATTTGGAAGGAGTCAAGAAAACAGAGGTAACATAAATGAACGATGGAATGTTGAACTCCGGTGAAAGACTCAAAAAATGCAGAAAGGATAAGGGACTAACTCAAAGGCAACTAGCAGAGCAGATTTACAATAATAGAGATGGTTCTAGCACTACGGGTTCCGAAAAACAGATCGGATTTCTGGAAAATAATGTTCGTGAAATGTCGGATAAATATGCGAAGGTTCTTGGCCAGGCGCTGAATGTACGGTATGAGTATCTTCTGCTCCATGATAACTACCGGACAGTAGAAGAATTGCAGAAAGCAAAGAAAGCAGCGTATAATGGGATTGATGCACTTCTTGAATTTATCGCGAGTCAACAGAAAGCAATCATTTCCAATCCTTCGTCCGGTTGCAATCACGTTATTTTCAAAGAAGGAAAAGAGATTGGATCATTAAGCTATGTACAATACGAAAAGCTGCAGGAGGACATATTTACGTTTTCTGCAGCTTGGCTCACTAGAATACTTAAAGAATGCGAGGAAGCATAAATGGCTAACATCCAAGAACGCCGCGACAAAACCGGACGGTTGATCTCCTATTCCATCCGCGTTCATCGCGGGCGGGGGTCGGATGGGAAGCAGCTGAAGCCGTGGACGGCTACGTTCGAGGTTTCGCCGACTTGGACGGAAAAGAGCGCAAGAAAAAAGGCCGAGGCTTTCGCCGCGACCTTTGAGAAGGAATGCAGAGCGGGCGTCACCACTGACAGCCGCCAGAAGTTTGAGCCGTACTGCGAATATGTAATTGCCATGAAGGAACAGCGCGGAGCGAAGCACTCCACAATCGTCCGTTATAAGGAGCTGACCGAGCGCATCTATCCGGCTATCGGTCATATCAAGCTGAAAGACCTGCGGGCCGACCATCTGAACAGCTTCTATTCGGCGCTCGGCGAGCCGGGGCAGAACAAGCGCACCGGTTCCGGACTGTCCGCGAAAACCATTCTGGAGCACCACCGGCTGATTTCTACGGTTCTTGACCAGGCGGAGAAGGAAGGACAGGTTCCCTTCAACGTCGCGGCAAAGGCCACGCTTCCGAAGGTCGCCAAGAAGGAAGTGAACTACTTCCAGCCGGAACAGATCGCAGCCATCCGCGACGCACTCAAGCAGGAGCCGTTAAAATGGGAAACGCTGACGCACCTGTTTCTGCTGACCGGTGCACGGCGCGGGGAATTGCTGGGGCTAAAATGGAGCGCCGTTGACTTTGAGAAGAACCGCGTCCATATCTGCAACAACATTCTGTATGCCCCGGATCGCGGAATCTACGAGGACACCCCGAAGACGGCCACATCTGACCGCTATATTACACTCCCGGCAGAGACGATGCAGCTTCTCCGCACCTATCGTGCGTGGCAGAATACCGAGCGGCTGCGGCTGGGTGAATTTTACGAGAATCAGGGCTTTGTCTTCTCGCAGGAGAACGGCAGCCCCATGCACCCGGACAGCGTGACAGACTGGATGAGCAAATTCAGCAAGCGCCACGGCCTGCCGCATATCAATCCCCATGCGTTCCGGCACACAATGGCATCCATGCTCTATTTCAACGGCGTGGATTCCGTTTCGATCTCCAAGCGGCTGGGACACGCACAGGTGAGCACAACGGCAAACATTTACGCGCACGTCGTCGAGGAAGCGGACAAGAAGAACGCAGAAATCCTCTCAGATATTTTCCTGAAAAAAGCGTGATTTTGAAAGCGAGTTGAATTAAAGTTGAATTCTTCGCTTGCCCGCTCTGTTCATTTTTCTGAAAAAGTATAGAAAAACAGCCGATTTCATACTGAAACCAGCTGTTTTTATGGTTGCGGGAGAGGGATTTGAACCCCCGACCTCCGGGTTATGAGCCCGACGAGCTACCGAACTGCTCTATCCCGCGATATGACACTCTCTAAAGATCTTTATTATAATAACACAGAGCCCCGGCGCTGTCAAGGGGGTATCCGCGGATTTTTTCGTGCCGATCCGCGGATACCCGACAATTTACCAGACGCACAGCAGCGACAGCGTGACGGCGCCGAAGATCATCCAGACGCACATGCTTTTCCTGCCGGTCAGGTGCGTATAGAGCGCGCAGGCGCTGCCAAACAGGAGGACGCAGACAAGCCAGGTGCTCTGCAGGCGCTTGGGCGTGAAGCCGAAGCAGTCGATATAGAGCGCGAGCTTGGACAGGGCGACGACGGCGAAGAGCATGCTCTCGATCAGAAGCGCCGCCGCCATCCAGCGGACGGGCTTACTTTCCCGCCGGGCAGTGCGCGAGACGAGCCAGAAGAGGGTAAAATTGATCGCCATGACGCGGCAGAGCTCAAAGAAGCCCTGGCGGGCGTATTCCGCGACCGTGAAGCTCTCCGGGAACGTCCGCGTGAACGCGCCGAACAGATAGCGGCCCTGCACGAAGAAAAACGCGAGATAGAGCGCGCTGAACACGCCCAGCGCTGCGAGCCAGACGGCCTCCGGCACGATGCGCAGCTTTGGCAGCGCGGCCTCCGCGGACGCGCCGCGCTTCCGCATGGTCTCGGGCGTTTCGCGGCCAAGGCCCGCGAGCAGGCCGAAGACATAGGTCCCGACGGGAAGACTGAGGAGGAAGCGGAAGAACCACTCCTGATCGAGATCAAACGTCAGCGCGCTGCGCAGACCGGCCAGAAGATCGCTGAACGTATCGTCCGCAGCGGACAGCTGCGTCATGACCATAACGAGCAGCACCAGCACGACGAACGCCGCCAGCACGGCAGCCGCGACGGCTCCGGCGTTGACCTTCCGCTCCTGTTTGGGCTTCAGCGCGAACAGCACGCAGCGGATACGCAGGAAGAAATTCTTGAACGGGACAAACACAAACGCATATAACGCGTCGAGCGGCAGCAGATGGCCGCTTTCGCCGCCGGTCAGACGTCCGGAGCGGCACAGGAGCCAATAGACGGCAAGGATATGCAGCGCAAGGTAGGCAAGGAACGAGGGGATAGCATATTCCTGCATGACCTGCACGTCCAGCCGGGAGTCGTACTGATTCGGATGCAGATTGCGCCATGTAAGGCAGCCCGCGATCATCACCACGCAGCCCAGCCAGACCCAGCTCTCGCGCGGGCGCCTCGTGTCCCGGCAGAGATATTCCCCGGCGGCGAGGAATCCAGCAGTGAACAGCGGCAGCGCCCACCATCCGGAACCCAGATAGAGATACGCCAGCACATACATCCCGAACGCCAGCAGCTGCTCCTTCCGGCTGGCAGAAAACGGCGGCTTTGCCGGTGCAAGCGCCTCCTGCGCCCAATCGGGCGTTTCCGGCGGGCGGGGGAATTCGCTGTTTTTATGTTCTTCCATTGGAACCCTCCCGTTGATCGTCCACAAATTCCAGCAGGTCGCCCGGCTGGCAGCGGAGCTCGCGGCACAGGGCCATAAGCGTGGAAAAGCGGATGGCCTTGGCCTTGTTGTTTTTGAGAATGGACAGATTCGCAGGCGTGATGCCGACGCGCTCGGCCAGCTCTCCGGCGGAAATTTTGCGCTTCGCCATCATCACGTCCAGATTCACGAGAATTTCCATGCCGCTCCCCTCCCCTAGATCGTGAGGTCGAGCTCGGCCTTCATGTCGATGGCCTGCTGGAAAATATTCTTGACGATGCGCACGATCAGCGCCATGAAGCCCGCCGCGATGGCGACCGCGATGAAGGGCAGATAATACAGGCAGCTGACGAGGCACACGGCTCCCGCCCCGACGCAGCACCAGCTGACCTGCCGCAGCAGCTTGACGTTCCGCAGGTCGAAAACGAGCTGCCTGCGGATATTGTTCAGCAGCTGCCGCAGCCGCACGAGCAGCACCCAGCCGAAGCCGCTGCAGAGATAGATCGTCAGCATCATCAAAAACACATACTGCCAGTTCATCAGGCGCAGCCCGACAAACCATTTGACTGCCCAATAGCACCCGATGTCGAGCGCCGCCAGCAGAACCATAAACAGCACCACACACCCGCGCGAGAGCGCGATGGAGCGATCCTTTGACCAGTTCATAAGAAGCACACTCCCTTCCTGTGGCTACAGACTATCACGAGGCAGATCGTTTGTCAATGAAAATTTATCGAAAAGCAATAAATATTTCTTAAGAAACGGAAAGCGTGCGGAGTCCGCCCGCGTACTTCCCCGCCGTTTTCTCCGACGGCGGCACGGGCGGGAGCAGCCATAAAAATGTAAATACAGGAAAAGCATGTGTTTTCTTGTGAGGGATTGTTTTTTACACACTTCTGTGATACACTGTAAAAGCTGCGTGTTTTGGCGCAGCGGATCGGAGAAGAGAAATGAGTCAGAAATCACATACAAGAGGTACATTTTCCGGGAAGCTCGGCTTTGTTCTGTCGGCGGCGGGCGCGTCCGTCGGACTGGGGAACATCTGGCGCTTTCCGTATCTGGCCGCGAAATACGGCGGCGGGATCTTCCTGCTGGTCTATATCCTGCTGGCCATGACGTTCGGCTATACGATGATCGTCGCCGAAACGTCGTTGGGCCGCATGACGGGCAAAAGCCCGGTCGGCGCGTTCGCGGCGTTCGGCAAGTCCGGCTGGCTGCGGTTCGGCGGGTGGATCAACGCGATCATCCCGATTTTGATCGTGCCGTATTACTCGGTCATCGGCGGCTGGGTCGTCAAGTATCTGGCCGATTATGTGCTCGGCCGCAGCAGCGCGCTTGCCGCCGACGGCTATTTTTCCGCGTTTATCTCCAACGGCGTCTCGGCGGAGATCTGCTTCATCGTGTTCGCGGCGCTGACGCTGGCGATCATCTTCGCGGGCGTGGAAAACGGCATTGAGCGCGTATCGAAGGTCATGATGCCGGTGCTCGTGGTGCTGTCGGTGATTATCGCGGTCTATTCCGTGACGCGGCCCGGCGCGCTGGAGGGCGTAAAATATTTCCTCGTGCCGAACCTTGCGCATTTTTCGTGGATGACGGTCGTGACGGCCATGGGGCAGATGTTCTATTCGCTGTCCATCGCCATGGGCATTCTCATCACGTTCGGCTCGTACATGAAAAAGGACATTTCCATCGAGGGCTCGACGCGCAACGTGGAGGTTTTCGACACGGCCATCGCCATTATGGCGGGTCTCATGATCATCCCCGCCGTGTTCGCGTTTTCGGGCGGAGACCCGGACGCGCTGAAGGCGGGCCCGTCGCTCATGTTCATCACGATCCCGAAGGTCTTCGACTCCATGGGCCTCGGCACGCCCATCGGCATTCTGTTTTTCCTGCTGGTGCTGTTCGCCGCGCTGACGAGCTCCATCGCGCTGACGGAGAGCGCCGTGTCGACCTTCCAGGACGAGCTCGGCTGGGGCCGGAAAAAATCGACGGCCATCGCCGGCGTCGTGATGCTGGTGCTCGGCAGTCTGTCCTCGCTCGGCTACGGGCCGCTGGCGGGCGTGAAGATCATCGGCATGCAGCTGCTGGATTTCTTTGATTTTCTGACGAATTCCGTCATGATGCCCATCGCGGCCATCGCGGTCTGCCTGCTCGTCTCGCGGGTCGCGGGCGTGAGCCGCATCGAGCAGGAGATCCTGCTCAGCGAGCCCACGTTCCGCCGGAAAAAGGTCTTCAACGCCATGATCCGCTTCCTCTGCCCGTTCTTCGCCGCGATCATCCTCATCAGCTCCGTCGCCAACGCCTTCGGATTGATCTCCATGTAACAGCAAAACCGCCCCATCCAACCGGATGGGGCGGTCGTCGTATCAGAGAAGACTCCCCTTGGACACAAGGGGAGTTGGCCCGAAGGGCCTGAGGGGATTCGAACGCCGCAAATTCCGGAACACTCTGAATCTTGCAGCAGATCCCCTCCGTCATTTTCTACGAAAATGCCACCTCCCCTTCCCGCGCGGAGCGCGGCAAGAGGAGGCTTTCGCATCTCTGAAAGTCTTTCGGCGAATCCGCAGGCATTGCCATATTTCCATGTAGGGGCCAATGCCCACATCGGCCCTCCCGGAAGTTACGAATTCGCCGTAGATTTCCGTAAAAACGGCGTTTTCTGCGTGGGCCGATGTGGGCATCGGCCCCTACAAGCAGGCGGGAAGCGCGTCCTCATCCGCCGAAGATTTCCGTAAAAACAGCTGCATCCTGCGGGCGGACAGAGTCGTCCGCCCCTACAAACTACTCGATCTCGATATTCTTCACACCATGTGCCAGAATGATGTTGATCAGCTCATTTCTGGAGCGGTTGCTTTCTGCGGCAAGCCTGTCAAGCTCTGCAAGCGTATCCTCGCGGATTCGGACTGTAATGATCCGGTTTCCGTCCTCGCCGCGCTTTTTGATAATCAAGGGATCGTTCTTCATTGCATGGTACCTCTCAATCTGTAGTAAATTATAGATTGACAAGTATGCTCAATATATATTACAATAAGATATCATATTGTAATATATACAGAAGGGTATTCTATCATGCACAGCAATGACTACGAAGAAGCCTTCGGGCGGTTTTTGGAACAGGAGGAATATGACGAGGCGGAGGATGCGCTGTTTTCGCTGGTGCGGGCGGCGTTTCAGGCCGGGTGGCTGGCTGCGGGCGGCGGGGAAAGCGCGGCCACGCGGATATTTGAGGTGCTCCGGGTGGAGGACTTCCGGAAAAAATCATAGAAAAAACTCCCCTGCCTCGCGGCAGAGGAGTTTTGTTTTCGGAAATTACGCCTTGCCGGCGCAGCCGAGGACGTCGACGAGCTTGTGGCGGACGAGCTCCTTGATGTTGGCGCGTGCGGGCTTGAGATACTCGCGCGGGTCGAACTTGTCGGGATGCTCGTTGAAGAACTGACGGATGGTGCCGGTCATGGCCAGGCGCAGGTCGGAGTCGATGTTGATCTTGCAGACGGAGAGCTTGGCAGCCTCACGCAGCTGCTCTTCGGGAACGCCGATGGCGTTTGGCATCTTGCCGCCGTTGTCGTTGATCATCTTGACATAGTCCTGCGGGACGGAGGACGAGCCGTGCAGCACGATCGGGAAGCCGGGCAGACGCTTGGAGACTTCCTTCAGAACGTCGAAGCGGAGGGGAGGCGGGACGAGAATGCCCTGCTCGTTGCGGGTGCACTGCTCGGGCTTGAACTTATATGCGCCGTGGCTGGTGCCGATGGCGATCGCCAGAGAATCGCAGCCGGTCTTGGAAACGAATTCCTCGACCTCTTCCGGACGGGTGTAGGAGGCCTCGTGTGCGGCGACCTTCACTTCGTCTTCGATGCCGGCCAGCGTGCCCAGCTCAGCTTCGACGACGACGCCGTGGTCATGCGCGTACTCAACGACCTTCTTGGTGATCTCGATGTTCTCTGCGAACGGCTTGGATGAGGCGTCGATCATAACGGAGGTGAAGCCGCCGTCGATGCAGGCCTTGCAGGTCTCGAAGTCGGGGCCATGGTCCAGATGCAGGACGATGGGGATATCGGGGCAGCACATAACGGCAGCCTCGACCAGCTTGACCAGATAGTTGTGGTTCGCATAGGCGCGGGCGCCCTTGGAAACCTGGAGGATAACGGGAGCGTGCTCTTCCTGGCAGGCCTCGGTGATGCCCTGAACGATTTCCATGTTGTTGACGTTGAAAGCGCCGATGGCGTAGCCGCCGTCGTAAGCCTTCTTGAACATTTCGGTAGAAGTAACCAGAGGCATAATGACATCTCCTTGTTTATTCAAATTCCACGAAGAATTCTAGCAAATTTCAGCTATTTTTGCAATAGATGAATTTACAATTTCCGCGGGATGTGATATATTTTGTTTTGTTCAACATACTCTAATACGCATATGGAGGTAATTATCATGTCTGAAGCATTGAAGGGCGCTCTGATCATCGGCCAGTCCGGCGGTCCGTCCTCCGTCATCAACTCCAGCGCCTACGGCTGCATCCGCACCGCGCTCGACGCGGACTGCATCACGAAGGTCTACGGCGCGTACCACGGCATCAAGGGCGTTCTGAACGACGAGCTGCTGTGCATGGACGAGGAAGACCGCGCAGAGCTCGACCGCCTGCCCTACACGCCGTCCTCCGCGCTCGGCTCCTGCCGCTACAAGATCAAGGATCCGGACGAAGACGACACCGATTACAAGCGCATCCTTGAGATCTTCAAGAAGTACGACGTCCGCTATTTCTGCTACAATGGCGGCAACGACTCCATGGATACCTGCAACAAGATCTCCAAGTATATGAAGAAGGTCGGCTACGAGTGCCGCGTCATGGGCATCCCCAAGACCATCGACAACGACCTTTTCGGCACCGACCACTGCCCCGGCTACGCCTCCGCAGCCAAGTATATCGCCACGTCCATCATGGAGGTCTCCCGCGACGCGCACGTCTATGACACCGGCATGATCACCATCATCGAGTGCATGGGCCGCCACGCGGGCTGGCTGACTGCCGCCGCCGCGCTTGCAAACGAAGCCGAGCCCTGCTGCGACTTCATCTATCTGCCCGAGGTCGACTTCGACATGGACAAGTTCGTCGCCGCCGTCTCCAAGCGCTATGAAGAAAAGAAAAACTGCATCGTCGCCGTCTCCGAGGGCGTCCACTATGCCGACGGCCGCTTCGTCTCCGAGGCGAAGACCGCCGCGACCGACGGCTTCGGCCATGCCCAGCTGGGCGGTCTGGCCGCAACGCTGGCCGGCATCATGAAAGAGCGCACCGGCGCGAAGGTCCGCGGCATCGAGCTGAGCCTCCTGCAGCGCTGCGCGGCGCACTGCGCCTCCGGCACCGACATTGAAGAGTCCTTCATGTCCGGCAAGACCGCTGTCGAGCAGATGGTCGCCGGTCAGACGGACAAGATGGTCGGCTTCGAGTGCGACCGCACGAACGGCTACACCTGCAAGGCCAAGCTGTTTGGCCTGTCCGACGTCGCCAACTTTGAAAAGAAGTTCCCGGCCGAGTGGATCACTCCGGAGGGCAACTACGTGACGGAAGACTTCATCAAGTACGCCATGCCGCTGATCCAGGGCGAAACGAAGCTCGAAAAGGTCAACGGTCTGCCCCGCTTTGCAAGACTGAAGAAGGTCTTCGCAAAGTAATTCCCATCCCGCTTACGCAGCCCGCCGCGTTCCGTATGGAGCGCGGCGGTTTTTTTCGGCCCACGCCGCAAAAAATCCGTCCGATCAGAGTGTTTTCGTCCAAATGGTACACACAGACGGGGCGCGATGTGTTATACTCAATGCAGTTCAGGCGCTCTAACCGCAGCTGCACCGCCCCCGCGGGACGTCTGGAACAGAAGGAGATCAAACACATGCAGAAACACGATCCGGTTTTCTCAAGCAGCGAGCTTTCCGGGCAGGGCGCACGGCTTCTGGCCCGGAACGACGGCTGCGCCGTGTGGCAGTTCCGAAACGAAAGCGGCGACGGGACCATGACCGTCTATGACGTGTTCCCCGGCGTCATGCTCAGCTTCAACGACTTCCACATGGCGCACTATGAGAGCAGCTATGTCCCCGGCCGCCGGCTTTTTGCCGTCGATCACTGCCGGGAGGGACGCATGGAATACGCCGCCGGGGCGAACGCCGTGGCCTATACGGGCGCGGGGGATATGAAGCTGGATCTCCGGCGGCAGCACACCGGCGTCTTCCGCTTTCCGTCCAGCCATTACCACGGTCTGACCGCGGCCTTTGATCTGGATATCGCCTGCGCCGCGCTTCCGGACGCGGTGCGGGAGTTTCCGGTATCGCCCGAGCACATCATTGCCCGCTGGCAGCTGGGCGACTATCCGCGCGTCCTGCACGGCATGGACGCCATGGAGCATATTTTCGGCGAATTATACCGGGTGCCGGAGCAGATCCGTATCCCCTATTTCAAGGTAAAGATCCTGGAAATGCTCCTGTATCTGGACACCATCGGCATCCCGGACGAGGACGGCGAGCGGCCGTATTTTTACCGCTCCCAGGTGGAGAAGATCAAGGCCATCCATGATTTTCTGCTGGAGAACCTTTCGGAGCATTTCACGCAGGAGGCGCTCTCCCGGCGCTTCGGGCTGCCGCTGACGGCCATGAAGGCCTGCTTCCGCTCCGCCTACGGCGTCTCGATCGGCGCATGGCTCACGGACTGCCGGATGAACCGCGCCGCGGAGCTCCTGCTGCGCGAGCCCGGGACGGACATCGCCGAGATCGGAGGAAGAGTCGGCTATGACAGCGCCAGCAAATTTGCCGCGGCCTTCAAACGGGCCATGAAGCTGACGCCGTCGGAATATCGAAGAGAAAGAGGGATCCGCCATGAAGCATGAAAAGAAAAGCTGGCTGCACGCGCTCTTCGCCTATGCGGAGGGTGAGAAAAAGCGGCTGTATCTGTCCGTTATCCTGTCCGTCCTGAGCGTCCTGCTGGGGCTTGCGCCGTTTTACTGCATGTACCGGATGATCTGCCTGTTTGCAGCAAACACGGCGGACGCGGACGCGGTCATCCGCTGGTGCGTGCTGGCGCTGGCGTTTTATGCGGGCAGGATCCTGCTGTTCAGCCTCTCCACCGGCGTTTCCCACGCCATGGCATACGCCATTCTGGAGCAGCTGCGCCTGCGGCTGGCCGACCGCTTTCTGCGCGCGCCGCTCGGCGACGTGCAGAGCCATTCCATCGGCGAGATCAAGAGCGCGATGGTGGACAAGATCGAAGGCATCGAGCCGCCGCTGGCCCACATGATCCCGGAGGGCGCGGGCCATATCGTGCTGCCCGTCGTCAGCATCGCCGCGCTCGCGTGCCTCGACTGGCGGCTGGCGCTGGCGTCGCTGGTCACCTTTCCCGTCTCGCTTCTGTGCATGGGGCTGACGTTCAGGATCAGCGGCGACAGCTTTGCGCAGTACGACCGGGCCGGCAGCGCCATGAACAGCGCGATCGTGGAGTATATCGAGGGCATCGAGGTCATCAAGGCCTTTGGCCGGGCCGGCGTCAGCTATGAAAAATACGCGGGCGCCATCACCGATTTCAGGACCTTCGTGGTAAAATGGCTCACCTCCACCTTTGTGACCATGAAGCTGAGCTTCGCGCTCTTCCCCTCCACGCTGATCGGCACGCTGCCGGCGGCGCTGGCACTGGCGGTCCGCGGCAGCATCACCGCGCCGCAGGCGGCGCTGGCCGTGATGCTCTCGATCTCCATGGTGGGCTCGCTCGCCCGGCTGGAGGTGTTCTCCGAGAATATGCGGCAGGTGAAATTCACAGTGGAGCAGCTGGAGGAATTTCTGGAGCTGCCCGCCCTGCCGGAGCCGGAAGCGCGCGCAGAGGTGACGCACACGGATGTCTCCCTGAAAAACGTCCGCTTCTCCTATACCGGCAGCGAAGCGGACGAGGTGCTCCACGGCATTGACCTGACGATGCCGGAGGGGAGCTTTACCGCGCTGGTCGGCCCGTCCGGCGGCGGCAAATCCACCGTCGCCAAGCTCATCGCCCGGTTTTGGGATGTGACGGGCGGCGAGATCACCATCGGCGGCGTGAATATAAAGGATATGCCGCTGCAGCAGCTTTCGGAGTATGTCAGCTTCGTGACGCAGGACAACTTCCTGTTCCGCTGCTCCCTGCTGGAAAACATCCGGCTGGGCGATCCGGACGCCACGGACGAGGCGGTCCGGGCGGCTGCCCGCGCGGCGCAGTGCGAGGAATTTATCGCGAAGCTGCCGCAGGGCTACGACACGCCCGCGGGCGAGGCCGGCAGGCGTCTGTCCGGCGGCGAAAAGCAGCGCATCGCAATCGCCCGCATGATGCTCAAAAACGCGCCCATCGTCATTCTGGACGAGGCCACGGCCTTCACCGACCCGGAGAACGAGGATAAGCTCCAGCGCAGCATTGCCGCGCTGGCAAAGGGCAAAACGCTGCTGGTCATCGCCCACCGGCTGTCCACCATCCGGCACGCGGACAACATCGTCGTCCTGGAAAACGGACGGATCGCGGCGCAGGGGCAGCAGGAGGCGCTGCTGGAGACCTGCCCGCTGTATCAGGATATGTGGCGTGCCCACATCGGCGCGAAGGACTGGGCGGTATCGTCCGGAGCAAAGGAGGCGTGAGGAAATGTTTCAGTCTGTCAAGCGCATCATAAGCTGGTGCGGCGAATTCCGGGGCAAGCTGTACCTGGGCTTCGTCATGACCTTTCTCTCTCACATTTTCGCGGCGCTTCCGCTGGCGCTGGCCGCGTATACGGTGGGGCTGCTCATCGAGTGCGGACAGCGCGGCGCGGCGTTCGACACCGCGTGGATCTGGAAGGCCGCCGTTATCCAGATCGTGCTCGTGCTGCTGCGATTCCTGTTCGACTATCTCCGCGCGAGACTACAGGAGCCGATCAGCTATCAGCTCACCGCCCGGGACCGCCTCGCCATCGGCGACGCGCTCAAGCGCGTATCCCTCGGGTATTTCCAGACCGTCAGCACCGGAAACATTCTCAATTCCATCACCACCGGGCTTTCCACGCTGGAGACCATGGGGATCCGCATGATCGACAATTTCGTGGGCGGGTATCTGAATTTCGCCGTGATCTTCCTTGCCCTTGCGGTGTGCAGCCCGGTGACGGCGCTCATCGCGCTGCTTGCCGCCGCGCTGTCGCTGTGCTGTATGCTGCTCATCTCCCACTACAGCCGCGTCAACGCCCCCGTAGAGGCGCAGGCCAACCGCGACATGACCGGCGCCGTTCTGGAGTTTGTCCGCGGACTTGCCGTGGTCAAGTCCTTCGGCAGAAGCGGCGCGTCCATGGAATCCGTGGCCCGCGCCGTCCGCGACAGCAAAACCATCCACCTGAAGATCGAATGGGGCTATGTCCCCGGCAACGCGCTGCATCTGCTTGCGCTCAAATGCGGCAGCGCGGGGCTCGCGATGGCCGCGGCGCTGCAGTGCCTGCGGGGCGAAATGGACTTCTCGCAGATGCTGATGTTCGTGTTCTTCTCCTTCAGCATCTTTGCCAGTCTCGAGCCCATCAGCGACAGCGCCCACACGCTGGGCGTCATCGACGAGGCCATGGATCAGCTGGACGCGCTGCGGAGCGAGCACTTCATCGACGCGGACGGCCGGGACATCCGGCCAGAGCACTGCGATATCCGCTTCCGGAACGTCTGCTTCGGCTATGATTCCCGGCAGGTGCTGAAGGACGTGAGCTTTACCATTCCCGAAAAAACCTCCACCGCCATCGTCGGCCCCTCCGGCAGCGGCAAGACCACGATCTGCAGTCTGCTCGCACGGTTCTATGATCCGCAGAGCGGCAGCATTTTCGTCGGTGGCCACGATCTGCGGGAATTCACCTGCGACAGTCTGCTCTCCAACATCTCCATGGTGTTTCAGAACGTCTACCTGTTCCACGATACCATCCGCGCCAATATTCTGTTCGGCAGGCCCGGCGCTTCCGAGGCGGAAATGATCGAAGCGGCAAAGAAGGCCCGCTGCCATGACTTCATCATGGCGCTGCCGGACGGCTACGACACCGTCGTCGGCGAGGGCGGCGGAACGCTCTCGGGCGGCGAAAGACAGCGCATCTCCATCGCCCGCGCGATCCTGAAGGACGCGAGCATCATCATCCTCGACGAGGCCACGGCCAGCATCGACCCGGAAAACGAACATCTCATCCAGCAGGCCATTTCCGAGCTGACAAAGGGCAAGACGATCATCACCATCGCGCACCGTCTGGCCACCGTGCAGAATGCCGATCAGATCCTCGTGGTGGACGACGGCCGCATCGCCGAGTGCGGGACGCACGACGCGCTCATCCGGCAGGACGGCCTGTACCGGCGCTTCACCGACATCCGCCGGCAGGCCGAGGGCTGGAAGCTGTGAATTTCAAAAGGCCCGTATCAGTCTGTGCGCTGATATGGGCCTTTTTGAGTTTCCGGCAGCTTACGGAGCCGGGTATCGGATGAGATCATACAGCCTGCCGAATTCGCCGACGTCGCGGACGCCGTCGAGTTCCATGCCGAGATGGACATATTTGTCGCATTTGGACTTTGCGTCTGTCTCAAGGATCACCGGCACGCGAAGGCGGTCTGCCTCGGCAAACGCGAGATCCATGACCTTCCGCATATACCCGAGCCCCTGATACTGCTCGCGCACGCAGACCATGCCGACGAAGATATACGGCTTCTTCTGCTTGTCCAGCCGGCTCTGGAGCGACACGCCGCCGCGCCCGATGGCCGCGCCGAAGCGAATGAGCCGCTTCAGGCTCGAGCTGCGCAGCATGCCCTTCGCGATGGGCCACAGAGTCTTGAGGCCGAGCCTTTCTTCCGGCAGCTTGTAGGCGATGAAGCCCTCGCTGCGCTCGCCCGCCGCGTACAGGAAGCCGCCGCGCAGCATCCCGCGCACGTAGGCGCAGATATACTCCGCCGTCGCCTCTTTCCCGGAAAAGGCGGCGGGAAGCCCCGTCTCCTCCCCGTAGTCATAGTAGCCAAAGGCGTGACCGATCTCATGGATCACGTTCTCGTCCAGCTTTGTGACCTTCATTGTCCGCTCCTTTCCGGTGTATCTCAGGCAGAAGCCGTTATCTTCTGTCCGCGAAGCCGATCTTTACGATCTGCATGTTCATTCTGTCATCGCCGGCCCTTGCGAGGAAGCGGAAAAAGCCGCTGACGGACGGATCTTTCAGATCGTGGTAGCCCAGCATATAGCCGCGGCTGGAGACCCGCAGGCGGCTGTCCCACGCGGAAAGCTCGCTTTTTGCGTCCGAAACGGCGAAATACGCGCCCACATCCCGGATCTTCGCGCCCTTGAGCCATGTTTTCGCGATCATTTTGACCGCCGTCTGGTTGGCCGCGTCAAATACCAGCACGCCGCCGGGGAAGGCGTCCGCCATGTTCCGCACCAGCGCTCTGACCTGCTCTTTCAGGAAATAATAGAACACGCCGGAGGCGAAAAACACCGCGCCCTCCGATGCGTCGATCTGGCGGAACCAGGCCGTATCGTTGAGATCGCAGGGGATATTCTCCTCCCGCTCCCCGGCGGGCAGCAGCTCATTGCGCACCGCGATCACATCCGGGAAGTCCAGATTGTAAAGCCTGCAGCTGCCATTGTCGCAGGCTCTTCCGGTATTGTCCAGACCGCAGCCCAGATTGACCACCGCCGCGTTGGGGTGCCCGGCCAGATATGCCCGCACCTCAAAGGCGAGATCGTGCTGCCGCATGGCGACCTCCAGCGCGCCGAAGCGCTGCATCAGGCTGCGGGACTTCTTCTCCGCCTCCGAAAAATCGTAGTCGATCTCGTCGATCAGCCGCAGCGCGGTCTCGTCCCGGTAGAGCGCCGGGTACAGCTCGGAGCACAGCTTCCGGGCATAGAGGGGAATGATCAGCGTCTCCTGTACGGTATTTTTTTCGATTTTGTATTTCATACGTATTTCTCACTTTCTGACAAACGGAAGCTCCGGCAGACTGCCGGTGTCCATAATGGCGGCAAGCATCCGCGCAAAGCCCTGCGGGTCCTGGATCTGATACTGCATGTGTTGATACCCCTCAAATACCGGGAATTGGCCGTGGGGGTACGCCTTCATCACCGCATCGCGGTATTTGTAATGCTCCTCGGCGCTGCCGAAGGAAAAGAACGTGCGCGCCTGCAGCGCCTCCGGCAGCGGCGGAAAGGGTTTCTCCTCCAGACTGTCCGCCATCTGACGGCGCAGATTGCCGCATCGCAGCGCCTTGCCCGCCGCGATGAAGTAGGGCTTGATGGCCGCATCGTCACACCAGAGGATCTTTTTCAGCGTCTTGCCCTTTGACCAGTACAGACTCTTGACGGCCAGATACAGAAGGGGGGTCATCGCCCTGCGGGCGGTTTTCCCGATCTTGGCGAACTGCCCGCCGTCGAAGAAGACATGCTCCACGGGCAGCTGCGTCTGCGTCAGAAACGCCATGGCAAGATCCGCGCCGATGGAGGACGCCGTTATGAGCGCGAGGCGCTTCACGCCCTGCGCCCGCAGGAAGTCCTCGATCTGCCGCACCTCGTCCGCCTTGCTGAGATAGCGCTGCCCGGCGCAGTAGACCGTGGAGGTCGGCAGGATGCAGAAAAACCGGTTCTGCAGCTCCTTCGCCACCGGCTCGCTGCTCTGGCCCGTTACGCCCATGGCGTGGAAAAACAGCACGGCGGGCGCCTGCCGGTCTCCCAGTGTTTCAAATAACATGGTATCGCCCCCGATCTCAATGTACAAACAGTGTCATGACCGCCGACAGCACCGCCGCGACGACCGCCATGCCCACTGTCCCGAATGTCCATTTTTTCCGCTTGTCCTTCGCGGTGATGTACGGCTTCAGATCCTCCGTGCCGGGGATCGTCCAGGCGTTCGTGTGCCCGACCCAATAGCCGTCGATGAGAAAGCGGTCGACGAGATTCATGACGGACAGGATCACAAGCATCTGCCAGAAGCCGCTCAGAAAGCCCCGCGCGCCGTTGACGGCATAGGCAAACGCCAGCACATAGGCCAGATAGCCGGGAATGCACAAGATCTTGAAGGTCAGCTTGTTCCGTCTGATTGTTTCGTGGGTGGTCAGTCCCAGCTCCACGCACCGGCTTTGTACCTCCGGGCTGTAAAGATGCACCATGCCGACCGCGCCCTTCCGGATACCGACGGCGCAGACCAGCACCAGCAGCACGCTCAGTCCCAGCCCTTCAAGCAGCGTTTTCAAAATCAGCGCGCTCATTTCAGATCCCTCCCGCACTCGCTTTCCAGCGCGCGCCACACCGGGTATTCTGTACCGCTGTCGTCAAAGAACCGCTTCAGATCCCGGTCCAGCGCGCGCATTTCATCGACCGCGTTCATCGCGTGGTCGGACGCGCAGATCTTTCCGAGGCTCGTCGCGCACATGAGCTTGAAAAAGCGCAGGCAGGTCCTGCGGTACGCATCGCCCTCAAACTCCGCGTCCGATTTCGGCAGGATCTCATGCCCGGCATTCCGGATGGCGCGGTAGCCCTCGATATTGGCGTCGATCATCCGGTTCAGGTAGGCCGTGTTCCCCTTGAGTCTTCTAAGATCGCCGTCCGCTTTGTAGCACGCGAAGGCCACCGGCAGCACGAACGCCGCGTGGCAGAGCAGATAGTCCTCCATGTTCGGCTCATAGGCCGCCTTGTATTTCGTGCCCGCAAAGATCTCCCCGATCAGCCGCTCGTTGGACGGCGCGCCCGGGATCTGGCCGATGGTGATCTTTTTGAGGTCGATGGACGCCACACGGTCACGCTCCCGGTGTCCTGCCGAGGACGCAAACGCGAACAGGACGTTTTTCTCCGGAAGCGATGCGGCGAGCGCGCGTGCGCGCACGTTGTTGCCCACGAAGACAATGTTTTTCGTCCGGTTCGCCCGCAGCGTATCCAGGATCGAATCCAGCTGCGTATAGCGCACGACGACGAAGATCACGTCGTACTGCGCCTCCGGCTCCAGCTCCATCGTCACCGGGATCCGGCTCACCGACACGCGGGGAGAAAATTTGTCCTTGATCCGCAGTCCGTTCTGCCGGATCTCCTCCGCCCAGCTTCCCCGCGCGAGCAGGGTCACGTCTTTTCCGGCGCGGAACAGATTCCTCGCCAGATTGCAGCCCAGCACGCCCGCGCCAAATACCAGTATTTTCATGATGCCATCTCCTGCCTTTCCATTTCTTTCAGTGTATTGGATCCTGTTTCACGCATTCCGCATAGGTCAGCGGAAACGACGCGCGCAGCACAGTGCTTTTGCGCACCGTCCAGCCGTTCTGCCGCAGAAACGTCAGGTATGCCCCGCTCGTCCACCGGCTGTGCAGCGGAAAGCCCGCCAGCTTCATGAAAAAAGCCCGGATCCTGCCGGCGCATGAATTTTCCGCATGCGTAAACGTCGGCGCAGCCAGCACGCCGTCGTCCTTCAGCACCCGCCGGATCTCGCGCAGCGCGTTTTCCGGTTGCGGCACGATGTGCAGGGCGTTGGACACGATCACCACGTCGAAGGACTTGTCCGCATACGGCAGGCGGAACATATCCTGCACGGAAAAATGCAGCTTGGAAGAGCAGCTGTTCTTCTTTGCCTCCCGGATCATTTCCTCCGAAGCGTCTGTCGCTTCGATGCAGTCTGCCGCGTTTACGATGTGCTTTGCGATCAGGCCCGTCCCGGTCGCCAGCTCCAGCACGGTCTTATGCAGCACCACCGGGCGGAGCAGCTCATACAGCTTCTCATACGCCGCCGCGTCCCTGCGCAGAAAGCGGTCGTAGAGCTTCGCGTTTCTGTCCCAGAAATTCCTGCGTTCTTTCATATTCGCCGTCCTCTGATCCGTCGTTAAATTTCTCTAACTCACATTGACACACAAGCAGTTAGATAACGCTAACCAGTGTGCCTTTGGAAAGCCGCATTCCTGCGGCCTCGCGTTTATTGTATAAAAAAGCGCCTCCCGTGTCAAGATGCCGCGGGAGGTTCTTTTCTATAATATTGTAACTAACACCCGGCTGTTCAGCCCCAAAGCCGCTCCGTGTAGATCCCCTCTGCCTTCATTTTTGTCACGGCCTCCCGGACGGAGTCCAGATCCTCGCGGTACGTCACGCCGTACCAGTTTTCCTCGCATGGAAGCACGCGGACGCTGGCTGTCTTGTCCGCCAGCTGCTCGTTGACGACGAACGGCAGGAAATATTCGCATTTAAGCGGATTTGTCCGCATGGCGTCCGTAAGGAACGCGGGCATGCGGCTCCACAGCTCATCCAGCACGCGCGCGGAAAAGCCCCAGAGGTTCATGGAGACGATCGTGTCGCCGGACAGCGGAAGGAAGTGCTCCCCGTCCTCGGTGTGTTCGGCATGGTCGCCCCGCTTGAAGATCTTCGTGCGCTCCGTCACGCCGGTGAGCATACCGTCCCGGATCTCACACACGCCGCGCGCCACGGAACCAAATTCCGTGACGGTATTGCGCAGCCGGTAGCCGACCATGGCGTATTGGCTCTCGTCGGTCTGCGCGGCCAGAAAGTCATAGATTTCCGAAAACGCCGTGCGGCCGTAGAAGTCGTCCGCGTTGATGACGGCGAACGGGCCGTTCACCGCGCCCTTGCAGCAGGCCAGCGCGTGACCGGTCCCCCACGGCTTCGTGCGGCCCTCGGGAAGCGTGATCCCCTCCGGCAGGCGGTCAAGCTCCTGATAGACGTAGGACACATGGAAGAATTTCTCCATCCGGTCGCCGATGCAGGCGCGGAATTCCTCCTCCATCTCGCGCTTGATGATGAATACCACGTCGCGGAACCCGGCGCGCCATGCGTCGAACAGGGAAAAATCAATGATCAGGTGCCCCTCCGGATCGACCGGTTCGATCTGCTTGAGACCGCCGAAGCGGCTGCCCATCCCGGCAGCCATGATGACAAGGGCCGGCTTTTGTTTGTCCATTTTTCTGCCTCCTTTTGATCCTATGCCCATCTTATCCGCCCTGCCGCCGTCCGGCAATCCTTTTTGCCGTTTTGTGCATGATCCGATAAATTTCAGGAAGTATTTGAAAAAGAATTTGCGTCATGCTGGGGAATATGATAAAATCAGAGCGAATGGAGGTGGCAGCTTGCAGATCAAAAATCTCTCCGCCGCGCAGGCGCGTGCCTATGGGACCATCCTCTCCGCGCTTCCGGAGGGCGAGCTTCATGTCCTGCACCGGAGCGTTTCCTCCGGCGCGGCAGCGGAAGAATTCTGCTCGGAAGAGACGGTCATTCTGGACTATGTTTCCGGCATGTCCCTGCTCGTCGTCTATGAAGATGAGATGCGCAGTCTTTATTATCTCGACCGCGTCTTCGCCCTGCGGCCGGGCGTCCGGTTTTCCGTCGCCGCGCTGGACGATTTCTGCCGGTTCGACTGCTATACGCGCCATGCGGACGCGCTTCAGGTGCTTGCGGAGCATCCGGCCATGCAGCTCCATGACATCGCCAACGACCTGAAGCTGGACAGGCTCTATACTTTCTTTTATCAGGAATGCGCGCGGGATTTCTATTTCCGCGGCGAGCAGCATGAGGCGCTGGAGCTGGTCTATGTCGATCACGGCGAGCTGCACAATCTGGTCGGCGGCACGGATATCCTGCTCCGGCAGCAGCAGCTGCTGCTCATCGACCGGAACATCTGGCACGTGCAGTACGCCGACTTCCCTGTCAATTTTCTGACCGTCTCCTTTCGGGCCGGCGCTTCCTCGCCCTGCTCCCAGCTGGCCGGGCGCTGTCTGGAGCTTTCCGCCCGGCAGGCCGCTCTGATGCGGCAGATGCTGTCGGAGGACGCGGCCGCGGAATACGCATATGACAGCGTGGAAAGCCTGCTGCGGCTGCTGCTGATCGATCTGCTGCGCCACGAGCAGACCCGCCCCAAAAAGCCCGCGCGGCCCCTTCCGGCCACCAATCACGCGGAGCAGCGGCTCGTCGACCAGCTGATCCAGACGATCTCGGCCAACGCCGGCCGGAAGCTCAGCCTGCAGCAGCTCGCGGACTCCGTCCACATCAGCACGACGTATCTGCACCGGATCTTCCGCACGCAGCTCAACATGACGCCGGGCAATTATCTGGCAAAGATCCGGATCGAGGAAAGCAAGCTCCTGCTGCGGGAGGGCTCGTTGTCCATGGGCGAGGTCGCAAAGCAGCTCAGCTTCTCCAGCCAGCAGCAGTTTTCCCGCCAGTTCCGCTCCGTCGCCGGCATGACGCCCTCTGAGTACGTAAAAACGCTGCGATAACACCAGCCTGCCGCAATCACGTGACGCCGCGGCGTTTCTTATGATTTTCTGAAAATATACACTTTGTTGATAAATTCTGCCGAAGATGTGATATGATATCAGCAATTACTTGGAGGAGGACGGCATTTGTGGCAGCGTCATTCCTGAAACGAAAACCGAAGGAGCCGGACAGGCCGCAGCGGCGGGAGATCCCCGCGCTGGAGACAGACGCCGAAACGGGCTTAAGCGCCGCGCAGGCGCAGGAGCGGCTGGAGGGCGGCTGGGGCAATGTTCCGGTCGAATCTCCCGGCGCGTCGGTCCGGGAGATCATCGCGAAAAACGTTTTTACGTATTTTAACTTTCTGTTCTTCCTGCTGGCAGGCTGCGTGATCGCCGTGCGGCAGTGGCTGAATCTGACGTTCCTCGGCCCCGTGTTCTGCAACATGTTCATCGGCATCGTGCAGGATCTGCGGGTAAAGAAAAAGGTCGACGGGCTGAAGATCATGGCCGCGCCGAAATGCCGCGCCGTGCGCGACGGGCAGACCGTCACGCTGGAATCGGCTGCGCTCGTGCGGGACGACATCGCCGTGTTTTCCTCCGGCGACCAGATCCCGGCGGACGCCGTCGTCGCGGCGGGAGAGTGCCGCGTCAACGAGGCGCTCGTCACGGGCGAGGCCGACGAGATCGTCAAAAAGCCGGGCGACCGGCTGCTCTCCGGCAGCTTCGTCGTGTCCGGCAGCTGCCGCGCGCGGCTGACGGCCGTGGGCGCGGACAGCTTCGTCTCCCGGCTCACGCTGGAGGCCAAGCAGACCGGCTCGCAGCCGCAGTCGGAGATGATGCGCTCGCTCACGAGCCTCATCAAATGGATCGGCTTCCTCGTCATCCCGCTGGGCGCGGTGATGTTCATCAAGGAATATCTGTGGCTGAAAAGCCCGATTGCGGACGCGGTGACGAGCACGGTCGGCTCGATCGTCGGCATGATCCCGGAGGGGTTATACCTGCTGACGAGCCTCGCGTTGGTGGCCAGCGTCATCCGGCTGGCGAACCGGCGCACGCTGGTACACGACATGGGCTGCATCGAGACGCTTGCGCGCGTCGACACGCTCTGCGTCGACAAGACCGGCACGATCACCGAGCCGAAAATGACCGTCGACGACATCGTCCCCTTACAGCCGGATCGCTATATCGCCGACGATATCCGCATGATCATGGCCGACTATGTCTGCGCCATGCAGGACGACAACGACACCATGGCCGCGCTGCGGCGGTATTTTACCGGCGTTTCCATGCAGACGGCGATCGACGCCATGCCGTTCCGGTCGGCGAAAAAATACGGCGGCGTGTCGTTCCACGAGGACGAGACGTATCTGCTGGGCGCGCCGGAGATCCTGCTGGCAAATTGCCCGGAAAAGGACCGGTATCTGCCGCTGGCGGAGGAATGGTCGGCGAAGGGCTGCCGGGTTCTGCTGCTGGCGCTGTACGACGGGAAGCTGTCGGATGAGACGCTGGACGCGGAGCTTCTGCCGCTGTCGCTGATCTTGCTGAGCAACAAGATCCGGCCCGAGGCGCCGCAGACCTTCTCCTACTTTGCGCAGCAGGGCGTGCGCACAAAGGTCATTTCCGGTGACAATCCCCTGACCGTTTCCGAGGTCGCGCGGCGGGCCGGGATCCCGGACGCGGAGAAATTCGTCGACGCGCGGACGCTCAAAACGGACGCCGAGCTTGCAAAGGCGGCGGAGGACATGACGGTCTTCGGCCGCGTCACGCCGGATCAGAAAAAGAAGCTCGTCGCGGCCATGAAGCGGGCCGGGCACACGGTCGCCATGACCGGCGACGGCGTGAACGACGTGCTGGCGCTGCGCGAGGCGGACTGCTCCATCGCCATGGCCTCCGGCTCGGGCGTCGCGTGTCAGGCGTCGCATATCGTGCTGCTCGATTCGCAGTTTTCCGCGCTGCCGTCCGTCGTGGCCGAGGGCAGGCGCGTCATCAACAACATCGAGCGCAGCGCGTCGCTGTATCTCGTCAAGAATATTTTCACGTTTGTGCTCTCGCTCATCACGCTGTTCTTCACGCTCCCCTATCCGTATACACCCGCGCAGCTGAGTCTGGTCAACGCGCTGACGATCGGCATTCCGTCGTTCATCCTCGCCATGGAGCCGAACGAAAACCGTATCAGCGGCCGGTTTATGCCGAACGTCATCTACCGGGCGCTGCCCGCCGCGCTGTCCGACCTGATTCTCGTGGTCGGCGTGATGCTGTTCTATCTGGCGTTCCACATCAAAGAGGACATGCTCTCCACGCTCTGCACCGGCATTATGGGCATCGTGGGCCTGCTGATGGTCCACCAGACCTCGCTGCCGCTCAATAAGCTCCGCAAGGCCATGCTCATTGGGCTCTGCGCGGCGTTCATCGTGTGCTACTTCTTCCTGCCGGAGCTGTTTACGCTGAGCGCGCTGGATAAGCCGTCGCTGCTGATCCTCGTCGTGCTGGGTCTGCTCGCGTTCTCGGTCATGTTCGTCTGCCGCCGGGGGCTGCGCAAGGCAAAGACGCGGCTGGACAAGGGAATTTTCCCGCGCAGGAAAAAAAGATAAAAAATCCGCAAATACTAGAGCCAGCCGGAGACCCCGGCTGGCTCAGTTTTTTTGGAAGGAGAACCATATGCACTATCATGTAAACGAAGACACCTGCATCGGCTGCGGGCTGTGCGCGGAAACGTGCCCGGAGGTCTTTTCTCTCAAGGACAGCGGCTTTGCCGAAGCAAAGCCCGGCCCCGTGCCGGAGGAGGCGCAGGCGTCCGCCGCCGAGGCCATGGACGCCTGCCCGACGAGCGCGATCGAAGAGGGCTGACAAGGGGAAGAAAATCTGCTATACTGATCCCATCCTGTCAAATGGGGTGGAAGTATGGAAGAACGCTACGTCGCGTTCGACGTGGAGACGCCGAACGCGCAGAACCGGCGCATGAGCGCCATCGGCGTGAGCGTGATCGAAGGCGGGCAGATCGTGCAGGAGCTCTATACGCTCGTCGATCCGCAGACGCATTTTGACCCGTTCAACATCGCGCTGACCGGCATTACGCCGGAGATGGAGCGCGGCCAGCCGGATTTCCCCGCGCTCTGGCAGCTGCTGGAGCCGATGCTCCGAAACAGCGTGCTGGTCGCGCACAACGCGCCGTTCGATCTGCGGGTGCTGGCCAGCTGTCTGCACGATTATCACATCGACTGGAAGCCGGAGGCCGCGTATCTGTGTACCTGCCAGATGGGCCGCAGAGCGTACCCGTATCTGCAGAACCACAAGCTGAACACGCTCTGCGAGCATCTGCGGCTCGAGCTCGACCACCACAACGCCGGCAGCGACAGCCGCGCCTGCGCGCTTTTGCTGCTCGACTATCTGCAAAAGGGCCTGCGCCTGGAGCCGTTTCTGCGCACCTACCGCTTCGCGGACCGGAAAACGCTTCCGTACCGCGCCGTATAGGCGCGGCGGCTTGTTTGGAAGCGGCGGAGCGATCATCAGACATAAAAACCGGCGGGCGCTGCGGGTGCAGCGTCCGCCGGTTTATGACCGGAAGGAAGAAATCGTGGAGGAGTAAAGAGAAGAAACCGGTCAGAAACGGGTATTATCAGGGGTGTCTCAGCCGCCGAAGCCGAAGCTGAAGGGCCACGAGCCGCCGAACTGATCGCCGGACTGGCCGCCGTTGCCATAATAGTCCTGCTGAGACTGCTGGGTATCTTCGGTGGTCTGGGCGGGCAGCGCGTCGGTCTTCTGTTCACCGATGGTCAGCGTGAGGGTCAGCGTCTGGCCCTGACGGTAGACGGTCAGCTCCAGCGTGTCGCCTGCGGCGGAAGCCTTGACGAGCTTGACCAGATCGCTGCTGCCGGTGATCGTTTCGCCGTTCGCGGTAGTGATGATGTCATTTTCCTGCAGACCTGCCTCGGCAGCCGGGCCGTTTTCCGTGACGGAGCGGACAGCGGCGCCCTGCGGCAGACCGTAGCTCTGGCTCTCGGAGGACACGTCGGAGACAGTCACGCCGATGTAGGGCTTTACGATATAGCCGTTCGTGATGATCGACTCAAAGATCGAGCGGACCTGATCGATCGGGATGGCGAAGCCGATGTTGTCGATGGACGCCTCGGACGACGAGCCGGAGGAGGAGTATTTCGCGTTCGTGATGCCGATGACCTCGCCGTAGAGGTTGAACAGCGCGCCGCCGGAGTTGCCGGAGTTGATGGCGCAGTCGGTCTGAATGAGGTTCATGGTCGTGCCGGTGGAGAAGGTCACAGGCCGGTCAAGCGCGCTGACCGCGCCGGTCGTGAGCGAGAACGTCAGCTCGCCGAGCGGGTTGCCGATGGCGACGACGGTATCGCCGACGTTCAGCGTATCGGAATCGCCCAGAACGACCGGCGTCAGATCCGTCGCGTCGATCTTCAGAACGGCGATGTCGTTGCTCTCGTCGTAGCCGATGAGCTGCGCGTCATAGCTGGTGCCGTCGTAGGTCGTGACCTTGATGGAACTGGAATTCTCGACGACGTGATAGTTGGTGAGGATATAGCCGTCCTGCGTCAGAATGAAGCCGGAGCCGGCCGCGGCCGCCGTGGTCTGGTAGCCGAAGTAGTTGGTGGTGATGGAGGTCGTGATGCCGACGGTGGAATTCACGTTCTGCGCGTAGACCTCGCTCGGCGTGAGTGCCTTGCCGGTGTCGACGGACGCGACCTGCAGGGCCGCCGTCTGACGCTTGCCCTCGAGCATGACGGAGGCGTCGGAGGAAGCCTGCGTTGTGCTCTGCGGCTGCGCCGCGTTCTTCTGCATCAGCGCTGCCGCGCCGAAGCCGGAGCCTCCGCCGACCAGCGCGCAGGCCAGCAGCAGCGCGACGACCTTGCCGGCCTTCCCGCTCTTTTTCTTCTGACCGGGCGCCGGAGCGGACGGCTGCGGCTGCGCGGCGGACTGCTCAAAGCTGTACGAATAGGAATTGGACGGTTGCTGGTTGGGTTCCGATGAATAGTCATTGCTGTTGAATACTTCAGACATATTGAAACTCTCCTTTCCGCGCACCGTGCGGTGCGTGTGGGTCTTTTGTTTTTGTGCCTTTAGCATACCGCACGATTCTGAAATAACGCTGAAAAATATGAAAACGAATTGTAAAGAAAGCATGAAAAAACTTTGCGGGAGCCTGCGCATAGGCTTATGTTCGTTATACACAAAAACGATAGCACCGAATCGTCCGGAGCGTACAAAAATGAATTGACAATTTGAAAAAATATGATATAACGAGTATCCGTGACAAAAAGGAGGGGCATGTATATGACACAGGATCTGACAGTTGGAAAGCCGCTTTCACGGATCTGGCAGTTTGCTGTTCCCGTGCTGTTCGGGCTTCTTTTGCAGCAGGTATATTCTCTGGTCGACACGGCCATCGTCGGCCACGCGCTGGGCGTCATGGCGCTGGGCGGCGTCGGGGCGACGGGGTCGGTCAACTTTCTCGTGATCGGCTTTTGCAGCGGTCTTTGTACCGGCATGGCCATTCCGCTGGCGCAGGCGTTCGGCGCGGGCGAATACCGGCAGCTGCGCCGGTATGTGGCGGGCTGCGTCTGGCTGGGGCTCATCATGTCGGCGCTGCTGCTGGCCGTGACGCTTCCGGCTACGCGCGGGCTTCTGCGCCTCATGGGCACGCCGGAGGAGCAGATGGGCTATGCGTTCGACTATATCTTCATCATTTTCATCGGCATCCCCACGACGATCCTTTATAATATGGGCGCGTGCGTCCTGCGCGCGCTGGGCGACAGCAAATCGCCGGTGTGGTTCCTGGCCGCGGCCTCGTTCATCAATATCGTGCTCGATCTGCTGACGGTCTGCGTGCTCGGCATGGGCGTGGCGGGCGCGGCGATCGCGACGGTCGTCTCGCAGCTCGGCTCGGGTCTGCTGTGCGTCTGGTATCTCAAAAAGCGCTTCCCTGTCCTGCACATGGAAAAGGACGACTGGAAGACCAGCCGGCCGGAGGCCATGCGCCTGCTCGGCATGGGCGTTCCGGTCGGACTGCAGTTTTCCATCACGGCCATCGGCTCCGTTGTGCTGCAGAGCGCCGTCAATTCTCTCGGTGCGGTGTGCGTGTCGGGCGTCGCGGTGGCGGGAAAGATCTATACGCTGCTGGCCTGCCCGTTTGACGCGCTGGCCATGGCGGCCACGAATTTCACGGGGCAGAATCTCGGCGCGGGCAAGTATGACCGCATCAAACAGGGAACGTATGCCTGCATGTTCATTGGGATCCTGTACTGCGTTCTGTTCGTGCTGGTCGCGCAGTTCGGCACGCGGTATCTGTCGCTTCTGTTCATGAACGCGGACGAGGCGGCGAGCGTCATGGACTACACGCAGCAGCTGAGCGTCGCCTATGCCTATGCAACGCCGCTGCTGCTGGCCGTCAACGTGCTGCGCCTGTCCATTCAGGGCATGGGCTACAGCCGTCTGTCGCTGATCTCCGGCCTTCTGGAAATGCTCGCGCGCACAGCCGTGAGTCTTTGGGCTGTGCCGGCGTTCGGCTTTGACGCGGCCTGTCTGGCAAGCCCGCTTGCGTGGCTGCTGGCCGACTGCTTCCTCGTCCCCGGCTTCTACGGCTGTCTGAACGCCAGACGCCGTCAGGCCGCCCGCGTCCGGCAGGAGCTGCCGGTCGAATAAAAAACCAGGAGCCGCCCCGGATGGGGCGGCTCCTGACGTCAAGGCTCTGTCTCGTCCAGCAGCTCCAGCAGATCGTCGAGCGCGTCCTCGAGCGCCTCGTGGCGCTCGCCCCAGCGTTCATACGCCTTGCTCATCATATCCTCCGGCTCGCGTGCGTCCAGCGCCGCGAGCTTTTCTCGCAGCTCCTGCGCGAGCGCGAGAAGCTCCTCGCGGGAGAGCGTCTCCAGCTCCGGCTGCTCCGCGTCCGCGGGAAAGGGAATGATCTGTGCCATATGCTTCATCCTTTCAGTTCGTTGATGATCGCTTCCGCCGTCAGCATGCCGTCCAGCGCGGCGGAGGTGATGCCGCCGGCGTAGCCCGCGCCCTCTCCGCAGGGGTACAGGCCGCGCAGGCGCGACTGCCGCGTCTCGTCGCGCAGAATGCGCACGGGCGACGAGCTGCGCGTCTCCGGCGCGGTCAGGACGGCGTCCGGGCGGGCAAAGCCGTGCAGGCGCCTGTCCAGCTCCAGCAGGGCCTGTTCGAGCACGGAGGTGATGCGCTCCGGCAAGACCTTGTGCAGCTCGCAGAGCGTCACGCCGGGCTGGTAGGTCGGCTGAACGCTTCCCAGCGCCTGCGAGGGCTGTTTTTTCAGGAAATCGCCGACGAGCTGCGCGGGCGCATGATAATTGCTCCCGCCCGCGCGGAAGGCCGCCTGCTCGATCTGCCGCTGCCAGTACATGCCGCCGAGCGCGGACTTGTCCGGGAAATCCGCGGGGTTCAGCGTGACGAGCAGGGCCGCGTTCGCGTTTTCGCCGTCACGCGCGTGGTCGGACATGCCGTTCGTCACGACGCCGCCCGCCTCGGACGCCGCCGCGACGACATACCCGCCCGGGCACATGCAGAAGGTATAGGCCGAGCCGCCGCCCGGCAGCTGCACATTCAGCTTGTAATCCGCCGCGCCGAGCCCCGGCGCGTCCGCAAAGGGGCCGTACTGGCTCTCGTTGATCTGCCGCTGCGGGTGCTCGATGCGCACGCCCATGGAAAATGGCTTCGGCTCCATCGGGATCCCTGCGCGGTGCAGCGCCTCGAACGTGTCGCGCGCGCTGTGCCCGATGGCAAGCAGGACGCGGGAGGCCGGGATTATGATTTCCCCGCCCGCGTGTTCGGCGCGGACGGCCGTGATCCGGCCGTTTTCCGTCTCGAGGCCGGTCAGCTTCGTACCGAAGCGGACCTCGCCGCCGTAGTGCAGGATCTTCTCCCGCAGGTTCTGCACGACCGTGACCAGCTCGTCCGTGCCGATATGGGGCTTGGCGTCGTATAAAATGTCGGCGCTGGCTCCGGCCTCGGCAAACTGCTCCAAAATCCAGCCGATGCGCTCGTTTTTGACGCCGGTGTTCAGCTTTCCGTCCGAAAACGTGCCCGCGCCTCCTTCTCCGAACTGCACGTTGCACTCCGGGTCAAGCGCGCCGGTCTGCCAGAAGCGCAGCACGGTCTCGTGCCGCGTTTTCGCGTCCTGTCCGCGCTCAAGCACGATCGGGCGGAGCCCCGCCATGCTGAGGACCAGCGCGGCGAACATCCCCGCCGGGCCGAAGCCCACGATAACGGGCCGGTCGTCCGGCAGCGTCTGCGGCTGCGGAACGCGGTAAAGCGTGTCGCGCGCAATGGACGCCTTCGGGCTGTGGGCTATTTTGAGAATTTTATCCTCCCGGCCCTTCACGGCCGCGTCGACGGTGTAGATGATGCGCACGTCGTTTTTTTTGCGCGCGTCGACGGACTTTTTCTTCAGGTCCAGCTGCTTGATCTCGTTCGGAGAGATGCGCAGCTGCCGCGCGGCGGCCTGCACGAGCCGGGCCATATCGCCGTCCGGCGGCAAAGAGAGATCGCGGATGCGGATCATCGGGGGTTCCTCCATGTATCATGATTTTGATTATCATACCACAGAACCGGCAAAAACGGAAACCGAAAAAACTGCCGCGCCGGATTTTACAAAATGTTCACGCAAACGCACGGAGCGGCAGTATAATATTTATTATATTGTATCAGAAGGGAGCGCGCTTCTCCTATGGCAAAAACGATCCTGATCGTCGAAGACGAGCCGAATATCTCCGAACTTGTGCAGATGTATCTTGAAAAAGAGGGCTACAGCACCCGCATCGCCTCCGACGGCGGGCAGGGCATCGACCTGTTCCGGCAGGTCCGGCCCGATCTGGTGCTGCTCGATATCATGCTGCCCGTGATGGATGGATGGAGCGTCCTGCGCACCATCCGGCAGGACAGCAAGACCCCCGTCATCATGCTCACGGCCAAGGGCGAGACGAACGACAAGGTGCAGGGTCTGAAGCAGGGCGCGGATGACTATCTCACCAAGCCCTTTGAAATGAAGGAGCTGCTGGCAAGAGTCGAGGCCGTTCTGCGCCGCGCGGGCGGCGAGGACGACAAGACGAAGCCCCGCCGTCTGGTCTTTGACAAGCTGATCATCGACCTCGACTCGTTCGAGCTCATCGTCGACGGCAAGCGCATCGAGACGCCGCCCAAGGAGATGGAGCTTCTGTATCATCTGGCCTCCAGCCCGAACCGCGTCTTCACGCGCAACCAGCTGCTCGACGAGGTCTGGGGCTTCGATTACTTCGGCGACAGCCGCACCGTCGACGTCCATGTCAAGCGCCTGCGCGAAAAGCTCGAGGGCGTGTCGGACAAGTGGAGCCTCAAGACGGTCTGGGGCGTCGGGTATAAATTCGAGGTTCTGTAACCATGAAAACAACGTTCAGCCGGCAGTTTGCCCTCATCGCGGCGCTGCTGCTGGTCTGTATGATCTTTACGGGCGTCTCGTTCCGGTTTCTGATGCTGGGGTATCTGAAAGCCGATAAAAAAGAGACGCTCAGCGCCGACGCCGCCGCCGTCGCGTCGCTGGCCGAGGCGTATGACTCGACGGGCGAGCTGGAGGAAAACTGGGACTTCCGGCTGAGCCTGTCCCTGTTCTCCGACGTCGGCGAGGCGGAGGCGCTGGTCTGCGACGAAAACGGCTTTATCGTTTTATGCTCGTGCGACGAATTCAGCTGCGAGCACATCGGCCGTCAGGTCGATGCGAATCTCATCACCGAGATCGACGCGAGCGGAGAAACGTTCCGCGTCGGAACGCTGGACGGGATCCACGACGGCAAGCGATACATTGCGGGCAGGCCGATCGTCTCGAGCGACACGGACGAGACCATCGGCTATGTCGTCATTTCCTCCGACATGACGCAGATCACGGACTTTATGAAGCGCAGCTCATCGCTGTTTTTCTATGTGGCGATCGTCGTGCTGGTGCTGGCGCTGGCCGCGGCGACGTTTTTGTCACACCAGCAGGCGCAGCCGCTGGCCAAGGTTGCGGACGCGGCCCGGCGCTTTGGCCGGGGCGAGCTCGATACCCGCGTGACGGTGCCGGACGGCTGCGGCGAGGAGGTCGTCGATCTGGCGAACGCCTTCAACACCATGGCGGATTCTCTGGAAAAATCCGAGCAGCGTAGGCAGGAATTCGTCGCGAACGTCTCGCATGAGCTGAAAACGCCCATGACCACCATCGGCGGTTATATCGACGGCATGCTCGACGGCACCATCCCGCCGGAAAAGCAGCAGCATTACATGCAGATCGTCTCCGGCGAGGTGCGCAGGCTCTCGCGGCTGGTGCGCAACATGCTCGATAT
>CAKUEH010000019.1 GCA_934646185.1 uncultured Oscillospiraceae bacterium | reverse complement strand
TCAAATTTTCTCCTTTGAGACATAGTTCAGTTGGATGGAGCCTTTTCATGGACAAATAAAGGTTTACCGCTCATATTCCTCATATTCTTCTGCCAGCACCCAGAGATCGTATTCCTGTTTTGCCTTTTCCAACGAGGACGGTTCCTCTTTCGAGCGCTGTGCGTCCTGATTCTTTCTGCTGTGCCGTTCTTCTTTATCGGCTTTTTGTTTTCGGAACCACATACTCAACGCCCCTCTGCTCTTGTACGGTAATCCGCAGTCAGTTCGAGATAGCCGCGCTCGTTATGCGCGATTCCTGCCCAATCGAGGATTGCTGACAATACAAATACTGGGTCATAGGCATATGCACCTTCTGCGATATGTTTATACTTTGCGATGCAGCCGACAATTGTGTCCTCCGTACAATCGCCATAGCCGAATCTGTAGTTTCGTCCGTTTCCTTTTCTCGCCTTTCCGCCGTTTCGGAACAGAAGACTGACGATCACATCAAACACGCCATAATCATATGGCGGGGTGATTGGAAGCTCGTCACAGGTAAAGCTATTTCCGTCTGCGTTTGCTTGGATCACATAGCTGTTGCCGCTGACGGATCGTACTGTTGCGATTCCTCCGCAGTCGATCAGCTTGTTCTTAATGATGTCAGACGCATTGATGCTGTTATCATCCGCTCTTTCTAACATAGCCGCATTCACCGTCTCCTTTCTATTCTCTACATTGTTGTCCGCGATGCCCAGCGCCTTCAGTAATTCATCCAATCGTTTCTTCGCAGTCGGGTATGAAATTCCAATTTTATTTTGCACATCCTTCATATTTCCGCGGCAGGTTAAAAACGTACGCAAGAAGTCGGACTGCGCGGCATCGAGCCGGTCGTACTCGGAAATATTTTCTTCCACAGGAAACTCTGCTTTGCAAGAGGGGCAGGACAGTTTGCTGATATTTAGCCTGTCTCCGCATACAGGACATACGCTGGTTTTTGTAATTTTCATCTGTGTGTCACCTCACGTTTCAATAATATCATTTTATTTTGATCTTGTCAACATTAGAATTAAATATTATAAAAATCTATATTATTTAGATTTCCAATGCGTTCTGCATGATCTGGCTTGCGGCTTTCTTGTTCTTATCAAAGGCGTGGGTGTAGATATCCAGTGTGGTCGACGGTTGACTGTGTCCTAAGAGTCCGGCAACCGTGCCGATATCCGTGCCGCTGGCAATGAACAGCGACGCTGCCGTGTGGCGCAGACTGTGAACGTTCAGATCTGTCGGCAGATCGTTTGCCTTGAGGATTTTCTTGAAACGCCATGTGAAGGTCGAGGGCGTCATCGGGAGATTCATGCCTTTTCTGCGGAACACATAGTCATCCTTGAACTTGATAAATAATACGAAGACCGCTATGCGCGCAAAGCACATAGCGGTCTTCTTTTCGCTTTTTCATCAGAGCTCAAGACAGCAGCGTCACGACCGCGGCGGTCAGCGCGGCGACGGCCGCGAACAGCGGAATTCCGCGCACGAACGACTGTATGTGCTTTTCCGGCTTCTGATACGCTTCCTTTTCCGGCAGGAACGAGAAGCGGATGCGCTTGCTGCTGCGCCACCAGAGCAGATCGACCACGATCAGATCAAACAGCCCCAGTCCCTCGCCAAACGCGAGGAAGTACCAAAACGCAGCCAGATAGCGTTCCAGACCGAGCGCCCGCTTAAAAATCAGTCCCAGTATGGAAAACACGACCGTAAATAAAACCAGATTGCTGAGCAAAATCGCGGCCGGAGACGGTTCCTTTGGCGCGGCGCCCGAAAGCGCGGGTTCGCTTCGCACGCGCGCCTGCACCGCGTCAGGATACGAACGCAGACCGATCAGATTCTTTTGATCTGTCCCGGTGGCAAGATAGCACGCGCCCCAGTACAGAAAATAAAACAGGACCGCCAGGATCACTTTCATCATATTGCTTCTCCCGCTTGCGCCGCGCGGCGTATTTTTTTGCCCGCAGATAGTCTACCGCATGGTGAAACCCGTTTCGGCAAAAGGAAACGCCTGCTCCGGCTCCGCCGTACGCGGCAGATCTGATCTTCGCCCGCCATTTTTGGGGATTCCCCGGTTGATGCTGGTTAGAAGGCCTTAACCAGCGTTCATTATACCATCCTGTCCGCGCAAACGCAATGCTCATTCTCGGGTCTGCGCAGGAAACTCCAAAAAGAGCGGCCCGTTTGGAGCCGCGTCCCCTGTGAGATCACAGATTTTTGACCTGGCCATTCTTGACATATGAGCGGCATATTTTATAATGTAAAAAGCCGAATCAGAGAGAAGGGGACCGTGAAAGGGCGGATGGAGGGCTTTGTATGGGCGACAATTATTTTCTGCTGACAAATCTGCTGTCGGAGGACGAGCGCAAGGTGATCACCAGCATCACGGCGCACATCGAGCGCGGGGAGAAGCGCGTGGGGATCCAGCAGATCGCTGCGGAAAACTATCTGTCCACGGCAAGCATCGTGAAGATGTGCAAACGGCTGGGCTTCGACGGCTACAGCGAGCTCTACTACCATCTCAGCCGCCAGCTCGCCGCCTCCGAAAAGCCGACGGATGAGACGCTCCGAAGCCTGATCGACAACTTTTCCGGCGATCTTGTCAGCAGCTTCTGCGCGCTGCTGCACGAACGCCGAAAGGGAAAGATCTTTACGACCGGCGAGGGCTTTTCCAACATTGTCGGCTCCTATATCGTCCAGCGTATGTCGATCTGCGGCTTTATGGCCTTCAGCAACGTGCATTTTTACGACTATATGATCTTTCAGGAAGCGCGGCAGCGCACGGACGCGGACGAGACCGCGGTCATGTTTGCCGTCAGCCAGAGCGGCGAGACCGAGCCGGTTCTCAACGATGTGCGGCACGCCAAACAGCACGGACAGAAGATCATCTCCTTCACGCGCCGGAGCGACTCCACGCTCGCACAGCTTTCCGACCTTGTATTCGTCGTGGACGGTGCGAAGCAGACGCTGGCGGGCAGTCTGCCGAATCTGTTCTTCGGGCATATCATCCTGATCTTCGAGGAGCTGATGGCGCGGTTCTTCTCACCGGACCCGGCCGCGCAATAAATACTTTTTTTACGCAAGCGGAAAAATTTTTCCTCCGCCCATGTGCTATAATCAGAATGCGGTATGAGGGTTTGCTCCCTGCCGCAGTCCATTGCCCGGAGGGTTTCGGCCGGAAGGGCGGCACAAACAGAAACAGACAGTCTTAATGGAGGAATGATCAATGAAGAAAATTCTTGCACTTTTGCTTGCGCTCGTGATGCTGCTCGGCGTTCTGGCCGGCTGCGCCGCAAAGAGCACGGACGCTGCAGACAGCAGCAATCAGACTGCACAGGACGCGCAGACACCCGCTGAATCCACCGACAGCACCGACACTGCGGATGCCGCAGAAACCACCGACACCACCGACACCGCTGCCAAGACCATCGAAACGCTGAAGGTCGCGTTCGTTCCCTCCCGCGAGCCACAGGAGATCATCACCGCGACCGAGCCGCTGAAGGAGCTGCTGAAGACGGAGCTGGCCAAGGAAGGCTATGACGTTGGCGAAGTCGAGATCACCGTCGGCACGACCTATGAGGCGGTCGGCGAAGGTCTGGAAGCCGGCACCATCGATGTCGGCCTGATCCCCGGCGGCACCTACGTTCTGTATGACGACGGCGCAGAGGTCATCCTGACCGCGACCCGCGACGGTCTGAGCAAGGATTCCGACAACGCCAAGGACTGGAACGACGGCCAGCCCACCGAGGCTTCCGACAAGCAGGCGGTTTCCTACCGCGCGCTGTTCATCGCCGGCCCGTCCGAAAAGGGCCAGGAGCTGGCCGCAAAGGTCAACGCCGGTGAAGAGCTGACCTGGGACGATCTCAACAGCGCCAACTGGAGCGTCATGGGCACGTCCTCTCCGGCCGGCTACATCTACCCGGCTCTGTGGCTGCAGGACCGCTACGGCAAGGGCATTTCCGATCTGAGCAGCGCCGTGCAGTCCGATTCCTACGCAAGCGCGTTCGCCCGTCTGGCTTCCGGCCAGGTCGACGTTCTCGTGACCTATGCCGACGCCCGCCGCGACTACGCCGAGCGCTGGAACACTGAATTCGGCCGCGAAGGCTCCATCTGGGAAGAGACGAACGTCATCGGCGTCACCGCTCCGATCTACAACGACACCATCTCGGTCAGCAAGAACTCCGAGATCATGGACGCCGATCTGATCGCAGCCCTGCAGGATGCGTTCATCAACATCGGCAACACCGAAGAAGGCAAGCAGGTCATCGCCATCTACAGCCACAACGGCTATCAGAAGGCACAGGCCTCCGACTATGACAACGAGCGTGCCGCGCAGAAGCTCATTCAGGAGCTGACCGCAGCAGGCTGATAATCAAACTTTCCCGACGCGGGGAGGACTTGCACGGCAGATACCTTCCGCTGTGCGGGCCCTCCCCGCGCTTCATATCAGAAATGAGGACGCTTTATGATCGTATTTGACCACGTATCCAAAGTATATCCCAACGGCACGGTCGGCCTGGACGACGTCTGTCTGCGCATCGACGACGGCGAATTCGTCGCCATCATCGGCCGATCCGGCGCGGGCAAGTCCACGCTGCTGCGCGCCGTCAACCGCATGCACCAGATCACGTCCGGCACGCTGACCGTAAACGGCACCGACGTGACGGGCCTGTCCGGCAAGCGCCTGCGGCAGTTTCGCCGCGGGATCGGCATGGTGTTCCAGTCGTTCAATCTGGTCACGCGCACGAGCGTGATCAAAAACGTGCTCGCCGCCTGCGTGCCGGACATGCCGTTCTGGCGGGTGCTGCTGGGCGCGTTCCGCAAAGAGGACAAGCTCAAAGCGCTCGAATCGCTGGACAAGGTCGGCATTCTGGACAAGGCCTACATGCGCGCGGATCAGCTTTCCGGCGGCCAGCAGCAGCGCGTCGCGCTGGCGCGCACGCTGACGCAGGATCCGCATATCATTCTCGCGGACGAGCCGGTCGCCGCGCTCGACCCGGTGACGGCCAAGCAGGTCATGGAAGACTTCGTACATATCAACCAGGAGCTTGGCATCTCGATCCTTCTGAACATCCACCATGTGGAGCTGGCGCTGGAATACGCCGACCGCGTGATCGGCATCCGCGCCGGTAAGATCGTCTATGACGGCCCGTCGAAGCAGGTCGATCAGGCGGTCCTGGATGCGATCTACGGGGAGGACGCTGTTTCGGAGGCTGCCGTATGAGTCTGTATGACCGCATGTTCCCGCCCCGCCGCTATACGCTTTCCGACGGCACCGTCGTCGAGGAAAAGCGCAGCCGCGCGCCGCTGGTGATTTTGATCCTGGTGCTGCTGACGGCCGTATCCGTCCGCGTGACCGGCTTCAATTTCTCCGTTCTGGTGAAGAAGGGCAGCAAATTCTTTGACATTCTCAAGGCCATGTTCCCGCCCAACGCCGCATATCTGGGAAAGATCTGGCAGCCGCTGTGGGACACGATCAAAATGTCGTTCCTCGGCTCGTTTATCGGCGCGGTGCTGGCCATTCCGTTTGCCATCGCCGCGGCCAGCAACATCGTGACGAACCGCGTCGTGGTGTTTCTGGTGCGCCTGTTTCTGAGTCTGGTACGGACGCTGCCGACGCTCGTCTGCGCGCTGATCGCAACGTATATTTTCGGCCTCGGCACGATGGCCGGTACCTGCGCCATCGCGGTCTTTACGTTTGCCTACGTCGGCAAGCAGCTGTTCGAGATCATCGAGACCGTCGATATGGGCCCGTATGAGGCGCTGGAAGCCCTCGGCGCGACGCGGCTGCGCGCATTCGTGACCGCCGTCTTTCCGCAGGTGCTGCCGACGTATCTGTCCGTATCCCTGTTCTGTCTGGAGGGCAACGTGCGCTATGCGTCCATCCTCGGTTATGTCGGCGCGGGCGGTCTGGGCCTCATCATGAATGAAAAGATCGGCTGGCGCGAGTATGACAGTCTGGGCATGATCCTGATCGTGCTGTTTATCACCGTCATGATCATCGAAGGCGTCAGCCACGCGCTGCGCAAGCGCCTGACGTAAGGAGGGGACGGCTATGAACGAAAAAATTCTCAAAGCCTATGCCTCCGCACCAAAGGCATGGATCTGGAAGCTGCTGGCGGCCTTCGCCGTCGCGTGCCTGCTTGCCTGGTCCGGCTCTGCCGTCAAGGTCAGCAATCCCACCGGCAACGGTCTGGAGGTCGCGGGCAACATTCTCTCCGGCATTTTCCATCCGTCTGCGAAGCTCCTGTTCACGCTCGGCACGGACGGCGTGCCCTATCTGCTGCTGGAGACGTTCTGCATCGCGTTCCTCGGCACGATCGTCGGCGCGGTCATTTCGCTGCCGCTGTCGTTTTTGTCTGCCAGCAATCTGGTGCCGAAGGGCGTGGCGCTCGTCGGGCGCGTGCTCATCGCCGCGATCCGCACCATCCCCGCCTTTGTCTATGGCCTGATGTTCATCCGCGTGACCGGGCCGGGGCCGTTTGCGGGCCTGCTTACGATGTCGCTGTGCTCGATCGGCATGGTATCCAAGATGTTCATCGAGAGCATTGAGGATCTGGACAAGCGGATCCTGGAATCTCTGGACGCCGCGGGCTGCACGACCTTCCAGAAGATCCGCTACGGCATCCTGCCGCAGCTGACCGCGGACTTCACCTCCACGATCATCTACCGCTTCGATATGAACCTGCGCGACGCGACCGTTCTCGGTCTTGTCGGCGCGGGCGGCATCGGCGCGCCGCTGATCTTCGCCATGAGCTCCTACCGCTGGAACGAGGTCGGCGCGATCCTGCTGGGTCTCATCGTGCTGGTGCTGATCATCGAGTGGATCTCGGCAAAGATCCGCGTCAAGCTGGCAAGGGGGTAACAATATGCAGGAACGGAAGCTGACGATCTGCTTTACCTCCGATCTGCACAGCTATATCTATCCCACGGATTACCGCAGTCAGGAAGAAAAAAATCTTGGTCTGTTCAAATGCGCCAGCCAGTTCCAAAAGGACGGCAATACGCTCATCATCGACGGCGGCGATCTGCTGCAGGGCTCGCCGTTCGGGGCCTTCTGCCATGATACGGTCGGCAGCGCGGCGCAGTTTGCCCAGATCATGAACCGCTGCGGATACGACTATGTGACGCTCGGCAACCACGACTTCAATTACGGCATGCCGTATCTGGACAGCTATCTGGATGCGCTTCGGGCGCGCTGCGTCTGCGAAAACGTCCGCTGGGACGAGGGCGGCGTCCGCTTTCCCGCGCGCGTGCATGTGCTGGAAAACGGGCTGCGCGTCGGTATCGTCGGCATTGTCACTGATTATGTAAACATCTGGGAGCGCCCGGAGCATCTTGCCGGGATCCGGATCGACGATCCCATCCCGGCGGCAGCCGCCGCGCTTGCGGCGCTGAAAGAGAAGACCGATCTGACCGTATGCGTCTATCACGGCGGATTTGAGCGGGATCTTGCCAGCGGCCGGACGCTTTCCACAACGCATGAGAACGTCGCCTACCGCATCTGCCAGGAGCTGGACTTCGACATTCTCCTGACCGGTCACCAGCATATGTCCGTCCCCGGCCAGATGGTGCGCAATACCTTCGTTGTGCAGCCGTCGGACAAGGGACAGGAATTCCTGCGCGTGGAGGCCGCCGTGTCGGACAGCGGCACGCGCTTTTCCAGCCGGACGATCCGCGCCGGCGGCCCCTGCCGCACAGAGTGGCTCACGGAATTTTCAGAGATGGAGCGCGGCGCGCAGGACTGGCTCGATCAGGTCGTCGGGCATCTGGAAGCGCCGCTGACGCTGGATACGCCGCTGCGCATGGCCGCGAACGGAACGCCGCTTGCGGATCTGTTCAACACCGTGCAGATGGCCGCGAGCGGCGCGCAGATCTCCGTCACGAGTCTTGCCAACGACGCGGCGGGCCTGCCGCAGACCGTACGCCGCCGGGATATCCTGAATGCCTATCCCTACACGAATACCCTGACGGTGCTGCGGATCACCGGCGCGGTCCTGCGCCGGGCGATGGAGCGCAGCGCGGAGTATTTCACCCGGAACGCGGACGGGACGCTCTGCATTTCGGATGCGTTTTTGAAGCCGAAGGTCGAGCATTACAATTACGACTATTATGCCGGCGTGCAGTACGTCATTGACTGCTCCCGCCCGGTCGGGCAGCGCGTCACGGAGCTCTGCGTAAACAGCCGCCCCGTCGCGGACGACGATGTTTTCACCGCCTGCCTCAGCAGCTACCGCGCCAGCGGGACCGGCGGGTACAACTGCTATGTCGGCTGCCCGGTCCTGCGGGAGATCGGCACAGAAATGTCCGATCTGCTGCTGGACTTCTTCAAAGTCCACAGCCGGCAGCCCATCCTTACCCACTGCGATTTCCGCGTGATTTAAAAACAGGAAGCGGCAAGCTCCGATCATAGAAATCCGGCGCGCCATCCGCCTGCGGATGGCGCGCCGATTCTGTTTGCGCCGGATGCCCCGCGGGCGAATGATCCGCGCCGTCACCGAGTTCCAGGCCTTCTGCGGTACAGAAGCGCGAAAAGCATTGCCGCGGTGATCGCCAGCGCGGATATTCCGTACAGGAGCAGGGGATTCGGGGAAGCTGCCGGGGAGGTGCTTCCGGAGCTGCTGGGGAAGCCGTCCATGGACGGTCTGCCGCCGAAACTGCCATCGCCGCGATCCGGCGCGGCTTCCGCCGGCTGCTGCGGATCGTCAGCGGGTTCCCGGCTTTCTCCGTCAGGTTGAGAGAAATCAGCTCCGCGCGGCTGTTCGCCGCCGCCGGTATTCATGCTGCCCATCACGCTGAGATCCAGCGCGGAGGCGTCCACCAGTGCGTCGCTGCCGCGCTGCGTGCTTTCCGTGGAGGGGATCGTCCCGTCGAGCTGGCCCTGAATGGACGCGCCGCGCAGCTTCACCACTTGATAGAGCGTATCGGCTGCCGTCCGGTATTCGTCGTAGGAATAGAACGCGGTGGGATCTGTCTCCACAAGCGCGTCGATCTGGCCGCGCACCCGCTCATAAAAAGCGTCAAATCCGCCGCCGTCAAGATACTCGCGCACAAGCTGCTGCAGATAGGCGTAATACTGGCTGTGGCAGGTCTCATCCGCCATCAGGGTGTCGAAGAAATCCGTGATGGAGAATGCGTCGTCGATGGCGCTGTTGACGACGCTCGCCGCGTCCTTGCCGCCGCCCATGCCGCCGAAGGAGAGATTGTAATCCCACGGGATGAGATTCAGCTTTCCGCCGGATTCATAGAGATAATAGTTGTGCGCCATAGAACCGGACAGGCTGTCCTCGTTGACGGAGAAGACATGCACGGCCATATAGCGGAGCAGATTGTCGATGTCCATATAATCTTCCAGATCATTGCCCTCGGAAATGTTCTTGAGGGCGGTAACGACCCGCTTGTGGTCGGCCTTTGTGGTGTCTGTGACCGCGCCGTCCCAGATGGTCTCGTAGCTGTCCAGTTCATCGTCCGTGTAGTTGAGATCCGCGCCGCCGTTTGCGGAAAAGCCGCCTCCGCCGCCTTTGAAGCCGAAGTTATCGCCGGGGCCGCCGTCCGGCGGCTGCTGTCCGGCCTCCGGAGCTGTATCCGGCGGGGTCATGCCGCCAAAGTCCATATCGCCGGCATTGAAACCGCCGCCGAACTCTTTTCCGCCGCCGATGTTCATGCTGTCCGGCTTGTAGAGTGCTCCGCTCTGCACGCCGTAATTGCGCAGCAGAAAGCTGTCCTCCACCGCTTCCAGCGCGAGATAGACGCCCCAATACTCGCCGTTGACGGAAATTTTGGCGTAGTTGTAGAGGGAAGCGTCCGCGCCGAGATACTGGTACATATCGTAGATCAGCGCCTCTTTCATATTGGTGGCGTCGGCATAGTTGTTGTTCAGGATCAGCTTATCCAAACCGAAGCAGGTCTGCCCGTCTACATAGTGGTCGAATTCCAGCTTGAAGCTGTAGCGGTCGGTGGTGGGGTCGCTGGCGATAGAGGTCAGGCTGGTGTTGCCCTTGGGACGGATGGCCACCCGGTAAAAGGTCTTGCCGCCTATTTCTACATCGCACTGGTAATATTCCTCCGCCGCGGCGTTAGCCAGCATATCATTCCAGTCGGCCTCGTCCATCAGAATATTGACTGTCAGGACGCTGCCGGTATCGAAGAGTTTTGTCTCATACTCCATGGAAACGCCCGTGTTTCCCATCGCCGCGGTGATCTGGCCGGAAAACGCGACCGCGCAAAGACACAGACAGACAGCGACCGCCATGACCACAGCGATAATTTTCGTGATGTGTTTATGAGCGATCATGTGCTTCCTCCGTTACGACAGGTATTCGCCGTTGTAGCTGACAAGGGTCGCATTTTCCACGCCGGTGAGCTGCGCGATCGTATTGACAAAGGCCGTGGAGGCGTCTTTTGTGCGCAGCTCCGCGGTCAGCTCGATCCCGGCGGCAGTGATGGTTTTGGATTTGACGATGCAGTGCGCGGTCTGCTTGCCGAGAATATCCAGCACGGTGGTTTCCGCGGCCTCATCCGCGCAGTGTGTCACAAGAATGTAGGGATTGTTGTGAATTTTGCGGTTGGCAAACAGCAGAAGGATCACGCCGATGATGGCCGAGCCGATGACGGCCAGCGGGATCATCCCGGCTCCGATCACAATGCCTACCGCCAGCGACCAGAACAGGAACACGATCTCCACCGGCTCCTTAATAGCAGTACGGAACCGGACGATGGACAGCGCGCCCACCATGCCGAGCGACAGCACCACATTGGACGTGACGGCCATAATGACCAGCGTGGTGACAAGGGAAAGACCCACCAGCGTCAGTGCAAAGCCGCTGGAATACAGTACGCCGGTCAGCGTTTTCTTGTAGATGATAAAAATGAACAGGCCGATCACCAGCGCGACGGCCAGACCGATGACGGTATCGAGGATGGAAAACTCGGAAACGTTCTCCAGAAAGCTGGATTTGAAAATGTCGTTGAATGTCATGTCAGTTCCTCCTGTTTTTTAACCGAACCGGCGGCACGCGCCGTATTTGGAAAACGCCTGTTGGCGAAGCGCTTCTGACTGCAGAAGACAGCGGATGATCTCCGGCAGAAAGGCGTCATATTTTACTTCTAAAATGAGATCGCCGGGGACGTCTGCGGCGCTGATAGCCGAAACCGCGCCGCCTGAAAAATCCCGTTGGAACAGGCTCGTCCGGATATGGGAATCGAAGGTCACGCGGACGTTCCCGGCGGCATAGACATACGGCTCGCGCACATAGGATACCAGCACGCGCGGGCGCAGCTGCTGCATGTTCATTTTGCAGTACAGCTCCCGGACAAGCCCATCCGGGTGCTCAAGCATCCACGGCCCCGGGGCCTGCAGGATCCTCCGATATTCCTCGACAGTCAGCGGGGCGTCGAGCTTCCTGCACAGGTCATTGTGCTTGAGCTTCTTTTCCAGTGTGATAAAAGAAAAATCGTCGTTGTAATAGCGGATGCGGAATTTTTCGCGCGTCTGCACGCCGTCGATCTTTTCCCGCAGCGCCTTGTCCCTGTAGTTATCAAAGTAGACGCTCCGGATCGTATAACGTCCATCCGCGCCCGCGTGCGGATCGCGCTGCATGACGGTCCTGAGCCGCTGTCTGAGCGCGAGCGCGTCGGCAGGGCTGATCTGATATTTCAGCTCATGCCGGCAGCTTCCGGTAAGCTCCATTGTGATGCTCCTTTCCATTGTATGACGGCATTTTATCAGCGCGGCCTGAAATGTACCTGAAAAAGCAGAACGCCGCGACCAGAAATTTTGCGCGGGCCATTCTTTCCAGCAGCGCATTTTTTTGCTATGCGGATGCCGTGCTGGAAAGCGGGAAAGCGCATGGCTATGAGAGCGGCTACCGCTATCTGGTCGGCACGACGGAGGATGAAACGGTGGTGCTGTTCCTCAACTCCGAGCGGGAGATCCAGACGATGCGGTCGCTGCTGCTCATCACGCTGGCCATCGCCGCTGTGTGTCTTGCGGTGGTGTTTGGTCTTGTCGTGCTCTTTTCCCGGCGGGCGATCACGCCGTATCTCAAAAACATGGAGGCGCAGAAGCAGTTTATCACGAACGCCGGCCACGAGCTGAAGACCCCGCTGACCGCGATCTCCACCAGCGCGGATGTGCTGGCCATGGAGGACGGCGAAAACGAATGGGTGCATAACATTCAGGTGCAGTCCGGGCGGCTGTCCAGACTGATCGCCAGCCTTGTGGCGCTTTCCCGGCTGGATGAGGAAAACCCGTTCCCCGAACGCACGGAATTTTCCCTCAGCGACGCCGTGTGGGAGATCGCGGAGCCGTTTTCGTCTCTGGCCGCGGCAAAGGGCAGGGAATATACGCAGTATATTGAAGATGGGATCATGGTCACGGGCGACCGCACGGCGATTGGCCAGCTGGTGTCGATTTTGCTGGACAACGCGGTCAAATATTCCCCGGACGGCGGCGTCATCCGCCTGCACGTCTGCCGCAGCGGAAAGCGCGCGGAGATCGAGGTCTGCAATACGCTTCCCAGCGCGGAAAAGTTCGACTGCAAGCGCCTTTTTGAGCGCTTTTACCGCCCGGACGCTTCGAGAAGCGCCAATACCGGTGGCAGCGGCGTGGGCCTTTCCATCGCAAAGGCGACCGTGGAAGCCCACGGCGGCACGATCAGGGCGCGGCAGAACGGCAGAGAGATCACATTTACGGTACGTCTATAAAGAAAACGCCTGTGTGTTCCGATTCGGAACGCACGGGCGTTTTTTCAAGCTCGTTTCAGGTCGCGCGTGTATGATCGCCGGGTAATCAAACCGGAAGGAGCGGTGCACATGATCGAAGTGACGCATTTGACGAAGTATTACGGCGAGTTTCTGGCGGTGAACGACCTGTCGTTCACGATCGAGGACGGGCACGTCTACGGCTTCCTGGGGCCGAACGGCGCGGGAAAATCGACCACGATGAACATGATGACGGGGTGTCTGTCCCCGACGGACGGCACGATCAGGATCGGCGGCTTTGACATTCTGGAAAGCCCGGAGCAGGCGAAGAAGCTGATCGGGTATCTTCCCGAACAGCCGCCCGTGTACATGAACGAAACGCCGCAGGAGTATCTCGAGTTTGTCGGCGAGGCAAAGGGCCTGCGCGGCAAGGCGCTGCGCGCGCAGATCGACGAGGTGGTCGAAAGCGCGGGTATTGCCGACGTGCGCGACCGGCTCATCGGCACGCTCTCCAAGGGCTACCGGCAGCGGGTCGGCATTGCGCAGGCGCTGCTGGGAAACCCGCAGGTCATTATTCTGGACGAGCCGACCGTGGGCCTTGACCCCATCCAGATCATTGAGATCCGCGATTTCATCAAGGAGCTTGGAAAAACGCACACAGTTATTTTAAGCTCGCACATTCTCTCCGAGGTGCAGGCGGTCTGCGAACAGGTGCTGATCATCTCCAAGGGCAGGCTCGTCGCGTTCGACGCGCCGGAGAATCTCGAAAAGCTGCTGACGGCCTCCAATGCAATTACATTTCAAGTCGAAGCTGGAAAAGTGCAGGCCGAAGAAACTCTCGCGCAGACAGAGGGGCTGTCCGGCTGGGAGGTATCCGAAGCGGACGGTGTTTGCAGCGTGACGGCAAATCTCGCGGAAGGTGCGGACGCAAAGAATGTCTGCGGAAAATTGACACTTGCTTTTGCGGCAAAGAGTCTTCCCGTCATTGAAATGCGGATGAAAAAGGCAAATCTCGAGGATGTGTTCCTCGAGCTCACGGAAGCCGGCGCGGAGGAAGCGCCTGAAACAGAAAGCGAGGTGGTGGAACAATGATCGCAGCCCTCAAACACGAGCTTCGCAGCGCGTTTAATTCGCTGACGGTGTACGTATTCTGCGCGGCGCTTTTGTGCATCGTCGGCGTGGGCGCGATGATCTATAACATTCAGGCGTCGGTCGCGAATTTTGAATACGCCCTCAATTACATCTCCATCATTCTGGTGGTCATCATCCCGGTGCTCACCATGCGCTCGTTCGCGGAGGAACGCAGGCAGAAGACCGACCAGCTGTTATACTCCCTGCCGCTCACCACATGGCAGATCGTGGGCGGGAAATATCTGTCGCTGGTCGCGATGTTCTTTTTGCCGATGGCGATCATCGCGGTCTATCCGATAATTTTCGCGCAGTACGGCGAGGTTTACTTACCGGGCGCGTATGGCTCGATCTTCGCGTTCTTCGGGATGGGCGCGGCGCTCATCGCGGTCGGGATGTTCATTTCGTCTCTGACCGACAATCAGGGCTTCGCGGCGGGCATTGCGATCGTGCTGTTTTTGTTCAACTATTTCAGCGTGTCGCTGGCGGAACAGGTCTCGTCCACCAGTCTCGGCTCGGCGATTGCGCTGTGCGTGCTGGCGGCGCTCGCAGGCGTGATCGTGAAGGTGCTGACGAAGAACAACGTCATTTCGCTCGGCGTGGGCGCTGGACTGATCGTGATCGTTCTGGGCTGCTACTATTTTATGGGCGACAGCTTTGAGAATCTTCTTCCGAAGCTGATGCAGAAGCTCTCGCTCTTTGACCGGTTCACGACGTTCGTGAACGGCGTGTTTGACCTGACGGCGCTGGTCTTTTACGCGTCCGTCATCGCGCTCGGTCTGTTCCCGTGCAGTCTTTGGAGAAACGGAGGTACAACTGATGAAGCACCAAAAGCTGCAGCGCCGCATCGCGGCAAAGGGCGGTTCGTATGCGCTGGCCGTGACCGCCGTTGTGCTGGCGATTCTGATCGCGGTGAATATCCTCGCCTCCGTACTTCCCACAGCACTCACGAAGCTGGACATCAGCGCCACAAAGCTCTATTCCATCACAAGCAGCACAAAGGTCGTGGTCAATAATCTGGAGAAAGACGTTACGATCTACTGGGTCGTGCAGTCCGAAAAAGAGGACGAGGTGATCGAAAACCTGCTCGGCAAGTACGAAAGCCTGTCCTCGCACATTACCGTGACCAAGAAGAATCCGGACGTCTATCCGACGTTCACCGCGCAGTATACCGACGAGGACGTGCCGAACAACAGTTTGATTGTCGAGTGCGGCGAAAAGAGCCGGTATATCAGCTACAACGACATTTATCTGACGGACGTGGACTACACGACGTATTCCTACATTTACTCGTTCGACGGCGAGGGCGCCATCACGTCTGCCATCGACTATGTGATCTCCGACGAGCTGCCGAAGGTCTATACGCTCGAAGGGCACGGCGAGGCGGAGCTGCCGACAGAGTTTCAGACGCAGATCGAAAAGGAAAACATGGAACTCGAGAGCTTCTCGCTTCTCAACACCGATGAGATCCCCGAGGACGCGGACGCGCTTTTGATCTACGCGCCGGAGAGCGATATTTCCGACGAAGAAGCCGGTTTGCTGGAAGACTATCTGGAAAACGGCGACAAGCTGCTGGTCATCGCCGGGCCGACGGAGGGCGGCACGCTCACGAACCTTTACAGCGTGCTGGAAAGCTACGGCGTGGAGGAGGCGGACGGTCTGGTCGTTGAGGCCGACCGGGAGCATTATGCGTTCCAGCAGCCGTATACGCTGGAAGATGAGACCTACACATTTACCTATAACCCGCCCGCGGACGAAGACGATGAGGATGCGGAGGGAACGTGGACGTATGACGGCGCAGAATTTGACGTCTACGATCTGCGCACCGCGCTGCGCTCGCTGACCGCCGTCAGCTTCACGGACGAAACACCCACCGGACAGGAGGAAATATCTCTGACCGTGCATCTGGATAACGAGGACTTCCCGACCTTCACCCTGACGCTCTATCGCTATGACGGCGGGAATTGTATCGCCGCCGTGGACGGCGAGCCGGTTGCGCTCGTCTCCCGCGCCCAGACCGTCGATCTGGTCGAAGCCGTCCGCGCGCTGACGCTTGGCGCATAACGGAAACGCTCCATTCAGACAAAGCCGCCGGCATAGCCGGCGGCTTTGCGCTGTTTCAATTTCGTTTACGCGCGCTTTTCCTCATAAATCGCAGCCGCGATGCACCAGATCACAATCGCGCTGTTCGTGCTGCTCTGGCTCATGACGGACATCCATGTGGCGGCGGGTACCTGCATGGCCTGCGCAAGATCCGGGATGCCTGCGAGAAGGATGTTCCATGTGACCGGGTGAAACACGAGCATCCAACGGGGATACCGGGTCTTGCCGGTAAGCAGCATGACAAAATGGATCCCGATCATCAATACCATCGGAAGGTACATCGGGAGGATCGCGGCGAGCATATCGTCCTGATAGGCGGCGACCGCGGCGAGGGCGGCCTCGGATCCGATGCGCGGGCCCAGATAGGCGGTAAACCATGCCAGAGTCGCCGACCAGAGGTGGATGGCCAGCGCGACCGCGGCGGTGAATATCCCGCACAGGGATTGGACGGATTTCGTTTTTCCGTACCTTGCGTCGATGTCCGCGTTCAGTGCCTTTACCAGAAAGAAATAGAGAAACGCCCCGATCGCGCCCAGCCCGACGATCAGTACAGGCCGCCACAGGCCATAGGCGCCGGACAGATAATAAGCCCGGTTGAACATGCCCGTGTCCGTCGCCTGGATCGGGATGCACCCGAGCAGCCAATCTCCGGCGGCCATCAGGATCCCCCCGATCGCGCCGAGCATATCCCATCGGATCAGCCGTTCATGGTTTTCTGTCTTCATTCCGTTCGCCTCCGGTCACAGCTCATGCAGAAAGCTGCGGATGGTGCGGATATAGCCGTCTGTCTGCAGTACCGTTGACAGATGGCCGCCGGAAACATACGCGATCTGCGGATCGTGCATCAGTCTGATGAGATCCGCCTGCATTTCCCGTGAGAAAAAGTCCTGATCGGGCAGGATGAGGAGGATCTTCCCCGCAAGCGCGGCAAAATCGGCCTCGGTCACGGGCGTCTGGTTCATGAGGTCGGCCAGAAGACCCGAGATATGCACATCCTTTTCCTGCTTGTAATCCTTGAAGATGGTTTCAAACATATCCTGCGCGGCGGCGATCTCCTCTGCGCTTTCATTGCGGATGTGGCGCATGCCCGCGACAAGATCCTGATTGGTACGCAGCTCCTGCGGATAATCGAACAGGAGCACCCGGCACTCGTCCGACAGCGCGTCGACATAGTCCATCCACATTTCGAGCGTATTCATCCCGCCGTTCAGGAACACAAGCGGTTTGCCGTTCGCGTTTCCGTCCAGAATATAGCGATACCGCGCGCCGCCGACGATCGTCTCCGCGCACGGATGCGCGGCCGTGAATAACGTGAGCTTTTCCGAATACAGCATCATAGGTTCCTCCTTGTTGCAGCCCTTTTCCTGAGAGCCCTGCTTCTGGTTAGATGACACTAACCGGTGCGCGCTTGAAAAGCCGCCGGCAGCGGCTTTCGGCACAGAATTTATTGTATTATAGCATCGGTTCCGCACGATCACAAGCCTTTATGAAAGAAAAACCCCGCTCCGCCGGTTTTATGCTGCAGCCGTCCAGCCTGTCTGTAGGGGCCGACGACTCTGTCGGCCCTTTGGGAAGTTTCGAATTCGCCGAAAATTGCCGTAAAATCGGTATATTCTGCGGGCGGACAGAGTCGTCCGCCCCTACAGGGCGTGCGAGTGGGCATCGGCCCCTACATGAGCGGCGTATGAAAATCGGACTTTTTCGGCATGCGAAAAACCCCTCTCCGGCGCGGGCCGGAGAGGGGAGAGGGGTTATTTTGCGTATTTCTGCATGAAGCGCATCAGGATCGACGCGGCTTCCGCGCGGGTCGCGGTGCCCTGCGGGGCGAGCGTGGCCGCGGTGCGGCCGGTGATGAGGCCGGAGCCGACGGCCCAGCGCATGGCCTCCTTCGCCCAGCCCGAGACGCTGGCCGCGTCGGCGTAGGCGGAAATGTCGGCGCTTGCGGACACGTCATAGCCCTTTGCCTTCGCGCAGCGGAAGAGCATGGCGGCGAGCTGCTCGCGGGTGATGCGGGCCTCCATGTTCGTGCCGTCGGAAATGCCGCTGTCCATGGCCCACTTCCGGCCCGCGGCGTACCACGGGGTGCCGGCGGTGTCCGCGCCGTCGAGACGGGCGAGGATCGTGACGATCATGCCGCGGGTGGTGTCGGCGTTCGGGGTGAACGCGCTTGCGGACGTGCCGTTCATCAGGCCATTGTCCAGCGCATACTGGACCGCGTCAAAATACCAGTCGTTTTTGGAAACGTCGGCAAACTTCGACGCATCCGGCTTCGCGGTCTCGTCCTTCGGCCTGGACGGCGTGACCGGGACGACCGGCGCCGTCAGCGCCCGGTAGCGCGCCTCGGCGTCGAGAAGCGCCTGATAATTCGAGACCAGCGCCTTCTGCTCGTCGGTCAGCGCGTCATAGGCTTTGCGGGCGGCTCTGATGGCGTCGCCGCTGTCCCTTGTGACGGGGCCGATATCGGAAATCTGCTTGATGATCGTGTCGGCTGCTGCCTGATCGATCTCGTGGTGGAATTCCTGAAGTTTATCGAGAAGCTCTTGAATCCGGTTGGCCTCGTAGACGGTCATACGGGCTGCCTCTTCTTCGCTCAGGCTGTCAAAGGCTGCCTTGACACCCAGAACGGTCTGCTCGTCGTCCAGTGTGACACGGCGGACGGACGGAAGCGCCGCGATGCTCGCTTTCAGCGCGTCGGTCTTCTGGAAACTTTTGATACCGGCCTCGGCGGCGAGAAGTTTCTGGTAGTTTGTGACGTTTTCTCTGGCCTCGGGAGCCAGTGCCTCATAGGCGCTGCGCGCCTCAGTGACCTTTTCGATCTGGGCCTTGTAGCCGTACTGTGTCGGCGTGCCGCAGTTCTTGTCGATCAGCGCGATGACCGCGGCGGAGCCGTCGTCGGTCACATCGCCGGTAACAGTCAGGACATACCACGTGCCGTTGGAGGTCTGGCTCTCGCCGACATCGGTATTCGCGTTCATCGTGGGCCAGCCCATTTCGCCGCAGCCGACGTAGATCTTGTCGCCGACCTTGACGGGGATGGACCAGGTGCTCTTATAGAAGGACACGGGCGCTTCGCTGAAATCGAAATCGGCGGTGTGTTTATCGTTGAGGAAGATTCTGGTGAGATAGTTTTTGTTGGCAGCGGTCGGCGTCAGCTTGATCTGGGCGGATGCGCCGTTGATCTTAAGGGTGTAGTTGTTGGTCGTGCCGACGGAGCCGGACTGGAACGTCTCCTGAATCTCGCCGCCCTCGGCGGTAAGCGAGGCGAGCGTGGTGTTCTGACCGCCGTCGGCCTTGCTGGAGATGCTGCCGAGATCCGCGCCGAGACCCGACATCGTATACATGATGCGGATGACGTCGCCGTCGCTCAGCCAGCCGTTTTTTACGGTAAATTCGCCGAAGCCGCGGTAGGTGAACCAGTCGTTGAGCGTGCCCATCCAACCGGATTCGCCGCTGCCGTCCATCTCGGAGAGCTTATGGCCTGCGCCGTCGCTGATGGAGCTGATGTAGTTGTTCTCTGCGCCCTCCTGACTGCAGCCGTTGAGCTCCAGCGCACGGACGACACAGCTCATCATCGTGTCGCTTTCCGTCAGATCGATCCACTCGTCGACCAGCGTGCCGGACCAGTAGGTCTTATCCGTGGGCCACATGCTTTTGGGGAAGAGGGTATTTTCCACGATCACGTGTACGCGGCCAAGCTGGTCTGCCGCCTGCTTTTCCACGGCGCACATGGCCGCGATGGCCTTGTCGCGCGCGGCGGCTGCGGCCTCTTCAGTCTGGGCGCGGTCGATGGCGGCAAGACCGTTGTTATAGCTGCCGACGACAAGCGTCCAGTTTTCGCTGGTGTACGCCGTGTGCGTGTAGTTTTTGAGCTCCTTGTCGAGCGCCTGCTTTGCCGCGTCGCGGATGGCGATCATTGGGTCGGGTGTTCCGGCTGCTTCGAGATAGACGTTGATCTGAATGTTGTGCGGCAGGACGCAATCGATGGTGACCTGCGCGGCAATCATGCCGTAGGTACCCTCGTAGCCGTAGTCCTTCGCGCTCTCGACGTATTGATCCGGGTCGGCGAAGAATTTGCAGTTGGAGCTGACGAAGATGGACGAGGTATAGTTGTAAATGCCGATGTCGGCGTCCAGCGGCAGGCCGGTGTCGGCATCGAGGACCTCGACGCGCTTTACAATGCCGTTGTAGGTGCATTCGCCGCCGTTCTGGTCGAGCACGCGGGCGATCGTGAACTGATAGCGCGAGCCCTCCTGCACATGATAGCCGGTCGCGTCGAACGAGCCGAGCGCGGCGCGGACGCGGTTATACGTCTGCGTGGCCTTGGGGACGTTCACGCGCGCATCGTCGTTGGCGTATTCGGCGGAGACATACTTGGTGTAGCTCCTGTCGTTGCCGGCGAGGAAGTCCGACTGCCACTCGCTGCCTTCCTTGATCGAAACGGTGACCGTCGGGTTCACCGCGTCGGGAAGACCGGTCCCGTCCTCGCCGTAAGCCGCCAGAAGCATTTCATACTTGGCCTTCTGCGGGCCGGTGAGCTGCTGGTACTGATAGGCCGTGAGAGAATCGGCGATGGCCTTGACGGATTCGAATCTTGCCCGGAAGCCCTGGGTGAAATCGGAAACGGAATCCGGCAGATAGTTGAGCGCCTCGGCCAGACCCTGCGTGGAGGCGGGGTGCGCGGCGAGCAGCGTCTGCAGGCTCTTCTGGAACGCCTGCAGGAGCTTGCTGCCCTCGGAGAGACTCTGCGCGCCCGCGATGGCCTCGCGCTTGGCGGCGTAATCGGCATCGACGGTTTCAAGCTCCGCCGCCGTCAGGCGGATGCGCTCGAGGTTGTCATAGCTCTCGTCGAGCTGGGCGATCAGGTCGTCCAGACCTGCTTTCAGCTCGTCTCCGGTCTTGGCCTTGACCTCGACCCAGACGGAGGCGCCGGCCGTCATGCACGGAAGGGCCTCGATGTTCTTGGCGTTGGAAACGTCTGTATTGCCATAGAAGCCCTTGTCCGCGCTGATGTCGACGGCATAGAGGTGGATCCAGCCGGGGCTGTAGAGCCGGACGGTCACGTCGCCGTTTTCATCGGTCACAAGACCGGTGTCCGTGGTCGGGGCCGCGGCGTCGGCATAGGTCTCGCCCGTGAGCGCCGCGCCGCTTCCCTCCGGAGAGGAGAAGAGCTTTGCGCCAGAGAAGGCTGTGTATTCGCCCGTATAGGTCTGCAGGGCGGCATAGGCGCGCGAGACGTGGAGCGTCAGCTCCTCGCCCTCGTCGACGGTGAGCGTCGTGACCTCCTCGCCGTTCTGCTCAAAGCGTGCGCGCTGGATAAAGCGCAGCGCGTCGGTGACATCCAGATTATTGTAGCCCGTATAGGACGGAACGGTCGGGGTGGGCACAAGGATCAGCTCCACCGTGTCGCCGTCGTGCAGGGTATAGCGGTCGGAATAATAGGTGTTGTCCGCATAGTCGCTGAAATAGAAGCCGCTGTATGTATTGCGCAGGCTGTTGGGATAGATGCCGTTGATGAGGAAGAGATAGCTTGCGCTGCCGAGACCGTCGTTCCGGCCCTCATAATAGAGCTTGTCCTTCAGCGCCGTCTCAACTGCGCCGAGCGTCTGATCATCCGTCAGCGTGAGCGTGCCGGTCCAGGTCGTGGCTGCCCATTCGCTGAGGAACGGGCTGTGCCTGGAGGGCTTTACGCTGGCCGTGTCCGCGATGCGGACGTGGACGCGGACAGAGGACGCCTCATTCTGAAGGCCGGTATAGTATGCGTCATAGAGCGTCCGGTACGCGTCAAGCAGATCGTTATACTCGCTGGCGGTGAGATTCTCTCTGTTCGCGATTTTCTTGTCCAAGAGGGTTTTCGCCGCGTCACGCGCGTCCTTCAGCGTCTTGCGGGAGGCCGCGGTATAGGCGGTGTTCTCAGCCGCCGCGTCCGCCAGACGGCACAGCCCGGGAATGCCGTCGATGGCCAGCGTCCATTTGCTGTACGGATCCCAGGCCTTGGCCAGGTCGCTCACCGCAGCAGTCAGGGAGGCAACATAATTGTCAGTTTTTTCTTGGTTTGCTTTGATGTTATATTCTTTGGACGGATTGCCGTCACTGTCGAACAAGAGCGCACGCCAGTTTTTCGCGTCAGTCAGCGCTTTGCGATAGGCATTTGCGCTCACCTCGGTAAAGCTGCTCAGAAGCAAACCGGTTTTCTGCCCAAACTGGTTCGGCGGCCGGTCCTCGTCGCGCTCAAAGTAAGTGCTTTCGCATTTCTTGATAAGTTTGTCTAGAGCTTCGGTATCAATTTCGCTGAAAACAAAATCATCGAACTGAACAATAACAATCGGTGCATCAAACTTATTTGTGCCCGACATGATATTCATGCGAAGCGCAAAACCGGTTGTTGTGGGCTTTGAAGGGATTTTTGCCTGCGTGTCTGCCGGAAGTTTGCTGTAAACCTGCTTATAATAGGAGGAATTTACTTCGTCCAGATTTTTTCCGTTAAACTGATCTCCCTTGAGAAGCACAGCCTGAACGTTTTCGCTTTTCGTAGATTCCCAATTTGTCTTGGAGGCGGAGTTACCAACCATTTTTCCGCTTCCGTAGATATACCAACTTGAAATCTTTTTGGGGTATTCCGGATTCTGTACGATGGAAACATCTTTATGATTGATTACGGCGTCCTTTGGCAGCTGAAGGAGGTATACCTTTTGGCTTGCGTAAACGCCATAGGCGTTATTGTGAATTCCAATTTCCTGGAGTTTTCCGGTCTGCTTTTCTGTTGAATCACCGACAGTATATTGAATGACCGGTACGGCAACATTGTTGCCAATAGCGCCAGCCATAATTGCGCTGCCTGTTATAATTTGCAGAAACGCAATCATAGCGGCCAGAATCCGTATAAGCGGACGATGGCCACGCCTGTGTTCGCGTGTTTCACTGATTCTGTTCATCAATGTAATTCTTCCTTTCTCTTTCTTAAGTTAACATAAAAACAACGCCGCTCCACAGACGGGGCGGCGAAATTTACAGAATTACGGCTCTGAGGGCCGGTACAACAGGGAAATCGCTCGCCGCTGCACATACCATGCGCGTAAAAAACGCGGTAATACAGATCTTCTGACTTGCGTTAGGGAGAAGCGCTCTCCTGCGTCCACGTCCTACCTTCTCGCGGGTCTTCCCCGCAATGGCTGGCTTTCGCCCCGGCGAATAACATTCGCTTCGGCGTGGTCTCACGCGCACAGCACCGTTTCGTGTCGGCCTTCCGGCCTGCTTCCTTGCCGTTCCTGCCTGAAAAAACAGGCGATGCGGAACCGGCGTGTATTACGGTATGATATTCAGTTTTACAGACTCGAAGCGTCCGCAGGAGCTCCTGCGGACGTGAAGGGCGCGCCCTTCACGATGGCCTTTGCCATTCCATTCGCTATCATATCCGATTTTTCGCCGTTTGGCAAGCACTTTCTTGCCGCAGCCCGGTATTCCGGGACGGAAAAGCCTATTGACAGCGGCGGACGGTACGGCTATCATAAAACTATTCCATGCTTTCAAAACGGTTTATCCCCCGCCGTACCCGAAACGATTGACATTAAGGAGAATACGATGGAAAATTACAAGTTTTCAACGCTGGAGTACAAACGCCCCGATTTGGAAGCGCGCCGCGAAAAGCTCGCCCAGTGGAAGGAGTCTGTCGGGCAGGCGCAGAGCTATGAGGCGCTGCGCGCGCTGATGCTCGAGATCGACCGCGAGGCCTGCGAGCTGTTCACGCAATACTCCATCGCGCACATCCGCCACACGCTCGACACGCGCGACGAATTTTACGAGACGGAGATCCGCTACCTGCAGGACACGCTGCCCACGCTCAGCGGCGCGGAGGTCGCGCTCAGCGAGGCCATCGCCGCCAGCCCCTTCCGCCCGGACATCGAGCGGGAATTCGGCAGGCAGTATTTTGTCGCCATGGATCTGCAGAAGAAGCTGTACTGCGAGGAAAATATCCCGCTGCGCCAGCAGGAGAGCCGTCTGACCAACGAATATCAGAAGATCATGGCCACGGCCGAGATCGAGTTCGACGGCAAGACGCTGAACCTCTACGGTCTGCAGAAATACTTCGAGCACCCCGACCGCGCCATGCGCGCCGCCGCCGTCAAGGCGTATTCCAAATTCTATGAAAGCAACGAGCCGCGGCTGGAGGAGATCTGGGACGAGCTGATTAAAATCCGCAACCAGATGGGCAAAAACCTCGGCTACGAGAATTATATCCCCGTCGGCTATCTCGAGCAGGGCCGCACGGACTACGGCGAGAAGGAAGTCGCGTCCTTCCGCGAGCAGGTGCGCACGTTCCTCGTCCCGCTGTGCCGGAAGCTCTATGACGCGCAGGCAAAGCGCCTCGGCCTCGACCACGTCATGTGCTATGACGAGAAAATGGTCTTCCCGGACGGCAACGCGGAGCCCGCGGGCGACGATGCCTTCATGGTCAAAACCGCGCAGAAGATGTACCACGAGATCAGCCCGGAGACCGGCGAATTCATCGACTTCATGATCGACCACGAGCTGATGGATCTGCAGAACAAACCCGGCAAAGCCTCCACGGGCTATATGACGAGCCTGCCGAGCCTGAAAGCGCCCTTCGTGTTCTCGTGCTTCAACCACACGATCTTCGACATGCAGGTGCTGACGCACGAGCTGGGCCACGCCTTCGCGGGCTACATGGCCATGCGCAGCCAGCCCATCTCGGATTATTACAGCGAATCGACCGACATCGCGGAGATCCACTCCATGTCCATGGAGCAGTTCGCGTATCCCTATGCCGAGTGGTTCTTCGGCGATCAGGCGGACAAATTCCGCTTCGCGCATCTGCAGGAGGCGCTGACCTTCGTGCCATTCGGCGTGGCTGTGGACGAATTCCAGCATATCTGCTACGCCCATCCCGAGCTGACGCCGAAGGAGCGGACGTATCAGTGGCACCTGCTGGAGGAAAAATACATGCCGTGGCGCAGATACGAGAACGACCCGTTCTTTGCGCGCGGCGGCTACTGGTACCACAAGCTGCACATCTATCTCTATCCGTTCTACTATATCAACTACACGCTCACCACCATGGGCGCGATGGAGTTCAAGAAGAAGTACGCCGAGGACAAGACCGCCGCATGGCAGGACTATCTGAACCTCTGCAAGACCGGCGGCAGCCGCAGCTATCTCGAAACGCTGCGCTACGCGAATCTGTCCAACCCCTTCGAGCCCGGCTCCGTCGAGCGCGCCTGCGGGTACGCGGAAAATATTCTGCTCGCGCAGATCGCGGAGCAGGAACAGCGGGCCTGAGCCTGCGTCATAGAAACACGCTACCCCCTGCGGCCGGTTGACCGCAGGGGGTGGCGCTGTATTCTGTAGGGGCCGACGACTCTGTCGGCCCGATCAATGTTGCAAATTTGCTGTAGATTTCCGAAAAAGGGCTGCATTCTTGCGCATCTGATTGTAGGGGCCGATGCCCACATCGGCCCTTGAGGAAGTTATGAATTCGCCGCAGATTTCCGTAAAAACGGTGCAATCTGCCGGGTCGATGCGATGCCCGCAGGCTAGTTTCGAGGCGCAACCGCGCATCGCGCGGCTCTTAGCGCCGAAGATGGGCATCGACCCCTACACCGAAACGGGCAGTGCGTACGTATGTGCCGCAGCTTTTCGCAAAAATCAGCTGCACTCTGCGGGCGGACAGAGGCGTCCGCCCCTACAGACCGCAGCCATCGGAGCACGCCGTAAGTTGCTGCGTTCGCTCCCACAACCCTTTCGGCTTCACCCACGGAGCATGACCTTTGCGGAGAATACGCCGTCCTGACAGGCGAATGTGCTGGCGCCGCCGGTCTTTTCCGCGATGTGGCGGACGGACTGGATGCCGATGCCGGGGCCTTTTCGCTTGGACGAGCGGAAGACGCCGCCTTTTTCTTTGATCTCGCCGTCATAGGCGTTTTGGGCCTCGATCAGAAGCAGGCGTTCGGCGTGAAGATACGCCGTGATGCGGATCTGCCGTTTGTCCGGCGCGGTGCGGAGGCTCGCTTCCAGCGCGTTTTCCAGCAGATTGGACAGCACCAGACACATGTCGATCTCGTCGACCGGAAGCGCTTCCGGCAGATCGAGCTTTGCGCGGAAGGGAATGTCCTCGCGCTTGGCAAGCGCGCAGTAATAACCGACGACGCTGTCTGCCGCGCGGTTTTCACAGAACTGCATATCCGGATTCGGGATCCGGGAAACGGTTTTCGCAAGATACGCCTTCAGGCTTTCCAGATCGCCGCTTTCCGCCAGCGCGGAGATCTGGCTCAGCTGATGGCGCATGTCGTGGCGCGCCTGCCGCGCCTCCTCAATGGCGGTCTTGAGATTTTCATAGCGCTGCTGCTGCATGGACAGCAGCTCGTTTTCCCGCCGCAGCCGCGCGTTGCGGTTCAGGCTGTTCGCCATCAGCAGGAAGACCGTGTTGAACCAGAACAGCAGCACCAGCAGCGCAATGCTCAGGACGATATAGCCCTGCAGCACGCGGCCGGTCTGGAGCGTCGTCTGGTAGCGCGGGATCATGAACAGGTTCAGCAGGATGAACACCAGCGGCAGCATCCAGAACACATACCACGTCTGCGCAAAATTGTCGTCCTCGACCATTGCGCGTACCGCGTGGGCCGCTGGGTAATACGTAGCCGCCGCGCTGAGCCAGCAGACGGCGTTATAGAAGACGCAGGCGGCCAGACAGAACCACGGGCCGTCCGGCGCTGTCTGCGCGCGCATCGCAATGGAGGCGCTGACGGCTCTGGACAGGCTGTTCAGACAGGCGAATACCGCGCAGACGGACAGCGCGATCGTCCCGGATTTCCAGAGGGAGATGCGGAGTGTTCTGACATACAGGAAAATTGCGAAGAGCGTGAGAAACACCGAAGCAAGCGCGATCGAGATGCGAAAATGATAACAGAGAAGCCCTGCGGCGAAGCAGAGTCCGGCCATCAGCGGCAAAAGCCAAAGGGCGAGCTTTCCGGGTGTCTGCTTCAGATAAGACTTTACGGGGAAATACGCGAGAAGAAGCCCGGGGAGCACGACGGTGAGCTCCAGAACCGGGCGCAAAGCGTCTTTCATCAGCTCCGCCCCCTTTGCAGCAGAAATTCCATGAATGCCTGCCGGGCTTTTTTCAGAAGCTCCTGGCTGACGTAGACGCGGCTGCCGTCCGTCATGCGGAAGGCTGCGGATTCAAAATCCTCCGCGTGCTCCAGATTGACGATCACGCCGCGGCCGCAGATGAAAAAGCGGGGATCCTCCCGGAGCGGCTCCGTGAACGCCTTGAAGCTCTGGCGTGTGGCGAGCGTTTTTCCGGCGGTGGTGTGGATGCTGATGATGTGAGCAAAATGCTCGGCATAGAGAATGTCCCGATAGCGAAGACGCACGTCGCTGCCGCTGACCTTCACGGGAAGGATCGGCTCGGGCCGCGGGAGCTTCGCGAGCATTTCATCCAGCAGGCCGGAAAGCTCGGCCTCGGAAAACGGCTTGACCAGATAATGCAGCGCCCGCACCTGAAAGCCCTCGAGCGCGTGATCGGTCGAGGTCGTGGTGAAGATGAGCAGGCAGTCTGTGTCCGTCTTCCGCAGCTCCTTCGCTGCGTCCATGCCGCTCATCCCGTTCATGTAAATATCCAGAAACGCGGCGGTGAAGCGCCGCTCTTTTTCTGCCGCGAGAAACGCTTCGCCGCTGTCATAGTCCAAAATCTCCGCCTGCACGCCGCGGCAGCTCAGATGCCGCTCCAAACGGCCCTTCAGCCGCGCCCGCTCTTCGGCGAGATCCTCCACGACTGCGATCCTCATGCCGATCCGACTCCTTTCGATAAAATCCCATCTTGATTATAGCACAGAATTCCGCTCCTGCGGCGATAAACAGATCGGATTTCGTGACACAAACAGCCCTTTCGTGCCAAACGGCTTGCAAAGACGCGCCGCGTCCGTATACTGGACACAGAACTCGTCGGCGAAGGCAGGAAGGAGGCATGCCGTGTACCGAATCGCCGTACTGACCCGGCGCGAGACGCAGGGGGCTTTTTTTACAAAGCAGCTCGAGCAGTGCTGCGCGGAACGCGGCCTGTATCCGAAGATCGACCACTATCCCGATCAGGAATGGTTCTTTGCAGCTGCGCGAAAGACCCCGCCGACCAATGCCGTGATCGCCCTTCCGGGCGTGGACGGGCTGAACGCGGCGGAGCACCTGCGCGCGCTTTGCCCGGAAACGCGCATCATCTGGTGCAGCGATCTCGATTTTTCCCTGCATGCGTTCCGGCTGCGCGTGGATTATTTCCTGCTCGAGCCTGTGACGGAGCTCGCGCTCCGGCAGGGACTTTCCGTCTGGTTTGAAGAAAACATGCCGTCTGCGGGAATCTTCGCAGACAGCGAGGAATGACAAGGAGGAATTTTGGGATGAAACTGAGAAAAAAACTTTGTGCGCTTCTTGCGCTGCTGCTGGCGCTGTGCCTTTCGATGACGGCGTGCAGCAAAACGCAGCAGCCCGCGGAGCCTGCGCAGGCGGAAACGGAAACGGCGCAGGAGACTGCGGAGCCGGCGGAAGAAACCGAAGCTGAGACCGAGACCGCGGCGGAACCTTCCGCGCTGCCTGTCAAGGCATTGCGCCCTAAGCAGGTCGAGGAAAACCCCTACATGGCCAAGAGCGACGCGAATATTCACCACGACGGCTACAACACCGACTCGACGGATGAAATTCTGCCGCTCGGCATCTATCCGGAGATCAACGTCTCCTATGAGACGACGAACGCGAACGCCTCGCCCGCCATCTATTTTGACAGCTACGGCCACGCGGTCGTTCCTCTGCTCGGCGGCATCGCCATCCGCGATCTGACCGCCGAAGAGACGAAGACGCTCGGCTATTTCTCGCCGGCGCAGCACGACGGCGGCGGCTACGTCATCCAGAGCTCGTACACCTTCCTGGACTCCGAAAACCGCATCGTCTGCCCGACGAGCAACAACCATGTGCTGATGCTCCGCGCGACGGATGAGGCAGGCAATGTCCTTCCCGAGTTTGAAAAGGTGCTCGACATCGATATCAAGGCGGCGGCAGAGGCCGCGCTCGGCAAGGAGCTGACGCAGAATCTTCTGTCCGTGGTCTTCGACTACGACGGGAACCTCTGGTTCGCGACCGGCGGCTTCCGCATCTACCCCGAGCGGCAGCAGCAGGGCGTGCTCGGCTACATCGCGCGTTCTGCGATCGAGGCGATCCTGAACGGCGAACAGGCGAACCTCTCCGACGCGGTCTTCGTCTATGAGCTGGCGCTCGGTGAGGGCGCGGAAAACGGCATCGCCGCTTCCCGCGACGGCGCGGTCATTCTGACCAATATGAACTGCTATCTGCTGCGTGCCGACAATGGCGTGGACGTTGCGTGGTGTACGCCGTATGAGAGCGTCGGCGCAAAGGTCAGCGGTGAAAACGACAAGACCACCGGCGGCGGTTTGGCCTGGGGCGGCGGCTGCTCGCCCACGCTGACGCCGAACCTCGTGCTGTTCACCGACAATCAGGATCCCGTGAACCTGCTCGCGCTCGACATGAAGACCGGCGAAGTGGTCGCAAGCTGCCCGGTGCTCGACGATCTGCCCGAGGGCTATCAGGTGGCGGTCGAGAACTCCGCCATCGTCTATGACGACGGCGAAGGCACCGTCAGCACCATCGTCTGCAACTGGTTTGGAGCCGGCAACGCGGGTCTGGCCGACCCCAACAGCGACTCTTCCATTCAGAGCTACGCCAATATTTACGACATGAACTGGCTTATGAAGGGCAACGTCATGATCGCCCCGGGCGTTGAGCGCGTGGACACCGTGAAGACGGCGGACGGCTATGAGATGCACAGCGTCTGGTGCCGGAACGATCTGAGTGACACGTCGATCATGAAGCTCTCCACCGCGACGGGCTATATCTACGGCTACGTGCAGGATCTGACCACCGGCATGTGGCAGTACATCATCCTGGACTTTGAGACGGGCGAGACCGTCTTCACGATGGACGTTTCCAACAAGTACGGCTACAACAACATGGCCATCGGCATGTACGCCGGCAACAGCGGCAACGCCCTCTACTGCCCGACGGGCTATCTGGAGCTGCTGCGCCTGCAGGACCGTTTCGTCTACCTGCCCGAGATGCCGTACCGCGCGGTCGATCTCGACCAGGCGGCAAGAAACGTTCTCTCGCAGGAGCAGTTTGAAGCTGACGGCGGCGAAGGCACGGTCGCGAGCTGGCGCAACAGCGTGAGCGTGCGCAGCGTCCACCCCAACACCACGGTCGCGTTCCGTGTGAACAATCTCTCCGGCAGCGTTTCCGACTTGAGCCTCTATGCCTACGGCGCAGACGGCAGGCTTTCGCAGGTCGCGCCTGAGCTGTGGTCGATCACGGACGAGAACGGCGAAGCTGTGACGGAGCTGACCGACGGCGTGCTCTATGAGCTGCGCGTGACCGTCGCCGACGGCGGCGCGCTCGACCTGAGCGAGGCCGAACGCGAGATCAGAGTCTCTGTCGTGCTCGGAGGCTGATACGGCCGGACGCGCGTCCGACGACACATGGAACCGGCGTACCGCCCGTCTGGCGGTACGCCGGTTTTGGATCATGACACTGTGTCCGCGTTCAGGCGGTAGCCGACGCCCCAGACGGTTTGCAGGAGTCTGGGGTTCGCCGGATCGTCCTCGAGCTTTTCGCGGATGCGGCCGATGTGAACGGCGACGGTGATGTTGTCGCCCATGGATTCCAGCCCCCAGATCATCTCATAGAGATCCTCGCGGCTGAATACCTGTCCGGGGTGCCGCATGAGAAAGAGCAAAAGCTCGTATTCTTTGTTCTTGAGCGGGAGCTCCGCGCCGTTTTTGAAGATCTGCCGCGCGCCGGGCTTCGCCGTCAGAACACCGGCTGTGACGATGTTCTGCGTGCGTTCCGACGGCTGCAGCCGCTCTACCTGCGCCAGATGCGCCTTGACCCGTGCGACGAGGACGCTCGGCGAAAACGGCTTTTCGATATAGTCGTCCGCGCCCGCGGGCGGCCCGGACAGCCGGACGTCCAGCGCTTCGGTGCCGCAGCCGTCGACGATACTCCGAAGCGTTTCGGAAATATCCAGCGGCGCAAGCTCCGCGGGTGCTTCGCTGAGGTCGAGCTTCGCGAAGGAAAACAGCCGGTTCACCAGCGCCTCCAGCTCGGATTCCTTGGCGTAGATCGTCTGCAGATAGCGCGTGCGCGCCGCGTCGTCCTTCGCAACGCCGTCGAGTAATCCCTCGGTATACGCGCGGATGGAGGTCAGCGGGCTCTTGAGATCGTGCGACATGCCCGCGATGAGCTCCTGCTTTTGCTGCTGCTGGCGGCTCTGCGCCTCCAGAGACGCCTTCAGCCGCGCCGCCATCTCGTCCACCGCGTCGCAGGCGGGCTTGAATTCATCGGCGGTCTCATATCCGATGGACGTGTCCAGATCGCCGTTCCGGATGCGCGTTACGCCCTCTGTCAACTCGTCCAGCGGCTTTTGAATGTGCCCGAACAGGTGCCGCGTCAGATAAAGATTCGTGAACGCGACCGCCGCGAGAAGCGCTGCGATCACCGTGCCGCCGTAAATTGCAGCGATGACCTTCGCGCCCGCAAACGCCGTTTTCAGCTGCTCGCCCGTCTCGTGGAGCGCCGCCATGGAGAGCCCCAGCCGGGGCAGATAGACCCGCTTTAAAAGCAGCGCCGCAAGCCCGCCGCCCAGAAGCAGCAAAGCGGCCGCGATCGCGACGGGGATCAGGATCATCACAAGATTGGAGCGCGCAAGGCGCTTTCGGATCGTCATGCTGTCACATCCTTTGCCGTTAACCGATGGTGATAGTATAGCATAAAATATGCCCGAAGTTGAAACTGTTTTTAAACGATCCCCGGCGGCAGCGGTTATAAAAATCCTCGGCGAATTCGAATGTGTCTGCGTATTCGTTTGTAGGGGCGGACGACTCTGTCCGCCCGCAGAAGAAACCGACTTTACGGGGATTTCATGCGAATACGCAGCATTTTCGGGGCCGACAGAGTCGTCGGCCCCTACAGATTTGTACCTGTCCATCGGGAGGGGCAGAGCTGCGCTCCATGCCAGTGCGTTGCTCGATTTTCCGCTGGTCTCTGCGTAAAACGTATTGCGGCGGCTTGACAGGCAGCGACGTTTTTGTTACCATAGAATCGGATTTGGAGCTTATCAGATCCAATGGTTAGCTTTATCTAACTGCGTGACTGCGGGCGCGAGTTAAGGACACTTAACAGCACGGCGCGGAGAACGTGCCGGACTACATGATCTCCGGCTCGCGCGGCGATTTTACCGGCGTGGGCGATATCCACTTCTTTTATTCCGCGGACGAGGTGCTTTACGGCGCGCTGCCCGACTTTGAAGCGGCGTGCAAACGCGCAGATGTTCCCTATACGGCGCTCGCCCGGCCCAAAATGGTACACTGCTACTGCATGCTGCCGGTTTTCCGGGAAGCGAAGGAGGATTTTGCGAAGATCACGGAGATCCTGAAGCAATAAGGGAGCGAATACGATGAAAGACAGCGAATTACAATTTGACCGCACGTGCCACGTGCTGTATTCCAGACCGTGCAAAAAGGAGATCCTCGCGAGGATCGCCCTGCACTATCCGGAATCGGAGCGGGAAGCAGTTTGGGAGCAGGTGCAGCGGCAGTATGCGGACTTTCTCTCCGACTGGCGCACCGACCTCGGCGGGAAACAGAATTTTCACAACGGCGCGGGCGGCACCTATGACTGCATCGCGATTTTGAGCTATTATGTGGTCTGCAGGGCCGTCACGTCCTTCCGCGAGATCGAGGGGATGGAGGAGGCTCTGATCCTCCCGTCCTTCCGCAGGCTGAAATTCGTGGACTGCAACAAGCTGTTTTTCAGGAAGCTGATGTACAAGGCGTTTACGCGGGCGAAATCACTCTGCGACCGGTGGCACGATTATGAGATGGACGTCGCGCCCTTCGACCCGGACAAGCCGATCTACTATGAATTCACGGCCTGCCCGGCGGCGGAGTTTGCCATCAAGCATGGCCTCACCGACATCATGCCCGCCCTGTGCAACGTGGACTTTGCGTCCATGGAGCTGATCCACGCGCGGCTGGTGCGCACCACGACCTGCGCGAACGGCTGCAAGTGCGACTATACCATCTGCGGCGACCGGGATCCGTATCTGAAAGAGCATCCCGAATACCGCGACGAGGCGGGCTACAGAAGGAACAAATAAGCCCCGGAGGCAGATCTATGCAGACATTTCTCGGGATCCTGATCCCGTTTCTCGGCACGGCGGCCGGCGCGGCCTGTGTGTTTTTCATGAAAAGATCGCTCGGCGACCTGCTGCAGCGTTCGCTTGCGGGCTTTGCCGCGGGCGTGATGGTGGCCGCGTCGATCTGGAGCCTTCTCATCCCGGCCATCGAGCAGTCGGCGGCGTTGGGGAAACTGGCGTTCTTCCCGGCGTTTGCGGGCTTCTGGCTCGGCGTGCTGTTTCTGCTCGCGCTCGACCATCTGATCCCGCATCTGCACGTCGGCAGCGAGCAGGCGGAGGGCCCGAAAAGCCGTCTCGCCCGCACGACCATGATGGTGCTGGCCGTCACGCTGCACAACATCCCGGAGGGCATGGCGGTCGGCGTGATGTACGCGGGCTTTCTTTCCGGAAGCACGCAGATCACGGCGGCAAGCGCGCTGGTTCTGTCCATCGGCATCGCCATTCAGAATTTCCCGGAGGGCGCGATCATCTCCATGCCGCTTCGCGCGGAGGGGCAGAAGAAGGGAAGGGCCTTTCTCGGCGGCGTGCTGTCCGGCGTTGTGGAGCCGGTCGGCGCGGTGCTGACGATCCTTGCCGCGCAGTTCATCGTTCCCGCGCTTCCGTATCTTTTGAGCTTCGCCGCGGGCGCGATGCTGTATGTGGTCGTGGAGGAGCTGATCCCCGAACTGTCGCAGGGGCGGCACTCCAATCTCGGTACGGTCTTTTTTGCCGCGGGCTTCAGCGTCATGATGGTGCTGGACGTGGCGTTGGGTTAAGGAGGGTATACCGAACTTCTGCCGTATCTCTGCAAGACCGACCATTTCTTAGCGGAGCTCATGCACGCGAAGCTCATCCGCACGCAGACCGAAGCCCTCGGCGGGAGCTGCTGCGATTACTGGTACGTCGGCGACAAGAGCCCCGCGCTGGAGCAATATCGGGAGCTGGAACAGATTTGATCATGCGGGAGGGCGATTCCAATGAAGTATAACGGCTTTTATTTCTGGATGTTCAAAGGCTCCATGAAGCAGGTCCTGGCCGAGAAGTACGGCAGGGCGTATGCGGCCGATATCATGAAAAAGAGCAGGGCGGTCTACCGGCAGCTGGTCGCGCAGGCGGACGATATCGGGGATGACAATCCGATGGCCTATAACGAGCTGTTCGAGCTGGCCTTTGTCGCGCCGTATGTCGCGAGCGGGAAGCGGATCCCGCCGGAGACGGTGCAGGAGATGATGCGCCGCGCGCTGTACCACATCAAATGGTACTTTGCAAAGACCGACCTGAACACGGACAAAGGCAAGGCGGAGAACAAAAGGAGCGTCGTGAAATACGCGCGGTGGTACACGCCGGAAAAGGAGCGGCAGTACCCGACGTCCTTCAAGGTGGACTTCGTGGGTCAGCCGTATGCGGGCGCATGCTATTACCGCATCACCCGCTGTCCCATCTGCGCCTACGCGGAAAAGCTCGGCGTCCGCGAGCTGATGCCCCTGTTCTGCGAGCTGGACGAGGTGATGATCACGCTCCAGCACGGCGTCCTGCACAGACAGCAGACCATCGCCAGCGGCGGCGCATACTGCGACTATTTCATTACGGGGGATAAGGAGTAAGGGACGGACGGCTCTTCCGCCTGCACGGAATACAATGTTTTATAGAGGCAGATGGAGATCACGTATGCACCAGCCAGTTTGTCTGTAGGGGCCGATGCCCACATCGGCCCGTTCGGAAGTTGCAAATTCGCCGGAGATTACCGTAAAACCGGTGTATTCTGCCGGGCCGATGCAGGCATCGGCCCCTGCAACGAAATTACGGAGCCGCCATATTATCAAAAAACGCTTCCCGTCAAAAGGATGGGGAGCGTTTTGATCGCTTTGTTGCATTTCCCGGCCAAAGCTGGTACAATAAAATGAATACGCTGCGAGACAATACCGGAATTTCAGGAGCGTTTCCATGAGACGATCCGTGAAAACACGTTGATAAAATCAGGAGGTTCTGCAGATGAACAAGCCCAAATTTGAATCGCCGGACGTGACGGCGCAGAATATAGATCGTATTGCAGCCCTGTTTCCGAATTGCATCACGGAAAGCCCGGACGGACACGGCGGGATCAGACGGGCGGTCAATTTTGAGCTGCTGAAGCAGATGCTCTCCCCGGACGTGACGGACGGCGGCGAAGCATACGAATTTTCCTGGGTCGGCAAGCGGGCGGCGATCGTGGAGGCCAACAGGCCGATCCGCAAGACGCTGCGCCCCTGCATGGCGGAAAGCAGAGACTGGGACACCACCGAAAACCTCTATATCGAGGGCGATAATCTGGAGGTGCTCAAGCTGCTGCAGGAGAGCTACCTCGGCAAGGTCAGGATGATCTATATCGACCCGCCGTACAATACGGGACGAAACTATATCTACCGGAACGACTTCTCGCTGGATAAAGAGGAATACGACGAGCAGGCGGGGCTGATCGATGAGGAAGGGGCAAGACTTGCCTCCAACCCCGTCGGCTCGGCCCGGTTCCACTCGGCGTGGCTCTCGATGATGTATGCGCGGCTGCTCGTTGCGCGGAATCTGCTGACCGCAGACGGGGTGCTGGTATGCGCGATCGATGAAAACGAGCTGTTTTCGGTCGGCGCTCTGCTGAAGGAGGTCTTTGGAGAAGGCACCTATGACCATGTCTGCGTGACCGTTGTACACAATCCGCGCGGACAGCAGGGGAAGAATTTCTCATACACGAACGAGTATGCGATCTTTGTGTTTCCCAAGGCGCTGAAGGTGATCGCCGACAGAAGAATTGCGGATGAGGATGTCGACTGGTCACCGCTGAGAAACTGGGGGAGCGAGTCCGAGCGCACAGATGCGAAAAACTGCTTCTATCCGATTATTGTGAAGGACGATAAAATTATTGGCTTCGGCGATGTCGCGCCGGACGATTATCATCCCGCGCAGACGGTCGAGGTGAACGGCGCCTATTATGTATATCCGATAGACCGGCAGGGCGTTGAGCGGAAATGGAGATATGCCCGGCAGACGGTGGAGAGCATTCAGCAGATGCTGCGTCCTAAGAAAATCGCCGGCGGATACGACATTGAGCTTGGAAAAACATTTGGCGTTCAAAAGACCGTGTGGGACGACAAAAAGTATGATGCCAATGAATACGGAACAAAGCTTGTCAGCGAGCTGGTGCCGGGCGGCGGCTTCTCCTTCCCGAAGAGCCTGTACACCGTGCTCGATTCCGTATATGCCGGTACGGCGAATGATAAAAACGCGATCGTGCTGGACTTTTTCTCCGGTTCCGGAACGACGGCGCATGCCGTGATGAAATTGAACGCCGAGGACGGCGGACACCGGAAATTCATCATGATCCAGCTGCCGGAGGATCTGCGGGAAGCGGCGTCCCGCCCCGGTCTGGATGCCCGGCTGAAGGCAAACATTCTCACGACGATGAAATATCTTGAAGAGCATGGATACAGGCCGACGATATGCAGCATTGCCGAAGAGCGGCTCCGCCGTGCCGGGGACAGGATCAGATCGGAGCACCCCGCGGCCGCGCCGGATCTCGACGTCGGCTTCCGTGTGCTCAGGCTGGACGATACCAACATGAAGGACGTCTACTATGCGCCGGAGGAGTACGATCAGGGGATGCTCGCGGGTCTCGAATCCAACATCCGGGACGACCGCACCGACCTCGATCTGCTGTTCGGCTGCCTGATCGACTGGGGGCTGCCGCTGTCCCTGCCGTACAGGTCCGAAAAGCTCGGCGGCTGCACCGTCCACACCTACAACGGCGGCGATCTGATCGCCTGCTTCGACGCGGATATCCCGGAAAGCGTGGTCAGGGAGATCGCGGGGCGCAGGCCGCTGCGCGCCGTCTTCCGCGATTCCGGCTTTGCTTCCAGCCCGGAGAAGATCAACGTGTTCGAGATCTTCAAGCGCTGCATGCCGGAGGACGCGGGCGATATTTCCAGACGCGTGAAGGTGATCTGATGGAGAAATCGCAGCCGGCGGACACGATCTCGCTGTGACAGCAGAAAGAAAACGGTGAAACTATGAAACTGCAGTTCAAGCATCAAAAATTTCAGGCGGATGCGGCGAAGGCGGTCGTTGACGTCTTCGCCGGGCAGCCGTATCTCACGCCGACCTACATCATAGACAGAGGCATTGAACCCGGCGGACAGCGGGGACAGCAGGCGATCGAAATGGACGATTTTACCGGCTGGCGCAATGCGCGCATCGTGCCGGAGCTTTCCGACGAGCTGATCCTGGAGCATCTGCAAAAGGTGCAGCGCGCGAATCAGCTCAAGCAGTCCGACAAGCTGGAGGGGCGCTATAACCTGACGATCGAGATGGAGACCGGCGTCGGCAAGACCTATACCTATATCAAGACCATGTATGAGCTGAACAGGCACTATGGCTGGAGCAAGTTTATCGTGGTCGTGCCGAGCATCGCCATCCGCGAGGGCGTGTACAAGTCCTTTCAGGTGACGCAGGAGCATTTTGCGGAGGAGTACGAGAAAAAGATCCGGTTTTTCATCTATAACTCTGCGCAGCTCACGGACATCGACCGCTTCGCGTCGGACAGCTCCATCAATGTCATGATCATCAACGCGCAGGCGTTCAACGCCAAGGGAAAGGACGCGCGGCGCATTTACATGAAGCTCGACGATTTCCGTTCCCGCCGTCCGATCGACATTATCGCGAAGACGAACCCGATCCTGATCATCGACGAGCCGCAGTCGGTCGAGGGCAGGCAGACGAAGGAACGGCTGAAGGAATTCTGTCCGCTTTTGACGCTGCGCTACTCCGCGACCCACAAGTCGGACAGCATCTATAATATGGTCTACCGTTTGGACGCGATGGAGGCATATAACAAACGGCTGGTCAAAAAGATCGCCGTCAAGGGCATCACCGAATCCGGCAGCACGGCGACCGAGGGCTTCGTCTATCTGGAAAGCGTCAATCTTTCCAGAGCCGACCCGACGGCGACCATTCAGTTTGACTGCAAGGGCGCAAGCGGCATCCGCAGGAAGATCGCGACGGTCGGCATCGGCTGCAATCTCTATGACGATTCCGGTGCTCTGGACGAGTATAAGGATGGCTTTGTGGTCAAGGGCATCGACGGGCGCGACAACTCCGTGGAATTTCTGAACGGCATTAAAATTTTTGCCGGGGACGTGATCGGCAAGGTCAGCGAAGACCAGCTCCGCCGCATTCAGATCCGGGAAACGATCCTTTCACATCTGGAGCGGGAACGTCAGCTTTTCCATAAGGGCATCAAGGTGCTGTCGCTGTTCTTCATCGACGAGGTGGCGAAGTACAAGCAGTACGACGAGGCAGGACGTCCGTTCAACGGCGTGTATGCCGACATGTTCGAGGAGGCGTACAGCGAGATCATCGGCTCTCTGCGGCAGAAATGCGTGGACGAGGATTACATGCGGTATCTGGACGCGATCTCCGCCCATGATACCCACGCAGGTTACTTCTCCGTCGACAAAAAGGGTAAGATGACAGACAGCAGGCTCGTCGATAAAAAGGAGGGCACGTCCGACGATATCGACGCCTATGACCTCATCATGAAGAACAAGGAGCTGCTTCTCGATCGTGACCCCAAAAGATCGCCGGTGCGCTTTATTTTCTCGCACTCGGCGCTGCGCGAGGGCTGGGATAACCCGAATGTGTTCCAGATCTGTACGCTGAAGCAGAGCGGCAGCGAGGTCCGCAAGCGGCAGGAGGTCGGCCGCGGGCTGCGTCTGTGCGTCGATCAGAACGGCGAGCGGATGGACGCCGGCGTCCTCGGCAGCGATGTGTATGCCGTCAACGTGCTGACCGTCATTGCAAGCGAAAGCTATGACAGCTTTGCAAAGGGCCTGCAGAGCGAGCTTGCCGACGCGGTCGTCGGACGGCCCATGGCGGTCACGGTCGATCTGTTCAAGGGCAAGGTCATCCGGGATGCGGACGGAAACGAACAGGTCGTGGACGGCGATATGGCGCAGGCGATCTTTGAGGATCTGATCGCCAACGGATACGTCAGGCGCGGCGTGCTGACCGATCAGTATTACGCCGACAAGGCGAACGGTACGATCCAGATCGCGGAGGAGGCGGCGGACAGCCGCGATTCCGTGCTGAGGATCCTCGAGTCCGTCTATGACCGCCGCGCCATGCAGCCGGAGAATGCCCGCGACAAGAATGTCGAGCTGCAGGTCGATCCCGACAAGCTCGCCATGCCGGAATTCAAGGCGCTCTGGGACCGCATCAGCAGAAAATCCGTGTATGTGGTCGATTTTGACACCGATGCGCTTGTGGAAAAAGCGATCGCGTCCATCAACCGGAATCTCCATGTGCCGAAGATCTACTTCAAGGTCGAGACCGGCGCAATGGACGAGATCAGGTCGAGGGATTCGCTCCTGGACGGAAGCGCGTTCTCAAAGTCGCGATCCTCCGCCTATGACAGCAGCAAGCAGATCTGCGCCAACAGCAGCGTGCGGTATGATCTGATCGGCAAGCTGGTCGGAGAGACCGGATTGACACGAAAGGCGGTCGTTGCGATCCTGACCGGCATCGAGAAATCCGTGTTCGAGCAGTTCAAATGCAATCCGGAGGAATTCATCATCCGGGCGGCTGCGTTGATCAATGACGAAAAGGCGCTCGCAATCATTCAGCACATCACCTACAATGCCCTGGATGAGCATTATGGCACGGACATCTTTACAAAGCCGACGATCAAAGGCAAGCTCGGCGCGAACGCGATGAAGGTGCAGCGGCATCTGTACGATCATGTCGTGTATGATTCCACGAATGAGCGTGATTTTGCGGCCGATCTGGACACGGACACGGATGTTGCGGTCTATGTGAAGCTGCCGGACAGCTTCTATATCGCAACGCCGGTCGGGCGTTATAACCCAGACTGGGCGATCGCCTTCTGTGAAGGCGCCGTCAAGCACATCTATTTCGTCGCAGAAACGAAGGGCTCCATGTCCTCCATGCAGCTTCGGCTGATCGAGGAATCCAAGATCCACTGCGCAAGAGAGCATTTCAAGGCGATCAGCAGCGGCGACGTGGTCTATGACGTGGTGGACAGCTGGAAGACCCTGCGTGAAAAGGCAATGAAGTAAGGCTCGCGGTCATGGAACAGATCGGGATTTGCAGAGGGACATATATGAATGATAAGTGGATCGAGTTTGCGATTCGTATTCAGAGTATTGCACAGGCAGGACTTCAATACGGAAAAGATCCGTACGACAAAGAGCGGTATGAAGAATTGCGGGAAATTGCAGCAGAAATGCTGTCGCTGAAGGCGGACATTCCGGTAAACAAGGTCTTTGATTTGTTCTGCGGCGAATCCGGCTACCAGACACCAAAAGTCGATACCAGAGCGGCTGTGTTTGTCAATGAGAAAATCCTTCTTGTTCGTGAAAATAACGGAACATGGGCATTGCCGGGAGGCTGGTGTGATGTAGATCAGTCCATTGCATCCAATACAGAAAAAGAGGTTCATGAGGAAGCCGGATTGATCGTAACAGCAGAGAGGCTCATTGCTGTTCAGGATTGGAGAAAGCACAATGTGGTAAATTATGCTTATGGTATTCTGAAGGCGTTTGTCCTGTGCAGGTATGAAGGAGGAACATTCCGAAAGAACATCGAAACAACAGAGATCTCTTTTTTCGGCAAGAAGGAATTGCCGGTAAATCTTGCTGTTGAAAAGTGTACACGGGAGCAAATATTGATGTGCTTTGAAGCCTATGAAAATCCAGGTATGCAAACGGTCTTTGACTGAGACAATTTCCAGCTTGCCTGCCTGAAATAGTCTTCGATCACACGAGGTAACGCAAATGATTTTATATTTTTCTGCAACAGGAAACTGCAAATATGTCGCGGCGCGGCTGGCGGAGGCAGAGACGCAGGAAGCGCTGTCCATCGCGGACTGCATGCGCGAAAAACGCTTCGCGTTTGAAGACGAAGCCATCGGCGTGATTTCGCCGACCTATGACTGGGGCCTGCCGAGCATCGTCAAGGAGTTTCTGGAGCAGGCGTCGTTCCGGACAAAGTATCTGTATTTTGCTGCGACCTACGGCACAACGCCCGGCGCGATCGGCGCGATGGCAAAGGAAACGATCAAGGGCCGCGGCATCGACGCCTATTATGCCGTTCAGATGCCGGATACCTGGACGCCGATCTTCGACCTTTCCGCGCCGGAAAAGGTCGCGAAATACACGACACACACAGAATCCGAGATCGACCGCATGATACAGGGCGTACGCGAACGCCGCACCAACCGCCATATGCGTCCGCGCACCCCGGCGGTTCTCACGAAGCTGATCGCCGAACCGACCTATAACAACAGAGTACGGCGCACTGCCAATCTCCACGTGGAGGACAGCTGCATCGGCTGCGGTCTTTGCGCCAGAAAATGCCCCGTGCAGGCGATCGAAATGCGGGAGAAAAAGCCCGTCTGGGTCAAGGAGAAATGCGTCATGTGCCTCGGCTGCCTGCACCGCTGCCCGAAGTTTGCCATCCAGTACGGCAGCAGGGCAAAGAACCACGGGCAGTACACCAATCCGAACGTGAAGGTTTAGGGGTACAAATCGGAGGGAAACCAGTGGATATCACGATTCGCAGGATACAGCCCGGCGACGCGGACGCGCTGTACCGGCTGCTGTCTGACCCGGAGGTCATGCGGTATCTGGAGCCGCCGTTCGACCGGACGCAGGCCGAGGACTTTCTGCGCCGCGCGGGACTGGCGGAGCCGCCGCTTGTATATGCCGCCGAGGAAAGCGGGCGTTTCATCGGCTATGTGATCTATCACGCATACGACGAGCAAAGCGTGGAGATCGGCTGGGTGCTGCTCCCGGAATATTGGGGACACGGTTATGCGTCGGCGCTGACAGACCGGCTGATCGACCGGGCGCGGCAGGAACAGAAAAGCGTCGTGATCGAATGCGCTCCGGCGCAGGAGGCAACCAGGCAGATCGCCATCAAAAAGGGGTTCCGTGCCTGCGGGAGCTGTGACGGATTGGCGGTGTACCGGCTGCCATAAAACGGAGTTTAACGTAACGCAGCTGCCCGGAATGTTCCGGACGGCTGCGATTGTGTTTCGGGCACGGTTTTGCTATAATGAAACAAATCGGAATTTGGCAAGGTGATGATATTGGAACAGATTCTCAGATATATTCAGGAAACATACGATCCGCTCTCGATCATCCTTTATGGTTCGTATGCGGATGGAACGAACGGTCTGAACAGCGATTTTGACGCATTGGTTATTACGGCGGATCATGAACGATTCCATGATACCTCTTTTGTGGATGGTATTCCGTTAGACGTATTTGTATATCCCGCAAAATATTTTGAAAGCAGCTATTCGTGCGAGGACTTTGTGCAGATTTTTGACGGGCGCATTGTAACGGACAGTAGCGGTATTGGAAAAGCACTGCAGGAGACCGTTCGGGCCTATTTGAAAAACCGGCCAGGTAAAACAGGTGCGGAGCTTCAAGCAGATATTGACTGGTGTGTTAAGATGTCTGCGCGCGCAAAACGCTGCGATTGTGAGGGCCTGTTCCGTTGGCATTGGCTGCTGATCGACAGCCTGGAGATTTTCTGCGATATCATGCAGCAGCCGTATCTTGGGCCTAAAAAAGCATTGAAATGGATGGAGAAAGCGCATCCCGAAGCGTTTGATCGATACAAAAGAGCCCTTCAAAATTTACAAATGGATGATTTGGATGAATGGATCGGATACATCAGACATGCAGCCAAAACGGATTGACAACTTCCGGTTTATTGGATACACAATTTCAGAAATATCCTCCGATCAGCGCCCAGACCGGCGTATATGTCCATGGCTGCGGACGGCTGCATTGTCTTTTGTTCGCGATTTTGCTATAATGAAGCAAATCGGAATTTATGGAGATATGTGATGCGTGGCTGCGAATGGTGTGATTATAAAGAAACTGAGTGGTTGCTATATCAGTCATTATATTGGTCTGTCTATCTGGCGGACAGACAGGATTATATCGGCAGATGTATTTTGGTATTGAATCGGCATTGTAGCAGTCTTTCAGAACTAGATGGTTCCGAGTGGATCGAATTGAAAACCATCATAGACAGGCTGGAATATATCTATAAAGAGGTACTAGGCGCCGAATTATGCAATTGGAGTTGTCTGCTAAACAGCTTTTACAAAGAAGCAGCACCAAACCCGCATTTGCATATCCATGTGCGGCCACGATATAAAAATGCCGTTGTGATAGACGATCACGCATACACAGATACAGAATTTGCGCATCATTATGCTTTGAAAAAAGAGAGTGTATTACCTGACGATGACAGAAAAATATTGTATGCACTTATAAAGAAACATTTTGTTTTATAAATTCAGATTGATTGAAAATCGACGCAGCCGCCCGGTGTCGGGCGGCTGCGGTTGTGTTTTGGGTGCGGGTTTGCTATAATGAAATAAATCGAAAGTTGTGAAGGCAAATGAATCGGATACTACGATACAAGATACCATGGAGGAATATGAGAATGTCGAAAGATGAGTATTTGATAACCGATGCGCCCCTCAAAGC
>CAKUEH010000018.1 GCA_934646185.1 uncultured Oscillospiraceae bacterium | reverse complement strand
GGTAAGGGGAGGTGGCATTTTCGAAGAAAATGACGGAGGGGATTTGCTGCATATTTCAGAGTGCTCCGAAATCTGTTGCGTTCGAATCCCCTCAGGCCCTTCGGGCCAGCTCCCCTTGGGCCCAAGGGGAGCCTCTTTTCAATCATCCTCCAGCAGCTTTGCCGGTGAGATCTGAAGGACATCTGCAATTTTGAAAAGCGTTTCGAGACTCACGCCGCGCACAGTCCCCGTTCCTTCGACCTGTGCGAGGAAATTCAGGCTCTTGCCGATCTTCTCCGCGAAGACCTCCTGCGTGTAGCCGCGCTTTTTGCGGTAATATGCGATTTTAAGCCCGAGCGTGATATATTTCTCGGCATACTCTGTCTGCATCGTATCACATCCTGTTGATACTATGCTATCAAGTTTCTCATTCGATTATAATTTGTTCAATGTAAATGATTATTTACTTTATAAAAATTATGTTGTAATATAAAGAAAACGAGAAACAGGAGGGACATACATGATGATGGACAACGAATTTGAGGCCGCGTTTTCCGCGTTTCTGGACCGGCATGAGTATGACGACGCGGAGAGCGCGCTGTTTGAGATCGTCCGCGCGTCGTTTCTGGCCGGATGGCGCGCGGCGGGCGGCGAGGCGCCGCAGGCGGAACGCATTTTTCAGGTTTTAGGCCGCCCGGACTCCGCGGATTTGGAATCAATAAAAAAATATTGATTGATACTTGATTTTTTCTCGCCGACACAATACAATAGGCTCAAAGGAGTGAAGCAAAGGGCAGGAAGATGTGAGCCTGTCAATTTAACGAACAGAGCATGCGTACCCGAACGTTGCATGAGTAGAAATGGCGCGTCAAGTACCGGTCGGATGGGAGGTTGCCGCCGGGCGAAGGAGTTTCTCCGCGGTGCCATTTCGCATCCGCTATAGCAAACTGAAATTGTACAGCAGTTTCTTTCTTGTTTGAAAGTCCATATCATCCGAACCTCCTCCCATTGATGCAATAGGAGGCTTTTTTATGTCCAATTTTACAAAAAACATGTCCGCCGCGCAGACTGCGCCGCGGCACGGGCTGCAGAATGTGCGCACGCTCGTGTCCTGCGCGCTTTTGGCCGCCGTTTCCGTCGTGCTGGCCCGGTTCATCATTCCGATGCCGAACGAGACGACCCGCTTTTCCATCGAGGCCGTGCCCATTTTCCTGGCCGGTATGCTCTTTGGGCCGCTGCCCGGAGCGCTGGTCGGCTTTGTGGCCGATTTTGTCGGCTGCCTGTTCTCCGGCTACGGCTATAACCCGATGTTCTGCGTGCCGCCCATTCTCTATGGGCTCTGCGCGGGTCTGTTCCAGCCGCTGCTGGTGAAAAAAACGTCCATCCTGACCATCGCCCTGTCGTTCCTGCCCGCCGTCGCGCTGGGCTCGATCCTCTGGCAGAGCTTTTCCCTCGCCTTTGTCTACGGCGGCGACGCGAAAACGGCGTTTTTCCTCACGAAACTCGCGACCCGCTCGGTGCAGTTCGGCGTGACGTTCGTCATCGACGTGCTGGTGGTATGGCTGCTCTATAAATCGAAGGTCTTTACCGCCGCCAAGCTCTGGCCGCCGGTAAAATACGAAACGAAATCAAAAGAAGGTAATTGACATGACGCTTGACGAAGCGCTGTATTATATCCATTCCGTCTGCTGGAAGGGCAGCGTCCCCGGCCTTGCGCGCATCAGCGCGCTGCTTGACAAGATGGGCCACCCGGAGCGCAAATTAAAATTCATCCACGTGACGGGCACGAACGGCAAGGGCTCGACCTGCGCGATGCTGGCCAGCATGTTCACGAAGGCCGGATACAAGACGGGCCTGTATACCAGCCCCTATCTGATCCGGTTCAATGAGCGCATCCAAATTGGCGGCGTGCAGATCTCCGACGCGGACATCTGCGAGATCACGGAGTATATCAAGCCCCTGGCCGATTCGCTCTTCGAGCAGCCGACCGAGTTTGAGATGGTCACGGCGCTGGGCTTTGAATATTTTGCCCGTCAGGGCTGCGATCTGGTCGTATGCGAGGTCGGCATGGGCGGCGAATTCGACGCCACGAACGTCATTCTCCCGCCGGAGACCGCGATCATCTGCAACATCGGCCTTGACCACACGGAGGTGCTGGGCGACACGCTGGAGAAGATCGCCGCGACGAAGTCCGGCATCATCAAGCCCGGCTGCGACGCCGTCATCTACCGCGAATCGCCGTCGGTCGAGGCCGTGATCGAGGCGCGGTGCAAAGAGGTCGGCGCGAAGCTCCACAAGGCGGACTTTGCCGATATCCATCTCATTTCCCACGATCTGACCGGTCAGGTCTTCGACTGGGAACGCTTCCACGCGCTGAAGCTCCCCCTGCTGGGCGACCATCAGCTGCACAACGCGGCCGTCGCGCTCACGGCGGCGACCGTCATGCAGCAGCGCGGCTGGCACATCACGGACGAGCAGATCCGCGAGGGTCTTGCGGATGTCCGCTGGCCGGGCCGGTTCGACGTGCGGCGCAGGGATCCGCTGTTCATCATCGACGGCGGACACAACCCGCAGTGCATCCAGGCGCTCGTCAAGAACATTCAGGATTATCTGGCGGATCGTCCGCTGACCATCCTCACCGGCGTTCTGGCCGACAAGGACTATAACTGCATGTACCGGAACGTCGCGCCCTACGCGAAAGAATTCATCACCATCACGCCGGGCAATCCCCGCGCGCTGAACGCGCATGAGCTGGCGAAGTATCTGTCCCAGTTCGGCAAGCCCGTCACGGCCTGCGATGTCGTCGCGGACGGCGTCCGGCTGGCTGTGGAGCATGCGGGCAGGGACGGCGTCATCCTCTGCTACGGCTCGCTTTACATGATCGGCGAGATCGAAGCCGGTCTTCAGCAGCTCTGATCGGTAGCAAGTGCCCCGCGCCGCATGGCGCGGGGCATTTTCGCTGTTTTGACCAAAATGGACGGCGGATTTTCTGTAAAACATAGAATTTGCGCGGGCGGCTTGACAACGGCGCGGGGCTGCCCTATGTTTCAAACAGAAATCTGACTGAGAAAGGATTTTTACCGCATGGATACTTATACGAACGAACAGCTGATCGCATTTTGTCAGGAGGCGCTGCGCATTCCCAGCTATTCCGGGCAGGAGAAGGGCGTGGCGGAGCTGATGAAGCGCAAAATGGAGGAATACGGCTTCGACGAGGTCATCATCGACCGCTTCGGCAGCGTCCTCGGCACCATCCGCGGCAAGCGGCCCGGAAAGACCGTCCTGATGGACGGCCATATCGACACCGTGGACGTGATCGACGCGCCGCAGTGGGAGCATGACCCGTTTGGCGGCGAGATCGTGGACGGGAAAATTTACGGCCGCGGCGCGTCCGACATGAAGGGCAGTGACTGCGCCATGATCACCGCCGCGGCGCGCTTCGCCGAGAAGACCGGAAAGGACTTCGCCGGCCGCGTCTGCGTGTCGTGTACGGTGCATGAAGAGCGGTTCGAGGGCGTGTCCTCCCGTGAGATCACGCGGCTGGCAAAGCCCGATCTCGTCATCATCGGCGAGGCCACGAGCACGACCGTCAAGCGCGGCCAGCGCGGCCGGGCGGAGGTCGTTGTGGAGACGGAGGGCGTCAGCTGCCATTCCTCCAACCCGGAAAAGGGCGTCAACGCCGTCTACGCCATGACGGCCGTCATCGACGAGATCCGCAAGATCGTCCCGAACGAGCATCCGCTGCTCGGCAAGGGCATTCTCGAGCTCACGGATATTATCTCCCAGCCGTATCCCGGCGCGTCGGTCGTGCCGTCCTTGTGCCGCGCGACGTTTGACCGCCGGACGCTCGTCGGCGAGGACGAGGCCGTCATTCTCGGGCAGGTCAACGAGGCCATCGCCCGCGCGCAGAACACGCATCCCGGTCTCAAGGCCCGGTGCTATCTGGCCGAGGGCGAGGAGAAATGCTGGACGGGCGACACCATCCGCGCCAAGCGCTATTTCCCGGCCTGGGTCACGGAGGAAGACAGCGATCTGGTGCAGGCCGCGCTGAAGGGTCTGAAGGACGCGGGCATCGAAGCGCCGCTGTCGCACTTCTCGTTCTGCACCAACGGCAGCAGCTTCTGCGGCGAGGCGGGCATCCCGACGATCGGCTACGGCCCGTCGCTCGAAAGCCTCGCGCACGTGCGCGACGAGTACATCGAGATCGACCAGCTGCTCAAGTCCTGCAAGGGCTTCGAGTCCATTCTCACGCAGCTGACGCGGTGAGGCGCGTGATTTCGCGAAAGCGGCAACAAAATTTTTGTTAGCCTAAAAATATTTTTGAAAATTCCTTGCAATCTGCTTCTGATACTGGTATGATAGGTTCAGACTTCATTCGGGTATTAAATTTGGAGGTGATAGCAGATTGGACGCGAAATTACTGGAGCTGCTTGAGCAGATCGCAAAGGCGATCGCGGCGCAGTTCGGCAGCAACTGCGAGGTCGTGCTCCATGAGCTCTCCGGCAAGAGCGCCTATTCCTCGATCGTCGCGATCGAAAACGGTCATGTGACCGGCCGCAAGGTCGGCGACGGGCCGTCGCACGTGGTGCTGGAGCAGCTGGGTCATGAGGACGACAACGCGGAGGATCAGCTCGGCTATTTGACGCGCACAAAGGACGGGAAGATCCTGAAATCCTCGTCAGTATACATCCGGGACGAAAGCGGAAGGGTCACGGGGATCCTCGGGATCAACTACGACATTTCCATGATGCAGCTGTTTGAAAACTCTCTGCACGACTTTATTTCTGCCGACCAGCACGCCAGCCGCGAGCCGGAGCGCATCACGCTCAACGTGGCAGATCTGCTGGACGACCTCATCCGGCAGGCGGACGAGCTCGTCGGAAAGCCCGTCGCGCTCATGACCAAGGACGACAAGGTCAAGGCCATCCGCTATCTCAGTAATTCCGGCGCACTTCTGATCACTAAATCCGGCGATAAGATCGCCAAGCATTTCGGCATCTCCAAGTACACGCTCTATTCATACTTAGACAACAGTAAAACAGGAGGAACAAACGAACTATGAGCAAGATCGATCTGACCATCAATCGCGAAGGCCTGGCCCACAACATCCAGAAGGCCAAGGAAAACAACATCATCATCCCGACCATCGCCCAGATGCAGAACCCCGACCTGATCCCCGAGAAGATCAAGGAAAAGCTGACGCACACCGGCCTGTGGGACGTTGACCCCGTCAACCTGTTCCGTATCAACTGGCACAACGAGGCCAAGGAGACCGGCGGCCTGTACCAGAAGACCCCCAACTACGTTGAGATCCCGTCCTCCGTTTCCGGCGTTCCGTGCCGCATTCTGGCCATGTCCGGCAAGTGGTTCCCGACCGGCTGCCACAAGGTCGGCGCTTCCTTCGGCTGCCTGGCTCCGCGTCTCGTGACCGGCCAGTTCGACGCCACTTATCATCACGCTGTATGGCCCTCCACCGGCAACTACTGCCGCGGCGGCGCGTTCAACTCCAAGCTCCTCGCCTGCGACTCCGTCGCCATCCTGCCGCAGGATATGTCCAAGGAACGCTTTGACTGGCTGAAGACCATCGCCGGCCAGATCATTGCCACCCCGGGCTGCGAGTCCAACGTCAAGGAGATCTTCGACAAGACCTGGGAGCTCAAGCAGGATCCCAGCATGATGATCTTCAACCAGTTCGCCGAGATGGGCAACCCCCTGTGGCACTACAACGTCACCGGCTACGCCCTGTCCGACCTGTTTGAGAACGTGAAGAAGCCCGGCCAGAGACTGGCAGGCGCCTGCTTCACCTCCGGCTCCGCCGGCACGATGTCCGCGGGCGACCTCCTGAAGGAGCGCTATCCGGGCATGAAGCTGGCTGTCGGTGAAGCGCTGCAGTGCCCGACCATCCTCGACAACGGCTTCGGCGGCCACCGCATCGAAGGCATCGGCGACAAGCACATCCCCTGGGTCCACAACGTCAAGAACACCGACATGGCCATCGCCATCGACGACGAAGACTCCCAGAGACTGCTCCGCCTGTTCAACTGCAAGGAAGGCCAGGAATACCTCAAGACCCTCGGCCTGTCTGACGAGCAGATCGAAAAGTTCACCTGGATGGGCATCTCCGGCATCGCAAACGTTCTGTGCTGCATCAAGATGGCCAAGTTCTATGAGCTGACCGAGGACGACGTCGTCGTCACCGTCCTGACCGACTCCGCCGTCATGTACAAGTCCCGCGTCGAAGAGCTGAACGAGATGTACGGCGCATACTCCGCACAGGCTGCCGAGCTGGATCACAACCTGCATATGCTGAACCTCAAGACCGACAGCATGCTCGAGCTCACCTATCCGGAGCGCAAGAGAGTCCACAACCTGAAGTACTACACCTGGGTCGAGCAGCAGGGCATGAGCGTCGAAGACCTGAACGCCCAGTGGTACGACACCAAGAACACCTGGGACGCCGTCCACGCACAGGCCAAGGAGCTCGACGAGCTCATCAACGCATTCAACGACGAAGTCGGCCTGCTGAAGGCGCTGTAAGCAGACATGAATCAGGTATGGAGAAAAAGAATTCGGCTGCCGGCCTCACAGTATGAAGCTGGATGGTATTTCGTTACGCTCTGTACCGAAAATCATGAAAATCTTCTTGCAAAAATAAAACCCATTGTAGGGGCGGACGACTCTGTCCGCCCCTGTGTGGCATTACAAGGATATGAGCCAGCCTTGACTCAGGTGGGAGCCGTAGTTAAAACGTGTCTGGAATATTTAACTGCCCCGGAACATGGTGTGCTTGTTGACAAATACGTAATCATGCCAAACCATATTCACGCAATTATCTGTTTGGATGCAGAGCAGGGCGGACAGAGTCGTCCGCCCCTACAACGGCTCATCCAACGCTTTAAATCCATTTCGACACGCCGCTGCTGGAATCTCGGCTTAAAAACGCTTTGGCAGCGCTCCTTCTACGATCATGTGATCCGCAACAAGGAAGACTATCTTCACATCTGGCAATATATTGACGATAACCCCGCGAAATGGGCGGAAGATAAATATTATTACGCTGAATAAGGAGAACACCATGCTCAAAAACGTCAAATGTGCGCGCTGTGTGCGCTGCGGCAAGGAATATGAGGCTGTCCCGAATCTGACCAACTGCTCCTGCGGCGGGATCCTGGACATCGTGTACGATTATGATTACATCAAGACGCATCTCACCAAGGAGACGCTGAAAAACCGCGTGAACCCGACCATGTGGCGCTATCGCGAGCTGCTGCCGGTCGAGGAAACGACGCCCGACACGCCGCTGCGCGTGGGCTGGAGCCCGCTGTATGAAGAGCCGAAGCTGGCGGAAATGCTGGGTCTCGGCCGTCTGTGGGTCAAGGACGACGGCATCAACCCGACCGCTTCCCTGAAAGACCGCGCCTCCGCCATGGCCGTCGCCAAGGCGCATGAGGCGGGCGCAAAGATCATCGCCTGCTCGTCCACGGGCAACGCGGCCTCTTCCCTCGCGGGCAACGCCGCTGCCGCGGGCTTCAAGACCTACATCTTCGTTCCTGAGCGCGCCCCGAAGGGCAAGGTCGCGCAGCTGATGATCTTCGGCGCGAACGTCATCTCCGTCAAGGGCAACTATGAGGAAACGTTCAAAATGTCCGCCGAGGCCATTGAAAAGTGGGGCTGGTACAACCGCAACGCGGCCATCAACCCGTATCTGTCCGAAGGCAAGAAGACGGTCTCGCTCGAGATCGCCGAGCAGCTGAACTGGGAAATGCCCGATTATCTGGCGATCTCCGTCGGCGACGGCTGCACCATCGCGGGCGTGTGGAAGGGTCTGAAGGATCTGTACGCTATCGGCTTCATCGACAAGCTGCCGCGCCTCATCTCCGCGCAGTCGACCGGCTGCTATCCCATCAACCGCGCCATTCAGGAGGACAAGCCCTGGGAGCCGATGGAGGAGAATACCATCGCCGACTCCATCTCCGTCGGCGTGCCGCGCAATGCCGATAAGGCCCTCATGGCCATCCGCGAATCGAACGGCATCGCCGTCAACGTGACGGACGAGGAGATCCTCGCCGCGCAGAAGCTGCTGGGCCGCACCTGCGGCGTCTTCGGCGAGCCCGCCGGCGTCACCGGCACAGCCGCCGTCAAGAAGGCCTGCGAGCAGGGTCTGATCGAAAAGGGCGCAACGGTCGTCTCCGTCGTGACCGGCAACGGTCTGAAGGACGTGGCAAACGCCATCAAGTCCGCGGGCGAGCCCATCAATATCAAGCCCGACCTCGATCTCATGGTCGAAGAATTTGCCAAGAGAGGCGTCACGGTCGAATAAGTCTGAACCGCCGAAAACCCCCGGACTGCACGCAGTCCGGGGGTTCGTGTATCAAAGCCTCCCCTTGCAAGGGGGAGCCGGGGTACGGTGTCAGCGCAGGGTCTCGAAGCGTTTTACGCCGCGGGTCATGAGCCAGCGGGCGGTGAGCGCGTACAGGACCGCCATCAGCGCCAGAAGCAGGCCGAGCGCGGCTGTCGTCGGCATCAGATCCGCCAGCAGGAAGAAATAGAGCGCGCCGACCGCCACCACAAAGCCGAAATCCAGCAGCATGCTCAGCAGAACGCCCGCGCCCTGCTTTGCGGCCTGCGTCTCGTTGATCCAGTCGAGATTGCAGTGGCGCAGATCCTCCATCAGCCCGACGTTCGCTGTCAGCAGCACGAACATCAGCTGGCAGGCCAGCAGCAGCGCCGTCTCCGCGGCGGAAACACGCAGCACCAGCGCGGCGGCGAGCATCATGACAAGCGCCGGCACGACGGCCAGCGAGTTGGACAGATTCAGCTTCGCCCGCAAGATCTTTTTTGTTTCGACCGGCATGGAGCGCACGATCCAGTAGCTCTTGCCCTCCAGCGACACCGAGGACGCCGTAAAGAACACCATGCCGGAAACCATCATGCAGGCCAGCAGCAGAATGGGCGCAGCCGCGGCGCGCAGCTCCGGCAGCGCGCTCAGCGCCGTCAGAAGCTCCTGCCGCTTGACCACGGCCAGCACGGCCAGCACCAGCTCGAACACGAGGCCGAGCCCGGCATTGAGCATATAGCCGGAGCTGCTGGTCAGCCGGGCGAGCTCCCGGCGGTAGAGCGCCGCGTCCTGCGAGGAGGCGCGCATGGCCTTTTTCTCATACCGCACCTTGACCTGCCCGCGCCGCGTGGTGACGATGCGGATAAAGCTGCGGTCCAGCAGCACATAGGCCAGCACGAACGGCAGGACTGTCCACAAAAGCGTCAGGCCGAGATCTGCAAGACTCCCGTCCGCCGCCGCTCTTCCCAGCCAGACGAGCGGAGCGGCCGAGCCGAGCGCGCCCGCGATCGCCGCGCCGTTCGCGGCCAGCTGCGTGACATAGCTGTTCATGCGGAAGCAGAACAGGAAATACGCCAGCATGAACACGACCGAGATCACCATGGTCACGGCGGTCGTATTGCGCATATGGCTGGTCACAAGCGAGACGAGCCACGCGAACAGGCAGCTCACCGCCAGAGAAAACAGCGGCAGCGCCAGCACGAGCACGATGAACGCCGCTACGCCCGTTCCGCTCGCCGCGCCGTATTGCAGCCACGAGACGAAGACCGGCAGCGCCACGACAAGCTCAAGCACAAAGTTCATCGCCAGCAGCGCCGCCATGCGGCTGAGCAGGATCATGCCGGGCGGCACAGGCATGGACAAAAGCAGCTCGTTGTCCTTCGCCTCAAACAGCTGGGATTTGGCCGTAAAGACGCTGCCGATGAACATGAGCGCGAAGGCCATGATCGCGAACATCGCAAAATACAGCCAGCCGAGCCCCGCCGGGAAGAACGCGGCGGCAAGCTGGGAAAACGAGGTATAGAACAGGAAGACGAACGCGCAGAAGCAGTAGAGCATCAAAAACGCATAGCCGACGGCCTTGCCCTTTGTCTGGCTTTTCCGCTTCCGGCTTTGTCCGGTAAAGGCGGCGAGCAGCGCCGCCATGCGGACGCGAAGCAGCGTTTTAAGCATCCTTCTCACCCTCCAGCTCCAGGAACACATCCTCCAGCGACTGGTCGCCCTTGACCGCTTCCATCGTACCGGAGGCGATGAGACGGCCCTGCTTGATGATGGCGACCTTGTCGCAGAGCTTTTCCGCGACCTCCAGCACGTGCGTGGAGAAGAAGATCGCGCCGCCGCGGTCGCAGTGCTCGCGCATGATACCCTTGACCTGATAGGCTGCCGTCGGGTCGAGGCCGACGAAGGGCTCGTCCATGATGATGAGCTTCGGGTCGTGGATGAGGGCGGAGATAATGGCCAGCTTCTGCTTCATGCCGTGCGAATAGGTCGAAACAGGCTGCGCCAGATCGCCGGTCAGATCGAACAGATCCGCGTATTTTTCGATCCGCGCCTCGCGGTCTTGCTTCGACACGCCGAAGATATCGGCCACAAAATTCAGATACTTGATACCGGACAGGAATTCATACAGATCCGGGTTGTCCGGGATGTACGCCAACATCTGCTTGCAGCCGAGCGGATCCGCCTTGACAGACTTTCCGTCTATGTAGATCTCGCCCTGCTCAAACTGCAGAATGCCCGCACAGCTCTTGATGGTCGTGGTCTTGCCCGCGCCGTTGTGGCCGATAAAGCCGTAAATTTCGCCGGGCCTGATATGCAGGCTCAGGTCGTCGACCGCCTTTTTCTCTCCGTAAATCTTCGTCAGATGCTCAATTTTCAGCATCGTATCTACCCCTTTCGAATTGGATATCCCTTCAGACGCTCCGTTTGGGCAAAAGTTCCCATGTGTCTATATCATAACAGATTTTTTCAGTTTGTACAGGCTAACATTTTAGCAGTCACGTCGTGTGACTGCTAAAATTCACACTCCGTTCATACAAACATGCAGAATTGTTCACAGGCGGGGCTTATCATGAGACTTGTAAACAAGAGATGAGCGAGACGCTCAGATCGAGTTTTCAGATCATATATAACAAGACTCAAGGAGGTCTTTTCCATGTTAGTACCGTATGCACGTAAAAATCACGCTGTTTCCAATTTCAATCCGTTCCACGACTTTGACGAGCTGGAGCGCGCGTTCTTCTCCGACAACGCTCTGGGCGAGTTCAAGACCGACATCCAGGAGGACGGCGACAGCTTCGTTCTGGAGGCCGATCTGCCCGGCTTCAAGAAGGAAGACATCCACGTTGACGTGGCCGATGACCGGCTGACCGTCTCCGCCGAGCGTCATTCCAACTACGAGGACAAGGACAAGAAGGGCAATTACCTCCGCTGCGAGCGTTCCTACGGCTCCTACGCCAGAAGCTTTGATATCTCCGGCATCGACGCCGCAGGCATCAAGGCCGCGTACTCGGACGGCGTCCTGCGCGTGACGCTGCCGAAGCAGAAGGAAGTTCCCGCCTCGTCCAGACGGCTCGAGATCGAATAACAGACACAAAAAACCCCCTGCCGGAGCTCCGGCAGGGGGTTTTTGCGTGGATGCAGGCCGTACCAGCAGCGGCCGGACTCCGCCCGACGGACGGGCAGCCGCGAATTCGTCGAAGTCCTGTAGGGGCCGATGCCCACATCGGCCCGTTTGGCAACTGCGAATTTGCCGAAAATCTCGTAAAAAAACCGGTCGCAAATTACAAAAAGAGTTTTTTCCTTGACAACCGTATCGTCGACCACAAAAGGCTTTGCTGCGGTCATTCCATTCGGGCCAGATCCTCGAGCGTGTAGCTGCCGAGGTATGCGGCGATGGTGCGGTCGAGGCCCTGCCACAGCGGGAGCGTCCGGCAGTTTTTCGCATTGTCGCACTGCTGCCCGCTCTCCAGACACGTGACCGGGGCCAGCGTGCCCTCGGTCAGAGACAAGATCTCAAACGCGGTATACTCCTTCGCGGGCCGCGACAGGCGATAGCCGCCGCCCTTGCCGCGCACGGCGTCGAGCAGCCGCGCCTTGCTCAGTACGGCCAGAATGCTTTCAAGATACTTTTCCGAGATTCCCTGCCGCGCGGCGATCGTCTGCAGGGGGATATAGCCCTCGTCCGCATGCTCGGCCAGATCAATCATCACGCGCAGCGCATAGCGGCCCTTGCTGGAAATCATCATATTGGATCCCTCGCTTTCTTTTAACCTACTATACTACAGGGTAAAAGGTTTATCAAGTCGGAACCTGCAATTTACAAGCAATTCTTTTTGTGATATAGTAATTGAAGTATCGATTTGGAGAGAACGCGACATGACGAAGGATCTGACCCGGGGAACGCCCTGGAAGCTCATTTTACAGTTTGCGCTGCCGATCATGGCGGGAAATCTGCTGCAGCAGCTCTATAATACCGCCGACACTATCATTGTCGGCAATTTCAACGGCCAGCAGGCGCTTTCCGCCGTCGGGGCCTGCGCGTCGCTGACGGTTCTGTTCACGGCGCTCGCCATCGGCTTTTCCATCGGCGCTGGCGTTCTGATCTCGCAGTATTTCGGCGCCTCGCGCGAGCGCGAGCTGCGGCAGTATGCTGCAACGGCCATCGTGCTGATGCTGGCGATGGGCCTTTTCATGTCGGTCGTCGGCGTCGTGAGCGCAAGATTTCTGCTCGAGTGCGCACTGGGGACGCCGGAGGCGCTGCTGCCGCTGACGCTTCTGTATTTCCGCATCTACGCGGCGGGGCTGGTGTTCCAGTTCGGGTACAATATCGCCGCCGCCCTTCTGCGGGCGCTGGGCGACAGCAAGGCGACGCTGTATTTCCTGCTCGTCTCGTCGATCCTGAACGTCGCGCTCGACCTTGCGTTCGTCGCGGGACTCGGGATGGGCGTGGCGGGCGCAGCCATCGCGACCGTCATTTCGCAGATCGCCTCCTGCGTCATCGGCTTTGCGTACATGCACCGGAAATATGCGCTTCTGCGCTTCTCGCCCCGTGAGCTGCGGCTGGACGGGAAGACGGCGGGCCGCATTCTGCAGGTCGGCGCGCCGATGGCCATCCAGCAGTCCATCGTCTCCTGCGGCTTTTTGTTCCTGCAGCGGCTGGTCAATCTCTACGGCGAGAGCATGATCGCGTCCTATACCGTCGCGAGCCGCATGGAAAACATTCTGATGATCCCCATCCTCGGCGTGCAGAACACCATGGCGACCTTTGCCGGCCAGAACATGGGCGCGCAGCGCCCGGATCGCGTGTCCAAAGGACTCGGGCAGGGCGTGCTCGTCTCGCTTTCCATGACGCTCGTGCTCTGTCTGTGCCAGATCTCCGGCATTTCGCTCATCATCCGCGCATTCCAGCTGGACGAGGCCGCGGCGGCCATCTGCCGCCTGCATCTGTTCAGCTCCGCCGTCGCGATCCCCATTTTCGCGGTCTATTTCCCGGCCAACGGCATGTGCCAGGGCGTGGGCGAGGGCTTCCACGCCACGTTTTTCGCGCTGCTGGCGCTGGGTCTGCGCGTGATCTTTGCCTATGCGCTGCACACCACGGCGCTGTTCGGCTATACCGCCATCTGGTGGAGCCAGGCCATGGCGTGGACGGTAACGCTCCTCGTCTGCTACACGCATGTGCTCCGCGGCAAGTGGAAGAACAAATCTCTGATCTGATTGTGGAGGAACCGATATGCAGCACCGCTTTTTCGCGCTCATTTCCCGCATGCGCTACATTGGCCGCTGGGGCCTGATGCGCAACACGTTTGAGGAAAACATTCAGGAGCACAGCCATATGGTCGCCGTGCTGGCGCACGGGCTGGCCGTGATCCAGCGAGACATTCTTGGGCAGCCCGCAGACCCCGACCGCTGCGCGTCCGCCGCGCTGTTCCACGACGCGTCGGAGATCCTGACGGGCGATCTGCCCACGCCGATCAAGTATTATAACCCGGAGATCCGGAAGGCCTACAAGCAGATCGAGGCCGTCAGCTGCGAAAAGCTGCTGGCGCTGCTGCCGTCGGAGCTGCAGGAGAGCTACCGCCCGCTGCTGTTCGAATCCGACCCGGACGTCGCCCGCATCGTCAAGGCGGCGGACAAGCTGTCGGCGTATATCAAATGCGTCGAGGAGCTGAAGGCCGGCAACTCCGAATTTGAGGCGGCGGAGAAGCAGACGCGGCAGGCGCTCGCCGATATGCAGTTGCCGTGCCTCGATTATTTTCTGGCGCATTTTCTCGACAGCTTCCGCCTCACGCTGGACGAGCTGGAGTAAATTTGACGGATCCGTCAAATTCATCGTTCGGAATTACCGAAAAACGCACAAAACTCACAGTTGTAATTTCGCGGCCGCGCCGCTATAATGTCCTCCAGTGAGTTTACGAAAGGAAGTGCGCGCCATGACGATCCTCAAAATGCCCGTCATCCGTTGTGCTTCCGCTTTTGTTTTTGCCGGGGAACCTGTTGTTCCGGCGTCGTATTTGTTTTTGCAGAGGGAATTGTGAAGCTGGTGTTTCCGGTTTTCACAATTCTTTTTTTATGCATGCATACGGCCCGGGCCGCCCGCAAAAACGGCGAAGAGAAAGGAGAACACCATGGGAAAAAACAAAATTCCGGAAACCGGCATCTATGATGCCAGACAGCTCGGCACGGGCAGAATGTTGCTGCTCGGCTTCCAGCACATGTTCGCCATGTTCGGCGCGACCATCCTCGTCCCCATCCTGACGGGCCTCGACGTTTCGAACACCCTCCTGTTCGCGGGCCTCGGCACGCTTCTGTTCCACCTCATCACCGGCGGCAAGGTCCCGGCCTTCCTCGGCTCGTCCTTCGCCTTCCTCGGCGGCTACGCCACCATCGCCCCGATGCCCGACGGCAACCAGCCCAACCTCGCGATGCTGCCCTACGCCTGCTTCGGCGTTGCCTGCGCAGGTCTTGTGTACGTCATTCTGGCCGGCCTGTTCAAGGCCTTCGGCGCAAAGAAGGTCATGCGCTTCTTCCCGCCCATCGTCACCGGCCCCATCATCATCGCCATCGGCCTGAACCTCTCCTCCTCCGCCATCAATAACTGCACCGGCAACTGGTGGATCGCCATCGCCGCCATCCTCATCATCGTCGCCGCCAACATCTGGGGCAAGGGCATGATCAAGATCATCCCGATCCTCCTCGGCGTCATCGGCTCCTACGTTCTGGCCGTCATCTTCGACGCGGACGTCCGCGCAAACCTCGTCGCCAACGTCTCCAACGCCAAGTGGTTCGCGCTGCCCATCAAGATGGAGCAGACCGTCTTCGGCCTGTTCGCCTCCGGCAACGTCGACACGCACATGCTCCTGACCGCCGTCATCACCATCGTCCCGCTGTCGCTGGCCACCATGGTCGAGCATATCGGCGACGTGTCCGCGATCTCCTCCACCTGCGACCGCAACTACATCGAAAATCCCGGCCTGCACCGCACGCTGATGGGCGACGGTCTGGCTACCACGCTGGCCGCTCTCTTCGGCGCGCCCGCCAACACGACCTACGGCGAAAACACCGGCGTTCTGGCCCTCAGCCGCATCTATGACCCGCGCGTGATCCGCATCGCGGCAGTCCTGGCCATGCTCTTCTCCTTCAGCCCGAAGTTCGCGGCCATCATCTCCTCCATGCCCGGCGGCACCATCGGCGGCGTCAGCCTCGTGCTCTACGGCATGATCTCCGCGGTCGGCGTCCGCAACGTCGTCGAGAACAAGGTCGACTTCACCAAGTCCCGCAACGTTCTGGTCGCGGCCCTGATCCTGGTCCTGTCCATCGGCATCAGCTACTCCTCCGCAGGCTCCCTCCAGCTCGGCGCCATCAGCCTCTCGGGTCTGGCCGTCGGCTCCATCGTCGGCATCGTCCTGAACGCCGTCATGCCCGGCAAGGACTATGTCTACGGCGAAGACAAGCAGGGCGACGAATCCGTCAACTTCATCGTCCAGTAAGACAGACAGCAAAATACCGCCGCAGCCCGGCTTCTGGCTGCGGCGGTTTGTTTTTTTGCCTTTTACTGCTCCAGAACGGCGCTTTCGCGGATGCGCTTTGTGACCTTGGCCAGCAGGATGCTGTATTCCACGGCAGCGGCAAAGGCGTCGTCGTAATACGGCTGCAGCTCTTCCATCGTCATGTGGTTCGCGCGGCAGATCTTGCTGAGCGCCTGCGCCACGTCCTCCTCGTGCGCGTGCAGATCCTCCGCCTGCGCCACGCGGCGGACGAGCGCCTTGATGCGCACGGCCTCCTCCGCGCCGGGCCGCGCGTCCTCGCGCAGCTGCTCGAGCGTGGAATTCGAGAATTTGCAGTAATCGTCCAGCGTCAGATTCTTCTGCGCCAGCTGCGCGGACATGGTATCCAGCTGCTCCTCGACGGCTCTGCTGATCTCGGCGGGGTCGGGGGTAAAGTCCTCCATGGTGTCCGCCGCCTGCCGCAGCAGCCGGTCGCGCAGCTCGAGCTCGGCGCGCTCCGCGTAATAATTCTCAAGGCTCTTGCGCATGTTTTCGCGCATTTCCGCCATAGTCTCGCACTGCCCGACCTCTTTCGCGAACACATCGTCCAGCGCATAGGGCGCGACGGTGCGGATCTCGTGGATATGGCAGCGGAATTCCGCGTCCTTTCCCGCCAGCTCCGGCGCGTGGTACTGGGCCGGGAACGTGACGTGAACGGTCACATCGTCGCCGGGGTTCTTGCCCAGAAGCTGCTCTTCAAAGCCGGGGATGAACGTGCCGCTGCCGAGCACGAGCGTCTGCTTTTCCGCCGTGCCGCCCGCAAACTGCTTTCCGTCCGCGAAGCCCGCGTAATCGAGCACCAGCTCGTCTCCGTTCTGCGACGGACGGTCAAACACCGGCGTCCTGCGCTGGCTCTGCTGCTGCAGCCGCACCAGCTGCCGGTTCACCTCTTCATCCGTCACGTCCACATGCTCCAGCTTGGCCCGCAGGCCGAGATATTGAAATGCCATAGTTGTTCTCCCTGTTTTATTTGTATCAGCGCTATCAGATGAATCCGTAAGCACCCACACCATTGATTGTAGGGGCCGACGACTCTGTCGGCCCGTTGGGAATTTCCGAATTCGCCGAAGATTTTCGTAAAAACGGTGCATTCTGCCGGGCGGACAGAGTCGTCCGCCCCTACATCTGAAATACGCAGGTCCCTACGGATTCGCCGATCATTCGTGCAAAATTTGCAGCATCCTGCCGCGCGACCTCTCCGACCCGGCTTCGCCGGGCCACCTCCCCTTTCAGGGGAGGCCCATGCGGCTGCCTTACATCCGCGCCTTGATCGCCGAGATCAGGATATCGCCTGCGACGACGCGGTCTTCGGCGGCGAAGCCGGATTCGAAGTTGTCCGAGTACAGAACCTGACTGCCGGGTGGGAATTCGTCGTCTCCGGCGTAGACCATGAGCTGCATCCGATAGCCGCCCAAAAAGTCAAACTGGAAGCCCGCGTCGCCGTGCGGGATCGCCAGCGCGCCCATGCTTTCGCAGGCCGCGCGGAATTTTTCGACCCGCGTGCCGAACGTGAACGCCGCCCGCGTCAGGACCCGGCCGGTGTACGGCCCGATGTATAGTTCGCCCCACGGCATTTCGCGGAACGTCTTATAGCCGCCGGACGGCTCCGCCGCACGGCCCTCGAGCAGAAAGCGCAGCAGAAACGTCTGGCACGGCAGGCTTTTCAGCGCGAACGCGGCTTCGGCTTCGGATGAGATCGCGTATTTCGGCCACGCGATCTGATACGCCGCGCCCAGCAGCGTCACGGTGAACCGGCCGTTTTCAAACGGCACGCCGCAGCGCTTTGCCGCCTCCTGCGGGTCGAGCGAGGCGAATTTTTCCTCGTAATGGGCAAACGGGACTTCTTCCTTGTTGTTCTGTACCTGCATAAAATTTTACTCCTGAATGCTCGACGGGAACAGCTCCCGGCTGGTATGCGGCAGGAAACACGCCGCGACGAATTCGTCCATGTATCTCGGGTTCGTGGAAAGCTCCATATAGGTCATGTTGGAGGCCAGCTCGTCAACCTTCTGGGCCGCGCAGTCCGACCGCGCCATGGCGTATGCGCCCGAGAGGGACGTGTTGCCGAGATACTCGAACAGCTCCCGGTCGATATCCGGCAGCATGCCGATGCGCACGGCGTTTTCCATGTTGATGCCCGAGCCGATGCCGCCCGCGACGTAGACATGCGACAAAACGCTCACGTCCATGTCGAGACTCGAGAGCATAATATTGATGGCCGAGAAAATGGCGGCCTTCGCGCGGATGAACGAGTCGATATCGACCTCTGTGATGGAAATTTCGCGGCCCGTCTCCGATTCTGCGGCCGTGGCGAGGATATAGCGGCCCATGCCGTGCTCGTCGTGCGCGACGCGCTTTCCCTCGCGGACGAACTGGCCCTTGGAGGAAATGATGGACGTGCGGTAGAGCTCGGCGATGACGTCGATGATGCCGGAGCCGCAGATGCCGACGGGCTTCTGGCCCTCGGGGCCGACGATACCGAGCGTGGGCTCCATCGTGTCCTTGTCGATCTTCACGGATTCGACCGCGCCGTCGGTCGCGCGCATGCCGCAGGAGATATCGCCGCCCTCAAACGCCGGGCCTGCCGAGCAGGCGCAGGACATCATGAAGTCGCGGTTGCCGAAGACCAGCTCGCCGTTCGTGCCGAGGTCGATGAACAGCGAAAATTCGTCCTTGTCCCAGATGAGGCTCGTGAACGCGCCCGCGGTGATATCGCCGCCGACATACGAGCCGATGTTCGGCGCCAGCAGGATCTCCGCGTCCGGGTTGGCCGGGAAGCCGAGATCCTTGGCCGTCATGCCGCGCCACTGGAAAAATGTCGGGATATAGGGCTCCATGCGCACGGGGTTCGCGTCCACGCCCAGAAGCAGATGGTTCATCGTCGTGTTCGAGGCGATGCACACGCGGAACACGCGCGAGACGGGGATGCCCGCCGATCTGCACATCGCCGCGACGAGCGGAAGAAGCGTCTCTTTCAGGATCGCGTCCTGCAGCCGCTTGACGCCGCCGGGCTTGCCCTGCTCGACGATGCGGTTGATGACGTCCGCGCCGTAGCGGATCTGCCCGTTTCCCGCAGAGGCCTTCGCCGTCAGCGTGCCGGTCTTCAGATCCATCAGAACGCCCGTGACGGTCGTGGTGCCGATATCGATGGCGCAGCCGTAGAGCGGCGCGTCCTCCTGCGCGGATACGTCCATGACAGTCAATACGCCGTCCGTCAGCGTGCCGGCGATCTGCACTTTGAAATTGGCCTCGCGCAGCGTTTTGGCGAGCTTTTTGACGGTGTGATACGTGAGCTTTACCTCCGTGCAGCCGTCGAAGGCGTCCTGCGCGAAGCGCGCGAGCCGCTCGGTGTCGGGCATAGTGTCGTCGAGCGTCGGCTCGTCCAGCGTGAGGACGGCCTGCACAAAGTCGTTCGCAAAGTCCACGCCTGCGGCCTGCACGTCCTGCTGCAGCTGGTTGAAGATCGCGATCTCCTCGCCGGAGGACAGATCTGCCGTCTTCATGCGGCTCTGATAGGCGGAGGCAATGTCGGGGACGAGAACGGTGATATCCCCCGCGGGCTTCGTCGAGCAGCTCAGGCGCCAGCCCGCGGCATAGTCCTCGTCGGAAATATGACCGGTCTGTACGCCGGTGACCTCACCGGAAACGAGCTTCACGCGGCATTTGCCGCAGGAGCCGTTGCCGTTGCAGGGCGCGTCAATGGCGACGTTGGCCGATTTCGCAGCCTCGAGAATGGTGCTGCCGGGCGCGGCGGAGAATTTGACCTCCTGCGCGCCGTTTTCAAATTGGAAGGTGATTTCGTACATGCTGTCTGGGTTCCTTTCCGTCAGAAGTGTGGAAACCGCCGCCGGCGGAATACGCGAAGTGCCTCTCCGCCGCCCCCTGCGTGGTATTCATACTCTATACTATAAACAAATCCCGCCCTGTGGTCAAGCCCCGCGGGAAAGCAAAAACTTTTTGTACAATTTTCAGAAACTGTCAAAGAATTGTGCGTCATAGACAAATGTGTCGTGTTTTGCGGCTCGGAAACTATTGATTCATCCAAAGAAGTGTGGTAAGCTGGGGCTGGTAGGATTTGATGCAGCAAACTGACAGGAGGACGAAAACATGAAAAAATTCATCAACCAGGTCGAGCTTGTAGAGGATCAGATGATTCAGGGCATGGTCAAGGCATATCCGCAGTATGTGCGCAAGCTGGACTGCGGAAACGTGGTCGTGCGGACGGAAAAGAAGGAGGGAAAGGTCGCGCTGATCTCCGGCGGCGGCTCCGGCCACGAACCGGCGCACGGCGGCTACGTCGGCACGGGCATGCTGGACGCGGCAGTCGCGGGCGCAGTCTTTACCTCTCCCACGCCGGATCAGATCTATGAGGGCATCAAGGCCATCGCGACCGACAAGGGCGTTCTGATGGTCATCAAAAACTATACCGGCGACGTGATGAACTTCGAAATGGCTGGTGAAATGGCGCAGATGGACGATATTAAGGTCGCGCAGGTCGTCGTCAACGACGACGTCGCCGTCGACGGCAGTCTCTATACCGTCGGCCGCCGCGGCGTGGCGGGCACGGTCTTTGTCCACAAGATCGCGGGCGCGAAGGCGGAAGAGGGCGCGGAGCTCGAAGAGGTGCAGCGCGTGGCGCAGAAGGTCATTGACAACGTGCGCACCATGGGCGTCGCCATCCGTCCCTGCACGGTCCCGGCGGCGGGCAAGCCCGGCTTTGAACTCGGCGAGGACGAGATGGAGGTCGGCATCGGCATCCACGGCGAGCCCGGCACGCACAAGGAAAAGCTCCGCCCGGCGGACGAGATCGTCGATCATATTCTGGACAAGATCCTCTCCGATATCGACTATACCGGCCGTGAGGTCGCCGTCATGGTCAACTCCTCCGGCGCAACGCCGCTGATGGAGCTGTTTATCATCAACAACCACGTCGCCGACGTGCTGGCCGCGAAGGACATTAAGGTCTATAAGACCTTCGTGGGCGAGTATATGACGTCGCTTGAAATGGAGGGCTTCTCCGTGTCTCTGCTGCGGCTGGACGACGAACTGAAGACCCTTCTGGACGCGCACGCGGACACCATCGCCTTCAAGGCATGACCCCAAACACAAAGGAGAACCGCTATGGTCAATCAGGAACAGGTATTGGAAATTCTGCACGCCATCGGCGAGAAGATCACGGAGGAAAAGCTGTTTCTTACAGAGCTTGACAACGTCATCGGCGACGGCGACCACGGCATCAATCTGGCACGCGGCTTCGCCGAGGTCGAGAAGAAGCGCCCGATGATGGAGGGTAAGGACATCGGCACGATGCTCAAGACTGCCGGTATGGCCCTCGTGTCCACGGTTGGCGGAGCCTCCGGCCCGCTGTACGGGACGGCGTTTATGCAGGCGGGCAAGGCGCTGGCCGGAAAGACGGAGCTGGACGCGCAGGATCTGCTCACGATCCTGGACGCGTTCGTCGCGGGCGTACAGCTGCGCGGCAAATCTGTCGCGGGCGAAAAGACGATGCTGGACGCGATGATCCCCGCGCGCGACGCGGTGAAAGCGGCGCTGGACGCCGGAAAAGACGCGAAGACGGCCCTCGCCGAGGGCGTGGCTGCGGCAGAGCAGGGCGTCGAGTATACCAAGACCATCATCGCCACCAAGGGCCGCGCGAGCTATCTCGGCGAACGCAGTCTCGGCCATCAGGACCCCGGCGCGACGTCGTTCACCACAATGCTGAAGGTCGTGGCCGAACACGTGTGAGGTGCGGCCATGGTCGGATTTGTGATCGTTTCGCACAGCGAAACACTGGCCCGCGGCGTGGTCGAGCTGACGAAGATGATGGCCGACGGCGTGCCCATCCGGGCCGCAGGCGGTCTGGACGGCGGCGGCTTCGGAACGAGCTATGAAAAAATCGCGGACGCCATTGACGAAATTTACTCGGACGACGGCGTGATCGTGCTCATGGACATGGGCTCGGCGGTCATGACGGCGGAAATGGTGCTCGAATCCATGCCGGAGCGGAAGCTCGTCCTGGCCGACTGCCCGCTGGTCGAGGGTGCGGTCGCCGCGACGGTCAGCGCCATCGCAGGCAGCAGTCTGGAAGAGATCCTGGACGAGCTGACAGACGTGCGGGAGCTGAAAAAGCTGTCGTAATACAGCACAAAATACGCACCGTTTTGTAGGGGCGGACGACTCTGTCCGCCCACTGGATGCAGTGCTTTTTCAGAAATTCAGGGTAAATCCGTATGCGCTTCCCAACGTGTTTTGTAGGGGCCGATGCCCACATCGGCCCGCGCAGATTGCACTGTTTTTACAGAAATCCTCGGCAAATTCGCAACTTCCAAACGGGCCGATGTAGGCATCGGCCCCTACAATCATGTGCGCAAGTGCATTCGAATTCGCCGAGGATTTTCGATGATCCGATACCCCCACTGCCGGGCGGACAGAGGCGTCCGCCCCTACGCATTCTCTGGAAATCCGGCACAAAATGGACACAGCGGACTTTCATTGTTTTACAAGGAGTCGATATGAAAGAATTTCAGTACACCATTCAGGATCCCATGGGCTTTCATGCGCGGCCCGCGGGCGCGCTCGTGCGCGCGGCGAAGGCGTATGCGAGCAAAATTACGATCTCCTGCGGGGAAAGATCCGCGCAGCTGACGCGGCTGATGGCCGTGATGGGGCTCGGGATCAAGCAGGGGCAGACCGTCACCGTCACGATCGACGGCCCCGACGAGGACAAGGCGTTTGAGGAGCTGCAGGCGCAGTTCCGCGAAAACGCCTGAGGACGCCGCCATGCAGGTATCCACAGGACTTCCCATCTCGCAGGGCCTCGCCGTGGGAAAAATCGTCTTTCTCGGCACGCAGGAAGCTGCCGCCCGGCAGGCGGGCTCTCCGCAGGAAGAGCAGTCGCGCTTTGAAGCCGCGCAGCGGCAGGCCGTGGACGCGCTCGGCGCGCTCTATGAAAAGGCGAAAGCGGAGCTTGGCGAACAGGACGCGGAGATCTTCTCCGTCCACCAGCTCATGGCGGAGGACGAGGACTTTTCCGATCTTGTGTCAGCAGCGATCGCGGACGGCGCGGAGGCGTCCGCAGCCGTCCGGCAGGCGGGAGAGCAATGCGCGGCCATGTTTTCCGGCATGGACGACGAATATATGCGCGAACGCGCCGCCGATGTGCGGGACGTCGCCGCCCGCATCTGCCGGATTTTAAACGGCGAGGCGGAGCATACCATCACGGCCCCCTGCCTCATCGCCGCCGAAGAGCTGACGCCCAGTCAGACTGTGCAGTTCCCGCGCGAATTCGTGCTCGGCATGCTGACCGCGCGCGGCGCGGCGAATTCCCACACGGGCATTCTGGCGCGGACGCTCGGCGTCCCGGCCGTCTCGCAGCTGCCCGTGTCGCGGGAGCTGCACGGACACACGGCGATCCTGGACGGCTTTTCCGGGACGCTGACGCTCGATCCGGACGAAAAGACGCTGGCCGAGGCGAATGCGAAGATCGCCGCGCAGCTGGCGCAGCGCGAAGCGCTCCGGCAGCTGATCTCCGCCCCGAGCGTCACGCGGGACGGGCACTCCATCCGGCTCTATGCCAACATCGCGGGCACGGACGATCTGCCGCTGCTGCAAAGAAGCGGCGCGGAGGGCGTGGGGCTCCTGCGGAGCGAATTTCTGTATCTGGGCCGCAGCACGTACCCGACCGAGGACGAGCTGTTTGAAAGCTACAAAACGATTGTGCAGGCCATGGACGGCCGGGAGATCCTCATCCGCACGCTGGACATCGGCGCGGACAAGCAGGCCGATTATTTCGATATGCCGCCGGAGGACAACCCCGCGCTCGGTCTGCGGGCGATCCGCCTGTGTCTGACGCGGCCCATCCTGTTCCAGACGCAGCTGTGCGCCATTCTGCGCGCGTCGCGCTATGGAAACGTCGGCATCATGTTCCCGATGGTGACCGGCCCGGACGAACTGCACCGGCTGAAGGAGGCGCTGGCGGACGCGGAGGATGTGCTCATTGCGCGCGGCGAGCGCTTCGGCCCGTACCGCGTCGGCGTGATGATCGAGACGCCAGCGGCCGTGTTTATGAGCGGCGAGCTTGCGGGTGAGGTCGACTTTTTCTCCATCGGCACGAACGACCTGACGCAGTATCTGCTGGCCATGGACCGGCAGAACCCGGATCTGGCTCCCTTCTGCGACCCGCACCACCCGGCGGTCCTGCGCGCGATCCGGCAGACCGTCGAACGCGCGCATCAGACGGGCTGCACCGTCGGCATCTGCGGTGAGCTCGCCGCGGACGAGGATCTGACCGAGGCGTTTTTGCGTCTGGGCGTGGACGAGCTCTCCGTCGCGCCGTCGCACATTCTCCCGCTGCGGCAGAAGATCCGCAGTCTGACGCTTGCATAAGCGTCCCATGAAAAACCGACGCCCCGCTGCCGGAATGGCAGCGGGGCGTATTGCGTGTCGGAGCTCAGATCGTCGGCTGGTTGGCAGCCTCGATGATCTTGACGAATTTCTCGGGAACGAGGGAAGCGCCGCCGATGAGGCCGCCGTCGATATCGGGCTGGGCCAGCAGATCATAGGCGTTCTTTTCGTTCATGGAGCCGCCGTAGAGGATGGAGATCGCGCGGGCGACCTTTGCGCCGTAGAGCTTGCGGATGACCGCACGGATGTGCTCGCAGACCTCTTCGGCCTGCTCGGGCGTCGCGGTCTTGCCGGTGCCGATGGCCCAGATGGGCTCGTAAGCGATGATCATCTTGCGGATCTTGTCCTCGCCGATGGAGGCCAGGCCAGTCTTGATCTGCATGGTGATCCATTCCTCGGTGATGCCCGCCTCGCGCTGCTCGAGGCTCTCGCCGACGCACATGATGGGGATCAGGCCGTTGTCGAGGGCCGCGAGGACCTTCGCGTTGACGTCCGCGTTCGTCTCGCCCATGGCGCGGCGCTCGGAATGGCCGAGAATGACGTACTTGCAGCCGGCATCCAGCAGCATGTTGGCCGCGATCTCGCCGGTGTAGGCGCCGGAGGCGTTGGCGTTGCAGTTTTCAGCGCCGATGCCGATACGCGTCTCGCGCATGGCGCGCACAGCTGCCGGGATGCAGACGGCGGGCACGCACAGCGCCACGTCGCACCAGCGGCCGCGCGGCATGATGGTCTTGAATTCGGTCATGAAGGCCTTCGTCTCGGTCGGGGTCTTGTTCATCTTCCAGTTGCCGGCGATGACAGTCTTGCGGTATTTTCTGTTCATGATGTGAAGTCTCCTATTTATCTCAAAAAATGTGGTTTTGTCTATTCGGCTCTATTATATGCTGTAACGCACTGGCGTGGGAGCGCCCTTGGCTCCCCTTGGAAGGGGAGCTGTCAGCGAAGCTGACTGAGAGGTCGCTGCCGCAGCAGCGATTGCGAATTCGCCGGAAGCAGCGCGAAATTCGGAACATTCTGCTGCACGACCTCTCCGACTCGGCTTTGCCGAGCCACCTCCCCTTTCAGGGGAGGCTTGGGTGCATCCGTTTCCACAGCATAAAGATTCAGATGCCGCAGGCCTTTCGTGATTATTTATCCTGCAGGCAGGCGATGCCGGGCAGCTCGAGACCCTCGAGGAATTCGAGCGACGCGCCGCCGCCGGTGGAGATGTGGGTGATCTTGTCGGCAAAGCCCAGCTGCTCGCAGGCAGCTGCGGAGTCGCCGCCGCCGACGATGGTCACAGCGTCGGAATCGGCCAGCGCCTGCGCAACGGCGATGGTGCCCTTTGCAAGCGTCGGGTTCTCGAACACGCCCATGGGCCCGTTCCAGACGACGGTCTTCGCGTTCTTCACGGCATCTGCAAACAGCGCTCGGGTCTTCTCGCCGATGTCCAGACCTTCCTTGTCAGCCGGGATGGCGGTCACGTCGACCGTCTCGACCTCGACGGGCGCGTCGATGGGGTTCGGGAAATCGGAGGCGACGACGGTGTCGATCGGGAGCAGGAGCTTGACGCCCTTCTCCTCGGCCTTCTTCATCATATCCTTGCAGTAGTCGACCTTTTCCGCGTCGAACAGGCTCTTGCCGATGCCGTAGCCCTTGGCCGCGACGAACGTATAGGCCATGCCGCCGCCGATGATGAGCGTGTCGACCTTTTCAAGGAGGTTATTGATGACGTTCAGCTTGTCGGAGACCTTCGCGCCGCCGAGAATGGCGACGAACGGACGCTCGGGGTCGGCCAGAGCCTTGCCCATGATGGAGACTTCCTTCTGCACCAGATAGCCGCAGACGGCGGGCAGATAGTCTGCGACGCCGGCCGTGGAGGCGTGCGCGCGGTGCGCGGTGCCGAAGGCGTCGTTCACGAAAATATCGGCCATGGAGGCAAGCTTTTTGGAAAGCTCAGGATCGTTCTTCGTCTCGCCCTTTTCAAAGCGGGTGTTCTCGAGCAGCATGACCTCGCCGTCCTTTAAGGAAGCGGCCAGCGCCTGCGCGCTTTCGCCCACGACGTCCTTTGCCATCTTGACCGGCTGGCCCAGAAGCTCGGACAGACGGTCTGCCACGACCTGCAGCGAGAACGCGGGATCCGGGCCGTTCTTGGGCTTGCCCATATGGGAGCAGAGGATGACGCGCGCGCCATGCTTCACGAGATACTGGATGGTCGGCAGCGCGGCGACGATGCGCTTGTCGCTCGTGATCCTGCCGTCCTTGGTGGGGACGTTAAAGTCGCAGCGGCAGAGCACGCGCTTACCGGCGACGTCGATATCTTCAACAGACTTCTTGTTGTAATTCATAGAGGTTCCTCCTTATTTTGATCGCGGGCGCAGCCCGCCTTGTTTACGGCTCCCATTCCGCCATTTTGCCCTCGGTTTTCAGGTGCGGGAAGCTCTGCTGCCGCAGCGCCTCGAACACGCCGACGGCGACGGAATTGCTGAGATTGAGACTCCGCGCCTCCGCGCGGATGGGAATGCGGACGCAGCTGTCATAGTGTGCGGCCAGAAAGTCCTCCGGCAGGCCCTTCGTTTCCTTTCCGAAGAACAGATACGCTTCGTCGGGGTATCCGGCCTCGTCGTAGCGGCGCGGGGCCTTGGTCGAGAACAGGCGCATGCAGGACGGCTGGTTTTTCGCGAAGAAATCGTCCAGATCCTCATACACACGCACGTCGACCAGATGCCAGTAGTCGAGCCCGGCGCGCTTCACGGCCTTGTCTGAAATGTCGAAGCCGAGCGGCTTCACCAGATGCAGGACGCTGCCCGTCGCGGCGCAGGTCCGCGCGATATTCCCAGTGTTGGCCGGAATTTCAGGTTCTACCAGTACAACATGCAGCATACAGAAAAACTCCCTGCCCGCCGGATCTCGGCAGGCAAGCATATTCTATGACAGAACATCGCAGATTTCAACTGTTTTTCAGAAAAAAATAAAGTTTTTCGTGAAAAAAATTTCTTTTTGCCGCGCATAAAATTTGGCTGATTTGCCGTCCTTATGGCTGCCAGTCGATCTGCTTCTGGCCGTATTGCGCGAGAAAGGCGTTGATCTGCGAAAACGGCCTGCTGCCGAAAAAGCCCCGGTAGGCGCTCAGAGGACTCGGGTGCGGGGCCTGCAGGACGAGGCGTGGATACGGGCTGCCGGCCGCGATCACGGCCTTTTTCTGCGCGTGCGCGCCCCAGAGGACGAACGCCGCCGGCTGCGGCAGCGCGGCCAGCTTCCGCACGACCGCGTCCGTAAACGTCTGCCAGCCGAAGCCCTGATGGCTCGCGGCCTTCCCGGCCTCCACGGTCAGACTGCTGTTGAGCAGGAACACGCCCTGCCTTGCCCACGCGGTCAGATCGCCGCTGTCCGGCATCGTGATGCCGCAGTCCGACTGCAGCTCCGCGAAAATATTGCGCAGCGACGGCGGCAGCTTCACGCCCGGATGCACGGAGAACGCCAGCCCGTTGGCCTGTCCCGGCTCGTGATACGGATCCTGCCCCAGAATCACGGCCCGCACCGCCTCCGGCGGCGTGAGCCGGAAGGCCGCGAACAGCGCCTCGCGCGGCGGATAGACCGTCGACGCGGCATAGGCCGCGTCCACCCGCTCCGAGAGCGTCCGCCAGTACGGCTTTTCAAATTCCTCCTGCAAAAGCGCCTGCCACGCGCCGAGCTCTTCCGGTTTCATCCTGTTTCCTCCTTAGTTTCCCCGATTTTTCCGCAATATTTATACCATATAAAATACCGGAACACAAGCGCCGCCCGGCGCATAGGGTTTTGCGAGGTGATCGTATGCAGATCTATGTGGTAAAGCCCGGTGATACCCTGTATTCCATCGGCCGGGCGCTTTCGCTCGCGCCGGGGTTCCTTGCGCGCTACAACGGCCTGCGGGAGCCGTACCGGCTGGCCGTGGGGCAGAGCCTGCTCGTGCTGCGCCCGGAGAAAACCGTGACCGTCCGGACAGGGGATACGCTTTCTTCCATTGCGGCCTCGTCCGGGACGGACGTTCTGTCTCTGTACCGGATGAATCCGAACCTGTCCGGCTCCGACCGGCTCTATCCGGGCCAGATCCTCGTGACGCAGCTCGAGCAGAGCCGGACGCGCAGCGCGTTCGTCGGTGGCTACGCGTATCCGTATGTGCAGGAATCCGTTCTGCGCGGCATTCTGCCGTTTGCCGGAGCGCTGATGCCGTTTACCTACGGCTTTACGCCGGAGGGCGCGCTCGTGCCGATGGACGACGAGCGGCTGATGGCGATGGCGGCGGACTACGGCGTGCGGCCGTTTCTGCATCTGTCGACGCTGACGGCCGCCGGGACCTTTTCCGCCGCGCAGGCGGCGGTCGTGCTGCGAAGCGAAGCGCTGCAGCAGACGCTTGCCGAAACGGTGCTGCAAAAGATGCAGGAAAATGGGTACGCGGGACTGGACGTGGACTTTGAATACCTGGGCCGGGAGCTTGCGGAGGCATACGCGCAGTTTCTCTCACGCCTGCACACGCTGCTCGCGCCCTATGGCCTGCCGCTCATCGCCGCTCTGGCCCCCAAGACCTCCGCCGGCCAGCCCGGCACGCTCTACGAGGGCCACGACTACGCCGCCATCGCCTCCGCCTGCGACGCAGTGCTGCTGATGACGTATGAATGGGGCTACACCTATGGGCCGCCGATGGCGGTGGCGCCGATCGGGGCGGTGCGGCGGGTGGTGGAATTCGCGCTGACGCAGATGGAGGCGGGAAAAATCCTGCTGGGGTTTCCAAACTACGCCTACGACTGGACGCTGCCGTTTACGGCGGGCGCGACGCGGGCGCAGTCGATCGGAAACGAGGCCGCGCCGCTGCTCGCGGCGCAGTACGGCGCGGAGATCCAGTTTGACGAGCAGGCGCAGACGCCGTATTTCACCTATCTCGACGAAGCCGGTCAGCCGCACGAGGTCTGGTTCGAGGACGCGCGCAGCGCGCTGGCAAAATACAGCCTTCTGACGCAGTACGATCTGCTGGGGCTCGGCTACTGGAATTTCATGCGGCCCTTCACGGCCGGCTTCAGCCTGCAGAACTTCCTGTTTTCCATCCTCTGAGCGTCCGCATTGACAAAATCCGGCGGGTGCGGTATGATAAAAAAAACAGCAGAAGGAGGAACCTTTCATGCCCGCATCCAAGGTTTATTTTACAGATTTTCGCTGCCGCAACGGCGTGAGCCAGCTTGATAAGCTCCGGAAGCTGCTGGAAAAGTCAGATTTCTCCCAGATCGATTTCGACGGCAAATTCGTCGCCATCAAGCTGCACTTCGGCGAGCTCGGCAATCTGTCGTTCCTGCGCGCAAACTATGCCAAGGTCGTCGCCGATTTTATTAAAGAACGCGGCGGCAAACCCTTCATCACCGACTGCAACACGCTCTATGTCGGCAGCCGCAAAAACGCGCTCGAGCATATGGACACCGCGTACTTAAACGGCTATTCCCCGTTCTCCACCGGCTGCCACGTCATCATCGCCGACGGTCTGAAGGGCTCGGACGATATCGAGGTGCCCGTCGCGGGCGGCGAATACTGCAAGACCGCCCGCATCGGCCGGGCCGTGATGGACGCCGACATTTTCATCTCTCTGGCGCACTTCAAGGGACATGAGGAGGCGGGCTTCGGCGGCGCGCTCAAGAACATCGGCATGGGCTGCGGCTCGCGCGCGGGCAAAATGGCCATGCACGCCGACGGCAAGCCGTATGTCGAGACCGACCTGTGCGTCGGCTGCGGGGCCTGCGCGAAGATCTGCGCGCACAACGGCCCGCAGATTGAGAACAGAAAATGCACCATCGACCAGAACAACTGCGTCGGCTGCGGCCGCTGCATCGCGGTCTGTCCCAAGGACGCTATCCAGCCGAATTTCCAAGCCAGCGTCAGGCTCCTCAACTGCAAGATCGCGGAATACGCCAAGGCCGTACTGGACGGTCGTCCCAGCTACTGCATCAACATCGTCCGCGACGTTTCGCCCAACTGCGACTGCCACGCGGAAAACGACGTGCCTATCGTCCCGGACGTCGGCATGTTCGCATCCGCCGATCCCGTCGCGCTGGATCTGGCCTGCGCGGAGGCCGTCAACCGCCAGCCGGTCCTGCCGAACAGCGCCATCACCGACCAGAAGCACGAGCACGACTGCGACCGCTTCCACGCCGCGCATGACAACACACACTGGCAGGATCTGATCGAGCACGGCAAAAAGCTCGGCCTCGGCCAGGACGAATACGAGCTTGTCACGATCCGCTGACACGCAAATCAAAAAGCAACCCGGGAAGGCCGCGGCCTTCCCGGGTTGCTTTGTTGTAACATTAAAAACGTTTCCTTCGGCTCCCCTTCGCAAAGGGCCGATGTGGGCATCGGCCCCTACAATCCGAATATGCGGATGCGTCCGGATTCGCCGGAGATCCGCACAGAATTTGTGATCCTCTGCTGCATGACCTCTCCGACTCGGCGTTATTCTCCCTTCACGCCGTACCCGCAGAAGCGGATGGCGGCCTTGGCAAGCTCTGCTGTCGGATCGACGAAGGGGCCGGGCTGCGGCAGGGTGTCGGCAATGATGGGAAGCTCTGTGCAGCCGAGGATGAAATAGTCCGCGCCGCGCGCGCGGAGCCCGTCCAGAAGCGCCTGCCACGCGCCCTGCTCCGGCTCAAGCGGCTTTGACGCCTTCACGATATCATAGATCAGGTGCATCAGCACATCCTGCTCGCCCGCGTCCGGTACAAGGCAGCGCACGCCCTGCGCGGCCAGCGCCTTTTCGTAAAGCCCGGTCGCGAGCGTGCCCTTCGTCGCGAGGATCGCAGCGGTCTTGCCGGGGAAGTCCTTTGCGCAGGTCTTTGCCGTGGCCTCGAGCATGCTGAGAAACGGCAGCTTCGTCATGGCCTGCAGGCGGGGAAGAAAATAATGCGCGGTATTGCACGGCATGATGACGCACTCCGCCCCGCAGCGCTCCAGCGAGCGCAGGGCCGAGGCCATCTCCGGCACGGGATCCGGCCCGCCGGACAAGATCGCCGCCGTGCGGTCGGGGATGCGGGCGTTGGAATCGATATAGACGCGGATGTGCTCGTTGTCGCAGGACGCATCCGTCAGAAGCGTGATTTTGCGGAACAGATCCGCCGTTGCGAGCGGCCCCATGCCGCCCAGAATGCCGATGGTCTTGCCCATGGTGTTTCCTCCTGTCTGATACGGGAAAAGGGGACGGACAGCAGTCCGTCCCCTTTTTATTAGGACCTGATGGTCAGCCTGGACGAATTAGCCCTTGATCGCGCCCTGGTCGTCGACCGTGATGACGGTGGCGAAGTCGGAAGCGGCCTTGCTGATGTCGTTGCTGACGGTAATCTTGCCGCTGTACATATCAGCGACCATTGCCTTGTAGTCGTCCTGCGTGAAGCTGTCGGACCACTGCGTGCCCTCACCCATCGGGATCTGGACGTAGTTGGCCTCGGGATCGTCCGCGGAGACGAGGCCCAGGGTCGCGATCTTGCCAACGTAGTTGGCCCAGTTGCCGTTGTTGATGACGTCGTTCAGAGCGTCGTAAGTAGCGGGGTACAGGCCCTTCATCGCGGAGGTAACGGTCAGACCGTCAACGCCAGCGTAGCCAGCGATAACGCCAGCCTGGTCAACGTCAACGCCGATGACCTTGCCGTCTGCCTTCTTGGCAGCGTCGACAGCGGAGGTGTAGATGCCGCCGCCGCAGGCGAAGACGACCTCGGTGCCGCCGGCATACCAGGTATCCATAACAGCGGTGATGTCAGCGTCGCCGAAGAACTGGCCGCCATAGACGTAGTTCAGAGTGACGTCGGACAGGCCCAGATCAGCAGCCGCAGCGTCAACGCCCTGCACGAAGCCGTAGCCATAGCGGATAACAGCGGGGACAGCCATGCCGCCCAGGAAGCCGAGGCTCTTGTAGCCCAGCTTGACAGCAGCGTAGCCGGCCATGTAGCCGCAGAGCTCTTCCTGATAGATCGCGCAGTAGACGTTGCTCATGTCAACGTAGGTGTCGAGATCCCAGTTGTCGGGGTTGTAGTCATAGCTCTCGCCAGCCTTGGCGACACCGGCCTCGAGCAGATCGCCCTTGCCGACGTCGAGCGCGATGAACTTGACCTCGGGGAATTCCGGAGCAGCCTCGACGATGGCGCCGCCGAAGGCGTAGCCCGGCATAACAATGACGTTGTAGCCTTCGTCAACAGCCTTCTCGATCATGGCGACACGGTCAGCGGTGTTGTCGCCGGCGGGCTTGAAGTAGCTGAAATCCACGCCGTTGTCCTCGCAGAACGCCTTGCAGGCTTCGTACGTGGTCTGGTTGAAGGACTGGTCGGTGATGTCGCCGTAGTCGGTGATCATCGCGACGGCGTACTCGGAAGTCTCAGCGGGCTCCTCTTCGGTCTTGGTCTCCTCAGCGGGAGCAGGCTCTTCTTCCTTGGTCTCCTCGGTGGGGGTGGTATCGGTGGTCTCAGCGGGTGCGGGTTCGGTCGTCTCGGCGGGCTTGGATGCGCAGGCAGCCAGGCTCAGGACCATGACCAGAACCAGAAGCAGTGCAAGATACTTCTTCATTTGAAAATCTACCTCTTTCATAATATTATTCCGCCTCGGACGGCAAAGCGCGCCGTCGGCAGAACTGTCCTCCGTATGGGGACAGGTTTGATTATACCAGCTTTCCGGGACGATTGCAATGGATTTTCACAAATCCGCCGCGGGATTTACACTTTTTTCATCTGGAGCATCCATTTCAGGATCCGGAGCGCCGCCTTTTCCAGGCCGATGCGGTCGGAGGCGGGCATTTCCTCGCCCCAGAGCATGCCGCCGTAGCCGCAGTCGAGCAGCCACGCGCGAAGCAATGGGCTGCGCTCCGTGAGCCGCTGGCCGGAGATGGCGCAGTCCGGCAGTCTTGCCGCGCGGCAGCCGCCCGCGGCGATCTCGAAGGAACGGCCGTACACGTCGCGCAGCGCGGACTGGGAAACGGAGACGGTCTCCGGCAGGCTCTGCGCGTGCAGAGCCGCTGTCCCGTAGGGCCACGCGCCCGCGGCCAGAGCCGCGGTCATAACGCCGCAGACGACCGGATCCTCCGACCATTTTTCCGCGAATCGCGCCTCCTGCGGCGTGCGCATCACGCTCGTATCCGGCCCCAGCCAGAGCTGGACGCCGAGCTCCGCCATTTCCAGACCCACCGCGCGTCCGACGGCGCGGACGACTTCCCGGTCAAACGAGCAGGCCAGCTGCGCGGGCGCGGGGAAGACCGTCGCGCACTGCCGCCGGACGATCTCGCCGGTTTCTTCATCGGGGATATCGCGCAGCAGGCGCAGTCCCTGCGCGCCGCCCGCGATCTGGACGGCGGGAATGCCGTAGCGCTCGATCGCGGCCGACGCGCCGAGCGCGCCGGGGACGGAGGCCGGTTCTTTGCCGAAGCCGCAGACCAGCCGCTCCAGATTTTCTGTGTCCATGTCGGCTGCCAGATGGAACACGCTGCACCGGCCCGCGCGCACGTCGGCGAGCGTATGGTGCGCTCCGTCCGGGCGGCAGCCGGTGAATTCCCGTCCCCTTTTGCGGCTGCGGCGGGGCAGATCGCGGTCGGAGAAGCGGATGGCGCGCTTGTGCGCCTGTTCGATCTCGGCCAGATCCTCGGTGAACTGGAAGCAGACGTTTTCGGGCCGCCTGCGCTCCTGCGCGGCAGGCATCGTGAGCGGCTCCGCCGCCTGCACCACGGCGCTGCGCGTCAGGCGGATGGATCCCGCCAGATAGCAGGCGCGGCTGCTCGTGCCGATGCGGATATCATAATATCCCGCGTCCAGAACGAACGCATGCGCGTGCTCGCGGTAGACGGAAAGCTCCGTGATGGGGAAGCGCAGCGCGACCGTCTGGCTCTCGCCGGGGGCAAGCAGACGGCTTTTCTGGAAGCAGTTCAGAACGCTGACCGGCCGCGTCAGATCACCCTCGGGCCGCGTCACATAGACCTGCACGAGCTCGCTCGCGGCAAAGTCTTCTCCGGTGTTGACAAGCTCCGCGCTCACCGTCACGTCGCAGCCGTCGAGCCCTGCCGAGACGCTGCCGAACGTGACCGTCCCGTAGCTCAGCCCGTGGCCGAACGGATAGCGCATGGGAACGCCGAAGGAATCAAAATAGCGATAGCCGGTAAACTGGTCCGACGCGGCGCAGGCGTCCGCAAACGCCTCGGCGCGCTCGGGCCAGCTGAAGGAAAGATGGCCGGACGGCATGACCTTCGCCGTCAGCACATCCGCAAGCGCGCCGCCCGCCTCCTGCCCGGCAAGGCCGAGGAAGACGATCGCGCCGCACGAGAGCGCGACCTCGTTCAGCTCGACAAAGCCCGGCGCGGCCAGCACGAGCACCGTCCGGTCGAACACGGACGTGACGCGCGTGAGCATGGCCGTCTCCTCCTCAGTCAGCTGCAGGCCATAGTGCTCCGGCGTCCGGCCGATGACGACGACAGCCGCCGCGCAGTCGTGGCGCAGGGCGCCGAAATCGAGATTCGTCAGCGGCATTTCGCCGCCCTCCGGGTGCTCCACGGCCCAGGTGCGGTATTTGCGGGCCAGAAGCGCGTCGGGCCTGACCGTCTCGCTCGCCGCAAGGCCGTCCAGCACGCCGATCGAGCGCCAGGGCGTCATAGCCCGGTCAAAGGCGGGCGTCTGCAGCTGTTTGATGCCGAATACGGCGACGGGCAGCGGCGCGCCGTCCTCCTGCGGCAGCAGGGGGAGCGTCCGGTTTTTGTTCTGCAGCAGCACGATCCCGGCCGCGGCAGCGGCGCGCGCGGTCAGCGCGTGGTCGCTCATTCTGAGTGTGATATCCATATGTGTTCTCCTATTTTGTTGTCAATGTATGTCGAGCCTGTCCTGACAGGCGGGGGTGCAATTTCTGTAGGGGCCGATGCCCCGGATCTTGAGTTGATGCACTGGCGCGGGAGCGCCCAAGGCTCCCCTTTGCATAAAGGGGAGCTGTCAGCAAAGCTGACTGAGGGGATTCCGTAGCGCAGCTGCGAAATGCGGAGTGCTCTGAAATTTGTAACGTTCGAATCCCCTCAGGCCCTTCGGGCCAGCTCCCCTTGTGCCCAAGGGGAGCCTTTTTGGGGGGGTGCGAAACATCAGATCTTCCCCAGCTTTCCGGCTACGTAGCCGGACGACCAGGCCCATTGGAGGTTGTATCCGCCGCAGTCGCCGTCGATGTCCAGAACCTCGCCGCAGGCGAACACGCCGGGGGCGAGTCGGCTTTCGAGCGTGTCGGCGCGGAATTCCGCCGTCCGGACGCCGCCCGCCGTCACCTGCGCGCTCTCAAAGCCGGAGACGCCCGTGACGGGGAGAGAGAAATATTTGATCGCATTTACCAGCGCGTCCTGCGCCGCGTCGGAAACGGACGCGAGCGGCTGCGCGCCGAGGCCGCAGGCATGGCAGAGCGTCCTGCCGAGGCGCGGATGGAGCATACCAGAGAGCAGCTCTTCGCCGGCGAGCGCCGGGAACGCTTCGCGCCGCGCCTGCAGGAGCGTGCGCACCTGCGGCGCGGGATAGTCCCGCAGAAAATCGAGCAGCAGCTCAGACGCCTGCGTCTGTCCCGCCGCCCGCGAGAGCGCGAACGCGACCGGGCCGGAGACGCCCGTCTCGGTAAACTGCGCCTCGCCCGCGTCCTCCTGCAGCGTTCTGCCGTCCGCGCGCAGGCGCATGCGGCAGTCGGCCCGGACGCCCTTCAGCCCCCGGATGGGGGCCGGATCCGTGCGGATCTGCGTGAGGCTGGGGTGCAGGGCCGTGCGGCTGTGGCCGAGCTGGGAAAGAAGCTCATAGCCGGACATCGTCCCGCCCAGCGCCTTTCCCGCGCAGCCGCCGCAGGCGACGATCAGCTTGTCTCCAAAATACGTGCTGCCGTCCGCGCCCGCAGCCTGATAGCCGCGGGCCTTTTTCTTCACGCTCTGCGCGTCGAAGCCGCACACGAGCTGCACGCCCGCCTGCGCCACGGCGAACCGCAGCACGTCCAGAACGCTGTTGGCCTGATCGGACAGGGGGTAGACCCGCCCGGACGGCTCCGCCGTGGTCAGAAGGCCCAGCGCATGGAAAAACTCCAGCGTGGCCTTCCCATCAAACCGCGAGAGCGCGGCGCGGGCAAAGATCGTGTCCTGCCCGTGATAGTGCTCCGGGGATAGATCGAGATTCGTCAGATTGCACCGGCCGTTGCCGGTGGCGAGCAGCTTGCGTCCGACGCGCGACTGTCGTTCGAGAACGGTGACGGTATTCTGTTCATCCTGCGCGGCGGAAAGCGCGGCCATCAGCCCGCTGGCCCCGCCGCCGAGAATCAAAACCTTCATGTGCTGCTCCTTGCTGCGATGAACTGCGGCCGGGAGGCCCGGCACGCCAAAGCCTCCTCTTGCCGTGCCCCGCACGGGAAGGGGAGGTGGCATTTGCGTCAGCAAATGACGGAGGGGATTTGTCGCAAGATTCAGAGTACTCTAAAAATTGTTACGTTCGAATCCCCTCAGTCAGCTTCGCTGCCAGCTCCCCTTGAGCCCAAGGGGAGCCTTGATTTACTTACTGCATTCTCTGCTCCAGCGCGGCCAGGCGCAGGCTGGTGCAGAAGATCTCCATGGCCTGCTCCAGCTCTTCGACCGGGGGCAGGGACGGGGCGATGCGGATGTTGGAATCCTGCGGGTCGCGGCCGTAGGGGAACGTCGCGCCCGCGCCGGTCATGACGACGCCCGCCTCTTTGCACAGCGCCAGCGTGCGCTTTGCAAGGCCCGGAGCCGTGTTGACCGAGACGAAATAGCCGCCCTTGGGCCGCTGCCAGGAGGCGATGCCGAGCGGCGCGATCTCGCTGTCCAGATGGCGCAGGACGCACTGGAATTTCGGGTTCAGGATGGCCGCGTGCTTCTTCATGAGCGCGAGCGTGTGGGCCTTGTCCTTCAGAAAGCGCACATGGCGCAGGGAATTGACCTTGTCATAGGAAATGGTCTGGATGCCGATGAGCTTTTGCAGATACGCCTGATTTGCCTCGCTCGTGGCCATGACGGAGAAGCCCGCGCCGGGGAGCGTGACCTTGGACGTGGAGGCGAATTCGTAGACCATGCCGTCGTTGCCCGCCTCGCGGCAGAGCGTCAGGATGTCCCGGAAGGGGACGAATTCGCCGTCAAACTCGTGGATGCAGTAGGCGTTGTCCCACATGAGGGCAAAATCGGGCGCGGCGGGCCTCAGGGCCGCGATGCGCGCGATGGTCTCGTCGGAGTAGACGATGCCGTCGGGGTTGGAGTATTTCGGCACGCACCACATGCCCTTGACGGCCGGATCCTTGACGGCTTCTTCAACCAGATCCATATCGGGGCCGGTCGGGGTCATGGGGATGGTGATGAGCTCAAAGCCGAACGATTCGGTGATCTTGAAATGGCGGTCATAGCCGGGGGCCGGGCAGAGCCACTTGACGGTATCCAGCCTGCACCACGGCTTTTCCGAGCGCGCGAGACCGTGCGTATAGCCCTTGCTGACCAGATCGTACATGAGCGTCAGCGACGCATTGCCGCCGATGAAGCACTCTTCCGGCTTACAGCCGAGCACGTCCGCCCAGTATTCCTTCGCTTCTTTGAGGCCGGAAAGCTCGCCGTAGTTGCGGGCGTCGACGCCGCCGGAGATGCAGTCCTCCGGGGTCTTGAGGATGCTCAGGATATCGGAAACGAGGTCAAGCTGCTCCTTGCCGGGCTTGCCTCTTGCCATGTTGAGCTTCAGCTCCTTCGCCTTCAGCGCGTCAAACTGCGCCTTGACCGCTGCGTATTCCTCGCGCAGCTGTGCGGGGGTCAGATTCTGATATGCAGTACTCATGCCGTATTGATCCTTTCTTCCATCCATTCTTTGCAGCGCGGCTGCTTAAATCCAGTATATCGCTTCTGCCTGTTAAAAGCAAGCAAAAAGCCCGTTTTCTGTCCCGGACGGCGCGCAAAACCGGCATTCCCGAAGCCGGGAATGCCGGTGAAACAGACTGCGGCGGTCAGAACCACGTCCTTGTCCTGGAAAACCGGAACAGCTCCCAGAGCGTGATGAGCACCTGGACGGCGGCACAGACGACGAAGATGAGGCTCAGGTTCGGAATGGGGATGGGGATCGACAGATAGATGCAGGCGCCGGCCGACCAGATGAGGGCCGTAATGGACAGGGTCTGCATCAGAATGCCCCACCAGAGGGAGGTAAAGACGATGCACACGATGCTCGACACCGGCACGGCGTACAGGAAAAACAGCCACGACGGGAACGGCACGGCGGCGATGGTGAAGGCGGTGAACAAAATCGCCGCGATGACGAACACCAGCGCCACGGACAGCAGCAGCACGTAGATATGAAAATGCGGGTTGGCCTTTTTGGGCGGCTCCTCTTCGCCGATGAGGTTGCTGACGGTCACGCCGTAGAGCTGCGCGATCTGCGCGAGGATGTACACATCCGGCAGACCCTCTCCGCGCTCCCACTTGGAGACGGATTTATCGGAGTAATTGAGCTTGCGCGCAAGATCCAGCTGGGTGTCCTTATGGGACTTGCGGTAAGCGGCGATGTTTTTTGCGACGGTCCGCCGCAGCGTCTGTTCGTCCTGAAGCATAGGGACGCCCCCTTCCCGAAAAGCATTGATATTACAGGAAATTCTACCGCCGGTAGAGTGCCGTTCTCCGACGGGTATCGCGGCTGTCCGCGCCGGTAGGGTGCATTTTGCGCGCTCCGGTGCTAGAATACAGACAGTTTCGGAGGGCAGCCGACGGGCCGCCGTCCGGGCGATATACTGTCATATAGTATATCACTTTTTTTCATCCTGTGCAATGTGCATTTTCCGCGCGCTGCACGATACGCTCCCGGCATCTCACACACCGTGCCGGGGGCGTTTTTCTGCGAATTTTTACCGGCGCTTGCGTTTTTCCGCGCCGTATGGTAAGATAGGAGCATAAAAATAAGAAAGGAGCCTGAGAGCATGCGCATGATCTCCTGCTGAAATCTTGGCACGATCGTAACATCCCGGCGGTGAAGACCGTCTGGTTCGTTGTGCCTGTTCGCGGGAAATCTGCTTTGTCTCTCAGCTTCCGTGCAGACCGTCTGCCCATTTTGCGGCAGGCGCAGGATGCCCTTCGGCTGTGGGATCGTTTCCCGCAGCCATTTTTTTGATTTGATGGAGGGCATACGATGGCATTGATCCAAATTACAGACCTCACCTTTGCATACCCTGGCAGCTTTGACAATGTGTTTGAGCATGTCAGCTTCCAGCTCGACACCGATTGGCGGCTCGGTCTGACGGGCCGCAACGGACGCGGCAAGACGACGCTCCTGCGGCTTTTACAGGGGCAGTATCCCCACCAGGGCACGATCACATCCCCCGGCGGGTTTGAGTATTTCCCGTATCCGATTCCCGACGCGGCGCTTACGCCGCTGGAGCTGCTGGAGCGCGGCTTCCCGGACGTGCCGGAATGGCGCTTCCGGCGGGAGCTTGCCCCGCTTGCCGTCACAGACGACGCGCTGTACCGGCCGTTTTCCACGCTTTCCGGAGGCGAACAGGCAAAGATTCTGCTGGCGCTGCTGTTCGCGCGGGAGGGCCGGTACCTGCTCATTGACGAGCCGACGAACCATCTGGACGAGACGGGCCGCGCGCTTGTCAGCCGGTATCTGGCGAAAAAGTCCGGCTTCCTGCTCGTCTCGCACGACCGCGCGTTTCTGGACGGCTGCGTCGACCACATTTTGTCCATAGGCCGCAGCAGCATCGAGGTGCAGAAGGGCAATTTTTCCTCATGGTACGAAAATAAACAGCGGCAGGACGCGTTTGAGTTGGCGCAGAACGCGCAGCTCAAAAAGGAGATCGGCCGCCTGAAGCAGGCCGCGCGGCAGTCGCGCGCGTGGGCGGACAAGGTCGAAAGCACGAAGATCGGCCCGCACTCGGCAAAAGTGACGGGCGAGGCCGACGCCATGGGCGGCCGGGCCTACATCGGCGAACAGTCGCGCCGCATGCAGCAGCGGCGCAAGAATCTCGAACGGCGGCAGAACGCTGCCATTGAGGAAAAATCGGCGCTGTTAAAGGATATTGAACAGGCCGCACCCCTGAAGCTGCACCAGCTGCCGTACCACACGAACCGGCTGGCGCTTCTGCGGGACGTCTCGGTGTGCTACGGCGGCGTGCCGGTCTTCAGCGGCGTGAGCTTTTCCGTCGAACAGGGTGACCGGATCGCGCTGCGCGGTGCGAACGGCACCGGGAAAACGAGCCTGCTGCGCCTGCTGTGCGGCGAGGACGTGCCGCACAGCGGAACGGTGGAGCGCGGCTCCCGGCTGCAGATCTCCTATGTGCAGCAGGATCCGTCCGGCCTGCGGGGCGATCTTTCCGCCTATGCCGCGCAGCATGGGCTGGACGAAAGTCTTTTTAAGGCGATCTTGCGCAAGCTGGACTTCGCGCGGGTGCAGTTCGAAAAGGACATGGCGGACTTTTCTGCCGGACAGAAGAAAAAGGTACTGCTGGCGCGGAGCCTGTGCGAGCCGTCGCATCTGCTCGTCTGGGACGAGCCGCTCAATTATGTGGATGTGCTCTCGCGCATCCAGCTCGAGGAGCTGCTGCTGGAGGTCCAGCCGACGATCCTCTTCGTCGAGCACGACCGCGTGTTCTGCGAGCGCGTCGCGACAAAGACCGTGACGCTCTGACGGCTTGACGTTTCGCGCGCCGCCGGATACAATAACAGAAACGAACCGGAAACGGAGGGGAACCGGAATGGACAAACAGGCCGTCGAGCAGCAGCTGTGCCAGCTGCCGGTCAGCCAGTACGCGTGGGTCGATCCGCGCGAAATTGAATTTTCTGACCGCATCCGCTACGTCTGCGAGCATGAATGCCCCATGTACGGGACCAGCTGGGCCTGCCCGCCCGCGGTCGGCACGGTCGAGACCTGCCGGGAACGGGTGCTGTCTTATCCGGGCGCGCTGGTCTTTACGTCGCTGGCCGAGGTGCGCGACATCGCGGACATGGCCGAGACGCTCGCCACGCGAGCGCCGCACGAAGCGCTCACGCGGCAGGTGCGGGACATTCTGCTGCAGTATTCCCCCGACGTGCTGACGCTCTCCACGGAGTCGTGCGCGATCTGCCCGGAATGCGCCTACCCGGACGCGCCCTGCCGCCATCCGGACAGGATGTTCCCGTGCGTCGAGAGCTACGGCATCGTCGCGACCGCGCTGGCCGAACAGAACGGGATCGAATTCTATACCGGCAATCTCGTGACATGGTTCTCCGTGCTGTGCTACCGGTGAAAACAAAGACGCCCCTTGTCATGCGCACTGCATGGCAAGGGGCGTTTCTGCATGTTTGGAAAAATTGCACAGCACCCTGTAGGGGCCGATGCCGGTCACAGCCGTTCGCGACGAAGGAGCGTTACGGATGTGGGTCTGCCGCTTGCCGGTACACATCGGCCCACGCAGAATGCACCGTTTTTACGGAAATCTACGGCGGATTCGCAGCTTCCTCATGGGCCGATGTGGGCATCGGCCCCTACAATGGAATTTGGCAGTGCATACGGATTCGCATTGGGCTTTCGCTTTTCGCTGCTGCCTGCCGCGGCCTCTCAGGCGCTGCGCGCCAGCGTCCCTACCCTCTTTGGCCCTTTGGGGGGAGTTAGATCCGGAACAGGCGTTTTGCGTTTTCTGCTGTTGCGGCGGCCACGGCTTCCGGGGAGAGGCCGCGGAGCTCCGCGATTTTTTTTGCCACGAACGGCACGAGGCTCGGGTCGTTGCGGCGGCCTCTGAACGGCTCCGGGGCCATATAGGGGCAGTCCGTCTCAATGAGGATGCGCTCCAGCGGGATCTTTTCCGCGACCTCGACCGCCTTGCGTGCGTTTTTAAACGTCACGACGCCGGTAAAGCCGATGTACCAGCCGCGCCTGACCAGCTCCTTCGCCATCTCATAGCTGCCGGAGAAGCAGTGGAACACGCCCGTCACGTCCGGGAACTCATCGATGATGCGCAGCCCATCCTCGTGCGCCTCGCGCTCGTGGATTACGACGGGAAGAGAAAGCTCCTGCGCAAGCGCCATCTGCATCCGGAACGCGCTTTGCTGCACAGCGCGCGGAGGGTCTTCGTAGTGATAATCCAGGCCGATCTCGCCAATGGCCTTCACGCGCGGATCTTTGCACAGCGCGCGGTATTCTTCGATCCGCGCTTCATCCACCTGCGCCGCGTCGTCCGGGTGGCTGCCGACAGCGGCCCAGATCCAATCATGCTGATTGGCCAGCTCGACCGCGTGATAAGAAGACGGGCCGTCGAATCCGATCTCCATCATGCCGGTGACGTTCGCCGCGCGCATTTTTTCCACAATGTTCACAAAGTCCTGTGCAAAACAGTCCTCGCCCAGATGGGCGTGAGAATCAAAATACATCGCTTACTCCTTTGACGGCTTATTCTGTTCCAGCCAGATGAGCAGCACCGCGATATCCGCGGGCGATACGCCCGAGATGCGGCTGGCCTGCCCGACGGACAGGGGGCGGATCTCGCTCAGCTTCTGCCGCGCCTCGACGCGCAGGCCCTGAATGGACAGATAGTCGATCGAGTTTGGCAGGAGCCGTCCCTCCTCGCGGGCGAATTCCTCGACCTGCTTCTGCTGGCGGGCGATGTAGCCCGCGTATTTCATGCGGATCTCGACGGCCTCGCGGATAACGGGCGGCAGCTCCGGCCTCTCCGGGTCGAAGGGAGCCAGATCGTCATAGCCCAGCTGCGGGCGGCGCACCAGATCGGCAAGGCGGGCCGAGCCCTCGACCGGCGCGGTGTCGTGCGCGCGGAGCATGTCGTTCAGCGCTTCGCTCCCGGCCACGCCCGTGGCCTCCAGCCGCTTGATCTCCCGCGCGACCGTGCGGTATTTCTCCTGCACGGCGGCGTATTGCGCGTCCGGCACAAGGCCGATGCGGTGGCCGATGGGCATCAATCGCTCGTCGGCGTTGTCCTGCCGGTGCAAAAGCCGGTATTCCGAGCGCGAGGTCATGATGCGGTAGGGCTCGTTCGTGCCCTTCGTGACCAGATCGTCAATGAGCGTGCCGATATAGCCGTCGGAGCGTTTCAGAACCATCGGTTCCTCGCCCCTGATCTTCAGCGCCGCGTTTACGCCCGCGACGAAGCCCTGCACGGCGGCCTCCTCATAGCCGGATGAGCCGTTGAACTGGCCCGCGCCGTAAAGGCCGGGGATCTTTTTGCTTTCGAGCGTCGGCAGAAGCTCGGTCGGGTCGATGCAGGCGTATTCGATGGCGTAGGCCGGACGCATCATCTCCGCATGCTCCAGACCCCGGATGGAGTGGAGCATGTCGAGCTGCACGTCCTCGGGCAGCGAGGACGAGAGGCCCTGAATGTATAATTCATCCGTATACAGCCCGCACGGCTCGATGAACAGCTGGTGCCGGGGCTTGTCCGGGAAGCGGTCGATCTTCGTCTCGATGGACGGGCAGTAGCGCGGGCCGACGGACTCGATCATGCCGTTGAAGAGCGGAGACCGGTCGTGGTTGGCCTTGATGATCTCGTGCGTTTTTTCGTTCGTGTAGGTCAGATAGCAGACGGCCTTGTTTTCCGGCGGCGTTTCGGTCGAAAACGAGAAGGGGACCGGGTGCGCATCGCCGGGCTGCAGCTCCATCTGCGACACATCGACCGAGCGGCGGTTCACGCGCGGCGGCGTGCCGGTCTTGAAGCGGCGCATGCGAAGGCCGAGCGCCGACAGCTGCTCTGCCAGACCCACGCCCGCCTGCATGCCGTCCGGGCCGGAGGCATACGCGCAGTCGCCGGTGATGACGCGCGCGTCCAGATACGTGCCGGAGGCGATCACGCAGGCTCTGACGGAATAGACCGCGCCGAGGCGCGTGACGACGGCGGACACACGGCCGTCCGTCAGGCGGAGTTTTGTGACCATGGCCTGCTTGAGGTCGAGATCCGGCTGCCGCTCGAGCGTGCGCTTCATATCCTCCTGATAGCGCCGCCGGTCGGCCTGCGCGCGGAGGGAGTGGACGGCGGGGCCCTTGCCGAGATTCAGCATGCGGTACTGGATGCACGAGCGGTCGGCGGCCTTTGCCATTTCCCCGCCCAGCGCGTCGAGCTCCCGCACCAGATGGCCCTTGCCCGTGCCGCCGATGGCGGGGTTGCAGGGCATGTTGCCGACAGCGTCCAGATTGATCGTAAACACGACGGTCTTCAGGCCCATCCGCGCGCAGGCAAGCCCGGCCTCAATGCCGGCATGGCCCGCGCCGACGACGGCGACATCGTAGGTTCCAGCGTCAAATTCCATTCGAATCCCTCCAATACGGGTGCTATTTTATCAGCAAACAGGCTCTTTTTCAAGAAGCCCGCCCGCGCGCGGAAAAAAATTCCGCCGCGACAGCGTTCGGCAGACTTTTCCCCGCCCGGGTGCTATCTTATAGCTACAGCTTATCCAATGCGAGCGCACTTCATATCCCTGGCCGCGGCCTCGCGCCGCAGCCAAATCCCACAACCCCATCTTCCCCGGCCAGAGCTCTGGCCGGGGTCTTTTTTCAACGCGCCGCCCGGCATCGGGCACGCTTTTCCAAAGGCCCCCCTTGGGCCCAAGGGGGGCTGTCAGCGAAGCTGACTGAGGGGATTCGAACGCCGCAAATTCCGGACGCGCTGAATTCTGCAGCAGATCCCCTCCGTCATTTGCTTCGCAAATGCCACCTCCCCTTCCCATGCAAAGCATGGCAAGGGGAGGCTTTGTGCAGGAAGTTTCGGCAGCGGCGCTTCCCGAGAGGTGTTGACGAATCTTCCATTTTCGGGTATGATATAGAGAATCCTGCCGTGGAGGTGTGTGTACGGATTTGGATGAGGCAATGATGCGCGAAGCGCTCCTGCTTGCGCAGGAGGCGGCGGCGGACGGCGAGGTCCCGGTGGGGTGTGTGATCACACTGGGAGAACGCATCGTCGGCCGGGGCCGGAACCGGCGCGAAAAGGGAAAAACGGCGCTTGCTCACGCGGAGCTGGAGGCCATCGGTGAAGCCTGCCGGACGCTCGGCGGGTGGCGGCTGTGGCAGTGTACGCTGTACGTGACGCTGGAGCCGTGCCCCATGTGCGCGGGCGCGATCTTGAACGCACATCTGCCGCGCGTTGTTTTCGGCGCGCGCGATCCAAAATCCGGCGCGGCGGGAAGTCTCGTCGATCTGCTGCATCTGCCGGGCTGTTTTCAGCCGGAGGTCAGCGGCGGCGTACTGGAAGCGGACTGTTCACAGGCGCTGCGCGACTTTTTCCGCGCGCTGCGTCAGGGAAAGCACAAAACAAGTGCTTTCAAGCGCGCGCCCGATGCGGGCGCTGATGAAAAAAAGGAAGGGACATACTATGCGATACCAGATCACATCTGACTCTACCTGTGATCTCAGCCCGGAGCAGCTGGAACGGTACAACATCCGGCTGCTGCCCCTCTACGTGAGCATGGACGGCAGGACGCTGCGCGACGGCGTGGACGTCAAGCCCGACGATATCTATGCCCACGTCTCCGCAGGAGGCAGTCTTCCGCAGACGGCGGCGGTCAATCTGGCCGACTATGTCCGCGTGTTTACGGAGCTTTCGGCCAAAAACGATTTTGTCATCCACATCTGCATTTCTCTGGATTTCTCCTGCTGCTATCAGAACGCGAAGCTGGCGGCGGCGGACTTTGACAACGTATACGTCGTCGATTCCAGAAATTTATCCACAGGCCACGGTCTTGTCGTGCTCGAGGCTGAACGCATGTCGCGCGAGGGCATGGAGCCGGACGAGATCGTCGCGGCGCTGCACGATCTGACGGGCCGCGTGGAGGCCAGCTTCATCCTTGACCGGCTGGATTACATGAAAAAGGGCGGCCGGTGCTCCGCCGTGACGCTTCTGGGCGCGAATCTTCTGAAGCTCCGCCCGTGCATCGAGGTCAAAGACGGCAAAATGGGCGTCGGCAAAAAATACCGCGG
>CAKUEH010000017.1 GCA_934646185.1 uncultured Oscillospiraceae bacterium | reverse complement strand
CAGAGAATCCTACATGTTATAGAATCCTCTGCATAGTTTTTATTTCTTGCTTTGTCTACTTGACAGGGAGCAGTTCACATATTCATACCTCCAATCCCAGCGCCCTTTTTGAGCGCAAAAAAGGCGCTGGTCATTGGTTCGTGAAAACCAACAATCCAGCGCCCATAACTTTGTGAAAGATTTGTCTCCGATTTTTCTGAAATCCAGCCGCCGCAGCCCTCTGAAAAAAGGCGCTGACAGCAAAAATTCCTTGAATATGGAAAAACAGAGGTTCAAAACCCCTGCCATCCGTGATTTCATCTATGCTGCGTTCTAAGAATTTTGAGAATAAAAAATTGCCGAACACGTTGAGACGACTGGCTTTTTCGCCATTTCATCTATAGTGTTCGGCAATCATGGTCCGAGTGACTGGATTCGAACCAGCGGCCTCTTGAACCCCATTCAAGCGCGATACCAAACTTCGCCACACCCGGATAGCTATTGAATTAGCTTATGTATCATAGCATATCCGGGCGTATTTTGCAAGAGTTTTTTTATTTTTTATGCAAGCAATTCTGCCGCGGCTTCGGCCAGGCGGGCGAGCTGCGCGTTTGCTTCCTCCACGGTCGGCTTGACGGCGGACAGATACGCCTTAATCTTCGGCTCCGTGCCGGACGGGCGGATGATGACCTTGCAGCCGCCGGGCAGGCGGTATTCCAGCACATTCGCGCGGGGGAGGCCCGTGCCGTCCGTTTTGTAATCCGTAAAGCCTTCGACCGGAAGCCCGGCGATCTCGCGCGGCGGCTGGCTGCGCAGGCCGAACATGAGCTCTTCCATCTTTTCCATGCCGCTCTCGCCCATGAAGGCAAAGCTCTTCTGGGCGCAGCAGTAGCAGCCGAACTCCGCGTAGAGCGCGTCGATGGCGTCGCCGAGCGTCATGCCCTTTTTGGCGTACCATGCGGCGGCCTCGCAGATGAGAAGCACGGCGTTGACCGCGTCTTTATCGCGCGCGTGCGTGCCGGACAGATACCCGTAGCTCTCCTCAAAGCCGAAGATATAGCGCTCCGGGTGGCCGCCGTTCTCGAGAAGGGCGATCTGCTCGCCGATATACTTGAAGCCCGTGAGCACGCGGCGCAGCTCAACGCCGTATTTCTTCGCGACTGCCGTGACCATATCGGTCGAGACGATGGTCGTGACCGCGACGGGGTTTTCCGGCATCGTGCCGTTTGCGATGCGGCTGCGGCAGATGAAGTCCAGAAGAATCACGCCCATCTCGTTGCCGGAAATGAGCCGGTAGCCGCCCCTGCCGTCCGGCACGGCGGTGCCGCAGCGGTCGCAGTCGGGGTCGGTGCCGATGAGGATGTCGGGGTGGACGCGGTCGCAGTACTGAAGCCCCAGCTCCATGGCCTGCCGGATCTCCGGGTTCGGATACGGGCAGGTCGGGAAACGGCCGTCCGGCTGCTCCTGCTCTTTTACGATGGTCATGTTCCGGATGCCGAGCTTCTGCGTCAGCTTTTTGACACATTCAAGGCCCGCGCCGTTGAGCGGCGTGTAGACGAGCTTCAGATTTTCGATCCCCTCGCCGCTGCCCACGCGCTGCGCGTAAACAGCGTCGACGAACGCATCGAGCACAGCGTCCGGGATATACTGAACGCTTCCGGCGGCCAGCGCCGCGTCAAAGTCCATCGTCTTTGCGCTGGTGAAATAGTCCATATCCTCCAGCAGCGCGACCACGCGCTTTGCCGCCTCCGGCGTCATCTGGCAGCCGTCGGAGCCGTAGACCTTGTAGCCGTTGTATTCCGCCGGATTATGGCTGGCTGTGACGCAGACGCCGAGACCGCAGCGCAGATGGCGCACAGCGAAGCTCAGGGCCGGGACGGGCTCGAGCCGGGGATAGAGATACGCCGTGATGCCGTTGGCGGCGAAGACCGCGGCGGCCTCGCGGGCGAAGATGTCGCTCTTGATGCGGCTGTCGTGGCCGATGGCGACGGTCTTCGGCAGATTTGTCTCGTTGAGGTACTGCGCGACCGCCTGCGTCGCGCGGCGGATCACATAGACGTTCATCCGGTTCGTGCCCGCGCCGAGTACGCCGCGCAGGCCCGCCGTGCCGAATTCCAGATCGCGGAGGAATGCGTCGGTGATCTTCTCCGCGTCGTCCTGCATCGCGTCCAGCTCCTGCCGCAGCTCCGGCTCCAGGCCCGGCTGCGCGCGCCACTGATCATATCGTGTTTCCGCCTCTGCAAGCCACTGCTCGTTTTGCTGTTCTGCCAGTTCCATAGCTGTAAACCTCCGTTTTCCGTGTGATAGGATTTTCAATCAGAATGTTATCCGGTCATGCCGGGCTTCCGCCGATGACGTCGGGCATGGGCGCGTCGGCTTCGATCAGCGGCAGGTACCAGTCGTCGTAATAATACGGCATCAGCTCCTCGTTGTCCGCCCGGACATCCTCCCAGCTTTCGCCCCACGGGCGCAGATAGATCGAATATACAAAGGTGTTTTCCCCGTTTTCCGGGTCCGTATAGATGCCGGAGATGCAGATCATGTCGGAATACGGCATGGATTCAGACGGGGCCGCGTCGATATACCATGCGTCCGCGCCGCTCAGCGCGCAGTCGAAGAAGCTGCCGTCCGTCGAGACGAGCCGTCCGCTCGTCGTCAGATCGGCGCTTGCCTGCACCTGCGCGCCCGCGATGGTCTGCCCAGCCTCGCAGGAATCGTCCCAGAGGACGAGCGTTCCGCTTCCGTCTGCGTCCAGCTCGATGCGCGCGCAGGCGTCCCACCAGCTGCCGTCTTCCCCGTCATAGACGCCGGTGCCGGAATTGATCACCCACCAGCCGTACCAATCGCCGTTCCAGAATTCCGCCTGCGAGACAGTGCTTGTTGTGGGAGCGGCGGGCTCTGCCTGCCGGTAGAGCGCGAAAAGCGTCCGTCCGATCAGCCCCCAGAGCACGGCGGACAGCACCAGAACGCCCGCGATGATCCCGATCACCAGCGGTGCTTTGGACTTTTTCTTCGGCGCTTCCGGGCGCGAGGGCGCGCTTTGCTGCGCGGGCTGCTCCGGCGGGGGAGGGAAGGCGTCCGCGCGCGCGGGCTGCGGCTGAGATTCCTGCGCGGGAGCGGGCTGCGTCAGCTTTGCGCCGCATTCCGTACAGAAATTCGCGGTTTCCTCGATCTTGCTTCCGCAATAGGGACAAAACGCCATGGCTGTTTCTCCTTTCTTATTCCGCGGACTCGAACGAGTCCGGCATATCGGCAATGCCCTGCGCCAGCAGCGGCGCGTACCAGCTGTCGTAATCCGGCGGGAGCAGATCGCGGTACAGGCAGCCGCTCGTATCGCCGGTGCGCACATCCTCCCAGTCCATGCCCCAGGGGCGCAGATAGAGCCGGAAGCGCACCCAGCCGCCGTTTTCATCCTCCGCGCGGCCGGAGATCAGGATCATATGGTCAAATTTCTGCACCTCCGACGCGCCGGGATCGCACAGGAGGCCGTCCGTCAGATCGCAGTCCAGATAGGTGCCGGCGTCCGCCGTCATGCACCCGGCGGCGGTCGTACCGGCAGAAAACGCGACGCTTGCCCGCAGCAGGAGCTCGCCGGGCTCGGTTTCCGTGTCCCAGACGGTGAGCGTCCCGGCATCGCCGCGCACGCGGATGCGCGTGCAGGCGTCCCAAGCGGTGTCCTTCAGATATTGCAGCTCTTCGCTCGCGTCGGTCACGACGTGCCAGCCATACCAGCCGCCGGCCCAATAGGCCGCGTAATCCGGCGCCGCGTCCGTGTCCGGCTCCGCGGCCTTATCGGGGGCTGCATCCTGCGTCTGTTCCGGCAGACTGTCCGGAAGCAGAAGCGCGGCGGAGGCCGGGCGGGAAAATTTCATGCGGAGATCGGCGTCAAAAAAGCCGATCTCGATCGTATTTGCGTCGATCGTTCCCTGGCAGCGCGCGCTGCCCATCGTCAGCGTGAGCTCGCCGCCCGATGTGGACCAGCCGACCTCGGCGGCTTCGCCGTCCACGCAGAAAACGCCCTCGCCGCCCGCGTTCAGCGCAAGATAGGTCGGGCCGCTGTAGACCTCGCCGACCGGCTGCCAATCGCCGCCATAGACGCTGACCTGCTCGCCGCTGAACCGGCCGAGGGCCGCGGCGGGGCGCGTTTTCTGCCCGCAGGCGCAGAGCGTCAGGAGCAGCGCGGCGGCAAGCCAGAATACGCTCGCTTTTCTCATCCGCCTTCTCTCCTTCCGCCTGTTCTTTTTTTCAGTATACAACAGCCCCTTCAAAAGCGCAAGAAAAAGTCTCCGGGCCGGATGGCCCGGAGACGCAGCGGATCTGCTGTGGATCGCCGAAAAAGCGGGCCGCCCGCATGGCGGACGGCCCGGGGATGATGCTGTTCGTTCAGTCGACGATCTCGACGCTGACCTTCTGTCCGGTGCGCTGGGCAACGGATTTGATGATCGTGCGGATCTCCTTGGCGATGCGGCCCTGACGGCCGATGAGCTTGCCCATATCCTCGGGCGCGACGCGAAGCTCAAGCACGGTCGTCTCGCCTTCTACCTCGGTGACCGTAACGCTGTCAGGATTGTCGACCAGACTTTTTGCCATATACAGCAAAAGATCCTTCATGCCGATACCCCTAACTTACAGGACGTTTGCCTTCTTGAGAAGACCGCGGACGGTATCGCTGGGCTGTGCGCCGTTCTTGATCCACTGCTTGGCCTTGTCGGCGTCGATGGTGATGGCGTTGGCCTCGTTCTTCGGGTCGTAGGTGCCGATCTCTTCGATGCAGCGGCCGTCGCGCGGGAAGCGGGAATCGGCGACAACGATGCGGTAGTACGGCTCCTTCTTGGCGCCCATTCTTCTCAGTCTGATCTTAACCATGATTGTTCCTCCAAAAAATAAATCAAGTTTTTCTTATTTCGTAAAGCCAAATCTGTTACGGCTGAAACGATGTGTTTACGGGATGCTTACAGGCCGGGGAAGCCGCCCATGCCGCCGAGTCCGCCGAGCTTGCCCATGCGCTTCATCTTGCGCGAGGCGCCGGGGCCGGAGAACTGCTTCATCATCTGATTCATCATGTCAAACTGCTTGAGCAGCTTGTTGATGTCCTCGACCTTCACGCCGGAGCCGAGCGCGATGCGCCGCTTGCGGCTGGAGTTGAGCACGGACGGGTTTTCGCGCTCATATGGGGTCATGGACTGGATGATGGCGGCGGTGCGGGCCATGGCCTTTTCGTCGACCTGCGCGCCCTTGAGCGCGCCGGCGTTCATGCCGGGCATCATGGCGGCGATCTCGTCGAGCGAGCCCATGTTTTTCAGCTGCGAGAGCTGATCGTAGAAATCGGAAAGGGTGAATTTATTGCTCTTGAGCTTCTGCTCGAGCTCGGCGGCCTTCTTCGCGTCGAACGCGGCCTCCGCCTTTTCGATCAGCGTGAGCATATCGCCCATGCCGAGGATGCGCGAGGCCATGCGGCCGGGGTGGAAGGGCTCGATCTGGTCGAGCTTTTCGCCGGTGCCGATGAATTTGATGGGCTTGCCGGTCACAGCCTTGATGGAGAGAGCCGCGCCGCCTCTGGCGTCGCCGTCGAGCTTGGAGAGCATGACGCCGGTGATATCGAGATAGTCGTCAAAGGTCTTCGCCGCGCTGACGGCGTCCTGGCCGGTCATCGCGTCGACCACGAGCAGAATCTCGTCCGGGTCGACCGCGGCCTTGACGGCCTTGAGCTCGTCCATGAGCGCTTCGTCGACGTGCAGGCGGCCCGCCGTGTCGAGAAAGACCATGTCGTTGCCGTGACGCACGGCGTGGGCGACGGCGGCTTTGGCGATATCGACGGGGTTCGTCTGGCCCATCTCAAAGACGGGAATGCCGAGCTGTCCGCCGACGACCTGCAGCTGCTTGATGGCGGCGGGGCGGTAAATGTCGCAGGCCGCGAGCAGCGGATTTTTGTTCTGCTTTTTGAACAGGCCCGCGAGCTTTGCGCCGTTGGTCGTCTTGCCTGCGCCCTGCAGGCCGACCAGCATGACGACGGTCGGCGGCTGGGAGGCGATCTTGAGCTTCTGGTTCTCGCTGCCCATGAGCGCGGTCAGCTCTTCGTTGACGATCTTGACGATCATCTGCGCGGGCGTAAGGCTTTCGAGCACGTCCGTGCCGACGCAGCGCTCGGTCGTTTTTTTGATGAAGTCCTTGACGACCTTGTAGTTGACGTCGGCCTCCAGCAGCGCCAGACGGATCTCGCGCATGGATTCCTTGACGTCGGCCTCGGACAGGCGGCCCTTGCCGCGCAGCTTTTTGAACGCGTTCGAGAGCTTTTCGGTTAAGCCTTCAAATGCCATGTGTTACTCCTTTATTTCCCGCACGGCGCGCAGGATCGCGCCGGCCTGCGGCGCGGCCTCCGGGACGGAAGCGAGCGCCTGCGCGTTCTGTGTGATCACATCCAGCGCCTTTTGCAGCCGCCGGTCGCGCGCGATGCAGCCGAGCGTGCGTTCATAGCCCTCGAGCAGCTCTTCGGCGCGGGCGAGCGTGTCGTGGACGCCCTGCCGGCTGATCCCGGCGGCGGATGCGATCTCGCTGAGAGAATAGTCCTGATTATAATAGAGATCGAACAGGCCCCGCTGCTTTTCGGTGAGCAGCTCGCCATAATAGTCGTACAGCAGCGTCATGGTGAGCGCATCGGACCGCATGGCAAGACCCCCAGATCAATCGTTCCGGTATACTATACAGGATTTTATCCTGACTGTCAAGTGTTTTTCCTTGACAGTATATCAAATACGAAAATTTTCAGCAGATCCATGCGTGCGGCAGATCATTTGCAGGGGCCGACGACTCTGTCGGCCCGCTGGTCATGCCTCCGGCGGCCCATTCTTTTCCGTCTTGCCGGAAAAGAATGGGGAGAAAAGGGGCGCTTGGATGCGTTTGGCGCAGGCTGCGGGTGCAATTCAGGCGAGAATCGATTTTTTTAGTCGTTACGAACACACATACTCACCTTACAGGCGCTATGGTACGCGCCGCCTGTTACGGTACACCAAGATTGATAGCAGTTGCTTTTGAATGATTGCGGTAAAAATGCTCTGCGTTCGAAAGTTGCAAGGCAGCACGGATTCGCCGAAGTCCTGTAGGGGCCGATGCCCACATCGGCCCACGCAGGATACACTGATTTTTCGGAAATCTCCGGCGAATTCGTAACATTTATTGGGCCGGCAGAGTCGCCGGCCCCTACAGCAGATTTTTCATTTTGCCGTGTTCCGTAGGGGCGGACGACTCTGTCCGCCCGCGGAACGTGCCGTTTTTTATGGAAATCTTCGGCGGATCCGCGACTTCCTCAAGGGCCGATGTAGGCATCGGCCCCTACAATGGAATTTGGCAGTGCATCCGAATTCGCATTGGGCTGTTGATCTTCGCTGCCGCCTGCCGCGGCCTCTCAGGCGCTGCGCGCCAGCTCCCCTGAAAGAGGAGCTTTGGGACGCCCTGCACGTGCAGAAAATTTTTCTCCTGCGTGCGGGCTTTACTTTTTTTGCACTTCATGTTAACATAATGCGTATCCCCTCACATTCCCCATTTTTCCCTGAAAGGAGACTTCGGAACCATGAAACACAAGCTGAAGCGGATCGCCGCGTCGGTGCTGACGCTGGCGCTGCTGGCCGTGCCGGTGCTGGCCGCGGCGGAGAACATCGGAAGCAGCTCGCTGAACGTGGCGAACAACACGGTCTATACATACAGCACGCAGGCTGTCACCTCCGATTCCGGCAAGCAGACGAATCTGCATGAAAACATCTTTACCTATAAAAAAGAGGCGCAGGTGCGGCCTGTCGTCGCCTTCGGCACGACGCTCTACGGCACCAGCCCCATGAACAAGACCATCAATACGCTCGAAGAGCAGGGCTACAGCATGGTCGCGGGGATCAACGGCTCGTTTTTTGACCGCTCGACCGGCATTCCCTACGGCATCGTCGTCACGAACAGCATCCTGCGCTCGGGCGGAGCTGCGAACGCGGTCGGCTTCCTGGCAGACGGTTCCGCGCGCATCGGCGACCCGGAGGTCACGGTCACGCTGGATTACGGCGCGGATGCGCCGCTGCTGCTCAACTATAATAAAGCCATGACGACGCAGAACGGCGTGCTTCTGTACTCGCAGGACTACGACACCCGCACCAAGAACACCATCGAGGGCTATCACGTTATCGTCCGTCCGGTCGGCTCGCGCGCGGCGGAGCTGCGGCTGGGCCAGACGCTGACCGTCGAGGTCGTCGGCATGGTCGAGGACACGAAGTCCTGTTCCATTCCGGACGACGGCTTCCTGCTCGCCGTTGCGAACGACACGGCGTATAAAAGCGCGCTCACCGCGCTCAAGGGCATGGTCATGGGCCAGCAGATGACGATCCAGGTCACATGCGCCTCCGGCTGGGAGAATGTGACCTCCGCGGCAGGCGGCGGCGACATGCTGGTCGAAAACGGGCAGGTCTGCACGGACTTCACGCTCGATTCCGCGAAGAAAATGGCGGCCCGCACGGCCATCGGCGTTACGCGCGACGGCTCGTTGATCCTGTATACCTGCGACGAGGCGGGCAATTCCGACGGTCTGACGCTTGCGCAGCTGGCCGAGCGGATGCTGGCTCTCGGCTGTCAGACGGCGCTGAATCTCGACGGCGGCGGTTCGACGGCGGCGGGCGTCACCTATCCCGGCTATGCCTCCGGCGCGACGGCGAACGTGCCGTCCGACGGCAAGCTGCGCGAATGCGCGAACTTCATCTTCCTCGTTCGGCAGAAGCAGGACGCGGAGAACGCTTCAAAGCTGTATCTGTATCCGTTCGGCGGCTATGCGCTGCCCGGCGCGAAGCTCACCATGACCGTCAAGGCTGCCGACAGCAGCTACATGGCGGCGGCTGTCCCGACGAACGTGACCTTCGGCGGCACGAACGTCACGCAGACCTCCGGCAGCACCGTCACGGTCGAGCCCGGCGCGAGAGGCGCGGCGACCGTCACCGCGACGGCGGGCGGCCTGCGCGCGACGGCTTCGTTTACGATCCCCGCCGCGCCGACCTCCATCACCATCAAGCATGAGGGCAAGAACACGCCGCTGACCACGCTCCGCGTGGCGGGCGGCAGCACGACGGATCTGACGGCGACGGCCTGGTACTACGGCAATCAGGTCTATTCCGCCGATGAGAGCTTTACCTGGGCTGTGTCGGACGGGCTCGGCGAGATCAGCGAGAGCGGCGTCTTCACCGCCGCGAAGACCGGCGCGGATCTGACCGGCACGATCACCGCCTCCTATGGCGAAACGTCGTTCACGCTCAAGGTCACGGTCGGCTCGTCGCAGCCGTTTGCGGACACGAAGGGCCACTGGGCCGAAAGCTATATCACGGATCTGTATTACGCGGGCACGCTGCAGGGCTCCACGAAGGACGGCAAGCTCTATTACCGGCCCGACGCGAGCATGACACGGCAGGAGTTTATCGTCGCCATGATGCGCTATCTCGGCACGGATCTGAGCGCGTATCAGGATGTTTCGCTCCCGTTCGCCGACAGCGGCTCGATCGCGGACTGGGCAAGAGCTGCGATGCAGGCGGCGTATTCGCTCGGCTACCTCGCGGGCTCGAAGACGAACGGGCAGCTGCTGGCCAAGCCCGGCGCGATGATCTCGCGGCAGGAGGCCATGACGATCCTCTCGCGCACAAAGGACTTCCCCGAGGCCGATCTCAACACGCTCTCCGCCTTCTCTGACAGCGGGAAGATCGCCGACTGGGCGCGGACCGCGCTTGCGCAGATGGCGCAGCAGAAGATCATCAGCGGCTCGAAGGGCAAGCTGAACCCCACCGGCAATGTCACGCGCGCCGAGGTCGCAAAAATGCTCTACGGCCTGTCGGAGCTGTAACCCGGAAGAATTTATGCAAGCGCTCTGTATATATACAGGGCGCTTGCGTGCTTTCAAGGCCGCTCGGATCCTGAATTTTTTCTGAAATTCATGTTTTTCAGGCGGAATTGTGCAAACTGCCGCTTTCAAGGACAGCTGTGCCTGCAGAGTTGTATGGTTTTTTATTCGTTTTTGCTTGACAATATGCACTTCGCGTGTATAATTATGAACATACAAAACAACACAGCCGACGCATGAAGCGTCGCAGGAGGAACTGAACATGAAAAAGTATCTTGCACTGCTGCTTGCAGCCATTATGGCGCTGAGCCTCGCGGCCTGCGCCTCCACCGCAAAGACCGAAGAGACCGCTTCCACTTCCGGTAAGCTGACCATGGCAACCGAGGCCACCTTCCCGCCGTATGAATACTATGACGGCGACGCCATCGTCGGCATCGACGTGGAAGTTGCACAGGCCATCGCCGACAAGCTCGGCATGGAGCTGGAAGTCACCGACATCGCGTTCGACTCCATCATCCCCGGCGTGCAGACCGGCAAGTATGACATGGGCATGGCCGGTATGACCGTGACCGACGAGCGCAAGGAGCAGGTCAATTTCTCCGATTCCTACGCCACGGGCGTGCAGGTCGTCATCGTCAAGGACGACAGCCCCATCACCTCGGTCGACGATCTGTTCGCGGACGGCGCCAACACCGTCGTCGGCACGCAGGCCGGCACCACGGGCTTTATCTATGCCACGTCCGACATTGAAGACGCCGGTCTCGGCACCGTCAAGTCCTTCGGCAAGACGACCGACGCCGTCGAAGCGCTGAAGAATGGTCAGGTCGACTGCGTCGTGCTCGACAACGAGCCTGCAAAGGCGCTGGTCGCGGCCAACGAGGGCCTGCACATCCTCGACACCGAATACGCCGTTGAGGATTACGCCATCGCCATCGCCAAGGAAAACACCGATCTTCTGGAGAAGGTCAACAAGGCCCTGTCGGAGCTGACCGCCGACGGCACGCTCCAGTCCATCGTTGACAAGTACATCGGCAAATAAATAATTGAATCTGTATCTTCGCAACGGGACGGAGCGATGCTCCGCCCCGCTGCTTCGTGCCATACGACTTGATAGAAAAGAGGGAGCGCTTCGCCCATGTCAGAATGGTTTCGGAACTGGATCGCAAAGGTCGCTAAGGACTTTGTCACCTGCTTCATCACCAAGGATCGCTGGAAATATATCGTAAAGGGTCTGGGCAATACGCTCCAGATCGCGCTGGCCGCCGTGCTGCTCGGTATTCTGATCGGCACGATCGTCGCCATTATCCGCTCGACGCATGACAAAACGCATGAGACGATGCGCCCCGGTCTGGGCCGGACGCTTCTGAACATTGCCGACTGGCTGTGCAAGGTTTATCTGACCGTGATCCGCGGCACGCCGGTGATGATCCAGATCCTCATCATGTTCTTCGTCATCTTCTCCACCGCGCGCGACGGCACGCCCGTCGCTATGCTGACGTTCGGCATCAACTCCGGCGCCTACGTCGCGGAGATCATCCGCGGCGGCATCATGGCCGTCGACGAGGGGCAGAACGAGGCGGGCCGCTCGCTCGGCCTTAATTTCGCGCAGACGATGCTCTATATCATCATCCCGCAGGCGCTCAAAAATGTGCTGCCCGCGCTGGCGAACGAGTTCATCGTGCTGCTGAAGGAGACGTCCGTCGCCTGCTATGTGGCGGTCAACGATCTGACCAAGGGCGGCGAGATCATCCGCTCGCAGACCTATATTCAGGCCATGCCGCTGCTGATCGTCGCGGCGCTGTACCTCATCATGGTCGTGTTCTTCTCGCATCTGGTAAGCAAGCTGGAAAGGAGGCTGCGCAGCAGTGACCACTGACGTTCTGATCCAGGTCCAGGATCTGAAAAAGCATTTTACCGGCGCGTCACCCATCAAGGCGCTCGACGGCGTCTCGGCCGATATCAGAAAGGGCGAGGTCGTGGTCGTCATCGGCCCGTCCGGCTCCGGCAAGTCCACGTTCCTGCGCTGCCTCAACCTGCTGGAGGTCCCGACGGACGGACAGATTCTCTTTAACGGCGTCGATATCACCGACAAAAGCTGCAACATCAATCTCCACCGGCAGAAGATGGGCATGGTGTTCCAGCATTTCAATCTCTTCCCGCATATGACCATCCTGCGCAACATGACCCTTGCGCCCGTGAAGCTCCTGCACAAATCGCAGGCGGAGGCGGACGCGCAGGCGCTGAAGCTGCTGCAGCGCGTCGGTCTCGGCGACCGCGGCGGCGCGTACCCCGCGCAGCTGTCCGGCGGACAGAAGCAGCGCGTGGCCATCGTCCGCGCGCTCATGATGGAGCCGGAGGTCATGCTCTTCGACGAGCCGACGAGCGCGCTCGACCCGGAGATGGTCGGCGAGGTTCTGGAGGTCATGAAGGAGCTGGCGCACGACGGCATGACGATGGTCGTCGTCACGCACGAGATGGGCTTCGCCCGCGAGGTCGGCAGCCGCGTGCTGTTTATGGCTGACGGCAAGCTCGTCGAGGAGGGAACCCCCGAGCAGATCTTCGAGCACCCGCAAAATCCGCGTTTGCAGGATTTTCTGGGGAAGGTCCTATAAAAAGCCCGGCCCGCTGCAAAAAGCAGCGGGCCGGTTTTTTATGAAGAATCCATTGTAGGGGTGCGGTTGGAGGTTTTCCATGATGCAGTTCCCGCGTTCATGCCTCCCGGTCGTCGCGGATGAACATGAGGATGAAGCTGACGAGCAGCAATCCGCAGCAGACCCAGATGGCGCGGATGTCGATGAGCTCCGTCACGAGACTGCCGAGTCCCGCGCCGGCGGCAAAGACGAGAATGACGTCGAAGTAGGTCTTTGCCGCGTCGAGCGACGCGCGGCTGCGGCTGCGCAGATATTCGCCCAGCGCCTCCGCCGCGCAGCGGAGATTGCCGATGCACATGGTGCTGGCGTAGACATGGCCGTGGATCTTATGGAAGGTATGCACCTGCATGGCGCACACGAACGAGACAAGCGCGTTTGCCAGCGGGTCGAGCGCGTGCGGCAGAAAGCCGACGATGCACAAAAACGCGATCTCCTGCAGCAGAACCAGCTGCCGCCAGTGCAGCTGCCGGAAATTGCGGAAGCGCATGTGGATGAATTCCGCCGCCATCGTCCCGAGCACGAAGGACAGGATCGGGATCAGATATTTCAGGCACACGGCCCAGTCGCGCCGCAGCAGCGCCGCGCTCAAAAGCACAATGTTGCCGGTCTGCGCGTTGGCAAAGACCTGGCCGCGGCTGATGTAGGTATAGGCGTCCTGAAAGCCGCCGGAGAGCGTGACGAAGACCGCCGCGCGGAAGGTATCGGACATCTGCCCGTGGAAATGATGGCTGCGCTGCATACCGCACCTCGATTCTGCCGTACTCGCGCCGCAAAACCCGGCGCAAACGCTCCATATTATATGCGATAATCGAAAAAAAGTAAACCCTTTTGTAAAAAGCCCCCGTTTTCTGCGCCTTGCGCCCCGGCACGTCCGTGCCGGGGCGTTTCGCAAGATTCGGCAATTCCGAACCAAAATCCGGCGCTTTCGCTTGACAGAAATACGCGCGGGGTGGTACGGTATGAAAAACAACGCTTTTGTTTGGAGTAAGCAGATGAAACCTGAAAAAACGGGCAGGCAGTGTGTCCTGATCCTTTTGATTTTGCTGGCGGCGGTCTTTTTCCTGTCGTTCCTGCTGGGCCGGTACCGCGTCTCGGCGCTGCAGACCGCGCGGCTGCTGGCCGATCGGGCGCTGGCAGGCATTTCGCGCGGGCATCTGCGCCTCGCGCCCACGTGGACGCCGGAGGAGGCTTCGGTCGTCATCCAGATCCGCCTGCCGCGGATCCTGTCCGCCGCGCTCATCGGCGCGGCGCTCTCAGCCGCGGGCGCGTCATATCAGGCCATGTTCCGCAACCCCATGGTGTCTCCGGATCTGCTCGGCGCGTCGACGGGCGCGTGCTTCGGCGCGGCGCTGGCGATTCTGCTCGGCGCGAGCTACGCCGTCATCACGGCGGGCTCGTTCCTCTTTGGCCTTGCGGCGGTCGGGCTGACGTATCTGGTCGGGCGGCTGAGCCGCATGCGCTCGAATCTGGCGATGGTGCTCGCGGGCGTGATGGTCGGGTCTCTGTTTTCCGCGGGGACATCGTTTATCAAGCTCGTCGCCGACACGAACGAGCAGCTGCCGGCCATCACCTACTGGCTGATGGGCGCGCTGACCGCTGTGCGGCTGGACGATCTGCATTTTGCGATGGTGCCCATTTTGCTGGGCCTGATCCCGCTGTTTTTCCTGCGCTGGCGGCTGAACCTCCTGACCATCAGCGAGGCCGAGGCGCGCAGCATGGGCGTCAATACGAAGCTCCTGCGGCTGGCCGTGATCGTCTGCGCGACGCTTGCGACGGCGGCCAGCGTCTCCATCAGCGGCATGATCGGCTGGGTGGGGCTCGTGATCCCGCACATCTGCCGTCTGCTCGTCGGGCAGAACACGCGGCTTCTGCTGCCGTGCTCGATGCTGCTGGGGGCGAGCTTTCTCATGCTGGTCGACGATCTGGCGCGGTGCCTGACGACGAGCGAAATTCCGCTCGGCATTCTCACGGCCCTCGTCGGCGCGCCGCTGTTCCTTTATCTAATTGTGAAGGGAGGCGCGCGGGATGCAGCTTGAGGTATCCGATCTCGTCTTCTCCTACGGCGGGGAAGACGTTCTGAAGGGCGTCAGCTTCTGCGCGGACAGGGGCGAGCGCATCGCCGTGCTGGGCCCGAACGGCGTGGGAAAAAGCACGCTGTTCCGCTGTCTGCTGAGCTTTCTGGAGCCGAAGCGCGGCAGCGTCAAAATCGCGGGCCGCGATGTGCGGGAGTATTCGCGCCGCGCGCTGGCGGCGGAGCTCGCGTATATCCCGCAGTCCTACAGCCCGGCGTTTGACCATACGGTGCTCGACAGCGTCCTGATGGGCCTCGGCGCGCAGCTTGGGCCCTTTGACAGCCCTACGCGGGCGCAGACGGACGCGGCGCTGCGGATCTTAAACGAGCTTGGCATCGGCGCGCTGGCTTCACGCGGCTGCATGCGCATTTCCGGCGGCGAGCGGCAGTTGATGCTGCTGGGCCGGGCGCTCATCCAGAACGCGCACACGCTCGTTATGGACGAGCCGACGGCAAGTCTGGACTACGGCAACAGCTTCCGCGTCATGCAGCGCATCGAAGCGCTGTCTGCCGGCGGCTACAGCGTCGTCTTTTCCACGCACGAGCCGAATCAGGCCTTCCGCTACGCGACGAAGGTCCTGGCGCTGAAGGACGGGCGGGTGCTGGCCTTTGGGAAGCCTGGGCAGGTGCTGACGCCGGAGCTTTTGCAGACGCTCTACGGCGTTCCGGTCGCCGTCACGCAGGTGCAGGCCGGGAGCCGTGTCTTTTCCGTCTGCACGCCCTATGCACAGGAGGAATGAGAAATGTTCGTCTGGACACCGGACATGATCCGGTTTATGCGGGCGGCGAATGAAAAAAGCGACTATCACGCGCACCTCGCCGCCATTCTTACGTCCAAGCTCTCCGGCTGCCGCACGCTCTGCGACGCGGGATGCGGGCTGGGGGCGTTATCCGCCGCGCTGAGCCCGTATTTCGAGCAAATCACAGCAGCCGACGTTTCTGATGAGGCGCTGGACGTGCTGCGGCAGACCATCCGCGCGCGGCAGCTTGCGAATATCACGCCGCTGCACTGCGATTTATTGACGTCGGAGGACAAAACGCAGTATGACGCGATGGTCTTCTGCTTTTTCGGCAGTCTCGCGGAAATTCTTCCCGTCGCGCGCCGTCAGTGCGCAAAAACGCTGATTATCATCAAAAAGAATTACGATTTACACCGGTTTTCTCTGACAGAGCAGCCCATTCGCGGCGAGACGGCTCCCGCCGCCTGCGAAGCGCTCCGCAAAATGGGCGTGCCGTTTGAGTTTGACGCGCGGGAGCTGAAGCACGGGCAGCCGTTTTCGTCGCTGGACGACGCCGTCCGGTTTTTCCGCATCTACAGCCGGGACGAGGATCCCGGCGCGCTCACGCCCGCGTCCGTTCTTCCGCGTCTGCGGCGGACGGACGACGCGCGGTATCCGTATTATCTGCCGCAGACCAAGCGGCTTGGCATCCTGACGATCAGAATGGAGGAGCTTGTATGAAAGAACTTTTCACATCCATGCTGCGGGCGCTCTCGCGGGGCGAGGGCGTCGTGCTGTGCAGCATTCTCGCCTCGTCCGGCTCCACGCCGCGCGGCGCGGGCGCGAAAATGGCCGTTTTTGCCGACGGCCACACGGAGGGCACCGTCGGCGGCGGCGCGGTCGAGCTGGAATCCGGGAAGCTGGCAATGGAGGTTCTGAACACGAAGCAGTCCCTCGTGCATGGCTACTGCCTGGCGCCCAACGAGGTCGCGGACATCGGCATGATCTGCGGCGGCAGCGTGACGGTCTATTTTCAGTATTTTGATCCGCAGAGCGAGACGGATCCCGCGCTGCTGCGCGGCATTCTGGAGCTGCTGAACGGCAATCAGAACAGCTGGCTCGTCTACCGCATGGACGAAGGCTGCGTCAGCGCGATGGGCGTCTATGACGACGCGCACGGCCTGCGCTTCACGGACTGCATCACGCAGGAGGAGCTGCGCCCGATGCTCTGCGCGGACGCGGTCACGAAAAAGGGCGAGCCGCGCTATTACGTCGAGCCGCTCACGCGGGCGGGCTATGCGTATATCTTCGGCGGCGGGCATGTCGGCACGGCGCTCGTGCCGGTGCTGGCCTCGGTCGATTTCCGCGTCGTGGTCTATGACAACCGGCCCGGCTTTGCAGCGCCGGAGCATTATCCGCAGGCCGAGCGCGTCATTTTCGGCGATTATCTGGACATCGGCGCGCATCTGACGCTCACGGAAAACGATTATGTCTGCATCATGACCCCCGGCCATCAGGCCGACCGCGAGGTGCTTCTGCAGGCGATGCGCTCGCCCGCGACGTATATCGGCTGCATCGGCAGCCGCCATAAGATCGCGTCGACCAACGCGTATCTCATGGAAAACGGCATCCCGGAGGAAGACCTTGCCCGCATCCACGCGCCCATCGGGCTGGATATTCTCGGCCAGACCCCGGCGGAGATCGCCGTGTCGATCGCGGCGGAGATGATTTTGCACCGGGCAAAGCGCTCCGGGACTGCGAAAAAACCGCGCGGGGAGGGATAAGCATGCACGTATTTCTGACCGGCCCCGTGCAGATCGGGAAAAGCACGCTGATCGCCGCCGCGCTGGAGCAGCTGCGGCCGGAACGGCTCGGCGGCTTCCGCACCGTCTCGGCAAAGCCGGAGGCGGACGGCAGCAGGCCCGTCTATCTCCATCCCGCCGCCGCGCGGGATCTGCTCTGCGGCGCGCAGAACCGCGTCGGCATCCGCCGTCCGGCGCTCGGCATCGCGTCGTTCCCGGATGTATTTGAGACGGCCGGGCTTGCCGCGCTGGAGGGCGCGGAGGACTGCGACCTCATTCTGATGGACGAGATCGGCCGCATGGAGCGGCACGCCGATGGCTATTCCGCGCGCATCCGGACGCTTCTGGACGGGGCAGTCCCCATTCTCGGCGTGGTGCAGAAAAAAGCCGATACCCCGCTCGCCGGCGCTGTCCGGAGTCACCCGAACGTGTGCCTGATCGAGGTATCGGAGGAGAACCGCGATACGCTGCTCCCGGAGCTCCTGCGCACCCTGCGCGCCTGACCGGTACAAAAGACGCCGGAAGGTCTGAAAAAAACCGCCCGAACGGGCGGTTTTTTGTCGTTATATCTCCTGCCGGCCCTCGAGCGCGCGCAGGAGCGTGACCTCGTCGGCGTATTCCAGCTGGCTGCCGACGGGAATGCCGTAGGCCAGGCGCGTGACCTTCACGCCCATCGGGCGCAGCAGGCGCGACAGATACATCGCCGTGGCCTCGCCCTCGGTGTCCGGGTTCGTGGCCATGATGACCTCACGCACAGACCCGTCCGCCACGCGGTTCAGCAGCTCGCGGATGCGCAGATCGTCCGGGCCCACGTGGCTCAGGGGCGAAATGACGCCGTGCAGCACGTGGTACACGCCGTGGTATTCCCGTGCCCGCTCCATGGCGATCACGTCCTTCGGCTCGGCCACGACGCAGATGAGGCCGTGGTCGCGCTCAGGGTCGGCGCAGATCGCGCACAGCTCCTGATCGGTCAGATTCTGGCAGACCGGGCAGAGGCGGACGCTGTCCTTCGCGTCCAGAATGGCCTGCGCAAAGCCCTGCGCGTCGTCCTTCGGCAGCGACAGCACGTAAAACGCCAGCCGCTGCGCCGATTTCATGCCGATGCCGGGCAGGCGCGCAAATTGTTCGGTCAGCCGCTCGAGTGCGGCGGGGAACGCGCGCATCAGAACAGGCCGCCCAGATTCAGGCCGCCCGTCAGCTTGGCCATGTTCGCGGACTGGTCGGCCTCGGCCTTGCGCATGGCTTCGTTGACCGCCGCAACGATCATATCCTGCAGCATCTCGACATCATCCGGGTCGACCGCCTCGGGGTCGATGGTGATGGATTTGAGCTCGCGGTTTCCGCCGCATACGGCCTTGATGACGCCGCCGCCCGCCGTCGCTTCATATTCCTTTGCCTGCAGCTCCTCCTGCATTTTCATGAGGTTTTCCTGCATCTTCTGGGCCTGCTTCATCATCTGCATCTGGTTCATGCCGCCCATCGGCATACCGCCGCGATATCCGCCTTTTGCCATGGTTGTTCTCCTTCTATACGTAAAAAATTATTTGATCGTGAAAATGTCGCTGTGCTGCTGGCCAAACTGGACGAGCGCGTCCATCGGGTCGTCGCCCAGCCGTGAAAGCCGGGATTTGAGCGCGAAGCGCACCGAGACCGGTTTTCCTAAGATCGCCGACGCCTTTTCCCGGATCAGTGCCTCCGTATCCGGCGTTTTTTTGACCAGATCGAGCACAAAATCCGAATCCGCCGCCATGATGAGCGCGTCGCCCTGCAAAACCGGGTGAATGGGGCCGTTTACGGCGAAGAAGCCGCTGAGCTTGGCCGGAAGGCTTGCGCGCAGCTTTTCAGACAGCGCGGGCCAGAAGCCCGCGGGCGTCTCGGCCTGCGGCGCGGCAGTCGGCTGCGCCGGTGCGGGCGCGGGAGGCGCGCCCGCGCGCTCGGGATCGTCCGCGTCGTCCGGGAAGGGCGGGCGGTCGTCGTCAAATTCGTCTGCGCCGCCGCTTTTCGGCGCGCTTTTTACCAGCACGCCGGAGGCCAGCTGCTCCTCCACGCGCGAAATGCGCGCGTCCAGCGCCTGCGCGTCGAGCCGCAGAGACGGCTCGCACAGCTGCATCAGAAGCAGCTCCGCCGCTACGCGCACGTCGGTGTTCTTGCCGAACGAAGCGCGCGTTTTCTGCGTTTCCGTCAGCACGCGCATCAGCTCGCCCGGAGAGAAGACCGTCTGCAGCGCAAGCGCCTGCTGCTCCGTCGCGATGCCGGAGAGCATGGAAAGCCCACTCTTCGGGGCCGTGCGCAGCACGAGCAGATCGCGGCAGAGCGCGCACATCTCGCCCAGCAGCGCGCCCACATCCTTGCCCGCGGAATACAGCGCGGAGAAGATCGTCAGCGCCTTCGCCGTGTCCTGCTCCGCGATGACCTGCATCAGCTCCGCCGTGCGCTTTTCGCCCGCGAGGCCGAGAGAGGCGTAGACGCTCTCGAGCGTCACGGGGCCATTTGCCGCCGACGCGCACTGGTCAAGAAGGCTCACGCCGTCGCGCATGCCGCCGTCGGCAAGCCTTGCCAGCAGATTGATGGCCTCGGGCTCGATCTCGATATGCTCCTGATAGGCGATGAAATTGAGCCGGGAGGCGATCTCATCGGGCCGCAGGCGCTTGAACGCGAACCGCTGGCAGCGGGACAGGATCGTCGCGGGGACCTTCTGCAGCTCGGTCGTGGCGAGAATGAACAGCAGATGCGCGGGCGGCTCTTCGATAATTTTCAGCAGCGCGTTGAACGCCGCCGTCGAGAGCATGTGGACCTCGTCGATGATATACACGCGCATTTTGACGGTGCCGGGCGTGTAGATCGCGTCGTCGCGCAGGACGCGGACGGAATCGACGCCGTTATTGGACGCCGCGTCGATCTCCAGCACGTCCATGCAGCTGCCCTCGTCGATGGCGCGGCACGACGGGCACAGCCCGCAGGGGTCGCCGTGGTTCGGGTTTTCACAGTTGACGGCCTTGGCCAGGATCTTGGCGCAGGACGTCTTGCCGGTGCCGCGCGTGCCGGTAAACAGATACGCATGGCTGAGCTTGCCCGTCTCGAGCTGCGAACGCAGCGTGTCGGTCACGCTCTTCTGCCCGACGACGTCCGAAAACGTCTGCGGCCGGTATTTGCGGTATAGCGCCTGATACATATCCGTTCACCTCCGAGACTCCTATTATACACAAAAACTGCGCAGAAGAAAAGCCTCTGCGCAGTTTTTTGTTAGTCCGGAAGATCGATCCTCCCGTGCTCCCGCTCGAACTGCTCGATCCGCTGCCGGATCAGGTAAATGACCTCCCCGTTCGCCGATCGCCCGTCATATTGCGAAATATAATGAGCAAGCAACAGTAATCGGATGCACCAAAGCCTCCCCTTGTCGTGCTCCGCACGATAAGGGGAGGTGGCATTTTCGAAGAAAATGACGGAGGGGATTTGCGGCAAGTTTCAGAGCGCTCCGAAATTTGCCGCGTTCGAATCCCCTCAAGCCCTTCGGGCCAGCTCCCCTTGCGCCCCAAGGGGAGCCTTGGGCGCTCCCGCGCCAGTGCTGAACCGAAAGAAAAGCTTTAAGTGGTACAAGCTACTACAGTCAAATAGGAAAAAGCCTACGAATTCGCCGATAGACGTTCCTCTTTCGTCGCTGCCCGCTGCGGCCGCTCAGGCGTTTTGTGCCAGCTCCCCTGGAAGGGAGCCTTGGGGACGGCGGTTATGCTTCCTCCCGGTATGCTTTCAATCCGGCGCGGCCCTCTTCGGTGACGGGCTTGAGCCAGCGCATGGAGCGGAAGTGGAGCATGCACAAAATGCTCTTCGGGATGTCCTCGCCCAGATACGCGAGGATCACGACGCCGAGGAACGACAGGTGCAGCACTCTTGCGCCCAGCAGCGCCAGCGGGATAGCGACGAGCCAGAGGCTCGCGAGGTCGCAGATCATGCCTGTCAGCGTATCGCCGCCGGAGCGGAACACGCCTACGACCTGCACGTAGGAGATATTGCGGAAGCAGTATTCCAGCGAGCAGAAGATCGTCACGGCATAGGCGGTCGAGATGGTCGTGGCCGAGAGATTGTCACCCATGGCGAACAGGGACACGAGCGGGTGCCGCGCGGCGATCATCGTCAGACCAACGGCAAGGCCCATCAGCGGAACCAGCACGGAAAAGCGCCGGGCGTCGGCCACGCCGCGCCGGATCTTGCCGCTGCCGATGGATTTGCCGACCATGATGACGCAGGCGTTGCCGAGGCCGACGTAGAAGGCGAAGGCAAGCTCGGAGAACGTCTTGAAGATGGTCATGCCGGCGTAATATTCATAGCCCATGTTGGCGTAAATGCGGTTGAGCGTGAGCATGCCGAGCGCCCACAATCCCTCGTTCGACATGACGGGCAGCGCACGGGCGCAGAACTCGCCGAGCTGCTTCAGGTTAAAGTCGAACAGCTCTCGCACAGGGCCCATCAGCAGATTCTTCTCGAATGCCGAGAAGATCAGGATCAGCACGGGGCCCAGCCAGGACGAGATGCACGTCGCGATGGCCGCACCCTCCACGCCGAGCCGCGGCAGACCGAACGCGCCGAAGATCAGACCGTAGTCGGCAAAGGCGTTGGCGATGGTCGTGACGATGGAGGCATAGAGCGGCAGGCGGACGCGCTCCGTGCCGCGCAGGACGTTGGACAGCAGATACGTCAGCGCAACGGCGGGATAGGAGAAGCAGACGATGCGCAGATACCGGCAGCCGGCCTCCACAACGGCGGGGTCCTGATTGAACAGGCCGATGACCCACGCGGGCGCCGCCAGCGCGACGGCCAGGAAGCCCAGCGAGACGAGCATCGCCAGCATCAGGCCGATGCCCATCACGCGCCGGATCCCCTTGAGATCCTTGACGCCCCAATACTGCGAGATAAATACGCTCATGCCCGAGCACAGGCCGAAGCCCAGAAGCCCGCACAGCCAGCCCCACTGGGCTGCCATGCCGACCGCGGAGAGCGTCACGTCGCCCAGCTGCGAGACCATCAGCGTGTCGACCAGCTGGAACGAGCTTGTCAATACGTTTTGCAGCGCGACCGGGACCGCCAGCTTCACGGTCACGCGCCAGAAGGGCTTATCGCCCAGATAATCAGTCAGTTTCATAAAAATACTCCGAAAAAAAGACAAACAGGCAAAGATGTGGGGATGCTGCCTTGCGGCAGTATCCCCACGAAGTTTTTCAGGTGGCGCAGGACACCGCGTCGGAAGAAAGCCTTTCGGAACGCATCCTTGCGAAGCAAGGATGCTTATCCTGCCGACTTCCTTCCTCCGCTCCAAAACGCAAGCGAAGCTCACGTTTTGGCTTTGACGGAACGAGCCCCCGCGCTATGCGCGGAGCCTCTTATCCTCTGAGCCCGTTTCCTCCTTTCCAAAACGCAAACGCTTCGCTGGTTTGCGTTTTGGTTTTGTTGGAACGGGCTGCCGCTTGCGGCGGAGCGTGTAGGGGCCGATGCCCACATCGGCCCGTTGGGAAGTTGCGAATTCGCCGCAGATTACCGCGTAAAAACGGTGCATTCTGCGTGGGCCGATGTGTACCGGCAAGCGGCAGACCCACATCCGTAACGCTCCTTCGTCGCGAACGGCTGTGACCGGCATCGGTCCCTACGATGAACGAGGGAAGTGCATACAACAGGGGCTTACGCCATGCCTGCGGTAATGATGGCCATCTTGTAGACCTCGTCGGCGTTGCAGCCGCGGGAGAGGTCGTTGATGGGGGCGTTCAGACCCTGCAGGATGGGGCCGTAGGCCTCGAAGCCGCCGAGACGCTGGGCGATCTTGTAGCCGATGTTACCGGCCTCGATGCACGGGAAGATGAAGGTGTTGGCATAGCCGGCGACCTTGCTGCCGGGGAACTTCAGCTGGCCGACGACCGGGGAGACCGCCGCGTCAAACTGCATTTCGCCATCGATGGCAAGCTCGGGCGCGAGCTTCTGCGCTTCGATGGTGGCGTCGTGGCTGAGCTGGACGGTGCCGCCCTTGCCGGAGCCCTTCGTGGAGAAGGACAGGAGCGCGACCTTCGGGTCGATGCCGAAGAACTCTGCCGTGCGGGCGGACTCGACCGCGACCTCGGCCAGCTTCTGCGCTGCCGTGAAGGTCACCTCGCCGGTCGCCTTGTCGACGGTGTCCTGATAGTCGATGTTGATGGCGCAGTCGCCCATGCAGTACTTCTCGTCGTTGCCGTCCTTATCCTTGCGGAAGAGGATGAAGGAGGAGGAGACCAGGTGCGCGCCCTTCTTCGTCTTGACCAGCTGCAGCGCCGGACGGACGGTGTCGGCGGTGGAGTAGGTCGCGCCGCCGAGCAGCGCGTCGGCCTTGCCCATCTTGACGAGCATGGTGCCGAAATAGTTGCCCTTGGCCAGCGCCTTGCGGCAGTCTTCCTCGGACATCTTGCCCTTGCGCAGCTCGACCATCTTCTGGACCATCTCGTCCATGCCGGCATACGTCGCCGGGTCGATGATCTCGGCCTTGGCGATGTCGAAGCCGCCCTTTTCGGCAGCGGCCTGGACCTCGTCGACATTGCCGATGAGGATGACGTTCATCAGATCGTCCTTGATGAGGCGGTCAGCCGCTTCGAGGATGCGGGCGTCGGGGCCTTCGGTAAAGACGATGGTGCGGCGGGTAGCCTTCAGTGCGTCGATCAGCTTTGTAAACATGGTATCTTACCTCCATTGTGCGGAATTCCCGCAATTATCTGGCTTTCAGTATACAACGAAACCCGGCATAAAACAACACCCCCGGCAAAAAAACTTCTGCCGGAGGGTGTATGGCGGCGCGGGGTCAGATATTCTTTAAATGCCGCACGTCGAGGGCGGCGGGGTCGTAGCGCTCGAGATAGGCGAGCGTTTCGGCAGGCGTGGGGCAGAGGGCGTAAATATCCAGACAGGCGGGGCGGATGAAGCGCTGCTCCACGGCGGACAGGACGAATTCCTGCATTTTATCATAGAATCCGTTTGTATTGAGAATGGCGATGGCCGGATTGTGGCGGCCGAGCTGCTTGAGCGTCAGCACCTCGAAAAACTCTTCGAGCGTCCCGAAGCCGCCGGGGGCCATGACGAATGCATCCGCGCGCGAAATCATGGCGGCCTTGCGTTCTGCCATGGTGTCTGTCAGGATAAACTCCGTGCAGCGGTCAAAGAGAATCCCGTCTACATTTAAAAAGTTCGGCGCGATGCCGGTGATCTTCCCATCTGCATCCGCAGCGCCGCGGGCTGCCGCGCCCATGACGCCCTGCGCGCCGCCTCCGTAGACGAGCGTGTGGCCGTGTTTTGCCAGCAGGCGGCCGAATTCCTCCGCCGCGTCAAAATATGCGCGGTCGAGCGCGGGGCTCGACGCACCGTAGAGACAAATATTCATGCCTGATCCTCCGTTTTCTGCAGCTGCGCGATCTGCTGCCCGATCCGGCAGACGTCGCGGTAGGCGCAGGTTTCAAACGCGCAGTCCGCCTCGCCGTCCTCCACAAGAACCATCCTTGAAGCGTCGATCGTGCGGCAGTAGCCGCTCAGGATCTGTTCCATGCCAACACCTCCATGCGCACTCAATTTCTTATTCTACACGGTTTTTCGGGGGAAATCCAGTGCTTTCTGAAAAATTTGTCGAAAACACATAATTAGACATTTTTTTATCGATATCTATTGCAGTTTCTTAACGCCCATGCTAAAATGAACGAAATCAAGTACATTCTGTACATAATATATAGAGCATTCTCTGTATTGTTCTGGAAAATATGATGCGGCGCTGTTTTTGAAAAGCAGCGCCGCAGGGTGTACATGAAGGAGGTGATGGAAATGGCGATGCAGGAGCTCGCACAGATCGCCGCAGCGGAGGAACAGGCTCGCGCGATCTGCGAGCAGGCGCGCGCGGAGGCTGCCGAGCTGGCCGTGCAGGCCGAAAAGGACGGCGCAGCCCGTCTGAACGCCGTAATATCCGGCGCACAGAAGCGCATGCGCGAGGCAAAGCGGCAGGCCGGGCAGCAGGCAGCGGCATTTGAAACGGATTTGAACAGCAAAACAGCCGCGCAGTGCCGGGCACTGGAGCAGGCGGCAGCCAGCCGGTCCGGCGCAGCGGCGGCAATGATCGTAGAGAGGATCTGGGACAGCGAATGGCAATCTTAAAAATGAAAAAACTGCGGCTGTGCGGCATCGCGGAGGAACAGGCGCAGCTCATTCGTGAGCTGCAGCTGCTCGGAAGCGTCGAGATCGGCTCGCCCGAGGCGCTGACCGGGACGCAGCAGACGCAGCTGTTCCGCACGGCGGACGGAGGCGGCGCGGACGCGCTGAACCGGACGGCCGCCGCGCTCGCCTCCGCGCTGGAAACGCTCAAGCATTATGAGACGAAAAAGGGCGGCATGTTCTCCGCCCGGCCGGAAAAGACGCTCGGCGAGCTGTTTGACGACGGCGCTTACGACGCGGCTGTGCAGACGGCGCAGGAGGCGCTGGAAACGCAGGACGCGCGCAGCCGCAATCAGGCGGAAAAGAGCCGACTCACGGCGCTCCGCGAGAGCTTCGTGCCGTGGCGGACGCTCGATCTGCCGCTGGAGTCGACCGGAACGCAGCACGCGCGCGTGCTGCTCGGCACCGTCCCGGCGCAGACGGAGTTTGACGCGCTGCGCGAGGCCGTCTACGAAGCCGCAGGCGAGGCGCAGGCCGAAAGCATCAGCGCCGACCAGCAGAGCCTGTATCTGCTGGTGATCGTCCACAAGAGCGCATACGACGCGGCGGCGTCCGCGCTGCGCGAATACGGCTTTACACAGACGGGCTTCGACGGCATAACAGGCACGGCGGAGGAAAACATCCGTCTGACGGACGAAAAGCTCGCGGCCTGCGAGCAGGAGGACAGGCGTCTGGCGGACCGGCTCACGGAGCTTGCGGCGGAAGCGCCCGCCATCCGGCTGGCAGCCGACCGCTGCACGCAGGAGATCGCGAAGGCGCAGGCCGCCGACCGGCTGGCGCACTCGGAGCGGACGTTCTGTCTGGACGGCTGGGTGCCGTGCGAGGATGTGCCGAAGCTCGAAGCGCTGCTGGAAAAATACTGCTGCGCGTGGGAGCTTTCCGATCCCGAACCGGAGGAATATCCGGACGTGCCGGTCAAGCTCAGAAACAACAAGCTGACGTGGCCGTTAAACATGGTCACGGAGATGTATTCGCTCCCCGCCTACGACGGCGTGGACCCGAACCCGCTTATGGCGCCGTTTTTCATTCTGTTCTACGGCATCATGATGGCGGACATGGGCTATGGGATTCTGATGATTCTGGCTTCCATCATCATCACGAAAAAGTCCCGGCCCAAGGGCACGAGCGGACAGATGTTCGGCCTCATGTTCTCCTGCGGCATCAGCACGTTTATCATGGGCGCGCTGACGGGCGGCTTCTTCGGTGATTTCCTGCCGCAGCTCGTGGGCATTATCAACCCCGATACGACGTTCAAGGCGCTGCCCGCGCTCTTCACCCCGCTCGACGACACGATCACGATTTTGATCGGCGCCATGGCGCTCGGCTTTGTCCAGATCGTGACCGGCATGGCCATCAGCTTTGTCGAGAAGCTCAAAAAGGGCGAGATCATGGACGCCGTCTGGGAGGAGCTCACGTGGTGGGTCGTGTTCGCGGGCATCGCGTGCATGGCGCTCGGCGTGACGAATATCGTGTTGTACGTCGGCCTCGGCATGGTCGTGGTCGGCTCCGGCTGGAGCGCGAAGGGCTTCGGCAAGGTCACGGCGATCTTCGGCTCGGTCTACAACCATGTGACGGGCTACTTCGGCGATATTCTTTCGTATTCCAGACTGATGACCCTGATGCTGGCGGGCTCCGTCATTGCATCGGTCTTCAATACGCTCGGCGCGATCCCGGGGAACGTGGTGGTCTTCCTGATCGTGTCGGTGCTCGGCAACGGACTCAACTTCGCGCTGAACCTGCTGAGCTGCTATGTCCACGATCTGCGTCTGCAGTGTCTGGAATACTTCGGTAAATTCTACAAGGACGGCGGCAGGCCGTTCGAACCCCTGGCGATCAATACAAAATACGTGGATATTCAATCTTAAGGAGGAACTCTATCATGCAAGCATTTTTTGACGCTTTCGGCGGTCTGGCTCTGGCGCTTCTGGGCGCGGGTCTCGCGGCGGCGCTGTGCGCCATCGGTTCGGCAAAGGGTACCGGCATGACCGGTGAAGCTGGCGCTGGTCTTCTGTGCGAGGATCCGGCAAAGTTCGGCAAGGTCCTGATCCTGCAGGTCATCCCCGGCACGCAGGGTCTGTACGGCCTCGTCGTCTGGTTCTTCGCCATTTTTCGCATGGGCCTGCTGTCCGGCAATGTTCTGCCCGATCTGACCATCACGCAGGGCCTGCAGTACTTTGTCGCCTGCCTTCCCATGGCGCTGGGCGGCATGATCTCCGCGATCGCACAGGGCCGCGTGGCCTGCGCGTCCATCAATCTGCTGGCTAAGAAGCCCGACCACTGGTCCAAGGGCATGGTGCTTTGCGTCACGGTCGAGTTCTACGCGATCCTTTCCCTGCTGGCCTCCATGCTGATGATCATCAATATCAGCAAGTAACCCCGCAGAAGAGGGTGAAGCAATGAACGGAATTGAAAAGATCTCCGCGCGCATCCTTGCCGACGCCGAATCCGAAGCCGCCGCCATCCGCGCGCAGGCCGAAGAAAAGGCGGCGCAGATCCGCGCGGACTATGACCGCAGGATCGGGCTCGAGCAGCAGCGGCTGACGGCGGAAGCACAGGCCGAGGCGGCAAAGCAGCTCGAACGCGATCAGGGCGCGGCCCGAATGGCCGCGCGGCGGCAGCTGCTCGAGACGAAGCAGTCGCTCGTCGACGCAGCCTTCCGTCAGGCGGAGCAGCAGCTGCTTTCGCTTCCCGAGGCAGAGTATACGAAGCTCTGCGCGCAGCTCGCCGCACAGGCGAGCGCGTCCGGCAGCGAGGAGCTGATCTTCTGCGCAGAAGACCGCGCGCGGGTCGGACAGGCCGTCGCGGAGCAGGCGAACGCGCTGCTCCAGAAGGCCGGGAAGACCGCAGGGCTGACGCTTTCCGCCGAAACGCGGCCGATGCGCGGCGGCGTGGTGCTGAAGGACGGGCTGGTCGAGACGAACTGCTCGATCGGCACGATGGTGAGCGGCCTGCGGCCCGCGCTTTCCGGCAAGGTCGCGGCCTGCCTGTTTGGCTGAAGCCGGGAGGCCGACGTGACGGAACAAAAAAAGAAAGTAAAGGCGTGTAAGGACACCGATTATCTGTTTATTTCGGCGTATCTGCGCGCAAAGGAGCCCCAGCTGCTCACCGCGGAGAAGGCCGGGCGCATGCTCGGCTCCTCCGTGCAGGAGGCGGCGCGGATCCTGGAGAGCTGCGGCTATGCGGATGTGCTGGCCGTGGGCCTTGACAGGGCGCTGAACGACCGGCGCGCCGCCGCATTTTCCGAGATCGAGGCGCTTGCGCCGAAGGACGGCGTTGTGTCGCTGTTCCGCATGCGCTATGACTATCACAACGCCAAGACGATCGTCAAGGCGGAGGCTGTCGGGACAGATCCGGCGCCCCTGCTCTCCGGCGCGGGCCGCGCGGATGCGCAGGCGCTGAAAACCGCGTATGAGACCGGCGAGGCCGGGAGCGTCCCGCAGGCGGTTCTGACCGCGATGCAGGACGCGCGCGACGCGCTTTCGAGAAGCGCCGACCCGCAGCTGGCCGATCTGATCCTCGACCGCGCGTATTTTGCCGAGTATCACGAAACGGCTGCGCAGGTCGGAAGCGCGTTTTTGATGGGCTATGCGCGGCTGCAGGCGGACAGCGCGAATCTGCGCGCCGCCGTGCGCGCGCGGCGCATGCACAAGGACGCCGCGTTTTTAAAGGGCGTCCTCGTCCCGGGCGGGAGCGTTCCGGAGGAGGCGGTCTGCCAGGCGCTCGCGCAGGACGAGCCGTTTGCGCCGCTGTTCGCGAACAGCGCGCTCTTCGCCGCCGCGCAGGCGGGCGACGAATCGCAGAGCGGGTCTCTGACCGCGTTTGAGCGGCTGTGCGACAATACGCTCACGGCGTATTTCGCGAAGGCAAAGTCGGTCGTGTTCGGCGAACAGGTCGTGATCGCCTATCTCTGCGCGCTGGAAAATGAGATCGCGGCGGCCCGCATGATCATAAGCGGTCTGCAGGCGGGGCTGTCTGCGGACACGATCCGCGCGCGGCTGCGGGATCTGTATCAATGAGCGAGGTGAGCGGTATGTATAAAATCGCAGTTCTGGGCGAACGCGAGAGCGTTATGGGCTTTGCGGCTCTGGGTCTCGCCGTGTTCCCCGTGGAGTCCGCCGAGGAAGCGGCGGAGGTCTTCCACCGCCTCACGAAGCAGTCCGACGCATACGCGATCATCTATGTGACCGAGACGTATGCCGAGGCGCTGCATGCGCAGATCGAAAAATTTGCGTCCAGCGTCACCCCGGCGGTCATTCTGATCCCCGGCGCGGGCGGCTGCAAAGGGCTCGGCATGAGCGCGCTGAACGCCGCTGTCGAACGCGCGGTCGGCTCCAATATTCTTTAAACAGTATCCTTGAATTTTAGAAAGGATTCGATGAAATGTCAGGTAGAATTGTAAAGGTATCCGGCCCGCTTGTTGTCGCCGAGGGGATGGAAGACGCCAATATGGCGGACGTCGTCCGCGTCGGCAAACAGCAGCTGATCGGTGAGATCCTGAATATGACGGGCGGCTCGGCCTCCATTCAGGTCTATGAGGAAACGAGCGGCCTCGGCCCCGGCGCCGAGGTCACGACGACCGGTATGCCCCTCTCCGTCGAGCTCGGCCCGGGCATGCTCGAAAATATTTACGACGGCATCCAGCGCCCGCTGACCGAGATCCGCGACCGCTGCGGCGAGACCATCGCGCGCGGCGTGCAGGTCCCGGCGCTGAACCGCGAAAAGAAGTGGGCCTTCACGCCCGCGGTCAAACAGGGCGACAAGGTCTCCGGCGGCGACGTGATCGGCACCGTGCAGGAGACGAGCGCCGTTCTGCACAAGATCATGGTGCCGCCCAAAATGGCGGGCACCGTCAAGGAGATCCAATCCGGCGAATTTACCGTCGAGCAGACGGTCTGCGTGCTGGAAACGGAAAAGGGCGAGGAGAATTTGAGCCTCATGCAGAAGTGGCCCGTGCGTGTGGCCCGTCCGTATGACCGGAAATTCACCCCCTCGCAGCCGCTCATGACCGGCCAGCGCATCATCGACACCATGTTCCCGCTGGCCAAGGGCGGCACGGCGGCGGTCCCCGGCCCGTTCGGCTCGGGCAAGACCGTTGTGCAGCACCAGCTGGCAAAGTGGTCGGACGTCGACATCGTCGTCTACATCGGCTGCGGCGAGCGCGGCAACGAGATGACCGACGTTCTGATGGAATTCCCGGAGCTGCACGACCCCAACACCGGAGAACCCCTCATGAAGCGCACGGTCCTGATCGCGAACACCTCCGATATGCCGGTCGCGGCGCGCGAAGCGTCTATCTACACCGGCATCACCATCGCGGAGTATTTCCGCGACATGGGCTATGACGTCGCCGTTATTGCCGACTCCACCTCCCGCTGGGCCGAGGCCCTGCGTGAAATGTCGGGCCGTCTGGAAGAGATGCCCGGCGAAGAGGGCTACCCCGCGTATCTGGCCTCCCGCCTCGCGCAGTTCTACGAGCGCGCGGGCTGTGTCGAGTGCCTCGGCGCGGACGAGCGGCGCGGCTCTCTGACCGCCATCGGCGCGGTCTCCCCTCCGGGCGGCGATATTTCCGAGCCTGTCTCGCAGGCGACGATGCGCATCGTCAAGGTCTTCTGGGGTCTGGACGCTTCGCTTGCCTACGCGCGCCATTTCCCGGCCATCAACTGGCTGACGAGCTATTCTTTGTACCTCGACACGCTCAAGGGCTGGTGCGACGAGAATCTGGGACGCGGGTTCATGCAGAACCGCGGCCGCGCCATGGCGCTTCTGCAGAAGGAAGCGGAGCTGCAGGAGATCGTCAAGCTGGTCGGTCAGGACGCGCTGTCCCCGGCGGACAACCTGACGCTGGAATCCGCGAAGATGATCCGCGAGGACTTCTTGCAGCAGAACGCCTTCCTCGAAAACGACCAGTATTCGTCGTTTGACCGGCAGGCGCGGCTGCTGGAGCTGATCCTCCGCTACAAGGATCTCTGCGACGCGGCCATCGAACGCGGCGCGGATATCTGGAAGCTCTATGCCATCGCGGCCCGCGCAGCCATCGGCCGCGCGAAGACCGTTCCGGCGGACACGTATCAGGATGTCTACGCAAAGATCGTATCCGACATGGAGCAGCAGATCGAAGAAGTTGCAAAGGAGGCTGAGGCTGAATGATCCGCGAATACCGTACCATCCGTGAGGTCTCCGGGCCTCTGATGATCGTCAAAAACGTCGAGGGCGTCACCTACGACGAGCTGGCCGAGCTGGAGCTGCCGAACGGCGAGGTCCGGCACTGCAAGGTTCTGGAGTGCAACGGCGATACCGCCGTCGTGCAGCTGTTTGAAAACTCCGCCGGCATCAACCTGAAGGACAGCAAGATTCGCTTCCTGGGTCACCCGCTGGAGCTGGCTGTGTCCGAGGATATGCTCGGCCGCGTCTTCGACGGCATGGGCCACCCGAAGGACGGCGGGCCGGAGGTTCTGGCAGCCGAGATGAAGGACATCAACGGCCTGCCGATGAACCCCGCCGCGCGCGACTATCCGAACGAATTCATCCAGACCGGCATTTCCACGATCGACGGTCTGAACACGCTCGTGCGCGGGCAGAAGCTGCCGATCTTCTCCGGCTCCGGTCTTCCGCACGCGCAGCTTGCCGCGCAGATCGCGCGTCAGGCGAAGGTTCTGGGCGACGATGCTTCCAACTTCGCCGTCGTCTTCGCCGCCATCGGCATTACGTTTGAGGAATCGGAATTCTTCATTCAGGAATTCCGCCGCACGGGCGCCATCGACCGCACCGTCGTCTTCTCGAACCTCGCCAACGACCCGGCGGTCGAGCGCATCGCGACGCCGCGTATGGCGCTGACTGCCGCGGAGTATCTGGCGTTCGAATGCGGCATGCACGTGCTGGTCATCATGACCGACATCACAAACTACGCCGAGGCGCTGCGCGAGGTCTCCGCCGCGCGCAAGGAGGTCCCCGGCCGCCGCGGTTACCCCGGCTATCTCTATACAGACCTTGCGACGCTCTATGAACGCGCAGGCCGCCGGATCGGCAAGAAGGGCTCCATCACCCTCATCCCGATCCTGACCATGCCGGAGGACGACAAGACGCACCCCATCCCCGACCTGACCGGCTATATCACCGAGGGCCAGATCATCCTCAGCCGCGATCTGTACCGCAAGGGCGTCATTCCCCCCGTGGACGTGCTACCGAGTCTGTCCCGACTGAAGGACAAGGGCATCGGCCCCGGCAAGACGCGCGAGGATCACGCGGGCACGATGAACCAGCTCTTTGCCGCGTATTCCGCCGGTAAGGACGCGAAGGAGCTCGCGACGATCTTGGGCGAGAGCGCGCTTTCCCCGACGGATCGCCTGTATGCGAAGTTTGCCGAGGAATTTGAGCAGCGCTATGTCAGCCAGGGCTACGAGGAGAACCGTTCCATTGAGGAAACGCTGAACATCGGCTGGGAGCTGCTGTCCATCCTGCCCGAAACGGAGCTCAAGCGCATCAAGCCGGAGTTCATCGAAAAGTACCTGCCCAAAAAGCAGGCGTAAGGCGGTGTTCGCATGGCCAGTAAAACGATCAATCCGACCCGGATGGAGCTCACGCGGCTCAAGGGCCGTCTGCGCACGGCTGTGCGCGGCCACCGGCTGCTCAAGGACAAGCGCGACGAGCTGATGCGGCAGTTTTTCCTGATCGTGCGGGAAAACAAGGAGCTGCGCGCCAAGGTCGAGCAGGGCATTGAAGAGGCGAACCGCGCCATGACCGTCGCGTCGAGCGTGATGTCCCCGGAAATGCTCCAGCAGGCGCTTTTGTATCCCAAGCAGTCAGCGACGCTGGACATGACGTTCCGGAACATCATGTCCGTCTCCGTCCCGGTCTACGAGTTCCACACCAAAAACGAGGACGCCGCGTCCATCTATCCCTACGGCTTCGCGCAGACGTCCGGCGAGCTGGACGACGCGCTGGGCGCGCTGGCCTCCGTGTTCCAGGACATGCTTGCGCTGGCGCAGGCCGAAAAGAAGACGCAGCTGCTCGCTTCCGAGATCGAGAAGACCCGCCGCCGCGTCAACGCGCTGGAATACGTCATGATCCCGGAAATGGAGAAGAACATCAAGTATATCTCCATGAAGCTCGAGGAAAACGACCGCGCCACCAAGGTTCGCCTGATGAAGGTCAAGGACATGGTGCTCAAGGACGCGCACGAGTTTGAAGCATGAAAAGGCCGCCCCCTGCCGCGCTTTGCAGCAGGGGGCGGCGGTGTTTATGGTGCGTGCGGTTTGCGCAGAGATCGTCCAACCCCCCCAAATCATGTTGGCAGGGGAGGGACTCCGCTCTGCCCGCTGGGCGGCAGCGGACCCGCGCAGCACTCTGTAGGGGCCGACAGACTCTGCCGGCCCACTGGGCGGCTGCGAATTCGCCGGAGATTTTCGCATTAACGGTGCTTTCTGCCGGGTCGATGCGATGCCCGCAGGCTAGTTTCGAGGCGCAACCGCGCTCTGCGCGGCTCTTAGCGCCGAAGATGGGCATCGACCCCTACGACGAAACAGGGAACTGCCTGCGGATTCGCCGGAGATTTTCATAAAAACGGTATATTCCGCGGGCGGACAGAGTCGTCCGCCCTTACAGCTCGTGTTCTGCTGCGATTGTGGCACGCGGATCAATACGCCAGGGCGGACTGGACGGTGCGGTGGATGAGGTCGTGGCCGGCCTGGGTGGGGTGGATGCCGTCCGCGCCGATGAGCGTCGGGAAGACGCGGCTTTTGAGGAACTCCGATCGCAGATCGACAAGTCTACAGCCAAACGCACGGCTCAGCTGCGCGACCATGGAATTGTAATATTCCTGCCAGCGGTACAGATGATCCGTGTCACCCAGCCAGCGCAGGATGTTCTCCGCACTCAGCCCTCTGGTGATGAAGGAGAAATACCGCTCCTGCTCCAGCGGCGGCAGGCTCGTCATCGCCACGCGGGCGCCCGCGCTCTGCGCCTTACGGATGGCCGTGCAGTAGCGGTCGATAAACTGCTCCGACGGCGTGTGCGGCAGATGCTTGCCGTCCGGGTCTTCCGAAATGGCCTTCCAGTCGTAATCGCAGTCGTTGCCGCCGAAGCAGAACAGCACGGTGGTCTCGCCGCCGCAGGAGCCGAGCTTCCGGTCCAGCTGCTTCAGCCCCGCGTCGATGGTCGCGCCCATCTTCGCGTAGTTTTCCACGGCAACGCCCTGCGCGGCGAGCGTGTCAAAATCATGCTCCTGGCACAGGTGGTAGCTCTGGCCGTTATAGGTGACGCCCTTGATGATGGAGTCGCCGAAGATCTTCAGGTTTTTCATGGGGATCCCTCCTGCTTGTTTGTATCTCCAGTGTAACCGCACAGAGGGAAAAAGTCTCCCGATTCCTGCCTCAAAGCGCTCTCCCGGTTCGCACCTGCCGGTCTACAAAGCGAAGCACGGCACTCTACGGACAGTAGAGTGTCGTGCTTTTGCGGGAAAAGTGGGGAAAACATGGACAAAAGCAGTAGAAACCGAACCGCGGGCACGTTATTCGCATTCCTGCATTTTTTTGACGATCTCCAGGAAGCGCGCGTTCACGCGGTCATAGTTTTCCCTCCGATGCGGGAACAGACAGCCGGAGCAGTCCTTGATCCCGGACTCTGTATAGCGGAAATTGCCGCCGCAGCCGCGCCCGAGCGCGTAGAGCGGGCAGTAGCAGAACAAGCAGTTGAAATCCTCCGGGTGCTGCGTCTCGTGGCAGGGGAAATATTCGCAGTCGCGGTTCTGAAAAAACGCGTAGTGCCGCTCTTCCATCAGTCCTTCTCCTTCAGCCGTTCGCACAGCGCCGCGTCCGGCGTAACGACGGCGGTCTGATACGTCGTGTAGATCACCATGCCGGGCTTTGCGCCCGCGGGTTTTTTGACGAATTTTACCGGCGTGTAGTCGACCGGCACGTTCTGGCCGTCGCGCGCCTGCGAATAATAGGCCGCAAGCTGCATCGCCTCCGTCACGGTCCGGTCGGGCGGCGTCCGGCCGTCCGTTTCGATGATGACGTGGCTGCCGGGGATCTTCTGGACGTGCAGCCAGATATCGGTTTTCGCGGCCAGACGCGTCGTCAGCTCGTCGTTTTGCCGGTTGCTGCGGCCGACGAGGATCGGGAAGCCGTCGGAGGAGGTGAAGCGCATGGGCTTACTCGGCGGCAGCTTCATGCGTTTTTTGCGGTCTGTCTCGCGCAGATAGCCGCCGGAGACGAGCTCGGCGCGGATCTCCTGCAGATCGCGCGCGGATTCCGCGCGCGTGAGCGCGTCGAGGACGCTGGCAAGATACGCAAGCTCCTGCTCGCCCTTCGCAATCTGCTCCGTCAGGATCTTTTCGGCGGTTTTGGCCTTCTGATAGTCCTTATAGAATTTTGCCGCGTTCTGCTGCGGGGAAATGGCCGGGTTGAGAGGGATCTCGATCTCCTTCATGTCCGGATCGTAGAAATCGGCGGCGCGCAGCTTCGTCTGGCCGCGCTTGACAGCGTAGAGATTCGCGGTGAGGATATCGCCGAGACGGCGCAGGCGCTCGCGGTCGTGGGTCGCGGCGAGCTCCCGCCGCTGGTTGTCGAGCTTGCGCGCCGTGCGCGCGTGCAGGTTGGAGACGGTCTTGCGGATGGCCTGCGACGATTGGCGGATGGAATCGGCGCGGTCACGCGCGGCGTAGAACCGGTCGAGCAGCTGCGAGAAGGAGTCATACGGCTCCTGCCGGACGAAATCGCCGTACTGCGTGACGGGCAGGCAGGTGAAGTCCCACGGGCGGTCGTCCTTATACAGGAGCATGGGCTGCGGCGGCGCGGTGTGCAGCTGCACGAGCGCAGTGTGCAGCCGCGCGGCCAGCGCCGATTTTTCCTCCGGAGAAAGCCCGGACAGATCGGTATCCAGATCGCCCGTCAGGCGGAACGCGAGCTCCCGGCACACGAGCGGGGAGAGACCGCCGAGCGTCTCAAGAAGCCAGCCGTCAAGGCGCTTGGGCATCGTCTGCGCGGATAAAAGCGCCGCGAGTGCGTCTTCCGTGACGGCAAACGGATCCAGCTTTCCCTGCGTGGGCGGCAGATGGTAGAACAGGCCCGGCAGGACCTGCCGCTGCTCGCTCATTTCAAAATCGACGCGGCGCAGGCAGTCGACGATGCGTCCGTCCTCTGCGGTCAGGATCAGATTGGAGTTGCGGCCCATGATCTCCAGGATCAGGTGCTTCTGCGCGGGACTGCCCATCTCGTCGGTGCAGTCGAAGGTGAGGTCGAGCAGGCGCTCCATCTCCGGCTGGGATATGGACACGAGACGGCCGCCCGTCAGGTGCTTGCGCAGGAGCATGCAGAACATGGGCGGCTGCGCCGGGTTTTCGGCGGGCTCGCTCGTCAGGTGGATGCGCGGATGATTGGGCGAAGCCGTCAGCAGCAGCCGTCCGCCGCCCGCCGCGCCGCGCATGGACAGGATCAGCGTGTCGCGCTGCGGCTGCTGGACCTTGTCGATGCGGCAGCCGGTCAGGCTGCCCTCCAGCTCACGGCGGACTGCCGTGAGGAAAAATGCGTCAAATGGCATGAGGATCCTCCATGGTCAGGATAAAAAGCTCGTTCAGCCGGTCGAGCTGCCCGGAAAGATACAGGGCCCCGAACAGGCATTCGAGCCCTGTGGCTCTGGCATACTGTGCATAGGTGGCGTTTTTCGGCACCTGATGCACGTGCGCGTTGCGGCCGCGCCTGTAAAAAGCCAGCTCCTCCTGCGTCAGAAACGGGAGCATGCGCTCGGCGCGCTCCGCCTGTGCCGGGGCGCAGACGAGCTCGACCGTCGCGCGGTGCAGATTGCCGTTCAGCGCCTTGCCGGACGCGCAGAGATAGCTGCGCACCAGCAGCTCAAACACCGCGTCGCCGCAGTGCGCAAGGCCGAGCGCGCTGATCTGGTTGATCGCGCGCCGGTCCATATTCAGATGAAAATAATTTTCCAAGCAAATGCCTCCGTGTTTCGGAACTCAATATACTATACCACACTTCCGGGCCGGTTTTCCAGTGGGCGCAAAAAAATGGTTGACTTATTGGTTACAATCTGTTACAATTTGAAGGAAGTTTATCGAACGAAAGAAGGCTTTTGTGCATGCAGAGGAAATTCCGCCGTCTGGCGGCGGCTGTTTTATGTCTGGCGCTGCTGGCCGTACCGGCGCTGGCCGCCGAGGCGACCATCCGGCTGGACTATGTCACGATCGCGGGGGAGGGCTTTATCGCAGACACCTTCTGCGGCGTGGACGCGCTGTATAATGAGACCGGCAGCACGCTGTTCTGCAATGAGCTGATCGAACGGTTTTACAGCACGGTCTACGGCGTGAGCGTGTACACGGACAACGGCAATATCACCGCGGCCAGCCCGGCCGGGTATTGGTTCGAGGTTACATACACGCCGCAGCCCGGCGATATCGCCTACGCCTCCGCCGAGGCGCGCGAGCGATACGGCAACCACTATGCCATCGTCAAATCCGTCGACGAGGCGGGCGGCACCGTCACGCTGTTCGAGCAGAACTGGGTCTGGGACGGCAAGGCGGGCGTCAACCGCGTGATCCCCTATGACGGCGGGTGCTATACCTTCTATACCATGTGCTCTGCTTCCGGCCGCGCGGCGGCTGCCGGGGAGGGAGGAAGCGTTTCCGCTCCGTCCGCGGCCGAAGAGCCGCAGCCTTCCGGCGGCGCAGCATCCACGATCTACGCCTGGGGCAGCGGCGTGTCCAATATCACCGGGACCCCGTCCGGCTGGGCGGCGGAGCTTGTCGACCGCGCCGATGTCTACGGCATCACCATGCTGGCCGACGGCAGCTATCAGTCTTCTATCACCCGCAAAACGCTGGCCCGCCTCGCGGCGAATACCGCGCGGACGCTCGGCCTCGTCGAGGATGTGTCGGACCCCGTCGTCGTTGTGCAGCAGCTCGGCGTGATGCAGCCGAATGCCGACGGCAGCTTTGACACGACCTCCAGGGTCACGCGGCAGATGGCCGCGACGGTGCTGCTGCGTCTGCTGCGGCAGTCGAGCGTGGTCTTCGAGGCCGATATGACGACGCTCAGCCGCTATCCCGACAGCGCGTCCATCTCCGACTGGGCCAGAGAGGCCGTCGCGATGATGACACAGTATGATCTGATGAACGGCACGACGAAGGGCTTTGAGCCCAAAAAGGACATGACGCTTGAGCAGTGCCTGGTCCTGCTTACGCGCATCTGCGAATTCTGAAACTGAAACGAACCAGCCGCTCCCACGTCCGGGGAGCGGCTGGTTTTTGCGTTCAGAACAGGCTCTGCTGGGGCTCGTCCGGTTCGGCCTGCGCCAGAAGCGTTTCGATCTCGCGCTCGCCGTAGACGGCGATGCCGTTTTCCTTTAAAAGCGCAGCCGTTACGCCGTCGCCGGGCGTCAGGCGGCCGGAAAACGTACCGTCGTAAATTTCTCCGCTGCCGCAGCTCGGGCTGCGCTCTTTCAAAACGGCTGCCCGGCAGCCGTACAGACGCGCCAGATGCAGCGCCTGCTCCGCGCCGCGGCGGTATTGCGCGGTCACGTCCGCGCCGCTTTTTGTCCGGACGGCATCACCCTGCCGCTCCGACGGCTCGCGCGGGGTGGGGAGCCCGCCGAGCTGCTCGGGACAGACGGGAATGAGGTGATAGCGCTCCATGAGCGCAACGGTCTGCATGATGGGCTTCGACTCGCCGTCGTACCGGCAGCATACGCCGAGCAGACAGGCGCTGATCAGAATGTTTTCCATGTTATCGGATCCTTTCTCCGTTCAGAACGGCTTCTGTGAGCGTATCGCCCGCATATACGAGCTTCAAGGAAAAAAACGGGACGTGCGCGTCCATGAGCTGCAGGAAGATGCGGTCGCCCTCCCATTGCTGCAGGGCGGCGAGCTTTCGCTTGTCAATCCAGGCCAGTTCTCCCTCGTCGCAGTCCTTCGGCGTGCCGGTAAAGCCCGCGGCGTGGAACAGGTGCATGTACTCGGTCGGCCAGACGTCGGAGACGAAGGTCACGAGGCCGCAGTAGCGGTAATCGGTGAGCGTCAGGCCCGTTTCCTCCAGCACCTCGCGGCGGACGCAGTCCTCCGGGCTTTCCCTGTCCTCAAACTTTCCGCCGACGCCGATCCACTTGTCGTGATTCTCGTCGTGTGCCTTTTTCACGCGGTGGAGCATCAGATACTGCCCATCGCGCTCGAGATAACAGAGCGTTGTCTGCTTCATGCGCCGTCCCTCCTTCGCTTTTGTTTATTGTAGCAGGGAACGGGAGAAAAGTAAACGGGGATCCGGTTTGTGCGTTCTGCCGTGTTTCTGCGTGAAATTTCAGCAAAAGCGACAAATGACTTTATGGAAATGATCTGATATAATACGTGTATCTTAGTCGGAGTGTACCAATCCACACTTATGGTGCGCTGCGGCAATAATAAGGAGGATATTTTCATCCGGGAGACTCCCGGTGCGGCATTGTGGAGACATGTCGCAATGCGTCCGCCAAGCCCGGCGGTCGTGAGAATGCGGTGCGGAGGCAGCGCAGTCAGAGTCCAGATCAGTATGGCAGAAGTAAAACTCGTAAACGTCAAGAAAATCTACCCGTTCGTCAGTGGCGAAGAAAAGAAGAGCAAGAAAAAGAAGAAGGGCGAAGAGCCTGCCGAGGAGAAGAAGGTCAACCTTCAGATCACCGACAAGGGCGTCGTCGCCGTGCAGGAATTCAATCTCGACATCGCGGACAAGGAATTCATCGTTCTCGTCGGCCCGTCCGGCTGCGGCAAGTCCACGACGCTGCGCATGGTCGCGGGTCTGGAGGAGATCTCCGAGGGCGAGCTGTATATCGACGGCAAGCTCATGAACGACGTGGCCCCGAAGGATCGCGACATCGCCATGGTCTTCCAGAACTACGCTCTGTATCCCCACATGACCGTTTATGATAACATGGCCTTCTCTCTGAAGCTGAAGAAGACCCCGAAGGCGGAGATCGACCGCAAGGTCCGTGAGGCCGCCGAGATCCTCGACATTACCCAGTACCTCAACCGCAAGCCGAAGGCTCTGTCCGGCGGCCAGCGCCAGCGTGTCGCCATCGGCCGCGCCATCGTGCGGAACCCGAAGGTCTTCCTGATGGACGAGCCGCTGTCCAACCTCGACGCCAAGCTCCGCAACCAGATGCGCGCCGAGATCATCAAGCTGCGTGAGAAGATCGACACTACCTTCATCTACGTCACCCACGACCAGGTCGAGGCTATGACGCTGGGCGACCGCATCGTCATCATGCGCGACGGCTTCATCCAGCAGATCGGCACCCCGCAGGAGGTCTTCAACCATCCGGCAAACCTCTTCGTCGCCGGCTTCATCGGCACGCCGCAGATGAACTTCTTCGACGCGACGCTGTCCAAGAAGGGCGACAAGTACGTCGCGACCGTGCAGGGCAAGGACTTTGAGCTGCCCGCCGACAAGCAGGAAGCGCTCAAGAAGATGGACAAGGTGCCCGTCGACATCATCGCCGGCGTTCGCCCGGTCCACATCCATCTGTCGCAGGACGGCATCGACGCCATGGTCGACGTCTCCGAGCTGATGGGCTCCGAGCTGCATCTGCACGTCAACTCCAACGGCAAGGACGTCGTCATCGTCGTTCCGACGACCGACATCGACCTCGACGCTGTCCACGGCAGCCACAAGCCCGTGAAGTACAGCTTCAAGCCCGAGCTGATGCACTTCTTCGACAAGGAAACCGAGAAGAACCTCTTCTGATCCTGACTGGCAGAAATCCCGCAGAAATCATACGCTCCCCTGTGCAGACAAACCCTGTCCGCACAGGGGAGTTTTGTTATGCAGTCAAAAACAACTCCGCGATCCAGCGAAGCGATCGTGGAGTTGAAGCGAAGAAACGCCCCGTCTGCCATCGATCCTCGCCGCAAGGCGGGGATTCGTGCCGTAAGGGGCGTTTCTGAGTGGTGCCGGTGGCGGGGCTCGAACCGAGCATGATTGCGGTAAAGCGACTGGAATTACTGGGCGAATTTTTGCGTGACAAATTTCGTGGCAAAAATCACGTAGACAGAAATTCTGTCATGCTCTTTACGGATTTGGAAATATCGGAGTCTGCAACGTGCGTATAGATTTTCCTCATGGTATTATAATCCGACCAACCGCCAATTTGCATAGCAACTTTTTCACTTATACCAAGATGATAGGCAAGAGAGCAAAACGAATGCCGAAGTCCATGCGGTGTGATCTTTCGCATGGAGTGTTTTTTGCAGAAGGATTCGAGCTGCTCACCGATCGTATTTGGAGTGACTGTGATCAATGAGGCCTGTGGATCTGCAATCGGTTCAATGAGCTCCTTTAGGCGGGGGATCATAATCGGGACGGTTCGTCTGGATGAGGCGTTTTTATTTTCTGGCTTCTGCACGATCTTCGATCCTTCGCCATAAACAACTGCGCCGCGGACATATATGACGCCTGCTTTCGTGTCAACGTTTTCACGCCGAAGCACACACATTTCAGATCTACGCAAGCCGTGAAGACCAAGCAGGATCGCCATCTCGCACGGTTCGCCATTGGCTGCTTTGATAAAGGGCTGAATCTCCTCCGGCTGCAGGAATGCGCGCTCATTGGGAATGACTTTCGGCGTGTACACCTTAAACGTGCGCCCCTCCTCCGCGCAGGCGGAAAGGACGAGCTGAAGCGCGTTTTTCAGAGTTTTGGGGCTATGGGTATCGGAGGCAATCGCCTTTTGCAGTTTTGCATCCGTCAAAAGACCAAAGTCAACGTCCATGATGGACGGGAAATAATTTTCACGGATCGTCTTGTATCCCCGCAGCGTAGATGGGGACAAAGCAACTTTTCTTTTTTCAATATAGCCATCAATCACATTGCCGACGGTTCTAGCCTGCGGCTTTTGATTTTCCTCGACCGCAAGAACGCCCTCCTTGTAGTCGCGTGCCATACGCTCTACCTCTGCTTTGCTCGGGCCGGTAAAGGACTGAGATTTTCCTTTCACCATCACCCGGCAGCGGTAGGAGCCGGAGGGGAGTTTTTCAGCTTCGGGGACTTTGACTTTCTTCATTTCTGCTCTCCTTGCGGATGATATGCGATATTGTAACGCCCACAGCAATGACCGCCGCAACGATTAGACCAATAAGCGCCCAAGCCATAATTGATAGTTTTCCGCCTCGAATAATACCGGCATCTGTGACCTGTGAGTCAATGACAAGATAAACGACCAGCGACATTGCGAGAACCAGGCAGAAAAAGACGAGGACATAGCAAACAGCATGTATAGACCTGATCTGCGCAGCCTGCGCCTTTGTTGTTGCTGTAAGCTTGGCATTATCAATTTCAAGCGTATAATTACGCTCCTGCAGCTCGCTTTGACTTCCGGCTGCATGATCAAGCCCGCAGAGATCATCAAGCGACAGCCCGAGCGTATCGGCGATTGCAGCTTCGTTGTACAACAGTGGGTTTGCCTGCACGCCAGAGTTCACACGGCTTACATTTGAGTATGGGACGCCGGACTTATCCGAAAGCGCACTGATCGTCATCCCGACTTCATTTCTTCTCCGCTTGACCTTTTCTGAATAGGCTTCAAAATATGGTGCAAGTTTCTCCATTGATGTCAAAACAAACGCCTCCAACAGCAAAATTCCGAAAATAGGTTAAAATTCGCAATTTTGAATACACGTTTTCGTAATTCTGAGCAGCGATTTGCAATCTGGGGTGTAGACTTTTACAGATATTATCTGCTACGCTGGAAACGTACTCAAGCGGCGCTCCCACTCGCTGCGAGGGAAACCCCGCCGCTTTCCAGCGGGCGGCGGGGCGGATTTACGGCCTACAGACTTTGCATGGATCGTATCTTGAAATCAAACTGTCCCGGCTTCCTGTATAATACTGTGTGTTTTTCGCAGCCATTTTTGCAACATATCTGCACCATGGGTAATGAAATTTCTTCGTATTCGTATTGATTACATAATCGCAACTTTCTGGTTGCGCATGGGTAGATGCTTCTGGGAATGACTGACTTGGAGCAGGATCGATTTGCGCATGATCGTTATTGCTTGGTGCATTTGGCGAAGCGGCTAGCTGAGACTGCTGCCGTGGAAGGTCAACATCCACATAGAACGACATGGAATTCCCAAGCCCGTTTTTTGCAGAGATATAAACGCTGCCCGTAGAAATGCCTCGCACAACAGCAAGACTGCAATTTGCTGGCATATCTTGACTGCGGGGAAGGACTTCTACAGTGGCAACGGATGTATTTTCGCTTTCCCAACTTGTAGTCATGGAAGCAGCCTTTGATGTTACATATGCTGCAACAACGATGCAGTCATTATTGCTGGTTAATTTGATCCCGTTGTTGGCCGAAATATATTTTGTAAACGGCGTCTCGTCAATGAATAGGTTTACGGGCAACGAGGCGTCAGAGGTTTTTCCTCGTGTTTCAGTACGAAGCCAAGATGCGCGCCAAGCGCAACACGGTCAAGGGCATCATCCAGCGCCTGAACGAAGAAGCGGACACCGCGCGGCGATATCTGGATATCTGTGAATTGGAGGTCTTAGAGCCGCGCTACACGGACGATTTCGTGCTGAAGCTCCTGTATGAGCTGATCAACAAAGGCACCAGCCTGCGCGTCAAGCTGCCGGAAGGTGTGTTCGACATGACAACGGAGGTGCATGGGGTGTATGGAGAATAAAAGGAAAAGGAGGAGCGGACGCATCCGCTCCTCAAAAAATATGCAAACGCTCACGATGCAACCGACTTTCCATATTCGTACAGCGTATCGCTTGGCAGATCGATCTCATCATTCCAGTACACGCAGGTGCGGCTCGGATCAAGCTGCACCTGATTGAACAGGCCGTGGATCGTCGCCAGATCGCGATAGCTTTCGATCTGGTCCATATCTTCTTTTACATCGTACAAGACCTTGCGTCCATCGTCAAACACGATGCGCAGACAGTAATCCGGCATGGGCTTCACTTCTTTGATTCTTGGCAGCATACTAACACCTCCATTACAGCGGCGGCAATTTCTCCAACTTCTGCGTATCCCACATTTCGAGCAGTTTATCCTGATGTGCGCTCATCCATTCCTGCACAAGCTGCTGCGCTCTCGTTGGGAGATCGCCCTCTGTCATTTTCATCGTTTTCAAATCAAATATACCAATGTGTTCCCCATATAGAGCGTGTAAATGGCTTGGTTCATGCTCTCGCGGCTTGAAGAACATTTTAATGACAATCCCATAGAATCTGCAAATCTCAGGCATCACGCATTGCTCCTTTCGCAGCGTATTTCTATTTCTATTATATCCAAAACCCAAATAATTTCAAGGAGGTCGCATCACTTGAAAAAGAACCGCAAGAACAAATCCGCCCCGCCGCCCGGCTTGCCGCCGGAGGAGAAGCCGCCAGTCAAGGAGCAGCCGAAGAAGCAGCCATTTCTCAAGCGTCTGCTGTTCGGCGAAGAAGCGCCGGATCTGAGCGAGCTGGAGGCTGGCTCAACAACGATCTTGGATATTCTCTCGCCTACGAGCGTGGACACCAAAAGCCGGGACTACATTGTAGTGGACGGCATTTTTCATGCCTATCTTTATATCACAGGTTACGGGTATTCCACGACCGTCGGCGCAAGCTGGCTGGCTCCGCTGGTCGAGGCCGGCGAGGGCGTCAGCGTTTCGTTCCACTTTGACAAGCAATCCAAAGAAAAAATTCTGGCGAAGATCTCCCAGCAGACCATGATGAACCGCAGTCGGATGCGCGACGTTGCCGACATCCGGCAGGACTTTGAGGAGCTGGACAGTGCCATCGCGTCCGGTATGTATCTCAAGGACGTAATGAACCGGCAGGGCGAGGATTTTTACTATATGCACACGCTCATTGAGGTCACAGCCCGTGATCCTGAAACGCTGGAGCATCGCGTCACGGCGGTTGAAAAGCTGTGTGTCTCCGTGGACATGATTGCCCGCCGCTGCGAGTACAAGCAGGAGCAGGCTTTCTTGTCCATGCTCCCAATTCTCTATCTTGATCCGGACATTGAGCGCAAATCCCGCCGAAATGCGCTCACCAGCGGCGTAGCGGCGGCGTTCCCGTTCGCATCCTATGAGCTCTCTGACCGCAACGGAATCTTCCTTGGTCTCAATATGTACAACCGTTCGCCGGTATTTCTGAATCCCTATGACGACTATAAATATACGAACGACAACATCTGGATTGGCGGCTCGTCTGGTGCTGGCAAGACGTTCACGCTCCAATGCGTCGGTGGACGTCTGCGGCAGCAGGGCAAGCGCGTCATTTACATTATCCCAAAGAAAGGTCACGAATTTCGCCCGCGCTGTGAACAGCTTGGCGGTCTGTATCTGCGGATGTCCCCGTCCTCGCCGGACTGCCCGAATATCATGGCGATCCGCAGAAAATCGCTCGATACCTATGCGGGCCTCAAGGGGCTTGCCTCCCGGGATGATTCCGTGCTGGCGGATAAAATTTCGCGGCTTATCATCTGGTACAGCCTGCAAAAGCGTGACCTCAGCGACGAAGACCGGAACTATCTGGACACGTCGCTGGTCGAGTGTTACCGGCGGTATGGCATCACGTTTGACAATGCTTCTGTTCTGAACGAGGACGGGAGTTTTGGCAGAATGCCTATTCTGGCGGATTGGTACGACGTGCTGCAGGAAAGCGCGGATACGCGGCATCTTGCCGTTGTGCTGGCACGCTATGTGACCGGCTCGGCCTCCGCGATGGGCAGCCGGAATGAAATTGACCTTGATAACAAATACATCGTCATTGACACATCCGGTATGCCCGACGATCTGCTTTTGCCCGGTATCTTCTGGGCGACGGACATTGCAAATGACCTCATCTCCGGTGCCGGTGGGCAGCTCTCCGCGCTGATCTCAGACGAGCTATGGTCGCTGGTCGGCGCGAACTCCAACCCACTGGCGGCAGGCTACATTCAGGAAATGGTCAAGACCATCCGCGGCCTCGGCGGTATCGCGATCACATCCACACAGGGTATGCAAGACCTTTTCTCGCTGGACAACGGCAAATACGGAAAAGGCATTCTGGATTCCAGCCGCATCAAGATCGTCATGCAGATGGAGGAACAGGAGGCGCGGCTGATTCAAAATGTCCTGAATTTATCCGAGGAAGAAGTCCGTCAGATCACGCGGTTCCGCCGTGGCGAAGGACTTCTTTGCATCGGCTATAACCATGTGCCGATCGCGTTCTACGCAACGCAGAAAGAATACGACGCCATTACAACATCCCCAACAGATTTTCTGAACAGAAATGCAAAAAACGAATCCCGCCGGGAGTAATCCGACGGGATCAATGATTAAGAATTCGCTGATTCGATCATCTGCACACACGCGGATTTTAATTCCGGAAGATCTTCACACAGCGTTTTCCAGACTGCGGGCAGGTCAATGGCGCCGTAAGAGTGAACGTAAAAATTACGGGTGTCTTTTATCATGCGCCACGGAACCGCACGGTTTTGATGCTTTGCTTCTTCGGAAAGCTGTGCTACCAGTTCACCGATCTGCACCACGCACATACAGCAGGCATCTTGGAACAAATAGTCTTGCTGAAATGCTTCATAGGAGCTTTGATAGCGATTCAGATTATCTCGCACCCGGTCGCAATAGCCGATGATCTTGTTCAAAATCAGACGGTCACGATTTTCGATACAGCAGCACCTCATCTTTCGCAATCATATCCAGAAATTCACGGTCAGAAGAATCGTTGGTGATAAGATCGACCGGCACTCTCAAGGCATCTTCGATATCCAGCCGCAGACCGCTGAGCTGGAACAAAGACATGACGCTGCCTTTTTCAATTTTCAAATCCACGTCGCTGTCATGGTGCGCCGTTCCTTTGGAATACGAACCGAACAGGCTGACGCTGCGCAGCCCATGTGCTTGTGCGATTGGTGTGATAATTCTGCGCAGTTCTTCAATCGTGTATGGCATTTGCGTCACCTCCCAGTGCTTTTCTGATTTTAGTATAACAGTCTTTTTCAAAAAATACAACAGAAAGGAATTTGAACGATGAACGAGGAAAGATTTACAGCAGAAACAAAAAAGATTCAGTCCGTCATTGCCAAAGCTTCGCAGAAAGCAGGCGCTCTGTCCGCACTTTCTGACGGCGGCAAAATGAGCCGCGAGAAATTGCAGCTCACGCTGGAGGAAACCGCGTATTTCTTTGAATCCGCGACGCTCTATCTGCGCGCCCTCTGCGAAACACAGATGCCGGGCGCTGGCGGATACGGGCGGCGCGACGGGCTGGAGTTCCAGCTCCCGTCTGGGCACATTGAAATCGCGGGCGCGGGCTGGGTACACATGCAGCTCGATACGCTCCTGCCGCACTGCCGGTATATGCCCGCGACTTGGCTGACGGACACGGTGCGACAGCTTCTGACGGCCTATATGCAGCGCACAAATTTCCGGCTGCATTTCAGACAGATGCTTTTGGTGATCGACGAACACAGCGACGTGGATGGACGCCATGTATTCGATCAGGACAATAAGGGATGGAAAGCTGTGAGCAATGCGCTCAAGGGTCTGGTCATTGACGATGACGACCAGTACCATCTATCCGTCCACATGATGTCCAGCCGCAGCGCGGAAAACGTCTGCCATATCAGTCTGGTGCTTCCGGAATCCGCAGAGGAGTTTTTCAAATTTCACCAGAAAGGCATCGCTTACAATCCCTTGGAGCCATCCGTAATGGTCAATTTTTCACTGGTTTCGGAGGCATCATCTGTACCGGCGATCTGCTGATGGCTTGGAGCGGCAAAAAGTCCTTATCAATCAATGGATTTTTATGTACCGACCCATCACGGTTTATGAAAAAAGCTGTCATCTACGTAAACCCATCACGCGCGACAGGAAAAACAGACGTGTTTGCCGAAATTGTGATTGCGCCGGAACCGGCGCAAGAACGGTTTCGGCAAACCGCAGGAAAGAAAGGGCGGGAAAGCTGCATGATGCTGAGTTGTCGTGACCTTGATATTCTGCGGCTGCTCCGCTGGTGCCGGATGACCCGGTCAAAAGAACTCTATGAGGCATTCTCCAAAGATGAAGTTATGAATCTCAGCGCCGCGCAGATGATCCGGTTTTCTGACGCGGTAAAAGCCTGGTATCTGACGCCGTGCGGGAATCGTGTTCCGGGTTCCTCTGGGTTTGCTCTGCCGCCTGCCAAGGCTCCAACGTACCGGGAACCGGATATCACGCGCAGACTGCGGCTGGCGCAGATCGTCACAACGGCGTATGCCGCCGGTGTCAACATATTTCTGACAAAGGAATCTGAATTGCAATCTCAGCCATCTTTGTTTTTACCTTTTCTACATCGCAATCGCGGCTCCAATCCATGGGGCAGCACCCGTGTGGCGGCGCTGCTCCATACCGGCGACCTCATGTGCGCGATCCACTGGGTTGGCCCCAATATCGGCTGCGTTGCGCTGACGGATGAGCTGACGGCCTTTCAGAATCATACGGCGGCAATTTCTGCAAAACAGCGTGCCATGATCTTTGCTGCATCCAGCTACGAGGAGATCCTTGCTGAACTGGACACTGGGATCGAAAACCAGAACACACGCCTGCAAACCTATCGCGAGGTCTACGACTGCCTGAAGCTGCCGCTGCTTCTGCTGCCGTGCAATAGCACAGGCAGCTTGCAGCTCCGCATCATGGGTGTTCCAAATTACCGTGAAATTCTGGCTAGAATCATCCTGAAGTCGCACTACGTTCCGCCGCCTGCGGATCGAGCGATGTATGACGCGCTATATCAGGGTGTGCCATTCGTCATGGCGGCGGATATGGACTTGCGGCGCATTGACGCGGCGGTGGATGCGGCCTGTTCGGATGGACTTTCTCAAATCGCTCTGGCCGCGCTGCCGGAACAGACAGAAACCGTCCTGAACCGCCGCTACCGCGAGACCGAAAAGGCGCGTGTCTTTACCATTACGGAATCGGCGCTGCGGGAACTGCTTGGAAGCACCGCACCATACACGCCGCCTGATCTGCCATTTTACACATCGGAAGGAAGTGTTCTGGATGTTCCGCCTCTCAAAGCTCCTTGAAAAGCTGGAGGACAAACTGGATGCAAGATTCAAAAGCTGGTTTGCCCAAAACAAAGCCAAACTGCCCATGCGCATACCAGCCGTCATTGTCGGCTGGTATTTTTATGGAATGTTCCTCAATTCTCTGCGGCTTGGAATCGCTTCGACCTTTCACTCTGGCGAAGAAGAAATCAAAAGCATCTGGGTTCTGAATCCATTCAAAAACTGGGGCGCGGTATTCACCGGCTTTGGGATCGTGACGACGCTGGTGATCGTACTGATCATCTGCCTCATCACGAAGAAAGGCTATATCTGGTTCTCCGGTTACAAATACACACACGACCCGCGCGGGTTTGACATTCTCCCGGACGGCACACACGGCACGTCTGGTTTCCTGACGGAGAAAGAAATGCGCGAGTTTCTGGAGCTGTCGCCCACAGGCAAAACGGAGGGCATGATCCTCGGCAAAGTCAAAAAGCATCCGGACGATCCGGACGCTTACGCGCTCTATGCGGCGCACCGGATGGTTGCCGGAGACAATAATAATCTACTCTGCATCGGCGCGCC
>CAKUEH010000016.1 GCA_934646185.1 uncultured Oscillospiraceae bacterium | reverse complement strand
AAGTCCATCATCTCCTGCCTTGGCTCCGACCAGTTCCCGCGCGTCAAGATCGGCGTCGGCGCCAAGCCGCACCCGGATTACGATCTGGCTGACTGGGTTTTGTCCACCGTCTCCAAGTCTGAATGGCCCGATTATCAGGAAGCCATGTCCCACGCCGCCGACGCGGCCCTCTGCATCGTCAAAAACGGCTGTGAAAAGGCCGCTGCGGAGTATAACGGGAAGGTGTTTTGAGCACCCCAAATACGCACAATTCCGGTAGGGGCGGGGCTCTGCTCCGCCCGGCAGGAGGTAGTTGTTTTAACGGAAATCTCAGGCGGATACGAATGCAGTTTCCCACTTGTGCGTAGGGGCCGATGCCCACATCGGCCCGTTGGGAAGTTACGAATTTGCCGAAGATTATCATATAAACGGTATATTCTGCCGGGCCGATGTAGGCATCGGCCCCTACAGTACCATACAGAGGTGCCTGCGAGTTTGCCGAGGATTTCCAAAGATTCGGCGCATCTTGCCGGGCGGAGCAGAGCCCCGCCCCTACCAAACCTTAGGCAAAATCGCACTGCCTTGCATCATCCCATCTCATATTCAATACCATACCCCCTACGCATAGGAGACTCTCTCCTATGCGCGTTGCCTGTTGGGCAAAAAACTGTTTTTTAGGAGAATCCCATGAACGTTCTGCTTTCGCTTCTGCAAAAGAGCACCGATTATAACCAGCTGCTGAAGGCCGTGGAGGCGAAGCAGGCTGTCGCCGTGTCCGGGCTGAGTCAGACGCCGCGCAGCCATGTGCTCGCCGCCGTGCACGAGCAGTCCGGAAGGCCCCTTGTCGCCGTGTGCCAGGACGATCTGGCCGCGAAGCGGCTGGCCTCCGAGCTTGGCGCGTTCTTAGGCGAAGAGCCGCCCGTGCTGCCGTCGCGTGAGCTGACGCTGGCCGGGGCCATCGGCGTGTCCCGGCAGTGGGAGCAGCAGCGGCTGCGGCTTTTGTACGCGCTGGCGCAGGGCCGCGTCCCGGTGCTGGTGGCGAGTCTCGACGCGCTGCTGCTGCGCACGCTTCCGCGGCAGACGCTCTTTTCCGCGTCCGTGACGCTGAGAACCGGCGCGGAATACAGCATGCCGGAGCTCATCGACCGCCTGACCCGGGCGGGCTATTCCCGCGCGAGTCTGGTCGAGGGCGTGGGGCAGTTCGCCCTGCGCGGCGGCATTCTGGACGTGTATTCGCCTGCGCAGGAAAAGCCGCTGCGCACGGAGTTTTTCGGCGACGAGCTCGACACCATGGGCTATTTCGACCCCATCACGCAGCGGCGCACGGAAAACGTTGACGAGGCCGTCCTCCTGCCCGTGGCCGAGACGGAGCCGCATCTGCACCCGCAGGGCATCGCGGGTTTGTGTGAAGACCTGCGCGCCATTATCGCGCGCCAGCAGCGGCGCAAAACGCCCAATCAGGCGCTGATCGAAACGCTGCAGAAGGACTGCGAGGCGCTCGAAAACGAGACGCTTTTCGCCAGCGCAGACCGGTACATGGCGCTGATCTATCCGGAATTCACGACCGCTGCGTCGTATCTGCCGCAGGAGGCCGTCGTCGCCTTCTGCGACCACGGCAATCTCCAGCGCGGGGAAAAGGACCGCGCGGAGGAGTTTGGCCTCCTGCTCGATTCGTTTTTGACCTCCGGCACGCTCTTCGGCGAGCTGTGCGATTATTACGCCACGATGGACGATCTGGCCGCGTCGCTGCGCGGCCGGGCGGTCATTTACTGCGACAGCTTTTTGGCCGCGCGGTATCCCGAATCGCTGCCGCCCAAGCAGCTGCTTTCCTTTACAGCCCGGCAGCTGCCGGGCTACGGCGGCAGTCTTGAAACAGCGGCGGCAGACCTGAAAAATTACGCGTCGAACCAGTATGGTTCCATCGTCCTGTGCGGCGGGCAGCGGCGCGGGGAAATTTTAAAAGAGCTGCTTGCCAAAAGCGGACTGAACGCGCTGCTGTCCTTCCCGCTGACGAAGCTCCCGCAGCCGGGACAGATCCTCATCGCGGGCGGTTCGCTCCCGGCGGGGCTTGAATACCCGACGCTCAAATTTGCCATCTTAACAGAGGGACAGATCGCCGTCCGGCAGGAGCGCAGGCGCGTCCGCGCGCCGAAAAAGGCCACGAACCGCAAAAAGCTCGATTCGTTCACCGATCTGACCCCCGGCGATCTTGTGGTTCACGAGCACCACGGTATCGGACGCTACGTCGGCATGGAGCAGCTGAAGGTCGGCGGCGTGACGAAGGATTATGTCAAGATCGCCTATCAGGGTACGGACTGTCTGTACGTGCCCGCGACCCAGCTCGATCTGGTCAGCAAATATATCGGCGCCGGCGAGGATACGCCCGTGCGCCTCAACAAGCTCGGCGGCGACCAGTGGCAGAAGACGAAAGCGAAGGCCAAGGCCGCGGCCAAGGATCTGGCCGCGGGACTCATCAAGCTCTATGCCGAGCGCAAGCGCCTGCCGGGCTTCGCCTTCGCGGCGGATTCACCGTGGCAGCAGGAATTTGAGGAGAGCTTTGAATACGCCGAGACGGACGACCAGCTGCGCTGCATCGACGAAATTAAGCGCGACATGGAATCCCCCGCGCCGATGGACCGGCTGCTGTGCGGCGACGTCGGCTTCGGCAAGACGGAGGTCGCGCTGCGCGCGGCCATGAAGTGCATGCTGGACGGTAAGCAGGTCGCGATCCTGGTCCCGACGACCGTTCTGGCCCAGCAGCACTATCTCACGGCCATGCGCCGCTTCGCGACCTTCCCCGTCACCATCGACGTGCTCTCCCGCTTCCGCACGCCCGCGCAGATCAAAAAAACGCTTTTCGATCTGCAGTCCGGCAAGATCGACCTGATCGTCGGCACGCACAAGCTGCTGCAGAAGGACATTCACTTCCATGACCTCGGCCTTCTCATCGTCGACGAGGAGCAGCGTTTCGGCGTGACGCACAAGGAGCGGCTGAAGGAACTTTCACGCGGCGTCGACGTCTTAACATTATCCGCGACGCCCATCCCGCGCACGCTCAATATGGCGCTGTCGGGTCTTCGCGACATGTCCACCATCGAGCAGCCGCCGCAGGATCGCTATCCTGTGCAGACCTTCGTGCTCGAGCATCAGGACGGCATTCTCGACGAGGCCATGCGCCGCGAGCTGGCGCGCGGCGGGCAGGTCTATTATCTTCACAACCGCGTCGAATCCATCGACCAGTGCGCCGCAAAGATCAAACAGCGCATCCCCGAGGCCGAGATCGCCGTCGCCCACGGCAAAATGAACGAGGAGCAGCTCGGCGATGTGATGCAGTCGATGTCAAACGGCGAAATTCAGATCCTCGTCTGCACGACCATCATTGAAACGGGCATCGATATCCCGAATGTCAACACGCTCATCATCGAGGACGCCGACCGGCTGGGCCTTGCGCAGCTGCACCAGATCCGCGGCCGTGTTGGCCGCTCGAGCCGCCATGCGTATGCGTATCTCACGTTCCGCAAGGGAAAAGTCCTGTCCGAGATCGCGGAAAAGCGCCTCGACACCATCCGCGAATACGCAGAGTTCGGCTCCGGCTTCAAGATCGCCATGCGCGATCTTGAAATTCGCGGCGCGGGCGATCTTCTGGGCGCGGAGCAGTCCGGCCATATGATGACCGTCGGCTACGATATGTACCTGAAGCTGCTCGAGGACGCCGTGCTCGAAGAGCGCGGCGAGGAAGCGCAGAAAGAGCCCGAATGCACCGCCGACCTCACCGTCACCGCGAACATCAACAAGGACTACGTCTCCTCCGGCGAGCAGCGCATGGATCTCTACCGCCGCATGGCGGCCATCCGCACGCAGGAGGACGCAGACGAGCTGCTCGACGAGATCGTCGACCGCTTCGGAGATCCCCCGAAGGGCGTCATGAACCTGATCGCCATTGCGCTCCTGCGCGCAAGAGCCGCGGCGGCGGGCATCACGGAAATTTCGCAGAAGGACGGCGCGATCCTCCTGTCGCTGGCCACGATGGACTTTGCCGCCATCTCCGGATGCTGCGCGGAGGCGCAGTTCAAGGCCCGCATCTTCTTCTCGGCAGGCAAGGTCCCCATGCTGTCCGTCAAGCTCAAAAAAGCCGAAGACCCCCTGAAGCTCGCGACCCAGCTCGTCGGTGTCTACGCTGCCCTGCGCGCCCAGACGGCGGGGACGTAAAAGACCCGCCCAAGGCTCCCCTTGGGCTCAAGGGGAGCTGGCGCGAAGCGCCTGAGGGGATTCGAATGCCGCAAATCTCGGAACACTTCCGAACTGTGCGTTTGTAGGGGCCGATGCCCACATCGGCCCATGCAGAATGTACCGGTTTTTTACGGGATTTTCGGCGAATTCGCAGCTGCCCAACGGGCCGATGTGGGCATCGGCCCCTACAGTGGCTATGCTTTTTTGCCGCACGCATGTGTACCCCCCGAAAATGTTAATAGAAATTTCAGAATTCCAGACCCCGTTCCTGTCGGGAATGCCGTTGCAAAAAGCGGGCGTTTTATGTATAATACAGTCACAAAACAGATTATGTCGCCCTGCGGCTTTTGAATAGGAGGGATTCTTATCAGAAAGAAAGGCAGATTTGAGGCCAGCCGCCCCGCGCGCAAAACCGCGGCGGATCGGGCCGCCGCGCCGAAGAAGCAGCCGTCCGGCACGGCCGGGAAGAAGGCAGCCGTCATCGCGGGCTGCGTCGCGCTGCTGGCGGTGCTCGGCATTTGCACCTATGGCTTTATTTTGAAGGGAAGCGACACCATCTTCCCTAACGTCTATGTCGCCGGCGTGAACGTCGGCGGACTCAAACGCGACGCGGCGATCAACGCCGTGACGCTCGCCGTTGAGCAGGAGACGGCCACCGATACGCTCACCGTCGTTCTGCCCGACCGGACGATCGACTTCACCCCCGAGATCACCAACGTCGCCCTCAATCCGGACGAGGCGGCGGACGCCGCCATGCACTATGGCCGCGACGGCGGCCCCATCAAGGCGCTCATCACCTATGAAAAGGCGAAAAAGACCCGGCAGGATATCTCGCTCGAATCCGGCACGAATCTTGATACCGCGTATATCCGCGATCTGATCGACCAGACCGCCCGCGCCTGCGCGTCGGAAAAGGTCGACCCGACCGTCACGGTCGACGCGGACGCCAAGACCGTCACGGTCGTGACCGGCTCGCCGAAAATTTCGCTCGACGCCGACAAGCTCTATGAAGAGGTCGTCGCCCGGTTCAACGCGGGCGATCTGTCCGAGCTGAAATTCGACTACGACACCGAGCCCTGCGCGCCGGTCGATCTGCAGCAGTATTATGACCAGTTTGCGACCGAGATGAAGGACGCGTACTACGACGAGGAAAAGAAGGAGCTGGTCGCGGAAAAGGTCGGCTTCGGCTTCGACGTGTCGTATTACACGCAGCAGCTCGCCATGGCCGAGCCCGGCACGAAGATCACCATCCAGGCCGAGGAGATGCAGCCGGAGGTCACGCTGGCCGATTTGGAAAAGGAATACTTCTCCGACGTGCTCGGCTCCTGCGACAGCCCGCATACCGCGCAGGCAGGCCGCACGAAGAATCTGGAGCTGGCCTGCAAGGCCATCGACGGCACGATCCTGAACCCCGGCGATGAGTTCTCGTTCAACAAGATCGTCGGCGAGCGCACGGCTGATAAGGGCTATCAGGCCGCCATCGTCTACCAGACCGGCGGCAAGAGCGAGGCGGAGCTCGGCGGCGGCGTCTGCCAGGTCGCGTCCACGATCTATACCGCCTGCCTCTACGCCGATCTCAAGGTCACGGAGCGCGCGCCGCATATGTTTACCGTCACCTATGTCCAGCTCGGCATGGACGCGACGATCTACTGGGGCAGTCTCGACTATAAGTTCGTCAACAGCACGGATCATCCGCTGCGCATCGACGCCTCCGTCTCCGGCGGCTATGTCCACATCAAGCTCGTGGGCACCGCACCGCAGGATAAGGGCTACGATCATATCGTCCTGCGCCACGAGGTCGTTGCGACCATTCAGCCCAAGATGGAAATCGACGGCGACAAGACCATCATCACCGATGCCGGTACCGCCGTCGACGAAAACGGCAACACCGTCAACATCGTCGTCGACAAGGACGGCAACAAGTATGTCAAAGGCGACATGGTGCAGTATTCCTACGTCGGCAAGACCGTCATGGCCTACCGCGATTACGTGGACGCAAACGGAACGGTCATCAAGACCGAGACGCTGCACAAGGACGCATACCAGGCCCGCAACACGAGCTATAAATGCACCCCGTACGTTGAGCCTGAAGAGCCCGATGAGCCGGATCCCACCGACCCGACCGACCCGACGGATCCCACCGATCCGACAGACCCCACGGGGCCCGTCACTCCCACCGAACCCACCGACCCGATCAGACCGTGGGATTGACCCGCTGAATACCAGACCCCCGGCAGCCCGCATGGGCCGCCGGGGGTCTTCTGCGTTACAGCCGGATATGGGCCGTAATATTGTTTTCTCCTTCCGCGCGCTCGAAGCCCTGCGATTCGTATAGGCGGATGGCGGCATCGTTGTCGATGTCCACCAGAAGGGACATGGCGTTCGGCCGATTTTCCTGAATAGCCGCGGCCAGAAGCGCGCGGCCAAGGCCGCGCCTGCGGCTTTCCTCGCGGACGAACAGGTCATATGGCTCGTTTTCCGTGCTGTTGTGGGTCAGGTCGATGTAGCCGGAAACCTCGCCGTCCTCGACCGCCAGCAGAACGCGGAAAATTTCCGGCGCGGCCAGCACGCGCTCGCCCGTCCAATAGCGGTCTTCGGTGTGCAGGGATAGATACTGCTCCTTGTATTCTGTACGGTATGGCACGACGCGCGCATCCGGCGCATATGGGACAGGCTTCCGCAGGACGAGCTTCTGCTGCTCCGGCTCAAACGCGGCGTCCAGCGCTTCGAGCACCGCCTGCAAAAGCCGGTTGCGCGGGTTATAGACGAAATCCGCCTGATAGCCGGGATAGGCCGAGCGCAGATGCGCGAGAAGCTCGGCATACGCCGCCGCGCTTCTGGAAAGCCCGGCCAGCAGCTCCAGATACCGTTCGTCCTCCAAAACCAGCAGCGCGAACACGCCCGTGAGCGTTTCACCCTCAAATGTGCCGAGCACGCGCGTATTTGGACCGTCCGGCGCATCCAGAAGATTCCGGCGCAGCTGCTGGTCTGTGACCAGCATGGGGTCGCGGCAGTCGGGGTCTGCATTGCAGGCCCGGATAAAGTCCAGATACGGCGTGAGCGTGTGCAGATCTTGCAGCATGGCGCGCTTCCTTTCAGGCAATTTTTCCTGTGTGTATTGTATGGCCTTCCGCGGCGCTTGTCAAACGGCGCGGGACGCTGTATAATATTTTTTATCAAGTCTCCGGAGGTATCGGGATGTCTCTTGCGGAAAAACGGCTGTTCCTGCTGGATATGGACGGCACGATCTATTTAAGCGAAACGCTCTTCGACGGCACGCTGGACTTTCTGCGCTATGTGCGCGCCATCGGCGGCCGGTATCTGTTCCTGACGAACAATTCCTCGCGTGGGACCGACGCCTATATCGCCAAAATGGCCCGCCTCGGCATCGAGGCCTTCCCCGACGATTTCCTGACCAGCGCGGACGCGGCGATCCGGTATCTGCGCGGCCGGTACCGGCCGGAGACGGTCTATTACGTCTGCGGGACGGAGTCGCTCAAAGATCAGCTCCGTTTGGCTGGCCTGCGGGTGGCCGAGACGCTGCGGGACGATATTTCTGTCGTGCTGCTGGGCTACGACACGGAATTGACCTATGAAAAGCTGGAGACCTGCTGCATCCTGCTGAACCGGGGCGTTGACTATGTCGCCACGCATCCCGATCTCGTCTGCCCGACATGGTACGGCAGCGCGCCGGACTGCGGCAGCGTAATCGAAATGCTCTGCACCGCAACAAACCGCCGCCCGAAGGTCATCGGCAAGCCGCAGCCTGAGATGGCGCGGCTTTCCATGGAGCAGACCGGCTTCTCGCCGCGCGAAACGTGCCTCATCGGCGACCGGGTGTATACCGACATCGCCTGCGGCGTGAACGCTGGGATCGACACGATCTTCGTCCTGTCCGGCGAGGGCGTGATGGACGATATTGAGAAATACGGCGTGCAGCCGACATATTGCATGCAGAATATCCGCGAAGTCCTCAATACATTAGAAAAGGAAGAACCGAAATGAAGCTCAACAACAAGCGCACCATCCTGGTCGGCCTCGCGTTCTTGTCCATCTGCGCGTTCTGGCAGATGTATGACAGCATCGTGCCGCTGATCCTCACGAAGACCTTCCACATGAACGAAACCTTCTCCGGCGCAATTATGGCGGCAGACAACATTCTGGCGCTCTTCCTGCTGCCGTTCTTCGGCTCCGTCTCGGATAAGAGCCACACAAAGATCGGCAAGCGCATGCCCTTTATCCTCTTCGGCACCGGCTGCGCCATCATCCTTATGAACATTCTCCCGCTGCTCGACAACAGCTATGCCGCGCAGCCCTCCGGCTTCAAGACGGCCTCGTTCGTCGTCGTCCTCGGCCTGCTGCTGATCGCCATGGGGACGTACCGCTCTCCCGCCGTCGCCCTCATGCCCGACGTGACGCCCAAGCCCCTGCGCTCGCGCGCGAACGCCATCATCAATCTGATGGGCGCGGTCGGCGGCATTCTGTATCTCGGCGTCGCGGCTGTGCTTTATCCCAACTCCAAGACCGCGGGTGTGGAGCATGTGAACTATCAGCCGCTGTTCATCGTCGTCTCGGCCATCATGTTCATCGCCGTCGCCGTCCTCTTCCTTACCATCAAGGAGCCGAAGCTCACGGCGGAAAATCAGGCGCTGGAAAAGCAGCACCCCGAATGGAACCTCGCGCAGGACGACGGCAGCGGCCATGAGACGCTCCCGAAGTCCGTCAAAAAGAGCCTCGGCTTCCTGCTGGCCTCCATCGCGCTCTGGTTCATCGGCTATAACGGCGTAACGACGTGGTTCTCGACGTATGTCGACGTCGTTATGGGGCAGGGCCTCGGCGGCGCGTCGACCTGCCTGCTCATTGCCACGGCGGGTGCCATCGTCTCGTACATCCCCATCGGTCAGATTGCCTCGAAAATCGGCCGCAGGCGCACCATCCAGTGCGGCATCATCCTGCTCGCCGTCTGCTTTGCCAGCGGCTATGTGCTTACAACGACGTTTACCTCCATCAACGCCATCATGTTTGTCGTCTTCGCCCTTGTCGGCCTCGCGTGGGCCGCGATCAACGTCAACTCGCTTCCCATGGTCGTCGAGATGTGCAAGGGCTCGGACATCGGCAAATTCACGGGCTATTACTACACGGCCTCCATGGCCGCGCAGGTCGTCACGCCCATCGTCGCCGGTACGCTCATGCGCAAAATCGACTACCGCGTTCTGTTCCCGTATGCCGCGCTGTTTGTCGCGCTGAGCTTCGTGACGATGCTCTTCGTCCACCACGGCGACGCCAAGGCCGAAGCCAAGAAGGGCCTGGAAGCATTCGAGGAAATGGACGATTGAGTGTTGACCGCAAGTGGTGAGTCTGGCGGAAGGCTGTAAGACCGTATAAAATCTGCGACTGCTGCTCAGCATTTTCTTTTGCTTCTCCAAAAGAAAACGCAGGCTCGTCAGAACCGGCCTCGCCGGAACGAGTCCCCGCTAATCGCGGAGGCTCTTATCCTTTGAGTCCGGTTCTTCCTCTTCAAATTGCAAACGCTGCGCTGGTTTGCAATTTGAGGCCCGGGGGGATTTCGATTTCCCCCCCGGAGCCCCCTTGAACCGACCAGAAAAACCCCTTCGGTTTTTCTGGACTTTTCCCGCGAGATTTGTAACAGCTCAAAATTTCTGACGCACCAAAAGGCTCCTCCTTGGGCTCAAGGGGCCGATTCCCCCTATCAGGGGGAAATGGCCCATAGGGCCAAAAGGGGTAGGGACGCTGGCGCGAAGCGCCTGAGGGGATTCGAATGCCGCAAAGTTAGGAACACTCTGATATTTGTAACAAATCCCCTCCGTCATTTTCTTCGAAAATGCCACCTCCCCTTACCGCGCGGGGCGTGGCAAGGGGAGGCTTTGGGGGCTGCGGCAAATCCATACACCATGCAAATTCTGAACACAAGACGGAAAAGACTGGGCCGCCGGAGGCGCGTCGGAAACGGCCTCGACGGAACGAGCCGCCGCTATGTGCGACGTCTCTTATCCTCTGAGCCCGTTTCCTCCTTTCCAAAACATAAACGCTTCGCTGGTTTATGTTTTGGGGGTGGCCGCGACGGAACGAGCCGCCGCTATGTGCGGCGTCTCTTATCCTCTGAGCCCGTTTCCTCCTTTCCAAAACATAAACGCTTCGCTGGTTTATGTTTTGGGGGTGGCCTCGACGGAACGAGCCGCCGCTATGTGCGGCGTCTCTTATCCTCTGAGCCCGTTTCCTCCTTTCCAAAACACAGACGCTTCGCTGGTTTGTGTTTTGGGTTTCAGTGCTGCTCAAGCCTATCTTAAATATAGCAAGAAAGAAGTCTGTAACCATGCTGACAATCTGTATCATTCTGATCGTGCTTCTGGCGCTCGATCTGCTGTTTACGCTGGCGCTGCGGTGCCGGAAGGGACATCCGAAGTGGGAGATCCTTAAAAAGTACCGCTACGCGCACCGCGGCTATCATGACAAGCCCGTCGTGCCCGAAAACTCCCTGCCCGCCTTCCGCCGGGCCATCGAGCGCGGCTTCGGCGCGGAGCTGGACGTGCATCTTCTGAAGGACGGCACGCTTGCCGTCTTCCACGACTCCGATCTGCGACGCTGCGCGAATGTCGAGGGCGAGATCGAGGATCTGACGCTGGACGAACTGAAGCAGCTCCGGCTCGAGGGCACGGACGAGCGGATCCCGACCTTCGACGAAGTCCTCGCCCTGTTCGAACACGAAACGCCGCTTATTATCGAGCTCAAGACCGCGCGCGGCAATCACATGGCGCTGGCCAAAGCCGTCTGCGAGCGGCTGGACAGCTACGAGGGCGAATTCTGCATCGAGTCGTTCGACCCCTTCGCGCTCATCGACGTGAAAAAGCTCCGCCCCGCGATCTGCCGCGGGCAGCTGTCCATGAATTTTGAGAAGGACAAGGCGGGCCTGCCGTGGTACAAACGCTTCATCGCGGGCAATCTGCTTTTGAACTTCCTGACCGTCCCGGATTTCATCGCGTATAAATTCGAAGACCGCAAAGGCTACTGCCTGCGCTCGTGCGTCCGCGTCTGGGGCGCGCAGGAGGTCAGCTGGACGATCCGTGCAAAGGAAGACATGCTCGCCTGCGAGGCCGACGGCAGCATCCCGATCTTCGAGCGCTTCGACCCGGAGGCGTGAGGCCGCCCGGGCCGGGCAGAAACTGTTCACAGTTTCTTTACCGGTTCGTGAAATCCTGTTCAAATTCTTCCTTTATAGTAAAAGCATAAAAGAGATGCAAACCGGCCGGATCTCTTTTGTACGTTTTGACCATCCGGCGATGCGCCGCCCGATGCCGCGGAAAGATCTGCGGATAAGCCGACGGGCGTGCGCGTGACAATCGCTGTCCTCCTCCGAATCTTCATTTTTCCATCCTGTTTTCCTTACGCGCAGCCCAAAGGCGGGCTGCGCGTAAGCCGATTTGCACAGACAGAACCCGCCCGGCGCGCCGTATCCTGCGGCCCGCCGGGCGGGTTTTTTATGTGTGATAATTCAAAATGTCGTTCGCGACCGGGGTGTAGAACAGGCGGTGAATCCGGGCGGGGTCTTTGGTCTGGCCGAGGATCCACATGAGCTTTCCCGTGATGGCCTCGGTCGTCATGTCGAACGCCTCGAGCACCTGCGGGCATTCGCGGATCTTGTGCCCGACCTGATAGACGCCGACATTGCTGCCCTCGTTCTGCACCTGCGTGGTCAGAACGACGGTCTTGCCGCCCTGAATGCCCGCCTCCAGCACGGACAGGAAGTCGTTTCCGTCATACGACGGGATCCCGCCCACGCCGAAGCTCTCCAATATCAGCGCGTCGTTGTGCCGGAGCATCCAGCCCGCGAGCTCCGCCCGTGCGCCGGGGATGAGCTTCAGCAGCGCGACGCGCTCGTCGAGCGCGTCATAGAAGACCGGCTCGGGCAGGCAGGCGTTTTCAATATACTGCAGAATGCAGCCGTCCTGCAGAACGGCCAGATACGGGTAATTGATGCTGGAAAAGGCCTCATAGCTCTTCGTGCGCGTTTTGCAGGCGCGGGTGCCCTGAATGACCTTGCCGTTGAACACGATCATGACGCCGTGCAGCGTATCGCTGCACGCGCACAAAAACGCGTCGGTCAGATTGACCTTGGAGTCGGTCGAGTCAAAGCTGATGGGCTTCTGCGCGCCGGTGAGGATGATGGGCTTGCGCGCGCCCTGGATAAGATAGCTGAGCGCCGCCGCGGTATAGGCCATGGTGTCCGTGCCGTGGCTGACGACAAAGCCGTCGTAGCGGTCATACCGCTCGCGGATGGCCTTCGCGATCAGAAGCCAGTGCGATGGGGCCAGATTTGTGCTGTCCAGCGACAGAAGCTGCAGGCACTCGGCCCGGCACAGCGCCGAGACCGCCGGGACGAACGAGAGAAGCTGCTCGCTTGTCAGCTCCGGCATGAGGCCCTCCGCCGTTTTCCCGGACGCAATGGTCCCGCCGGTGCCGATCATCAGGATTCGTTTCATGGGCGTATCCTCCCGCGTGTTTTGTTATTCTTCCGTCTGCGCCGTATACGGCAGGAACCAGTCGATGTAGCGTGCCGGCTCCGTGACGGCGCCGCGCGTGGTGTAGAGCGCGTAGCTCTTGAAGAGGATGGGGGTGATGTACCCGCGCTCGCACACGCGCTTATAGAGATTATACGTGTTGCCGCTGTTGACAAGCGCCATGCTGCACAGATTCATCATCGTGCTGTCGGACAGATCGCCGTAGTTGAGCGTGCCGGTCGCGCCGAAGAACGGCGAAAGATCGAAATTCGGGGACAGGCGCACCTCGCCGTAATACAGATCGAAATTTCCCTGCAAAAGCGCCTGCTTGTACTCGGTGTATTCCATCGACTTGACCGTGATGTTGAAGCCCAGGGAATTGAGCATTTTCGCGACCTCCGTGGCCGCCTGCACGCGGATGTAGCTCGACGAGCAGACGATCATCGTACCCTCGACCGGGACGGAATAACCCTTGGAGGGGACGTAAAGGTCGAGAATGCCGTCGCCTGTCGCATCCTCGACGGAGGCGCTGGCGAGCTGGTCGGAATACGAGCCCGTGTCATACGCGAAGCTGTTTGCCAGCTTCACATCGTAATACCGGGAGTTTGGCGAGCACGGCAGCGTCGACGCCACGGCAAAGCCGCCCAGCGTCTGCTCGACCAGCTGCTCGCGGTCGATGGCGAAGGTGATCGCGCCGCGCAGACCGTAGTTGGAGAAGACGGACGAGTTCATGTTGTAGCCGATGTACTGCATGATGGTCGTCTCCTCGTTCCACAGCTCATAGTCGTTGTGGAAGCCCGCGAACGCGGAGGAGTTGGGGTCCGTCAGGACCATGTTGACCTTCTGATACTCAAAATTGTCGCGCACGTCGGCGGCCGTGGACGAGACGGTCAGCGCGATCTCGTCAAAGTCGACCAGCGGCTTCGTGTCGCGCCACCAGTTTTTGCAGCGCGTGAGCTTCGTCTCCGCAAATTCATACGGGCCTGTGCCCGGAGGGCTGACCTCGTCCTTTGTACCGGATTTGATAATGGGAATGTCCAGCAGCAGCGGCAGGCATTCATATGCCTCGCTCGTCGAGAACACGAGCGTCAGATCGTCCTGCGCCTCGGCGGAGACGATGAAGCGCAGGCGCGAGCCGTAATATTCCGAGCCTGCGGCGGATTCGACGGAATACGCCGCGTCCGCCGCCGTGAGGGGGCTCCCGTCGTGGAAGGTCACGCCGGAGCGGAGCTTTACAGTCGTCGTCCGGCCGTCGTCGGTGACGAAATAATTCTCGGCCAGAATGGGCTCCGCCTCGTAGCTGTTCGTCACGGCGAACAGCGGCTCATAGAGGAAGGAGAAGATGATGCGGTTGTTGAGACTCTGACAGTTATAGGGCTGCAGGCCGTAATCCGGCTGATAGGCAAGACCGAAGGAATCGAGCGCGGTAAACGTCTCGGTGACGACCTGCTTGACCTCCTGCTTGTTCTCCGAGCCGTCGACCGAGCCGGTCTGCTGCGCGGCGACGGCCTCGTCGCCGACGGGGAAAAGCGTCTGCATCCATTCGCTCGTCGCGAGCGTCGTGCAGCCGCAAAGAAGCGCCAGACACAGCGCGAATATCGTAAGGATCAGGAGCCTCCGTTTCATATTGCCGCGCCTCCCTTCAGCCTGATGACGGCGGCCTGCGAGCCGCGGTTCCCGCCGGTCACGCGGTGCGACCAGAAGCGGTCCGGCTGGCATTTCGTGCAGTCCGGGCAGATATCGATCACCTGTACGCCCGCCTTTTCCAGCCAGATGCGGTTCAGGCGCTTCAGATCGACGTGCGCCTTTTCACCGTGCGGCTCGATGGCTGCCTCCGCGTCCGGGCCGAGCGAGCGCCGCATGGCCTCCGGCACCTCCGGCCCGACCTCAAAGCAGCAGCGGCCGATGCACGGGCCGATGGCCGCGTGGATGTGCTCCGGCATGCAGCCGAATTCCGTCTGCATGCGCAGAACGGCCTTGTACGCGATGCCCTGCGCCGTCCCGCGCCACCCGGCGTGGACGGCGGCGATGGCCTGCCGGACGGGGTCAAAGAGCAGGATTGTCGTGCAGTCCGCGCCGAAGCAGACGAGCGCCACGCCGGGCTCGTCGGTCAGGATCCCGTCGCAGACGGCGGTCTGCTCGCGGTTCAGTCCCGTGCCGCAGTCCCGTTTGCCGACGCGCAGCAGAAGATCGGTGTGCTCCTGCCGGGTAAAGACCGTCTCCTCCGGCGAAAAGCCCACGGCTGCGCCGAGAATGCGGTAATTTTCGCGCACATGCTCCGGCCTGTCTCCCCGATGCGTGCCGAGATTGAGGGAGGCCAGCGCCCCCTCGCTCACGCCGCCAAGGCGCGTGGAGAAGCAGTGGACGCTCCCGCGGAGCGCGTCGGCGGTCAGATATTCAAGTGTTCCGTGTTGAATGGTGTGAAACATGGCTCAATTTGCACTCTGGCCGCGTTCGGCGGCGAGATCCTTGTCGCGGCAGCATTTCTTGTATTTCTTGCCGCTGCCGCACGGGCACGGGTCGTTCGGGCCGACCTTGATCTTCTTGACGACGGGCTGACGCTTGACGGTCTTGTCGCCGCCCGCGCCCTCGCCGGTGACCTTCGCCACGCGCTGGCGCTTGATCTCCTCGTTCGTCTTGATGCGGACGAGGAAGACGCGGCGGACGATCTCTTCTTTGATCTCGTCGTTCATGGCCTCGAACATGTCAAAGCCCTCGCGCTTATACTCGATGACGGGGTCGGTCTGCGCGTAGGCGCGCAGGCGGATGCCCTGCCGCAGATCGTCCATGGCGTCGATGTGATCCATCCAGAATTCATCGACCACGCGCAGCGTCACAACGCGCTCAATTTCGCGCATGACGGGGGACGTGAACTGCTCCTCCCGCTTGGCGTAGGCGCGCTGCATGAGAGACAGGAGCGTCTGCTCCGCCTGCTCCCGCGTGAGCGCGGCCAGCTCCGCGTCCGAGACGAGCCACGTGCCCGTGGGGAAGAAGACGGGCTCGAAGTGCGTCATCATCTCGAAGAAATGCTGCTTGTCGGCCAGCCGCGGCTGCTCGCCGAAGGCGCTGGCGGCATACGTGTCCACATAGAACTTCATCATGGACTGGATATTCTTCTGCAGATCCTCGCCGTCGAGCACCTGACGGCGCTGCTCGTAGATGATCTTACGCTGCACGTTCATCACGTCGTCGTATTCCAGCACGCTCTTTCTGGACTGGAAGTTGCGGCCCTCGACGGTCTTCTGCGCGTTTTCGATCGCGCCGGAGAGAATCTTGGCGTCGATGGGCGTATCCTCGTCGATGCCGAGCGTCTCCATCATGTTCATGATGCGCTCGGAGCCGAACAGGCGCATGATATCGTCCTGCATGGACAGATAGAACCGCGTCTCGCCGGGGTCGCCCTGACGGCCGGAGCGGCCGCGCAGCTGGTTGTCGATGCGGCGCGATTCGTGCCGCTCGGTGCCGATGATGAACAGGCCGCCCGCCTGCCGGACGAGCTCCGCCTGCTTGTCTGTTTCGACCTTGAAGCGCTGATACGCCTCGGTATAGGCCGCGCGGGCGGCCAGGATCTCAGGATCCTCCGTCTCGGCGAAGGAATTGGACTCGGCGATCAGCTCGTCGGACAGGCCCTGCCTGCGCAGCTCGTTTTTCGCCATGTATTCAGCGTTGCCGCCCAGCATGATATCGGTGCCGCGGCCCGCCATGTTCGTCGCGATGGTCACGGCGCCCAGATGGCCCGCCTGCGCGACGATCTCGGCCTCTTTTTCATGGTGCTTGGCGTTCAGAACGTTGTGGGGGATGCCCTCGCGCTTCAGCATCTGGGAAAGAAGCTCCGATTTTTCAATGGAGATCGTGCCGACCAGCACCGGCTGGCCCTTGGCGTGGCATTCCTTGATCTGCGCGATGACAGCGCGGTATTTTCCCGCCTCGGTTTTATAAACAACATCAGGATCGTCGATGCGGATGACGGGCTTGTTCGTCGGGATCTCGACGACGTCGAGACTGTAGATGCCGGAGAATTCCTCCTCCTCGGTCAGCGCCGTGCCGGTCATGCCGGAGAGCTTGTCGTACAGGCGGAAGAAATTCTGGAACGTGATGGTGGCGAGCGTCTTGTTTTCGCTTGCGACCTTGACGCCCTCCTTGGCCTCGATGGCCTGATGCAGACCCTCGTTATAGCGGCGGCCGTACATGAGGCGGCCGGTAAACTCGTCGACGATGATGACCTCGCCGTCCTTGACGACGTAGTCGATATCGCGCTTCATGAGACCTCTTGCCTTCATGGCCTGATTGATGTGGTGCGAGAGCGTGGCGTTTTCGGGGTCGGCCAGATTTTCCACGTTGAAAAACTGCTCGGCCTTTTCAATGCCCTTCTGCGTGAGCGAGACGGAGCGGTCCTTTTCGTCGACGATGTAATCGCAGTCGTACTGATCCTGCAGCTCCTTGCTGTCCGTTGTGGAGAAGACCTGCTTTTTCAGGCGGGAGACGAAATAATCCGCCATTTCATACAGCTTGGACGATTCCTCGCCCTTGCCGGAGATGATGAGCGGGGTGCGCGCTTCGTCGATGAGGATGGAGTCGACCTCGTCGACGATGGCGAAGGCGTGCCCGCGCTGGACCATCTCCTGCTTGTAGATGGCCATGTTGTCGCGCAGGTAATCGAAGCCCAGCTCGTTGTTTGTGCCGTAGGTGATATCGGCGGCGTAGGCCGCGCGGCGCTGCTCGCCGGTCAGATCGTGGACAATGAGGCCGACGGACAGGCCCAGGAAGCGATAGACCTTGCCCATCCACTCCGAGTCGCGCTTTGCAAGATAATCGTTGACCGTGACGATGTGTACGCCCCGCCCGGCCAGCGCGTTTAAGTACGCGGGCAGGATGGCGACGAGCGTCTTGCCTTCGCCGGTCTTCATTTCGGCGATGCGGCCCTGGTGCAGCACGATGCCGCCCACGACCTGCACCCGGTACGGGCGCATGCCGAGCACGCGGTCAGCTGCCTCGCGGCAGACGGCGAACGCCTCCGGCAGCAGCGCGTCGAGCGTCTCACCGGATGCGTAGCGATCCTTGAATTCCTGCGTCTTTGCGCGAAGTTCCTGGTCAGTCAGCTTTTTATACGGCTCCTCAAGCGCCATGACGGCCTCGACCTGCGGTTCGAGTTTTTTGACCTCGCGCTCCGAGCGGGTGCCGAATAGTTTTGTAAACAGTCCCATGGTAAAAACCCTTTCTGCGCCGCGCGGTGCGCGCTGCGGCGGTTTTCGTATTCTAAAGTGCAATTATAGCACATACAGACCGGTAAAAAAAGAAGAAATTGTGAATTTCGGCGGCTTGATTTACCCGGACGGGACTGGTAAAATGAGTTTGATTTTTATGGTATCGAGGTACTTTGCGTATGGCTATCCGTCTTGTGGCCGTCGATGTTGACGGCACGCTCGTCACTGCCGACCAGCGTGTTCTGCCGCGCGTGCAGGCTGCGGCGCGGCGCGCCGCGGAGCACGGCATCCAGCTCGTTCTGTGTACCGGACGCGCGCCGGGGGAGTGCTGGTATATTTTAGACGCGCTTCCGCAGCTCCGCTACGCCGTCACGCAGACCGGCGCGATCGCGCAGGATCTGAAGACCGGTGAAACACTCTACCACTGCCCGCTCTCTCCGGACGACGCGCGGCTGATCTATTCCCACGTGCGCCGGTACGACGGGCTCATCAATTTCTTCTCCGGCGGCATTGTGTATAACTCCAAAGAGCAGATGGCGCGCTTTGAGCGCTATTATCCCGCCGACTTCCGGTGGCTGTTTGAGCGGTCGCATGAATTTGTCGACGATCTGGACGCCATGGTCGCCGGTTGGGGTAAACCCGTGGAAAAGCTCTATGTGCCGTTTTCCAGTCAGGCCGAGTGTGAAAGGGCCATGGCCGATCTGACAAAGCTGCCGTATTTCGTGACAGGCGCGGGCTACGTTGATCTGGAGGTCATGAACCCGAACACCAGCAAGGGCATTGCGCTTGCAGCGCTGTGCAAAAAACTCGGCATCCCGCGCGAGCGGGTCATGGCCATCGGCGACAGCGGCAACGACGCGGCCATGCTCGACTTTGCGGGCGTCGGCGTCGCGATGGGAAACGGGGAAGAAGCGCTCAAGCGGAAGGCGGATCTGATCGCGCCGACGAATGAAGAAGGCGGCGTGGCCGATATGCTGGAGCTTGCAATCAAAGGAGAGATATAAAATGGGCGTACAGGATCTGACAGTACAAATGGTCGTCATCGTCGTCATCGGCGTATTCTTTGCGTCGTTCATGGACGCCATCGCGGGCGGCGGCGGCATTATTTCCGTCCCGACGTATCTGCTGGCGGGACTTCCGATGCACTTCGCGCTGGGCACAAATAAGTTTTCCTCCTCCATCGGCACCGCGTTTTCCACGGGCCGATATATCAAAAACGGCTATGTCGACTGGAAGCTCGGCATTCCGTCCATTGTTCTGGCGCTGATCGGCTCGTTTTTCGGAACAAAATTGCAGCTGATGATCTCCGAGGTGTACCTGCAGTATCTGCTGCTGATCGTGCTGCCGGTCGTGGCCTTTGTCGTGCTGCGCCAGCGGCAGCTGCCGGAGGAGCGCGGCGACATCGATCCCAAAAAGCAGATGGCCATCGTCTATCTGACCGCGCTCGTCGTCGGCGCGTACGACGGATTCTACGGGCCTGGCACGGGCACGTTCCTGCTGCTCATTTTCTGCAATCTCGGCAAGCTCGACGTGCGCACGGCGGGCGGCAACGTCAAGCTCGTGAATCTGTCGTCTAACATCGCTTCGCTCCTGACCAGTCTTTTAAGCGGCAAGGTCTTCCTCGTCCTCGGCCTCATCGGCACGGTGTCGAGCATCCTCGGCCATTTCATCGGCGCCGGCCTCGCCATCAAAAACGGATCGAAGATCGTAAAGCCCGCCATCATCATCGTCCTCATCCTCCTGGCCGCAAAGGTCATCCAGGGTCTGATCGCGGGATGAACGCCGACCCCAAAGGCTCCCCTTGGGCCCAAGGGGAGCTGGCCCGAAGGGCCTGAGGGGATTCGAACGTTGCGAATTTCGGAGCGCTTTGAAATTTGCAGCTACACAGCGTAATCCCCTCAGCCAGCTTCGCTGACAGCTCCCCTTTGTTCAAAGGGGAGCCTTTTTCATCCGTTGCAAATCCACATAGAATCTGCTATAATAAATTGTTAAGTTATGCAGTTCGGAGGAAACGCACATGGAACGCAAACCCGTTGTGATCCCGCAGGAGGCGCTGGAAAAGGAAGCGGCTGTCTGCGAACAGATCAAAGCCCTTTGGGCCGCGCGCGGCAGGACGCCGCGGGCCTTCGTCGATACATACGGCTGCCAGCAGAACGAGGCGGATTCCGAACGCATCCGCGGCATGCTGCGCGCAAGCGGCTATGAGATCGCGGACACAGAAGAGGGCGCGGACTGCATCGTCATCAACACCTGCGCCATCCGCGAGCATGCGGAGACCCGCGTCTACGGCAACGTCGGCGCGCTCGTACACACGAAGGCCCGGCATCCGGAGCAGAAAATTTTCCTCTGCGGCTGCATGATGGGCCAGCCGCAGGTCGTCGACCGCATCAAAAACAGCTACCGCCACGTCGACGGCGTATTCAACCCGCACGAGCTGTGGCGCTTCCCGGAGCTGCTGCAGAGCGTCCTGCGCACGAACCGGCGCATCTTCGCCGTGGACGATTCCGCGGGCAACATCGCCGAGGGCATTCCCGTCGTGCGCTCGTCGAACCTCAAGGCGTGGGTATCGATCATGTACGGCTGCAACAATTTCTGCTCGTATTGCATCGTGCCGTATGTCCGCGGGCGGGAGCGGTCGAGACGGCCCGAAGAGATTCTGGACGAGGTCAAGGACCTCATCGCGGCGGGCTATAAGGACATTACGCTGCTGGGCCAGAACGTCAACTCCTACGGAAAGGACTTGGGGCTGGGCGTCGATTTTGCCGATCTCATGGCCGAGATCGCGCAGCTGCCGGGCGAATTCTGGCTGCGCTTCATGACGAGCCACCCGAAGGACGCAAGTAAAAAGCTCTTTGACACGATCGCGAAATATCCCAAGATCGCAAAGCAGTTCCATCTGCCCTTCCAGTCCGGCAACGACCGGGTGCTGAAAGCCATGAACCGGCACTATACCCGCGCGGACTATCTGAAGCTGGCGCATTATGGCCGCGAGATCATGCCCGAGCTGGTTTTGACCAGCGACGTCATCGTCGGCTTCCCCGGCGAGACGGAGGAAGAGTTTGAAGATACGATCAGTTTGATTGAAGACGTGCGCTATGACGCGCTGTTTACCTTCATCTTCTCCCCGCGCGCGGGTACGCCCGCGGCAAAGATGGACGATCCAACGCCCAGGGAAGAAAAGAACCGCCGCTTCGACCGGCTCTGCGATGTGCAGAACCATATTTCCCTGGAAATTCATCAGGGCTATATCGGCAAGACCGTCCGTGTGCTCTGCGACGGCCGCGACAAGGACATGCTCACCGCCCGCACCGAGGGCGGCCGCCTCGTCCGCTTCGCAGGAGACGACAGCCTGATCGGACAGTTTTTCGATGTAACGATCACCGGCTGCACAACATGGAGCCTTGTAGGCGAGATCCAATAACGAATGCGAAAATGCATACGGATTCGTCGAAAGTCAGCATAAAATCCGCAGCACCCTACAGAAAGAGAAAACCCGGAGGTTTTGATTATGGCCGAACTCACCCCCATGATGCAGCAGTATTATGCGGTCAAGGAGCGCAATCCGGACTGCCTGCTGTTTTTCCGGCTGGGCGATTTTTATGAGATGTTCGAGGAGGACGCGCGCATTGCCTCGCGCGAGCTCGATCTGACGCTCACCTCGCGCGACCATGCCAAGGACAAGAGCGCGGAGGACAAGATCCCCATGTGCGGCGTGCCGTATCATTCCTCGGAGAGCTATATCGCGCGGCTGGTCGCCAAGGGCTATAAGGTCGCCATCTGCGAGCAGATGGAGGATCCCGCGCTGGCGAAGGGGCTGGTGAAGCGCGACATCATCCGCATCGTGACGCCCGGCTCCGTGACGGAAAGCTCGATGCTGGTGGAATCCAAAAATAATTATTACGCCTGCGTTTACGGCGCGGCCGGGGTCTACGGCCTTTGCTTCTGCGACGTGTCGACCGGCGCGTTCAGCGCGACGCAGGTTTCCGGAGCCGACGCCATGCAGGACGTGCAGAACGAGCTCGGCAGCTTTCTGCCGTCCGAGGCCCTTCTGGGCGGCACGGCTGCGGAGGACGGCGCGCTGACCGACTTCCTGCGCGACCGCTTCCACACCTGCGTGAATCTGGGAACGGACGCGCAGTTTGACCCCGCGCTGTGCGAGGCCGCCGTGACGGCGCAGTTTTCTCAATCGCCGGAGGCGCTCGGCCTTGCGAATATGCCGTGCGTGATCGCCGCGGCGGGCGCGCTTCTCACGACGCTGCGCGATCTGCAGAAAAACGACCTGCCGCACATCCGGGAGCTGGAATTGTATATCGCGGGCAAATTCATGCAGCTCGATCTCGCCGCACGGCGCAATCTCGAGCTGACGGAGACGATGCGCGCGAAGGAAAAGCGTGGGAGCCTTCTCTGGGTGCTCGACAAGACGAAGACTGCCATGGGCGGCCGTCTTCTCCGGGCGTGGATGGAGCGGCCGCTTCTCAGCCCCGCGCAGATCACGCGCCGCCTGACCGCCGTCGAGGAGCTGGTCAAAAAGACCATCGACCGGGAAGAGCTGATCCTGTCCCTGCGCGAAATTACGGATTTTGAGCGCGCCATGACCCGCATCATGACCGGCACGGCCTCCTGCCGCGATCTTGCCGCGCTGTCACAGGGCGCGGCGAGTCTGCCCGCTGTGAAAGAGCGCCTGTCCGGCATGCGTGCGCCGTATTTGCAGACGCTTTTCGAGCAGCTCGACACGCTGACGGATCTCAAGGAGAAGATCGACGCGACCATCGTCGACGATCCCCCGTTTTTGCTGCGCGAGGGCGGGCTCATCCGCGACGGCGCGAACAAAGAGCTCGACGAGCTGCGCGCCGTCCAGTCCGGCGGCAAGGGCATGCTCACGCAGATCGAGGCGCGGGAAAAGGAAAAGACCGGCATCCGGAATCTGCGCGTGGGCTATAACCGCGTGTTCGGCTATTATATCGAGGTCGCCAAGGGACAGCTGAATCTCGTCCCGGACAGCTATATCCGCAAGCAGACGCTCTCGACCGGCGAGCGGTATATCACGGAAGAACTCAAAGAGCTGGAAAACACCATCCTGACGGCCAAGGACCGCATCGTGGCGCTGGAATATGATTTATTCGTCGGGCTGCGGCAGTTTGTCGCGGGAGAAGCCGCCCGCGTCAAGCAGACCGCGCAGGCCATCGCCCAGCTGGACGTGCTGTGCAGCTTTGCCGCCGTCGCCGTCCACAATCATTACTGCAAGCCCGAGGTCGATCTCGGGAACACCGTCTCTATTACAGCAGGCCGCCATCCGGTCGTCGAGCAGATGCTCAAAAACGCGCTGTTCGTGCCGAACGACACGATGCTTGGCAGTGAGGACTGCCGCACGGCCATCATCACCGGCCCGAATATGGCCGGTAAATCGACCTACATGCGGCAGGTCGCGCTCATCGTCCTCATGGCGCAGATGGGCTCGTTCGTCCCGGCGCAGTCGGCGCACATCGGCATCGTCGACCGGCTGTTCACGCGCATCGGCGCGTCGGACGATCTGGCCTCCGGCCAGTCGACGTTCATGGTCGAAATGACCGAGGTCGCCGATATTCTCAAAAACGCGACGCCGCGCTCGCTTCTCATCCTCGACGAGATCGGCAGGGGCACGTCGACGTTCGACGGCATGGCGATTGCCCGCGCCGTGCTCGAATACGCGGCCGACCGCAAGCGCCTGGGCGCGAAAACGCTCTTTGCCACGCATTATCACGAGCTGACGGATATCGAGCAGGCGCTGCCCGGCGTCAAAAACTTCAACATCGCCGTCAAGAAGCGGCAGGGGGACATGATCTTCCTGCGCAAGATTGTCCCCGGCGCGGCGGACGACAGCTACGGCATCGAGGTCGCCAAGCTCGCGGGCATTCCCGACCGGGTCATTACGCGCGCGCGGGAGATCCTCAGGGATCTCGAATCCGGCGCGCCGGAACGCGCAAAGCCCGCGGCCGCGCCCGTGTCCGATCAGGTCTCCATGCTCGACATGCAGTCGGACGAGCTGCGCCGCGCGCTCGAAGCGATCACCGTCGAAACGCTCACCCCCATCGAGGCGCTCAACCAGCTATACCAGCTGAAGCAGCTGCTGTAAAAGAGGCGAAAAGCCTCCTCTTGCCGCGCCCCGCGCGGTAAGGGGAGGTGGCATTTGCAAAGCAAATGACAGAGGGGATGGGCCGCGTTGTTCAGAATGCTCCGAAGTTAGCTACATTCGAATCCCCTCAGGCGCTACGCGCCAGCTCCCCTTGTGCCCAAGGGGAGCCTTTACCGGAAAGGAAGGCTGTCTATGGCCCGCAAGGCGTCCCATTCGATTGCTTACCGGCTGACGAAATTTGAAACGGTCGCCGGGTGGCTCTATCTGCCGTTTTATCTGCTGATTTTGAATCTGCTTCTGCAGCTGGCCAACGAGAAGCTCTCGCTCGGCATGACGGCGCTGACGATGAACATCGTCTATTTTGCCGTCAATCTTCTGATGGTGCTGCTGATCTTCCACGGCTTTCTGCGGCAGTCGTTTTTCGGCGGCTTGTTCTGGAATTTCGTGCAGGCGCTGGTTCTGGGCTTCGCGATGTATTACGCGGGCACGTGGGTGCTGCAATTCGCGCTGTCCAGACTGGCCCCCGGCTTTACGATCTATAACAACGAGACGGTCGGCTCGCTTATTTCCGACAATCAGTATGTCATGATGGCTGTGACCATTCTCATCGCGCCCATCATCGAGGAGACGCTCGTGCGCGGACTCGTTTTCGGCTCCATCCAGCCGGTCTCGCGCGTCATGGCCTATGTCGTCTCCGTCATTTTGTTTACGCTCATGCACAACTGGCAGTATTTCATGCTCTATCCTGCCGGAAAGGTGCTTCTGAGCTGCATCCCGTATCTTCCCGCCTCTGTCGCGTTGGCCTGGACGTATGAAAAGGCCGGGACGATCTGGGCGTCCATCTCGCTGCACGCCATTGTGAACGCGCTGTCGTTCGGGCTTTTGCAGCTGAACTTCTGATCCGGAGGGATTCTATGCCGAAGATCATCCAGCTCGACCGCCATGTCGCGGATCTCATCGCCGCGGGCGAGGTCGTCGAGCGGCCGGCGTCCGCCGTCAAGGAGCTGGTCGAAAATTCCATTGACGCGGGCGCGAAAAACATTACAATAGAATTACAAAACGGCGGCATGACCTTCCTGCGCATCACCGACGACGGCTGCGGCATGGATCCCGTCGACGCCCGCACGGCGTTTCTCCGCCACGCGACGAGCAAGATCCGCAAAAAAGAGGATCTTGCCTGCATCGGCACGCTCGGCTTCCGGGGCGAGGCGCTCGCGGCCATCTCGTCCGTGTCGAAGATCGACCTGCTCACGCGGGCGCAGGGCGCGGAAACCGGCGTCCGGCTGCATCTCGAGGCGGGACAGGTCTTGTCCGAAGAGCCTGCCGGCTGCCCGTGCGGCACGACGATCCTCGTGCGGGAGCTGTTTTACAACACGCCCGCGCGGATGAAATTCATGAAATCCGACGCGGCGGAGTCCTCCGCTGTGTTCTCCGTCGTGCAGCAGCAGGCGCTCGCACACCCGGAGATCTCCTTCCGCTTTTTAAAGGACGGGCAGGAGCAGCTGCACACCGACGGCCAGGGCGAGCGCATGGCGGCGATCTACGCCATCTATGGCCGGGAGCTGGCAAACAACATGCTGCCGGTCGACGGCAGCTGGGAAAAGCTCCGCGTGCGCGGCTTTGTCACGAAGCCGACCGCTACGCGCGGCAACCGCGCCTGGCAGAGCTTTTTCGTCAACAACCGCTATATCAAGTCCCGCCTGCTCTCCGCTGCGGTGGAGGAGGCGTACCGCAACCAGATCATGGTGGGCCGGTTCCCGGCCTGTGTGCTGGAGATCGACATGCCCGTGCAGGCCGTGGACGTGAACGTCCACCCGGCCAAGACAGAGGTCAAATTCCTGTCTGAGCGCGAGGTCTTCGACGCGGTCCACTATGCCGTTTTGTCCACGCTTTCCAGAGCGGCGGGCCGCCCGGAATGGAAAACGCCGGAGAAAAAGCAGGAGGCCGCTCCGCAGCCGCAGCCCAAGGCTGTTCAGCCGCCGAAGCCCGGCTTCTACCAGACCATGCAGGCATCCGAATACCGCCGTCAGGCCGCGCAGCAGCCCGCCGCGCAGCCTGCCCAGCCCGTGCTGGCCTCGCCGGTGCAGCTGCCGCGCTCAGAGCCCGCGCCTGTCCAGCAGACCTTCACGCTTCCGAAGCAGGAACCAAAGCCGGCGGTCAGACCGGAACCGAGACCCGAGCCGCAGCCAGAGGCCAGACCCGAGCCGAAGCCGGAGCCGGTCAAAGAACCCGAGCCGCAGCAGCAGGTGCTCTCCGTCCCGGAGGAGCCCTTCCGCATCATCGGCGAAGCGCTGCACACGTATATCATCGTCGAGCAGGGCGAAGCCGTTCTGTTCCTCGACAAGCATGCCGCGCACGAGCGCATCCGCTTTGAGGCGCTCAAAAAGGAAGACCACCCCATCATGGCCCAGCTGCTGCTGGCCCCCGTCTCGGCGGAGCTTTCCAGAGAAGAGGCCGCGGCCGTTCTGGAAAACAAAGCGCTTCTGGAGCGCTGCGGGTTCGAGACAGAGGACTTTGGGGGCGGGGATGTGCTCATCCGGCAGATCCCGTCCGACGTGGATGTGGAGGACGCGAAGGCGCTTCTGCAGGAGCTGGCGGGCGATCTGCTGGCCGGAAAAACGCTCGACCCGGACAGCCTGCGTGACAATCTGCTGCACACCATCGCCTGCAAATCGGCCATCAAGGCCGGCTGGCTGACCTCTGACGAGGAGCTGCGGCGGCTCGTGCAGGAGGTCTTGTCCCGCGACGATATCAAATACTGCCCGCATGGCCGCCCCGTCTGCGTGACGCTGACAAAGCGGCAGCTGGAAAAGCAGTTCAAGAGGGTTTGAGCATGGACAGGATCATCTGCGTCGTCGGCCCGACGGCCTCCGGCAAGACGAAGCTCGCCGTGCAGCTCGCGAAGCGCTATGACGGCGAGGTCGTCTCGTGCGATTCCATGCAGATCTACAAGCACATGGACATCGGCACGGCCAAGCCCACAGAAGAGGAGATGGACGGCGTTGCCCACCATCTGCTGGATATGATCGAGCCCGGCGAGGATTTTTCTGCCGGGAAATACGTGCAGCTGGCGGACGAGCGCGTACAAGATATCCTGTCGCGCGGCAAGACTGCCGTTATCGCCGGCGGCACGGGGCTGTATGTCGACAGCCTCATCGCAGGCCGGTCGTTTGCGCCCGTGCCGCAGACCGGCAGGCGCGAAGCGCTCGAGGCGCAGATGCGCGAAGAAGGCGGCGAGGCTATGCTCGCGCGCCTGCGGGACATTGATCCGGAGGCCGCCGCGCGGCTCCATCCGGCGGATGAAAAGCGCATCGTCCGCGCGCTGGAGGTCTACGAGGAAACCGGCAAGACCATCACGCAGCACAATCTGGAAACGCAGGCCGTCCCCCCGCGCTACCGGCCCGTGTGGCTGGGGCTCGACTATGCAGACCGGGCCGTTTTGTACCGGCGCATCGACCTGCGGGTCGACCGGATGCTGGAAGACGGGCTGCTGGACGAGATCCGCGCGCTGCTCGCCCTCGGCGTCAGCCCGAAGACGACGGCCATGCAGGCCATCGGCTATAAGGAATTCTTCGGGTACCTGAACGGCGCGTGTACGCTGGACGAGGCCGCCGCGCTCTGCAAGCAGCGTTCGCGCAACTATGCCAAGCGGCAGCTGACCTGGTTCCGGCGCAATCCGGACATCCGCTGGCTGCGGCTGACGGGCGCGGAAGATTTTTCGGAGGTTCTTTCCGCCGCTCGACAGAATATTCCTTTTTCCGCGCGTTGAATATGGTACGATATGGGTATCAGATCATATAAAAAACTGAGAAGGAGCCGATACCCATGCAAAAAACAACAGAGAATTATCAGGACATTTTTCTGAACCAGGCCCGCAAGGACCGCACGATGCTGACCGTTTTTCTCATGAACGGCTTTCAGATGCGCGGCGTCATCACGGGCTTCGACCAGTTCGTGATCCTGCTGCAGTCCGACGGACGGCAGCAGATGATCTATAAGCACGCCGTGTCTACCATGACGCCCGCCGTGCCTGTCCACCTGACGCAGAGCTGAGCACAGCTTCCGCTCCCGTCGGGGTACCTGAAGGAGCGCTATGAAACAAGGCAGATCCTATTTTACCGTGATCCTCTGGATCCTGCTTGCCGCAATCGCCGCGTATTTCGGCTATCACGTGGTGAGCAGCCTCTATGCACCACTCATGACGGCCACCGTTACACCATACGAAGCCGGGGCGGGCTACTACGCCTCCGGCTTTGTCGTGCGTGAAGAGGAGCTTCTGTATTCGCAGTACGACACGACCGTTCTGAACTGCGCCGAGGGCGCGCACGTGGCCGCGAGCGACACTGTCGCCACCGGCTACCGCTCCGAGGACGCAAAGACCCGCCAGACGCGCATCGACGAGCTGTCCGGCCAGATCAAGCAGCTGCAGTATGCCTGGAGCGCCGTCTCCAGCGTCTACGATCAGGCGGCGCTGGACGCGGACATCGCGGGCAGCCTCGTGCAGCTGAGCCGGTATCTGGCCCTGCGCGATATGAATTCCGTCTCCGACCTTTCACCGGAGCTCAAGGGCCTGATCCTGCGCCGCACGGGAAGCGGCTCCGACAGCGATTCCCTGCAGTCGCGCATCAGCGCCCTGCAGGCGGAGCTCGAGACGCTCGAGGCGCAGTCCGCGGGCGATACCAGCGCCATTCTTGCGGGCAAGGCCGGGACGTTTTCCGCCGCCGTCGACGGCTATGAGGCCGTGCTGACACCGGAACGGCTGATGGAAATGACCGTCGCGGAGTTTGAGCGCGTCCAGCCGGGCGAGACGGACGCCAACGCCATCGGCAGGCTTATCACCGCCTCGACCTGGTACTACGCCTGCGTCGTGCCTGCGAACGAGCTTTCCGGCGTGGAGGAGGGCGACCGCGCCACGCTGACCTTCGCCCGCGATTATTACCAGCCGGTCTCCATGCGCGTGGCGCGGCTGGGCGAAAACGAGGCGGGCTCCCGCCTGCTCGTCCTGTCGTCCGACCGGGCGCTGCAGAACGTGACGCTGCTGCGGGAGCAGTCGGCGGAGATCGTCTTCACGTCCTACTCCGGTCTGCGCGTCCCGAAATCCGCCGTCCGTGTCGAAAACGGTCAGACGGGCGTGTATATCCTCGAAGGGACGCTCGCCAAGTGGAAGTCCATTACCATTCTCCACGATACCGGCGAAAGCTATGTCGTCACGCTCGACACCAGCTCGACCAATAATCTCTGGCCGGGCGACGAGCTGATTATCAACGCGAAAAATCTATACGATGGAAAGGTCGTCAACTGATATGTCTACGATTGCTGAAAATGTTGCGAATATCCGTGCGCAGATGGCCGAGGCCGCGAAGAAGGCCGGACGCGACCCGTCCGGGATCCTGCTGTGCGCCGCGACGAAGATGAACGACGCCGAGCGCGTGAAGGAAGCAGTCGCCGCGGGCGTCGACTGCTGCGGCGAAAACCGCGTGCAGGAGATCCAGGCCAAGCGCCCGCAGGGCGCGTACACAGGAAAACCCCTGCATTTCATCGGCCATCTGCAGACCAACAAGGTCAAGTACCTCGTCGGCGTGGTCGATCTCATCGAGTCCGTCGACCGGCTGGAGCTGCTGGAGTGCATCGAAAAGCAGGCGGAAAAGCTGGGCGTCGTGCAGAACATTCTCTTCGAGGTCAACATCGGCGCGGAGGAGAGCAAATCCGGCTTTACGCCGGCCGAGGCCGCCGCGCTGGCCGCCCGCATGGCGGATTTTCCGCACGTCGCGCTCAAGGGTCTGATGGCGATCCCGCCTGTGAGCGAATTTCCAGGCGAAAATTGCAGATATTTTGCCGAAATGCGCAATCTTTTTGTTGACATAAGGGCGAAAAAATACGATAATGTGTCCATGGAATGCCTGTCGATGGGCATGAGCGACGATTTCACAGACGCCATCGCCGAAGGCTCTACCATGGTGCGCATCGGCACCGCGATTTTCGGCAAGCGGAACTACAACATCTGACCGACACGCCGACACGGCCCAATTACATAGAATAGCAATTCTGGAGGATACACTACAATGGGATTTATGGATGACCTGAAGAAGCTCACGAAGCCGTATACAGAGGATGACGACGATTTTGATGAATTCGACGACGACGCCCGCCCCAGCAGGCCCTCCCGTTCGTCCACCGCGCCGAAGCCCTCGTATAGCAGCAGCTTCGATCTGGATAACGACGATTTCTCCTCGACCGGCAGCGGCACATCCACGGGCCGCCGGACGCTCGGCGGCAATAACGCCAATACGTCGAACGGCAAGGTTGTGAACATTCACACCACGGCCCAGATGCAGGTCGTGCTCGTCAAGCCCGAGCGCTTTGACAACGTCTCCGACATCGCGGAGCATCTGCGCAGCAAGCATGCCGTGGTCCTCAATCTGGAATCCACGAACAAGGACGTCGCCCGCCGTCTGGTCGATTTCCTGTCCGGCTGCGCCTATGCGCTCGACGGCAAGATCAAGAAGATCGCCATCAGCACGTACATCATCACGCCGTACAACGTCGATATCGTCGGCGATCTCATCGACGAATTGGAAAACAACGGCGTCTATCTCTAATCACACAGGGAGGCAGCTTCCATGTTCACACCGCAGGAAATTCAGGAGCAAACCTTCTCCAAGGCCGTCTTCGGCGGCTATGACATGCAGCAGGTCGACGAGTTTCTCGAGCCGCTGACAGAAGATTATATCACGCTCTATAAGGAGAACTCCGTGCTCAAGGCCAAGATGAAGATCCTAGTCGAAAAGCTGGAGGAATACCGCGCGCAAGAGACGAAGCAGTCCACCGCTGTCGCCGACGCCGAGGCCAGAAGCGCGCAGATGCTCAAGGAGGCGCAGGCCAAGTGCGCCGCCATGCTGCAGAACGCGGAGGTCAACGCGCAGACCAACGCGCAGGTCAACGCCGCGAACGTGCAGCTCGCGCAGCTCAACCAGCAGATCCACGCCGAGCAGGAGCGGCTCGACTATGCCAAGCAGACCGCGCTGAATTTCATCTCCGTGGTCGAGCGCGATATTCAGGGCCATCTGGGCCTTCTCGAGACGCTCAAGACCCGCGATCTGACAAAGGAGTCCGCACCCGCGCAGCCGGAGCCCGTCCACGACAAGCCCTACGACTGGCAGACCGACCGGACGGAGCCCGCGCCCGCCCCCGCCCCCAGCGAGGACGCGGGGAAGATCGCGACGGAGATCTCCGACAATCTCGAAAAGCTGATCGGCAGCGAGCCCGAGACGAAGCCCGCCCCGGCCAAGCCCAGCACGCGCCCCATGCACCCCGAAAGCGCGACGATCAAGTTTGAAGACCTCAAATTCGGCCGCAACTACGACCCGACGTCGTCCAAATAAGCCCGTCAAAACAAACCGCGCCCCGCCCGGCAGACCAGTCTCTGCCGCACGGAGCGCGGTTTTTGTATGCGAGGACAAGTCAAAGTCCAAGACTAAAAAATCATACACACCCCCGCAATGGCGGCGCAGAGGGGGAGATAGAGCAGGAAGTGCAGCGCGTGCGCCTTTTTGTTGTAGCCGAACATGTGCGGCCCCACGACGCCCTTCAGCTCGGGATAGAAATGCGGGAAAAAGTTTGAATGGCAGAGCAGGAACCAGTCGAAAAAAGGATGTCGTAGAGCTCCATGCAATAGAGCATGACGAGATACCGCACAAAGAACCGGAAATAGCCGAAGCTGTTCCGGATCCCATCCCACGCGGCGAGGACGGCGGCGCCGAGAAACAGCAGGACCGCGATCCCCTCGATCGCCCAGCCGACGATATGCGCCCCGCGGAACCGCTCCTTCTGGTCGGGGATCGCATCCAGATTTTCCTTCGGCGCGGAAGAGAAAAGCCGCTTATCCTGAATCAATCCGACCGCGCCGTATAAAACGAGAAAATATGCCGCCATGAGCATGAGCGCGGCAAGGATCGTGATCTTCATGTCGCTTTGGCCTCCGTGGCATCCGGCGTGTGGATCACCGGTTCGGGACGATCACGGCCAGGAAGCGCGTGACAGAATCGGTGTGGTTGCGGATGGAGTGCGTGTGGCTGTCGGCGCAGAATTCCGCGTCGCCCGCGTGCAGCTCGCGGCTCTCGCCGTCCTCTGTGACGGTGGCCGCGCCCTCGAGGATGTAATACGCCTCGCCGTTCGTCTCGTGCGGGTGGACGCCGACGGACTCGCCGGGCTGGAGCGTAATGACGGCCATCATCTCCGCGCGGTTTCCAAGCTGTTCGGCGGAGAACAGATAGCGGAAGCTGGGGCTGCCGTCGCCGCCGCGGATGTTGTGCTTGACGGCGGTCTGCATGTCTTGTTTCATCTGGAACATCGCAAATTCCTCCTGTTATTTATGATATTTGCTGCCCGCCTGAATGGCCTCGGCGCGGTAGAGCTGCTCGAGGGCCATGACGCGGGCCAGATGGTGCGGAAAGGTCATCTTGCTCATGGAAAGCTGCAGGTCGGCAAGCCGCTTGATCTCCGGCGCGATGCCGAACGACGAGCCGATGAGAAAGCAGGCGCAGGACCGGCCGCCGCTTTTCGCCTGCCGCAGCGTATCTGCCAGCTGCTCAGATGAGAGCAGCTTTCCCTCCGGCGTCAGGACGCAGAAAAAGCAGCCCTTCGGCAGCTTCGCGCGGATGAGCTCCGCTTCCTTCTGCAGGCCCTGCGCGATCTGCGTGTCGTTCGGGTCCTCTGGCAGGCGGCACTCCGGCAGCTCGATGAGCCGGAAATCGCAATAGGCCCGCAGGCGCTTGGCGTATTCCGCCGCGGCCTCGGTATAGAACCGCTCTTTCAGCTTTCCCATACAGATGAGCGTGATGGAAAACATAAAAACCTCCGCAAATCCAAAAAGCCTGTCCGCAGCGGACAGGCTTCTGGATGAAAAACTTAGTCTGCTACGTAGGGCAGCAGGGCGATCTGACGGGCGCGCTTGATGGCGACCGTGAGCTGACGCTGATGAGCGGCGCAGGTACCGGTGGTACGGCGGGGCAGGATCTTGCCGCGCTCGGACAGGTAACGGCGGAGCTTGACAGTGTCTTTGAAATCGATGTGCGTCACCTTATCAACGCAGAAGGAGCAAACCTTCTTGCGCTTGCGAGGATGAACACGATCATTAGCCATTGCCATAGTGAATCCTCCTATCTTTGGTCTTGTGGAAAAATGTTAGAACGGGAGATCGGGATCGTCGTCGGAGAGCATGGAGAAATCAGACGGGGCGGCAGACACGTTCTGCGGCGCCTGATACGCCGGCTGCTGTTGCGGGATCTGATTGAAGCTCTGCGCGTAGCCCTGCGACTGGTTGAACGAGCCGCCGTCGGCATTGTCGCGCTTGCTGTCGCCGAAGTAGACGTTGTCGGCAACGACCTCAGCCGAGCGGCGCTTGTTGCCTTCCTTGTCCTGCCAGTTGCGGATCTGCAGCCGGCCCGTCACGACAGCCATGCGGCCCTTGGTGAAATACTTGCTGACGAACTCAGCCGTATTGCGCCATGCGACGATATCCACGAAATCTGTTTCCTTCTCCGCGCCCTGCGCCGCGTAATCGCGGTCGACGGCGAGGGTAAAGGATGCGACCGCGACGCCGCTGCCGGTCCGGCGCAGCTCGGGATCGCGAGTCAGTCGGCCCATGAGAACGATGTGGTTCAGCATGTGAGCGCCTCCTTACTCTTCAACAGCGACGATGATGGAACGCAGAATGCCGTCGGTGATCTTGAAGACACGATCAAGCTCAGCCGGCATTTCGGGCGTTACTTCGCAGGTCATGTAGACGTAGTAGCCCTCAACCAGGTCGTTGATCGGGTACGCAAGACGGCGCTTGCCCCACTCGTCAACACTGGTCAGAGTGCCGTGAGCCTCCACGATACCCTTGAATTTTTCCACGAGAGCCGCGATACCCTCTTCACCCTGCGCGGGGTCGATGATATAGAGGACCTCATACTTTGCGGAAAGTTTTGCCATGATGTTGCACCTCCTTCTGGACTTATGGCCGCAGGTCCCGCCTGCGGCAAGGATCGTCTGCGCTTCGCAGACCGATTTATTATAGCCGGAAAACCCGGAAAAGTCAACCGGAAATCCTGAAAAAATACGGAAAACACAAAAAACAGGGCAGCCTTTCGGCTGCCCTGCAAAGATCCATTATTTTGCGGTCTTGTCCTTCAGCGCCTTGCCGGCCTTGAAGACGGGGATGGTGGTCGCCGGGATCTCGATGGCTTCCTTCGTCTTGGGGTTGCGGCCCATGCGCGCCTCGCGCTTCTTCGTCTCGAAGCCGCCGAAGCCGACGAGCTGGACCTTATCGCCCTGGCTCAGAGCCTCTGCGATGGTGTCGAACGTGGTGGTGACAGCCTTTTCCGCGTCCTTCTTGGACATGCCGCACTTCTTTGCGACTTCCGCGATCAATTCGGTCTTATTCATGTGTAGATCCTCTTTTCCTAAAGTATGAATTTATTGTTCACCGCCCGTTACGTTTTTGCGCGTCCCAACTGGCAAGCAGCTCCTCGCGGGACAACTCCTCCGGAGTGCGCCCGTCTGCGAGAATGCTCTGCTCCATAGCGGTAAATCGTTTGATGAATTTTTCACAGGCGCTGTGCAGCGCCTGTTCAGGATCCCTGTCCAGCGTGGAGGCGACGCGGACGGCGGCGAAGAGCATGTCGCCCAGCTCCTCGTCGATGTTCGTATCGTCCCGTACGGCCTCGCGCAGCTCCTGCGCTTCTTCTGCTAGTTTATCCAGCGCCTGCCCGGCGGATTCCCAGCGAAAGCCGGTTTTCGCGGCTTTTTTCTGGATTTTCTCCGCCCGCCATGTCGCCGGGAGCGATCTGGCGACGCCCTGCATGGCCTCGCCGGTCGTTTTCTGTCCCTTTTCCTGCTGCTTCAGCTCGTCCCAGCTGGCGCTCTCGCCGCCGAACAGGAACGGGTGACGGAAGATGAGCTTTTTACACTCCGCGTCGGCAATGTCGTCGATGGTCATGCGGCCGCGGCCGGCTTCGATATCCGCGTGGAACAGCACCTGCAGCAGCACGTCGCCCAGCTCCTCGCGGAGCATGGCCGCGTCGTCCAGGTCGAGCGCCTCGCAGGCCTCGTAGGCTTCCTCGAGAAAATTGCGGCGGATGGACAGATGCGTCTGCGCCGCGTCCCACGGGCAGCCGCCCGGCGCGCGCAGCACGTGTACCAGCCGAATGAGGTCGTCCAGCGTATAGCGCGGTTTGCTAGTAAAATTTATCATACTTTCGTCTCTTTCGCAAGTGGGAATTTCATGTTTTTTGTTTGATATGCAGGATTTTTGCGATTTTTTCGCCCTTCGGCAGCAGCATGCAGTCCTCATACGTGATGCACCGCAGAACAACGACGAAAATCACATACACGATCACCGCCGCGATCAGTGCGCCGAGGCAGACGACGGTATTCAAATCCGTCAGATTCCGCAGCAGAGCCGCGGCGAAGAACGTCGCCGCGCCCATGATCCCGGCGGCGGCCGCCGGGCGGATCACGTTGCGGAAAATGGCCGGGCGCGTCGTGACGGAGCGGCGCATGGCGATGAGATCGAGCCCCGTGATGGTCACATAGCAGACGATGGTGCCGATGGCCGCGCCGATAATGTTGAGAGACGGGATGGCCACAAGGATATAGTTGACGATGACCTTCACAACGCCGCCGATGAGCATGTTGATGACCGGCGTCGTCACATCCCCGTGCGCCTGCATGATGGCGTTGAACAGCAGGACCGTGCTGTTGAAGATCACGGCGATGCCGAGATAGGCCAGGATCGGCGTCGCGGTCGCGACGCTCTCGGGGCCGTAGTTGCCCGCGAGCAGGCGGATGATCGGCTCCGACAGAACGGCAAGACCCACCGCGCACGGCATGGCGATCAGGCTCATGGTGCGCACGGCGGATTCCTCCGTGTGCCGCGCGCCCGCGGCGTTGTTTTTGGTCAGCGCGGCGGTCACGGTCGGGATGATCGAGATCGTGATGGGCGTGATGAGCGAGCAGGGGAGATTGAAGATGGTCTGGCAGAAGTTATAGATGCCCTTGGCCGTATCCGCCGCGTCGGACGACCACGCGAGTGCGCCGGTCAGCCGCCGCATATAGATCATCGTGTCGAACAGATTGATGATCTGCAGTCCCGCCGAGCCCAGCGTGATGGGGATGGCGATAACGAGCAGCTCCTTCATGGTCTGGCGGGTGGACTTGGCCTCGCCGCCGCCCTGCCGCAGGATCTGGTTGGACTTGCCGAACTGGATGCGCAGATACACGACCGCCACGATGCAGCCCGCCGTCACGCCGAAGATGCCGCCCGCGGCGGCATAGACGAGACTGCCGGTCTTTTTGAGCATCAGATACGCGCCGCCGAGACCGAAGACCACGCGGATCATGGCCTCATAGACCTGACTGACGGAGGTGGGCGTCATGTTGCTCTGGCCCTGGAAGAAGCCGCGGTGGGCCGAGACGATGCAGATGAGCAGCACGCACGGAGAAAGCGCCGCGATGGCCGCCCACGAATTTTCGTTCGTCGTGACCATGACGGACAGCGGCTTGCAGAACACGAGCATCACGAGCGTTCCGACGATGCCGATGGTCAGAAAGACCTTCATGGAGACGGAATAGATCTTGCGGATCTGCGCGTAATTCTCAAGCGCCTGCGCCTGCGAGATCATCCGGCTGACGGCGACGGGCAGGCCCGTCGTGGAGATCATCAGCAGGACGTTATACACGTCATAGGCCGTGTTGAAATAGCCGAAGCCCCGCTCCTGCAGGATATTCTGCAGGGGGACCTTGTAGATGAAGCCCAGGAGCTTGACGATGATGGTCGCGGCGGTCAGGACCGCCACGCCCTGTAAAAAGCTCTGCTTTTTGGGTGCTGTTCCGCCGCTCATGCCTGCGCCTCCGGTTCATCAGAGAACACTCTGGGGATCGCGTAGTCGTGCAGCTCCTTCAGAGCGCCCGCAACGTCCAGCGTGGGGTATTTGCCGTCCGCGTACAGGATCCTGCCGCGCACCATCGTCAGCGCGACGTCGTGGCCGGAGGCCGCGTAGACGAGCTGCGAGAGCACGTTGTGGCACGGGATCAGATGCGGCTGGTTGAAGTCCAGCAGAATGAGATCGGCGTCCATGCCGAGCTCGATGACGCCGCATTCGGCGCTTCTGCCCTGCGCTCTCGCGCCGCAGACCGTCGCCATCATAAGAGCAGCCTCCGCCGGCAGCGCCTTCGGGTCGCCGGTCCTGCCCTTGGCCATGAGCGCGGCGGCCTTGATCTCCTCGAACAGATCGAGGTTGTTGTTGGACGCGACGGAGTCGGTGCCGAGGCAGACATTCATCCCGGCCCTGACCATGCCGAGCACGTCCGCGCAGCCGGAGGCCAGCTTCAGATTGCTGACCGGGCAGTGCGCCGCGGAGACATGGCGCTTTGCCAGCAGCTGCATGTCCTCCTGCGTCACATGGACGCAGTGCGCCGCGACCGTGGGCACGTGGAACACATGATGGCAGTCGAGTACCTGCGCGGGCGTGAGGCCGTATTTCTCCACGCACGCGTCGTGCTCCTTCTTCGTCTCGGACAGGTGTACCTGTAATTGCAGGCCGTTGTTGACGGCATACTCCGCCAGCGCGTCCCAGAGCTGATACGTCGAGGTATACTCGGCGTGGACGGAGGCCTCGATTTTGATGCGGCCATTGTCGTAATTGTGCCATTTGTCCTTGAGCGCGACCAGCTCCTGGCAGGCCGGGAAGGTATCGAAGCAGAAGTCGTCTCCCAGAAACATGGACGTGCCGCGGGAGATATTGGCCTTGATGCCGGACTCGGCCACGGCCTGGCAGATCTCGTCGCAGAAATAATACATGTCCGACACGCTCGTCGTGCCGAAGCGCAGCGCTTCGGCGATGGCGAGCGTTGTGGCCGCTTTGACGGCGCGGCCGTCGAGCCGGTCTTCACGCGGGAAGATATAGTGCTGCAGCCAGTCCTGCAGATTCAGATCGTCGGCATAGCCGCGCAGCAGATACATGGGCAGATGCGTATGGCAGTTGATAAGGCCCGGCATCAAGACCATGCCGGTCGCGTCAATGATCTTCTTCGGCTTTTCCTCGGGCGGCTTTTTCGCCATATACGCGATCTTGCCGTCGGCGACGCCGACGAAGGCGTCCTGCCAGAGCGTCATCTGCTCGTTCATCGTAACGACGTTGACATGAGAAAATAAGGTGTCCATGGAAGCCCTCCTTTTACGGGTTCTGTTCGCGGATCTCACGCAGGATCGAGAAGATCTCGTCTTTCTGCTCCAGGATCGTGTCGATGCGGGAGATATAGTCCTGCGGGATCTTCGGATTGTGGTAGCGGGCGAGCTTTTCCTCCGGGAGATTGATCTTGTTCATCCCGCCGCCGCCGAGAGAGAGGATGGTGTGCAGCTCCTCCATCATGTATATGTTGTAAAGCCCGGTATAGCCCGGCCGGCACCAGCCGGTATTTTCAAAGCTGCCGGACATGTACTTCTGCCGGTAGAGGTAATACGGCTCGTAGCCGCTCTGCCGCAGCGCGTTCTCCGCGCCCGTGAGCATGGCGGCGACCGCCTCCTGCGAAGGAAGGGCCATGCGCGAGCCGAACAGCGCCGCGCCCTTTTTCAGAGCCAGCGTGTGGACCGTGATGTTGCTGGGGTTTAGATCCAGCACCTGCCGGATAGAGCCGGCGAAGCCCGCTTCGTCGTCCGCGGGCAGGCCCGCGATGAGATCCATGTTGATATCGTCGAACCCGGCCCGGACGGCCTGCGCATACGCCTCGACGGTCTGCCGCGCCGTGTGTCTGCGGCCCACGGCCTCGAGCACCTTGTCGGACATGGTCTGCGGGTTGATGGAGATGCGCGTCGCGCCGCCGTCTTTGATGACGCGGAGCTTTTCCGGATCCAGCGTATCGGGTCTTCCGCCCTCGACGGTGAATTCCAGACAGCGCGAGAGGTCAAAATGCGTGTTGACCGCCTCCAGCAGCCGCGCCATCTGCGCGCTTGTGAGCGTCGTCGGCGTGCCGCCGCCCATATAGAGCGTGCGGATGTGGAAGCCCGAGTCTTTGAGCAGCGCGCCGGTGTGCGCGATCTCACGCAGCAGCGCGTCCAGATACGCAGGCAAAAACGCCCCGAAGCGCTCGATGGACTGACTCACGAACGAGCAGTACGCGCAGCGCGTCGGGCAGAACGGAATCCCAATATACACGGAAAGATCGTCCGCGTCAAGTCTCTTTGCCGCCTCGACCGTGTGCCGGGAGGCGTCGACGCAGAGCCGCGCCCGCTCCGGCGAGACGAAATAGACCTCGCGCAGCAGCCGTTCCGCGTCCTTTTCGCTGCCGCCCGCCGTCAGACACTTTGTCGACAGCTTTGTCGGCCGCACGCCGGAGAGCGCGCCCCACGGCGGCGCGGCGGGCAGCACCTGCAAAGCGGCCAGATAATAGCTGCGCTGCAGAATACGCCGCGTCGCGCGCACGTCAGCCCTGTCCAGCCGCACGCGGTTGACAGCGAAGCCGGTCTTGCCCTGATATGTGACCTTCGCCGTGGCCGTCAGGTACTGCTTTCCCCGCGAAAGGGAGGAGACCGTCCCGTCGCCGGTAAACGGCTCGGTGCAGAATTCGCTCGGCTCCTGCGCGAACAGCTGCAGCTGCAGCTGCTCGACGGGATAGCGCTCGGTGTGGTTTTTCAGATACAGCTTCATTCGATCCCGAGCCCCCGCAGATACGGATTGGTGCGCAGCTCTTCTTCGATGGTGCTGGACGGCCCGTGGCCGGGCAGCACGCGCGTCTCGGGCGGCAGTTTGGACAGCCGCTTCAGGGACGCGGCCATATCCCGGCTGCTTCCGCCGGGGAAATCCGTCCGGCCATACGAGCCCGCGAAGAGCGTATCGCCGGAGAAAAGCGCGTTTTCGCACAGCAGGCACACGGAGCCCGGCGTGTGGCCGGGCGTAGAGAGCACCTGAAACGTCAAACCGCCCGCCGCAACGGTATCGCCGTCCCGGTACGTGTCGGTATAGATCAGCAGATCGTGGCACATGTGGCTGGGGTCGTCCTTGTCGGCCTCGCCGATATAGACCGGCGCATCCGTCGCCGCGCGCAGGTTTTTGAGCGCGCCGATGTGGTCAAAATGCGCGTGCGTCAGCAAGATCGCCTCGAGCGTCAGTCCCTGATCTTCCAGCGCGGCCAGCAGCCGTTTGGAATTTGCGGCGGGGTCAATGATGACGGCGCGGGGGCTTTCCTCCGCGCGCACCAGATAGCAGTTGGTGGCCAGCGGCCCCAGCGTGAGCGTCTGAATGTTCATAGCGTCTCCTTATCTGAGATCGTCCGTGTCGACGATCAGCGTCACGGGCCCGTCGTTTTCCGACGCGACCTGCATATAGGCTCCGAATTCGCCGTGCTGCGGCGGGAAGCCGAGGCGTTCGCACTCGGCAAGGAACTGCTCGTAAAGCGGGATCGCCAGATCAGGCTTGGCCGCGCCGATGAAGCTCGGCCTGCGGCCGTGGCTCACGTCGCCGTAGAGCGTGAACTGGCTCACGACGAGGACGCTCCCGCCGACGTCGGCGAGCGATCGGTTCATTTTGTCATTCTCATCGCGGAACACCCGAAGCCCCAGCACCTTTTCGGCCAGCTTCCGGCAAAGTGCGGGCGTATCCTCCGGCCCGATACCGAGCAGGATCAAAAACCCTTTTCCGATCATTCCGTGAACGGCGCCGTCAATGGAAACACTGGCGGAATTCACGCGGGTGACGACTGCTTTCATAGTGAGATCCTTTCGTTTTGTGGGGGTGTCCTGCAAATTTGCAGCGCAGTACGAATTCGCCGGAACCATGTAGGGGCCGATGCCCACATCGGCCCATTGGGAAGTTACGAATTCGCCGCAGATTTTCGTAAAATCGGTATATTCTGCGGGCGGACAGAGTCGTCCGCCCCTACAGGGAGCGCGAAGGGGTGACGTAGGGGCCGACGACTCTGTCGGCCCATTGGGCAGCTGCGAATTCACTGGAGATTTCTGTAAAAACGTGCATCCTGCCGGGCCGATGTGGGCATCGGCCCCTACAATGAAACATGGCAGTGCATGCGAATTCGCCGAAGGTCGTTCGTTTTTTTGCCGCTGCCTGCTGCGACCGCTCAGGCGCTTTGCGCCCGCGTCCCTACCCTCTTTGGCCCTTCGGGCCATTTCCCCCTGACAGGGGGAATCGGCCCCTGGAAGGGGAGTCTTACGTCTGCCGCGTTTATTCCGTTCCTCTCTCGACATTATGCACGCCCGAGATGCCGCGCAGTCTTGTGCGGACGTTTTCAAGCTCGGTGAGGTTGTGGACGCCGAAGCGCAGGCAGACGATGGCCGTGCCGCCGCCGACGGAGCGGGCGCTCATCTCGCTCGTGCGCAGGCGCAGGGACGTGAGGATCGTCGCCACATCCAGCATCAGCCCGTCGCGGTCGTCGGCCTCGATCTCCAGCGACGTGGAGAACATCGCGTCCGGGGCCTCCGCCCACGTGACCTTGACCCAGCGGCCCTTCTGCGCGGGGTCGAGCGCGGCCTTCGCGTTCGGGCAGTCCTTCCGGTGGACGGACACGCCGTAGCCCTTGGTGATAAAGCCGATGATCTCGTCGCCGGGGACCGGCGTGCAGCAGCGGCTGAATTTGATCATGCACGAGCCGATATCCTCAACGATGACGCCGGAGGAATTGACGGCGGGCGTCTCCTGCCGCGCGAGCGGCTTGGGCGCCAGCGAGCGGGTCGCTTTCGTCAGATCGTCGCGGATGCGGCCGACGGCCTTCGCGGCGGTCAGACCGCCGTAGCCGATGGCGGCGTACATATCGTCCAGACATTCAAAGCTGACCTTTTTGAGAATGACCGGCAGGACCTCGGCGTTCTGGAGAATGTCGGGATCGACGCCGGCGTGGCGCAGCTCGGCCTCAAAGCTCGTCTTGCCGCGGACGATGTTTTCGTCGCGCTTCTCGCGCTTGAACCACTGCTTGATCTTGATGCGCGCCTGATTGGACTGGCAGATGTTCAGCCAGTCGCGGCTCGGGCCCTTGGCGGATTTGGAGGTTAAAATCTCGACGATGTCGCCGTTATGCAGCGGCGCGTCGTAGCTTGCGATGCGGTTATTGACCTTCGCGCCGATCATGGAGTTGCCGACGGCGGAGTGGATGGCGTAGGCAAAATCGATCGGCGTGGAGCCTGCGGGCAGGGAGATGACCTTGCCCTTGGGGGTAAAGACGAAGACCTCGTCGTCGAACATATCGACCTTGAGCGAGTGGATATAGTCGTCGGCTTCGACGTCCTGCTGGTTTTCCAGGAGTCTTCGCACCCACTCGAATTCCTTTTCCGAGCCCTCGCCCACATGCTGCTTGTATTTCCAGTGCGCCGCGACGCCGTATTCCGCCGTCTGGTGCATTTCCCACGTGCGGATCTGCACCTCAAACGGGATGCCCTGCGAGCCGATGACGGTCGTGTGCAGAGACTGGTACATGTTGGGCTTTGGCGTGGAGATATAGTCCTTGAACCGGCCCGGAATGGGATTGAACAGATCGTGGATATGGCCGAGGACGTTATAGCAGTCGGCGATATTGTCCACGATCACGCGGAACGCGTACAGGTCGTACAGCTCGTCGATGGTCTTGTTCTGCGCGCGCATCTTGCGGTAGATGGAATAGGTGTGCTTGATGCGGCCATAGATGGAGCCATGGATGCCGACGGAGGCCAGCCGGTTCGTGATCTTCGACTGGATGGCGTTCATGAAGCTGTTGGCGCTGTCCTCGTTCTTTTTGAGATAGTCGATGATCTCCTGATAGCCCTCGGGGTCGAGGTACTGTAAAGACGTGTCCTCCAGCTCCCACTTGATCTTCTGCATGCCGAGCCGGTGCGCCAGCGGCGCGTAGACCTCCATCGTCTCCATGGACTTGGAGATCTGCTTGGCCGGCGTCTGGTACTGCAGCGTCCGGGTATTGTGCAGGCGGTCCGAGATCTTGATGAGGATGACGCGGATGTCCTTCGACATGGCCATGAACATCTTGCGCAGATTTTCCATCTGCTGCTCTTCCATCGTGGAATACTGCACGCGCGTCAGCTTTGTGACGCCCTCGACCAGATTCGCGACCGTCTCGCCGAACAGGCGCGAGATCTCCTCAAAGCTCGCGTCGGTGTCCTCCAGACAGTCGTGCAGCAGCGCCGCCGTGATCGCGTCGGTGTCGAGGCCGATCTCGGCCACGATCTCGGCCACGGCCAGCGGATGGATGATATAGGGCTCTCCGGATTTGCGGAGCTGATTTTTATGCTTTTCGTCGGCGTATTCATATGCCCGCTGGATGACCTCCAGATCCGCGGAGGGGGCGTAGCGGGTGATCGCCTGCATCATGGATTCGTAATGCTCTTGTTTGGTTTCCATTCAGGTTCCTGCCTTCTGCTTTTTCAGATGGATCAAAATCGGGCTTTTTTCCAGATCGACCTTCCGGCCGTCCGCGCACAGGCGGATATACAGCGCCTTCGGCCGCTGCTCAAGCTGCAGAAGCCCCTGCTCGGCCAGAACGTCGAGACAGATGCGCGTTTTTCCCGCGCTTAAGGAGAGCTTCGCGCAGCGCGAGATTTTGCGGCTCAGGCAGCCGAGCTCCTCGGTCAGGACGCCGTCCTGCGAAAAAGCCGCCAGATACCGCCAGACGGCGGCAAAATCCTGCCGCGTGGGCAGCAGACACCCGGCCTCGTCGCAGCTGAGCTCGCCGCCCGCCAGATGCTTGTGATAGACCGCGCGGTCGTGCCCCTGCGCCTCGCGAAAGGCCTTGTCGGGTCGGATATCCACGAGATTCAGCTGCACGGAGCGCATGGAGCGGTATTCGTTGATCTGCGGCGTGAACGCGATGTCGACTACGTCGCCCTGCGCCACGGCTGCGCGCTGCGCGTTGGTCGAGAAGAAGATCGCGCCCCAGGTATACGCGCCCCTGCTCAGCCGCAGGCGCAGATGCTTGCCGCCGCCGACCTCCGCAAGCTCCGTCACGTGGAGCCCGCGCATGCACAGGACCGGCCGCGGGCAGCCCGCGCCGCAGGGCTCGAGATCGCCCAGCGCCTGAATATTTTCAATGGTCAGCAGCTCCGGCGGGATCTCGCAGTCGATGGCAAGCGCCGTGCTGCACGCCTCCGATTCCTGAAACTGCGCGCATAGGGCCATCATTTTTTCCCGGAAGGGCGCGATGCTCTCGCGCCGGATGGTAAAGCCCGCGGCCAGCTCGTGCCCGCCGTAGCTTTCGAGCAATCCGGACAGCTGCTCGAGCGAGCGGAACAGATTGAATCCGCCGTAGGAGCGCGACGAGGCCTTGCCCTTGTCGCCGTCGAGACAGATGAGGAACGTTGGGCAGCTGTATTCCTCCGCCATGCGGGAGGCGACGATGCCGACCACGCCCTGGTGCCAGCTCTCGTCCGCCAGCACGATTGCCTGCGGCGGCCCGCCGGGCGGGAGCATGGAGACGGCGGACTGGTAGATGCTGCTTTCGATCTCCTGCCGCCGGCGGTTCAGACGGCAGAGCGTCCCCGCCAGCTCGACCGCGCGGCCCGCGTCGCGCGTCAGAAACAGCTCCGTTGCGATCTCGACCTCGCCCATGCGCCCGGCGGCGTTGATGCGCGGGGCGAGCGTATAGCCGATGGTGCCCGCGGTCACGGGCCCCTTCTGCACGGAGCACTCGGCCATCAGGGCCGCGATGCCGACGCGCTTCGGGTTTTCCAGCGCCTTTAAGCCCCGCGCGACCATCGTGCGGTTCTCCCCCGTCAGGGGCATGACGTCCGCGACGGTGCCGAGGCAGAGAAAATCACAGTATTGATCCAGCAGCTTTTCCTGCTCGCCCTCGATGGCGGCGGCCAGCTTGAACGCCACGCCGACGCCGGCCAGCTCCGCGGCCGGCTGGGGCTGATCTCTGCGATGCGGGTCGACGAGCGCGGCGGCCTGCGGCAGCTCGGATTTGCACTCGTGGTGGTCGGTGATGACCAGATCGATGCCAAGCTCGTGGCAGAGCGCGGCCTCCTTGTTTGCCGTGATGCCGCAGTCGACCGTCACGATCAGCTCCACGCCCTGTTTTTTGAGCGTGTCGATCGCGATGGGGTTCAGCCCGTAGCCCTCTTCGAGCCGGGCGGGAATATAGCTCGTCACATGGCCGCCCCTGCTGCGCAGATATTCCGTTAACAGGCAGGTCGCCGTGATGCCGTCGACGTCGTAATCGCCGAAAACGGCGATATGCTCGCGCCGGGACAGCGCCTGCTTCACGCGGGCGGCGGCTTTGTCCATGTCCAGAAGATCAAAGGGAGACGACAGGGGGGTGCTGCAGGATAAAAATTCGCGGGCTGCGCCCGCGTCCCGGTAGCCGCGGCTGCAAAGCAGCGCAGCCGTAATCGGGGAGAAGCCCGCCGCGCACAACGCCCTCGCGTCGGCAGGCTCATAGGACGAGATCGTCCAGGTTCCGTACTTCAATTCCAATGCACATCCATTATTTTTTCTTTTTTCGGATATTATAGCATTCTAATCTGAATATCACAATATAAAATATGGATAGCCGGGACGCAAAGCGCGGTTTTTTCGTCCGCGGCCCGGCATTCCGGCCCGCAGGCGCGCTGTTTTGCTTTTCTTTGAGGCCGGGATGTGGTAAAATAGCGCCGATCGACAGGAGGTGGCGGTTCGCATGCAGGAGAAAAAACGCGGAAGAAGCCGCAGCCGCTGGCTGCTTCCGGCGGCGCTGGTGCTGGCCGGAGCGGCATGGTTTGAAAATTTCACGCTTTCGACGAGCACCGTGACCGCGGTCTGCGCGGCGCTGCCGGAGGCGTTTTCCGGACTGCGCATCGTGCAGATCTCCGATCTGCACGGCAGGCGCTTTGACGCGCAGAGCCGGTATCTGCTGGAGCTGGTGCGCCTGCAGAGCCCGGATCTCATCGCGCTCACCGGCGATCTGGCCGATGAATTCACGGATCTTTCCATGCTCCCGCCGCTGCTGGAGGGTCTGACGGCGCTCGCGCCGACATTTTATGTGACGGGCAATCACGAGTGGGTGCTCTCGCGCGAAAAGCGCGGGGCGCTGTTTGCCCTGCTGGACGCGGCGGGCGTCGTGCGGCTGCAAAACGAGTACCGGCTGCTTGAAAAGGGCCAGGCGTCCATCGTGCTGGCCGGGGTCGACGACCCCAACGGCCCGTATGATCAGAAGCGCCCGGCGCAGCTCGTGCGCGAGATCCGGCAGACGCAGGGGAAGGACGCCTATATCCTCATGCTCTCGCACCGCAACGACGAGCTGGACCTGTGGGCGAACATGGGCGTGCAGACGGTCTTATGCGGCCACGGCCACGGCGGGATCGTGCGCCTGCCGTTTGTGGGCGCCGTCTTCGGGACGCATCTGGATCTGTTCCCGGACTATACGGCGGGGCTGTATCAGAAGGGGCAGACCAGCATGATCGTCAGCCGCGGTCTCGGCGGCAGCCGGAAGCTGCCGCTGCGCATCGGCAACCGCCCGGAGATCGTAACCGTGATTTTGAAATCAGATTCCGGAAGAATTTAAACTTTTTATAAACAATCGGCCCATGCGCTTGTATTTCCCGGACAGGTTTTTATAATAGACTCCATCAAACGATTTACAGATGGAGTGACAGAACATGTTTCGGAAAATCGGGGACGGATTGCGGAAATTTATGGCCGGGCGCTATGGCTCCGACCGGCTGAACCAGTGTCTGCTCGGCGCTGCGTTCGTGCTGATCCTCATCAGCGCCATCGGCGGCCGGCGCGTGCAGTGGATGTCTGTGCTGAGCCTGCTGGCCTATGTCCCGCTCGTCTGGTCGATCTTCCGCATGTACTCGCGCAACATCGAGGCGCGGCGGCGCGAAAACGCGGCTTTCCTGCGCTTTTTCAGCCGTCTGACGGATAAGCAGTACCGCTATTTCCGCTGCCCCGGCTGCCGTCAGGTCGTCCGCGTCCCGCGCGGCAAGGGCAAGATCAACATCCGCTGCCCGAAATGCAGCCGTCAGTTCATCAAAAAGACCTGAACCGGAAATTTCTCTTGCTTTTCCCATAGCCGCCTGTTATAATATGCCCGCACGGAGCGGTATCGAAGTGGTTATAACGGCCTTGACTCGAAAGCATTTGGGAGTCATGGAGAGTTTTTGCCCGCAAACCCGCATGAACACTAGCTTTTTTGATTTCACATTTTTCGCGCAATCCCGCTTTTCCCTCCTTTTTTCTCCCCTACTTCCTGAAAACTTCTGGAATTCCAAGGAAAGTCGCGGTTGAAAATGAGAGAAAAAGTTGTAAAATAAAGTTGGGACACGGAGAGTTGTCCGAGTGGTCGAAGGTGCAGCACTCGAAATCATGTGATTAGTCCCCAAAAGTGAATATTTATACATGGAAGCGTATCGAAGTGGTTGTAACGAGCTGCACTCGAAATGCAGTTGTCCGCAAGGGCACGTGGGTTCGAATCCCACCGCTTCCGCCATCAAAGCCTTGAAAACTCTATGTTTTCGAGGCTTTTTCTTTTGCTCGAGCAGCATCTGTTTTGGGGAAAATAATTCAAATGGTGCCCTTGGTGCCCCGCTTTGTGGTGCCCGGCTCATTCCACATCATACACACTATACAAGAAAGATGTATACTGTGGTGCCCCAATGGTGCCCGGAACTGCTAAAAAGCTATGAAAAGTAGCGCGGAGCTATAAAAAGATATTGCCGTTATAGCTCCATTTCGCTGCTTTTCTTTTTCGCTTTCTTCGATGTTTCTTGCCCTGCTTCTTTTCCTGTAACGGTTGTTTTCGGTTGCAGTGCTTTATGATAGGTTTGCAGTACGCTTTGTTTTCTTTCAAGCCGCACATCAACATACCCAGTATTAACAATATCCGGTCGATCAGTGGCGCAGTAGTCAGTGCGTCTCCATTGAAAATTACCTTGGCTACTTTCTTATATCAGTACAAATCTCAGATATCATCGGTCAAATGATCAGCCGGGAAGTGGTGTGACGCAAGGCATAGCGGGCGCGCCGCCAAAACGGCAGCGCGCCCCTTTTCTCGTGAAAAAATACTGATTTTATGTACGTCTTATGCGCTGCGGAATGGCCTTTTCGTGCTATTTCGTACTGTTTCGTACACCGACGTACATCGCGGTTTGGGTCACGGTTTGGGTCAAAACGCATTTTCGAAAATATGGTTGAACTTTTTGACTGTAAAATGCAAGAAAAAGCTCCGAAATCAAGCAATTTCGGAGCTTTTTATGGCAAGCTGCACCAATTAAGATATCAACGGTTTTCCTAGTGTTTTCAATGGTTTCAGCTTTTTTGGCAAGGTTTTTGGAGCTTGCTGCTTCATACTGCTGGTTGCTACTGTGCAACCAAAAAAGATATTGTGGGTTTTATGGAATTTGGTGCGGTCTGCACGATTCTGTCAGCGATCTGCACTTTGACGGCTTTCCTGTTTTGCGCGGTTCCGGTCATAAATCCGCTTGCTCTGCACAACGAGGGTGATTGGGGAAACGCCGTTCCACGAACCGCGCTTTGCTGCATAAAAATTTCGCTGATTTTTCTTGCTCTGTTTTTTCAGCGGTGTCACTTTCATCCTGAGAATCCATCCCTTCGCATCTACTTAGATACTTCAACAGCGCTTCCGTCTTTGCGGACTCTGAAAATTTCCGGCATAGGATTGGCATCCAGCAGTTCCGTCAGAGTGCGCGGGGTATAGCGCATATACTCCATCATGCAGCCCACATTGATCAGCCTGCTTGGAATGCCCATTGCCCACTGCTCTTTCTTCCACTTCTCAACGAGTTCCCACTCGCTGGTATTATGTACATGCCCGTACAGCATTGTCGCTCCGTGGTGCTGGTTTTTATAAAATAGCATCGGGTAATGGCTCAGAATGACCAAGCGGTTTTCGTCATTGACTTCTGCGTACTGCGTAATGCTTTCCCAATAAAAGCGGAGCTTTCCTTTCACGCGGTCATGGTTGCCCTGAATCAGGTGCTTATGTCCCCGCAACCGCTCCATAATCTGAATACTGTTTTCTTCGTTTTTCCAGAACGCATCGCCCAGAATATAGATGGTATCGTCATCTGCAACTCGTTCATTCCAGTTTTGAATCAGCGTGTCATCCATCTGCGCGGTATCTGAAAACGGGCGATTATCAAAACGAAGTACATTCGTATGTCCAAAGTGCATATCTGCAATGTAATAAATCATATTTTCTATTTCCTTTGCCAGTTTCCTTTTTATTATACAGGGTAATCCGTCAAAATTTCACCTTGCGGAAAAATATTTATCTGTTTTCTCTGAGCGGTTGGTGGTATCAAAATGTGATACCAACCTCTCAGGGAAAACGCTCGCAAAGGTGTGCGCGCACCTCTTACTTTTCTGTATCTTGCAGACTGATTCTTTATAATGTTTCCTCGATCTCATATCCGCCGCCGAAGATGATCGTCAAGCGGCCGTCGCCATACACCTTGATGCACTCGATCATCTGGCGCACGATGCTGTCGTCGTATTGTGTTTCATTCGCATTGCGCTTGGCGATGATGCTCTGAATTTCCTCCAGCCGCGCCTGCCGCGTGGCATCGCCGCGCACACTCTCCTGAATTGCGGCAATGCGGCGGTTAAGCTGCTCGATTTGATCGGAGATGCTTTTGAATTCATCCTCGCTGCTTTCTACGTCTTTCCCAGCCGCAACGGTTTCGTTGACCAGTTCCAGCATCCGTTTGTTCAGCGCATCGATGCGGCGGGTCAGCAGGTCAATTTCCTCCGATCCGCCGTTGATGCCGATGGCTTCTCCGATGGTGGCTTTCATAAGCGTGAGGTAGGGGTGGACTCGTCCTCCGCGTGAAAGCGGTTCAGCGCCCGGACAACGGCCCCATGCAGGGCGGCTTCCTCCACTGTGACGGAATCCTTGCAGTATTTCTTTCCGTAATCCAATCGGCTGACGCAGCGCCAGACGATTTTCTTCTTTCCGCGGATATTCCATGTCACACGCTTGTAGCGGCTGCCACATTCGGCGCAGTGCAGCACCTCGCTCAGCGCGTATTTGGAGTATTTCCCGCTTTGGGTAATAGACGTCTTATCCGATTTTGGTCGGAGGGCCTTTCGTCGCGCCAGTTCTTCCTGTGTGCGGTGGAAAATGTCGCGGCTGATGATCGCCGGGTGGCTGTTCTCGACAAGGTACATCGGCGCTTCTCCGTGATTCGCTTTGCGTGTTTTGGAAATGCAGTCTACGGTCACGGTTTTCTGAAGAATGCTGTCACCGCAGTATTTTTCATTCCGCAGGATGTTCATAATCATGTTCTTGCTGAAGCTGAGGTCCTTTCCGGGAATCTCAATGTTCTCGGATTGGAGTGTCTGCGCGATAAGTCCCACTGGCTGTCCAGCGAGAAGCATTTCAAAAATCCGTTCTACGATGGCCGCTTCCTCCGGCACGATCTCCGGTTTGCCATCCTCGCCTTTCCGGTAGCCCAGCAGCCGCTTGTACTGAAAGCTCACTTTCCCATCCTCGAAGTTTTTGCGGTAGGTCCATGTGATGTGCTTGCTGATGCTCTCGGATTCGGACTGCGCAAAGCCTGCGTAAATGACAAGGTATAATTCACTCTCGTTTTTCAGCGTGTCGATATTCTGTTCTTCAAAGAAGATGCCAATGCCCTGCGCTTTTAAGGAGCGCACATATTCCAGACACTCTACCGTGTTTCTGGCGAAGCGGGAGACGGATTTTGTGATGATATAGTCAATCTTTCCATTCTGGCAGTCGCGGATCATGCGCTGAAATTCCGGGCGTTTGTCCGTCCTTGTGCCGGAGATGCCCTCATCGGCATAAAGGCCGGCAAACTCCCACTCTTTCCTGGCGGCGATCATTTCTGTATAAACGCGCATCTGGATCTGATAGGATGTAAGCTGTTCTTCGGAGTCTGTGGAGACGCGGCAGTAGGCCGCCACTCGCTTTTGGTGATATTTCTCCTTGTCTACAAGGATGGACTTCTTCGGTTCAATCAGGGTGACTGTCCGCTTTGGGATTTTCTGTACTTCCATTCGGTTTATCCTCGCTTTCATAAATCTCGGTCTGTGTCTTTGTATGCAGAATGACGCTGCCTCCCGCGGAAAGGGAGACGGCGTCAATCAGGCTGGAAAAGCAGGCGCTGTTGAACGCATCCTGTGGGTGCATCAAAGCGGCGCGTTTTCTGGCAATCTGCGCGGCGATCTGTGTTTTTGCATTGGTTTGCCGATAAAGCTGGCCTGCAATCTCGCGCAGCAGGTCTACGATCCGCTACTCATCCGGCTGCTCCCGCAACATCTCATTTGCGATCTGCTGCTGCAGCTCCTGCACCGCAGGAGAATCTGTGCGCCGCACTATTTCATGTGGCAGCAGGAGATCGGCGTTTTCAATGATACGGTTCATAAGCAGCGTGACCTTTTGGAGCAGTTCACCATCGCTGATTCGCACCCGCAGGCCGCAGGCAGTGTTGCTGCACGTCCAGCTTTCCCGGACGGCCCGCTTGGAGTTGATGTGCCGGAGCATGGGCGCGCCGCAATTTCCGCAGCGGGTATGGTCGCGGAGCTGCCGGATTCCTTCACATTCTGTAACGGCCCGATTCCAGCGCCGTGCGCTTTTGGCTGCGACCGCTTCCTCATAGACAGCGTCTTCGATGATCACGTCAAGTTCAGCATCGCCGGTGTATTTGGCGTTTTCTAGTATCCGAGAGATTCTCGCCTTGTCCCAAACGCAGCTTCGCTCTGTGTATGGGATGTTTTTCGCTGTGAGATCTTCCGCAATCTCCTTGAGCGATGCCCCGTGAATATATGCCGTAAAAATGCCGCGCACAGTTTCGGCCTCCTGCTGGTCAATCACGGTTTGACCGTTGCGGATGGTGTAGCCAAACGGTAAATATCGAATCTTTTTCATACCCGTCCCTCTTAAATCTGTTCTGTAAATCTGAGTCCACCAAGCAGCGTTACCGTCATTTCGTCATGGTGATTGATGCAAATGTCGGTAACGATCTCATGGAACAGCTTCTCGTCGAACACTTCCAGCGGTTGTTCCGGCTCATCGATCAGCGATTTCAGCTTCCGCACATCCTCCAACATCGTTGTGATCCGAGATTCAAAGCTGCTGTACCGCTCTGTTTTCAGCTTGCCGAGTTGCTGACGGATCTCCCGCGCCTGCGTATGGTAAATGTCGGCGGCGAGGTATCCCTTTGATCGCAGCCGCTCCAGTGCAAGCAGCTTTGCGTTCAGTTCGGCAATGCTCTGACTGAGCTGGCTGGCCGCTCTGTTGTTCCGCTTATAGGCAGCGGCGGCAAATTCCAGCTTCTGAATCGTCTGACCGAGGATATCTTCCTCACAAAAGCGCAGCTTGTTGATCATGGTGATGATACCATCGTAAATGCGTTCCTCGCTGTAATAGCTGGAATTGCAGGCGGTAGTGTCTGCCGCGTGTTTTGAGCAGACCCACTTGATTACGCCACTTCGCACCTTCCGGTGATAGAAAGAGCCACACTCGGAACACCGAACGCGGCTTGTAAGAGGGTATTCTGATTGAGACATTTTCCTTCCAAACTTCCTGCTTCTGCTCTGAAGTAGTGTTTGTGTAGCCTGAAACATTCCCTGTGGTAAAATTGCATCGTGGGTATTGTACGCAAAAAACTGATCCATCTCTCCATAATTGCGATGTTTTTTGAATGGCACGGTTTCCTCACCATAGTATTTCTGGAATAGTGTATCCCCATCATATTTTTCATTGGACAGGATATACGCGATTCTGTTCGCTTTCCACTGTTCTTTTTTCCCTTTTGTCGGAACGTTTTTTGCGCTTAATTCGTGCGCAATTTCAACCGTCGACATTCCATTTAAGTACGCTGCAAATATCCAACGAACAACCTCGGCCTCCGGTTCATAGATAACGAGTTTTTTATCTATGAGCCGATATCCATACGGTGCATTGCTTGCGATGTATTCCCCCGACTCCATCCGTTTGACAATGGACAGCCGCTGGCTCTGCGAGATGGACTTGGATTCCTCCTGTGCGATGGCTGCAAACGTATTGAGCAGCATCTCGTCGGCCATTGCCAATGTATTGATGCCTTCTTCTTCGAATTGCACCCCGACACCAAGCAGCTCCAGCTTGCGCGTATAGTTCAGCGCCTCTTTTACGTTGCGGGCAAAGCGGGAGACCGATTTTGTAAGAATGAGGTCGATCTGGCGCAGCTCACACATACGGATCATTCGCTGAAATTCCGGGCGGTTATCCGCTTTCATGCCGCTGAGACCCTCGTCGGCAAAAATGTCGACCAGCTCCCATTCCTGCTTCTCTGCAATGTATTTCGTATAAACATGTTCCTGCGTTGCAAAGGAATTTCGCTGATCTGCGGAGTTTGAGGACACGCGGCAATATGCCGCCACGCGCAGCTTGGGGATCTCCTGCTTCGTCGTTGGCGCAATCAGTTTTGCAACTGGCATTTTTCTCACCTCCCGTGCCGTTTGTCAACGACAAGTATATCCGCGAAAAGGTTCAAGTCTACTGATATCTTTCAAACGGTCCCGAATTCTACCAAACGCTGAAACGGCGGCGGGAATTCTTGTGGAAACCGTGCAAATTACAGTTTAATCCGTAAGGACAATGTCTGCGCCGGTCAGGTTCTGATAATATTTCTTTGCTCTGCGGTATTCTTTTTCCGTAATGTCTCCGCTCTGACGCAGGGCGCGGAGTGTCATCAGGATTCGGAGAAAATTTGCGTTTTTGTTTTGGTGCTCAGATAGCATCTGCGTTTTCTTGCCTCCTGTACATCTGTTTTCGTACTTCGTCACACGCGCTCCAACGCGCTGTTTTTATGCCTCTGGGGTGCAGCGTCCCTGTCGGGACGCAGAAAAGCCGACACGCGGGCGCGTGTCGGCTGACGGCTTGCAACAAAGGTTTACCCCCGCAGGCTTGACCTGCAGGGGCTTGGGATAGGATCAAGTTTCGTCCGCTTCTGGCTGTTCCTCTTGATGCCGCGCTCCTTGAGGTAGCGGTCGAGGCGGTCAAAGAGCTCTGCGGGGATTTGTGCGGCTAAGGTTCTCATTTCTCCGGTCATGATTTTTCCATCCTTCCAATCGTAATATTCTGTGATCATGGCTTCCACATACTCGCCGAGGGTCATCCCGGTTTTTTCCTGCTCCTGCCGGACTCTGGTGTGGAGTGCAAGCGGCAGCATGGCGCATAGGTTTTTTCTTGCTTCCATTGCAATCTCCTTTCGCTTTGGTACGCCAAGTATCGCAGGAAAAAGGAAAGAAAGCTATTCACCAGAGCCAACAAAGAACGCCGCACAAACGAAGCAAATTGGACTAATCTGTAAATAAATCTGGTCTGGCTGCGACGGCAAAGCCCTCGCGCCCGGTTACGACCACGCCGTTTTGCCCGCCGGAGCAGTGGATGACGAGGAGATTGCCCACGCTGTCGTAGCCGCAGACGATTCCGACGTGGCTGTCGTCCGCGTAAAAGACAAGATCGCCGGGCAGCGCGTCTGCCCATGCAATGTTGGTACAGTAGCCATGCTGCGAGGCTGCACCTCCACCGCGTCCGGGCAGGTATGTACCGTTTGTGGCGTTATAGAATGTCCAGTCCACAAAGCCGGAGCAATCCAGTCCGAACGGCAGTACCTTGCCGGTCGAGCCGCTGCCCGGTGCGGTAACGGTCGTCGGCGTTCCCCAGCGGCTGTCCCAGCCGAGGACGAGACTTTTGCCGCCCCAGAAATATGTCACTTTTCCGAGAAGCTGATAAGCCGTCAGAACAATGGATTCTCGCAGCGGATCAAGATCATCCGGCAGCGTGCCTTGGATGTCTGAAATGTCGACAGGACCGATGGACGCACCGCCCGGTTGATAGTTGCCGATTAGGGAAAGAAAAATGTCGTCGTAGTCCGGTTTCAGCAGTTCTTCGAGCATCTCCTGCTGCTGGTCGGTGAAGCCGTATTCATCTGCCATCTGCATGGCATCCTTGATCTGTGCGGAGATATGCAGCGTTGTGATCCGCTTGCCGTCTACGGTTCTGGTTGTCAATTCGTATTCGAGCTTGTTGGCGTCGAAGAAAATCTCCCGCAGGAGCTGGAGTTTTTCTTCGTCCATTGTTATAACGTCCAAGCCGTGTTCTTCGTCGGTCGAGACCTTGACCGCGTACACAGCCAGCACGTTTCGCCAATTTTGCAGCATGGCCGCTTCCATGCCCTCCTGCATATCCAGCACGTCGTATGGGTTGCCCTCCATGATGCGGTAAATTTCGTCGGTGAACTCGCCGTTCAGCGTTGCAACCGCGTCCGGAATCTTGATTTCCGTACCGGTATCCTCACCGGCGAACAGGATACCGAGCGGCGAAGCAAACAACATCCCTACAAGCAAAATCACCACGACAACGGAAACTGCCGCCGCGCCGCCTGCGCCGATAGCTGCGACCAGCTTTTCTGCCGCTGCCGCGATTGCCCGCAGAACCTTCTTCCCGGCTTCCTTTGCGACTTTTGCCGTTTTGATCGCCGTACTCTGCTGGTAATTCACCAATGGCAGTGCTTGCATATACATAGGCGTCTTGATACCGTATCATTCCTTCATTTTCAAGAAGTTCGACCAGCAGTTTTTTATATTGCTCAGCAGAAGCCTTCCCAGCACCAGCCAACGGCTTTTGCTGCCTTCCTATGCAAAGCGCCCCATCATCTCGTATGTATAATGCCTGTGTGTGATTGATTCGTTCTGAGAATTGCTTGCCAGTTTCAAAATTATTCTTTGTTACATAGTCAAGCGTGCTATACTTTGCGTCATGCTGCATCTTGCTAAGCACTTGCTGGGCAAAAGTCAGGCTATCAACCACTTGCACATTCTGTCCAGAGATGTTTCGCAAGTATGGCATCGTCACAAATCTGTCAATAAACGACTGGATGGTACCTATATAATTTGGATAGCTGAGAAGCCTGTCCGCGTAATCGGAAAGCTGGTTTTTGATCTCATTGACGGCGACATTTGTATGAGAAAGCACACAGATTCCCGCACCGTTTTCGAGCGGCATTCTATCCGCTAACAATTTCAGTTTTGCGAGAAGAACCGTTGTTTTTCCGCTGCCGGGACAGGCTGCTACATCAGTTGAATGCCAACAACGTATAACGTCCTTTGCATCTTCCGGAAACTGTGCGCCATGCGGCAAAAGGATTTCTTCTACGGCTTGAATGTCTTGGTCGGAAATCTGCCATTCCATCATAGAATCCTCCTATCTACACTGTTTCTCCTGCTGCATATTTGATGGCATTCACAATATAGCTTAAAAATGAATCATTCTCTATTGCAGATTTCAATGCTGCCTCTTTGCTTTCGTCGGTTTTGAATCCATACAAGTCGAGATCAAACATCTTTTCTTGCGTCAACCCAGCTGGAATTATGGATACTTCCCAACGCAAAAGCGAAGCTAAGCACTGGGCAACGATCGCTTTCAGGCTGCTTTTTCCATCGCCATTAAGCATTAAATCATAAATATGGTATGCCCTCTCAGCAGCGGAGAACTCCTTCCACGCCTGCGCTTCTGCTTCGGCATCACGATTTGCTTCGTCAATCTTGGCATCAGTCAGCGAAATATGCTCTTGCGCATTCAGAATTTTTTTCCGTAATGAACCGCCTTATGGAAAACATCCGAAAGGCTGCTCAGGGCGATGCAATACTCCAGCGTCCATCGAGGTGAAGTAAAGCCGCGTACGGAGCCATTTGTATATTTTCTGTCTCCTTTTTCTTTAGCCTGCAAAGATTCAGCTTTCTTCTCGTTGAATGTTTTCTCCTTAGTCGTTGGCTCGACATCGTATGGTCTTACATCACAATCTGTTATTACAGAAACAGGTATTCCTATATCGGTGCCGTCTTTTCTTACCATAATTCCGCTATATCGAAGAAAAGCTGTGCTCCCAACATTTACAACGGATATTCCGTATTTCTCCAATGGATAGCCGAGAATATCTGCAACAACAGGTATCAAAATATTCTCTGCATCTCCCTCGACCATTATGATACCCTTAGCAAAAAACAGATTGGCCTTTGTTGAGTCGAGAAAACGCTGGAGGAACAGGTAATCGCCCTTTTGTAATCCAGTTCGCCCTTCGGCCAAATCATATCCGGTGCCATTCTTCATTAAAATCAAATTCTTGAGGTTGATTTTTGATGCCAAAATGGGGCTATGCGTGGATATGATAATTTAGACATCATTCTCGTTATACTCGTTCTGGAGATAACTGATTAGTCGAAGCTGCGCTTGCGGATGCAGATGGGCTTCCAATTCTTCGATTAGAGCCAGTTTCAAGCCGCCATCTGTATCATCCTTAAGGAGCAACAACTCCGCCGCAATAAATAGCAGATTCAATTCCCCAAGCCCGGGATTGATCTCAGGAGCATTCAATGACAGGGACTCCAGTATAGCTTTTAGCTGAATATCCGAGGTTTTTAATTCTGCATCACTGGCTTGGCCTTTATCACTAAATGACTCTAAATTACTGCGGATCGTCTGGAGAATGCGTTTTCCATCCGTATCACCTATAAAATAATCCTCAATGCGTTTATTCGCATCCCGAAAAATATCGAGAACCGCATGTTCTTTTTTATCTTTGAAAACAGGGTGATTTAGAAGTATTTGCGAGATTCTGGAACCACGTCCGGAACTCATTTCCCGTTCGGCATCACGGAGTGGTTTCAAATAAACAGCTTTCAGCAATTCTCTTGCTTTTCCATCAATCGAAATTCCATCGTCTATATCGCCCACACGCAATTCCTGATAAATTTTATGTCCTTCTTTCCATGCGCGATAATGAAGTTCAAGCGTATATTCAATGCCATTCTCTGTTTGGTTGAATGAAAGATATTCGATAAAGTTCTTTGCTTCGTTCTGTGTAAAATCTGAAATCGTACAATCGATCTTGAACTCTGAGCACGCATCTTCGCCAACAGGCTTATAAAAATCCTCATCTGACGGCCGGATATACTCATTGCTCTGTGTCAATAAGACTAATTTAATGCGTCAATTACGGCGGTTTTTCCCGAATCGTTTTCGCCAATCAGCGCGTTTAGTCCTTTGTGAAAAGTGATTTTTAAGCCGGGAGCGCCATCCACAGATTTGAATTGGCGAAAGTCATATACTCTCAATTCGGATATAATCATTTTTTCACCCTCACTTCCAGTTACAAATTTGCAACGAAATTCAGTGTATCAATTTACGATACAATTTCCCGTTTTTGACCTTCGTATGTCGATATGAGCATTCAATGCAAGAGCAACGCTTATCCCTGTGCCAGTTCATATAGGCTGCGGATGGATTCCATGACTGTATGCCACGACAGGTCGGCAGCATAGAAGAACTTCTTCTGATAAGCCCGCCACAGCTTTTCCATGTTTGGGTCGGCCTCAACTTCATCAAAGGCCGCAGGCGCGTCGGCAAGATACTTCTCTGTACCGCGTTTCCTGGCCGTTGCAATGAGCGCCGCACGGAGATCGGCTGGGACGATGCTCTGGCCGTGGAGCTGGCTCAGAATGTGCAGATCATAGAAATCTCTCATGCGGGTGTTGGTGGTGGCGCGGGACACGACGGTTTCCAGCTTTTCGGCCAGAACGGTTTCCAGATTGTACGCCCAAATTTCGATGGAGCGATCCTCCAACATCAGCTTAAAGCTGTAACGCACCTCGTGGGGCGTGATGGCGTCGCCGGTGGAAATGTCGATCTTGAGCGGCGTTATCACACCGTCAAACTCCGTTTCCATGCTGACACGGATGCCCGG